>JAEWBG010000010.1 GCA_023391335.1 Pseudomonadota bacterium | reverse complement strand
CGTCCTGCCTCTCGCGGCATTGGCACATCTATGTGCGACACGGTTCGACGATCCACGCTGCTTATTCCTGTTCCCCCTTTTCCTGAGAAGCCAACCAGGACAATGTTCTTTTTCCCGATTCCCGATTCCCGATTCCCGATTCCCGACCCACGAACCCCGATCCACGTCCCGTCCCCTCACCTCACCGGGCCCGTCAGCGGATTCATCGGCGGCGCGGCCGTAACCACGCGATCGTAAATTCTCCTTAGCTTGATGCCCGCAAGTTCGCTATCGCCGCTGACTGCAAGGCGATACTCGAGCTGATCGGTTGCTTTCAGCCAGCGAATTCTTTCCAACACATCCGGGCCCTCGCGCGTCTCGCGCGCGATGATGAGCGTGTCGCCTTGCCAACCGACTTCTGCATCCGCCAATTCGCCTTCCGGCATGGATACCTGACTGCGAGTACCTGGCTCCAAGTGGCGTTGATCCACCGCGCTCGAGAACTCGATCGCACTCGGCCCTTGTTTTATTTTTAGCCAATCCGAGATCGCAAGCAGCTTGTGCTGTAGAAGCTGCTCTTCTTCACGACGTCTGCGCATTCGTGCACGTGCATCGTCACTCGGTGGCGGCAAATCCCTCGCAGCGTCCGGCGGCGGGAGCCCCATCGGATTGCGACGATCCATCTCGCGCATCATGTGCATCATCCGCTCTCGCTCGCGCTTCAATCGCTCCGCCAGAATCTTTTCAGCGTCATCGCTCAGCGCAGCGTTGAGCTTCCAATTCCCATCGATGTGCGTTTCCCGCGTTGGATTCGCCGCCAGCTTCGCGTGTGCGGACGCCGCGACCAACATCAGCAAGCTTGCAAGGAGGACTCTGTGAAATTGCATCATGAAGTAACAGAGCGTTTTTGGCTGCTCTGCTGAGAAATTCGATTCACGACTCACCGATTTATGACTTCCAATACCCGCCGTTCTCAAGGAGAGAGTACATGAAGGTAATCACTGGGCTCGCAGTGTTCTGCTTTTTAATTCTGGGTTTGCTTTTCTTTGCGGCAGTCCTATGCCACGGCGACACGTGCATGGTTTGGGGATTCCTAATGCTGCCCGTTTTCGCCCTTGCAGCGGTCACTTTTCTCATTGGACTGGCAATTTGGCAGTCGGAACGCCAGGGCGGCACCCCACCGACGTCGTTTCGCATCGCCGTCTGTTCTTTGGGAGCGATCACGCTTGGTGGCGCGGCCTTGGCGAAGGCGCTGCTGCTTTAGCGGCTCCTCAAGCGCGTTCGGGTGTCATGTCGCTGGCGAGTCTGCCTGGCACCGAACCCTCTCGCCGCATTGCATGTGCATCACCGTACCTGCCGCCGAAGGTGGCGAGCGAGCATCAAACCCTTCGACAAGCTCAGGGCGAACGGAAGGGTTGGAGTGAGCAACGCCACAGCACGACAGCGCCAAACTTGAGGTACAGGGACGTACCCGCCGCCGAAGGTGGCGAGCGCCGAGTGAAAACCACGCTTTTCGCTCGGCTGCTTCCCGGCACTTGCGACAGGAGTCCAATGTGCCGGCTTGATAATTCCAAATTCAGCTCGGTGAATTTGGAGCGGGTGATGGGAATCGACGACTTCGTCGGGAACGAAGTTGGGCAGCCCTTGGCTGCTCGGCAGCGCGATAGCGGCAACCCTAGGCACATGGATGTGCCCGCCGCCGAAGGTGGCGAGCTGCGAGTGAAAACCACGCTTTTCGCTCGGCTGCTTCCCGGCACTTGCGACAGGAGTCCAATGTGCCGGCTTGATAATTCCAAATTCAGCTCGGTGAATTTGGAGCGGGTGATGGGAATCGAACCCACGTTAGTAGCTTGGGAAGCTACAGTTCTACCATTGAACTACACCCGCATTCGGCAGGATTCTATGCAGCGTCTGCCCCTGCGGCAACACAAGTTCTCTCAGCCATCCGTTAGCCCGAGCCTCCCTTGAAATTCGATATACGAGATTTGCAAATCTTTGTCGCCGTCGCCGAGGCCGGAACGATTGCGCGTGCCGCGGAGCGGTGCAACACGGTCGCATCCGCCGTTAGCAAACGATTGTCCGAACTCGAACAAAACTTCGGTGTCGAGCTGCTGGTGCGCGGCGCGAAGGGCGTCGAACTCACGGCCGGCGGACACGCGCTATTGATGCGTGCGCGAAGTCTACTTAGCCAAGCGCAGCAAATCGATGACGAGATGCGTCGCCACGCGTCAGGGGCACGCGGCTATGTTCGAGTGTTCGCGAACATTTCCTCGATCGTTGAATTCCTGCCGGGCGCGCTGGCGTCGTTCTCCAAGCAGCATCCAGAAATCCATGTGCATCTTGAGGAGCACGTGAGTTCGCACATCGCCGCCGCAGTGGCCGATGGCTCCGCGGACTTCGGCATCGTTAGCGAACTGCCGGTGATCGATGGGTTGAAGACTGCGCCATTCCGTAGCGATGAGCTCGTACTGGCGTTGCAAGCAGGACATCCGCTCGCAAAGCGTTCAAGCGTGACATTCGCTGAAGTGGCCGAACTGCCGTTCGTCGGTTTGCACGCCGAGAGCTCGTTACATCACTTGTTGAATCGAGCTGCGATCGAAGGCGGAACATCAGTCGATTGGCGTATCCATGTGACGAGCTTCGATGCGGCATGTGCGATGGTCGCCGCAGGTCTTGGTGTGAGCGTCGTCCCCCGAGCAGCAACGACGCCCTACATCAAATCGTTGGCGTTAGCGGTCGTGCCGCTCGCGGACGCGTGGGCAACACGGCAACAGTTCTTGTGCTTGCGATCGAGCACATCCCTGCATCCAGCGGCTCGTCTATTGTTCGAGCATTTGCAGTCGCCATAGCAGCATCGCAAATCGCGATGGCTCGGTGACCACTTGCCACGGCGTCGCGCCGGTGCCGCATGCAAGATGGCACGATGAACTACAAATGGAACGCGGGCGATTACGCCAAACACTCCGCAGGCCAAGAGCGCTGGGCACGTGAACTGCTGCCTTTGCTCGAACTGCGAGCGGACGATCGTGTGCTAGACATCGGCTGTGGCGACGGCCGCATCACCGCGGCAATTGCGCAGCAAGTACCGGATGGCAGCGTCGTCGGAATCGATTCGTCTGCCGACATGGTCGCTCACGCGAAGGATCTGGCCCGCGGCACGCCGAATCTTTCTTTCGAACAGCGCGATGCGGCCCAACTCGGCTTCAACGAGCAGTTCACTGCGATCTTCTCGAACGCAACGCTGCATTGGATTCGCGATCAAGCACGTGTCGTCGATCAAATCGCGCGAGCATTGCGGCCTTCTGGACGTGTGCTCGTTCAGTGCGGCGGGCAAGGCAACGGTCAAGGTGCGATCGATAGCTTCATGCGCGTCGCGCGACGAGACTCGTGGCACAAGAGCTTCGAAAACTTCGAATCGACGTATGGCTTCTATTCTCCGTCCGAGTATGAAGTCTGGCTCGAGCGGGCTGGCCTGCGCACCGACGAACTTCGACTCATTCCCAAAGACATGATTCACGCAGATCGAAACGCCTTCGAAGGCTGGGTGCGCACTGCGTGGCATCCGTACACCGCCCCCGTGCCGGAATCGAAGCGGGCCCGGTTCATTCAGGAAGTCACTGAAGACTACCTGCAGTCATTTCCTGCAGATGCCTCAGGCCAAATACACGTCACCATGATTCGGCTGCAGTTCCGCGCGCACAAACCCGCCTAGTTGAGATCGCGCTGGTATGATCCGCGCCCTTCAACAGGCGACCAGCGACACGATGAGCGACGAGCAGGATCAATTGAACAAACCCGCGGAAGGTGTGTCGCGTCGCGGCGTTAAGAGCTTCGTGATTCGCGCCGGCCGCTCGACTGCGGCTCAGCAGCGTGCGCTCGAACAACTTTGGCCGAAGTACGGCATCGAATACAGCGATGCGTCGCTCGATCTCGATGCTGTGTTCTCGCGCCACGCACGGCGGATGATCGAGATCGGATTCGGTGCGGGCGAAGCGCTGCTCGCATTTGCACAGCGCCATCCTGATATCGACTGCTTGGGAATCGAAGTGCATCCGCCTGGCGTCGGTCGCTTGCTTCACGAGATCGAACTCGGTGCACTCACCAACGTGCGCGTCTCAATGCACGACGCTGTGGAAGTGTTGGGCAAGCAAATCCCTGCTGGCTCGATCGATCTCATTCACATCTTCTTTCCCGATCCGTGGCCAAAAAAGCGCCACCACAAGCGACGCCTCGTTCAACAGCCGTTCGCGGATCTGCTTGCACGTGCATTGCGCGTCGATGGCACGTTGCGTCTTGCAACGGACTGGGAGCCTTACGCAATTCACATGCGCGAAGTGCTCGACGTGCATCCCGCGTTCGAGAACAGCGCCGGCTCCACCGGTTACGCAGCACGAAGCGACGAACGTCCGCTCACACGATTCGAGCGTCGCGGTCATCGCTTAGGTCACGGCGTGTGGGACTTGGAATATCGGCGCGTTGCTCACTGAATCGCTTGCTGCTGTGCGGAAAATTTGAGGCTTGCAACATCGCACGTGCAGGACTAAAACAAAGCCACGAGATCGAAAGGTCTGTCGACGAACAAGGATGAATGGTTCGCAAGGACGTAGCTCGTAACAAGAATGGAGAGAGCCCATGCCGTCGCCAAACCCCACCATCGGCCAGTGGTACCGCCGCGCGAATGGTGCGTTGTTTGAAATCGTTGCAATCGATCGCGACGACAATACCGTCGAGGTGCAACACTTCGATGGCACCATCGAAGAATTCGATCTTGAATCGTGGGAAGAACAAGAATTCGAAGAAACCCAGGCTCCAGAAGATTGGACGGGCTCGGTCGACGTCGAACCTGAGGACTACGAATCCGAGCGAGAGGTGAGCGCCACAGCGGCATGGACAGATCCGCTCATGAGCCTAGATCGCAGCGAGGCTTCGGGCTACTCAGAGTGGCCGTCACCGCGCGATTTCTATTGAAGAGTTACGGTTCGAGCGTAGCGCTCACAGACGCTGCAGTTCATCCTCGCTGACGTCCAGCACGACCTCGTCGCCTTCCACTCGGATAGGGATGCGCACTAACGATTTGCCGATGCACGGCCCGGCCACGCAGCGTCCGCTCTGCGGCTCGAACAGCGCACCATGCGAGTTACACATCAGCAGCGCCGCGTCAGGTGTGAAAAATTTATCAGTCCTCAAATTGAGCGGATGGCCCGCATGCGGACATCGATTCAAGTAAGCCGCAATCACGTCGCCTTTGCGCACCACAAATCCGTATAGCGGCCATTGAGCACGTTCGACCTTGAACTCTCGCGCGCCAGTGGCTGCGAGGTCGGCGAGAGTGCATATGCGGTTGTCAGCGCGTTCGATCACGACGCTGAACTCGAAGTCGAAACTTCTCCCGCACTTCCTACCGATGAGTCGATCAGTCCCGCACGCATCATTAACCAGAACAAGATAATTCCAGGAAACGCCACAATGGTCGTGAATAAGTAGAAGTTCACGTATCCCATTCGCTCGATCAGAGCCCCAGCACTCGTGCCGGTCAGAATTCGTCCGACGACACTTGTCGCGGCGGAGATCAATGCATATTGGGCGGCCGTGTATCGCAGGTCACACAGGGCCGAGAAATACGCGACGACCGTGACACCACCGATGCCACTCGCCGTATTTTCAAAGGCCATCGCTGCCGCCATCGCCCAATTGGAGTGACCGAGCGCTGCAAGCCCCGCGAAGCTCAGATTGGATATGGCCATCAGCCACAGGCTAAGCAGGACCGAACGTTTCATGCCTAACCACGAATACAAAATGCCGCCGAGAAAAATGCCGCCCAGGTAACCCCAAAAACCAAAGCCCACGTCATACAGCGCGATTTCATCGTTGGTGAATCCAAGGTCATCGGCCAAGAGCCGAATCGAAAGCTGCCCAAGGGTGTCGCCTATTTTGTGTAGCAGGATGAAGAGCAGAACGAGGACAGCTCCTCGACGCCTGAAGAACTCGATCAGCGGATCGATGCTCGATTTGAAGACCGCAGCGACGCCTTTAAGCTTTGCGGGTTCGCGGTGCCTGGGCGGTTCTCCCAAGATCAGTCCGACTAGCATCGCGGGCAGAGCGAATAGCGCGCAGGCACTGTAAGCAATGTTCCATCCCATACGTGCAGAGATGACCAACGCCAAAGAACCTGCAGCTACCGATCCGATACGCCACCCATATTGGCTCATGCCCGATCCGATACCGAGCTGCCGTGGCTCGAGACACTCGATTCGATAGGCGTCGATGACAACGTCAAAGGTGGCGCCCGCGACCGCAACCAAGATCGCGGCTCTCGCTGTCGCCATCAAACTTTCCGTCGGATCCGCAATCGCGAGATTCACGATGGCCGCCATGACGCAAATTCCCGTGAGCAGCAGCCAGGAGACGCGCTGACCAAGACGCCCTAGCAGCGGCAATTGAACTTCATCGACCGCCCAAGCCCAAAGCCACTTTAGGTTGTAGACCAAGAAGGTGAGAGAGAACGCCGTGATCGATCGCTTTTCGATTCCGTCCTGCGCCAGCCGTGTCGTCAGCGTCGCGGCGATCATGGCGTACGGCGCACCCGAGGAAAGACCGAGAAACAACGCAGCTAAAGGAGCGCGCTCCGTATACGGCTGTATGGATGATGGCAAGCGTCCGCGCCATCCAGTCATTGGCGGAGGGGGCTGTCCGGTCAAGATGAACTCCAGGAAAAGAATGAAGCCGGCGCCGAAACCGGCCGCCGCATTCTATGCGTCGAGCGGATTCGTTCAGAAGTAAATGAAGTTTCCCTCTCAGCCGCCAGTATGCGATCTTCGCGTCAACGACTGATTCCAAATTTTTCATTCAGCCAGCATGTCCTCATCTTTCATCGATCTCTGCCTCGATCTCGGCGTCCTGCGTTTTGGCGAATTCAAACTAAAGTCCGGTCGCGTAAGCCCTTACTTCTTTAATGCAGGGTTGTTCAACACCGGCCGCGCGCTCGCAGGTCTGGGCCGCTTTTATGCAGAGACGGTTCAGAACGCGAAGATCCAATTCGATGTGTTGTTCGGCCCGGCCTACAAGGGCATCCCACTCGTGTCAGCAACCGCGGTTGCGCTAGCCGAGCACCACGGGCGGGACGTGCCTTGGGCGTTCAACCGCAAAGAAGCGAAAGATCACGGCGAGGGCGGAACGATCGTGGGAACGCCGCTTAAAGGTCGGGTACTGATCATTGATGACGTGATCACCGCAGGCACCGCGATTCGCGAGTCGATCGAGATCATCCGTGCGGCAGGCGCAGAACCCGCTGGTGTCATCTTGGCGCTGGATCGGCAGGAACGTGGGCAAGGCGTCCTGTCGGCCGTTCAGGAAGTAGAGCAGGAATTGAAGCTGCCTGTGGCAAGCATCCTGAAGCTCGAACACCTGATTGAATACTTGGCCGCGAGCGGAAACGCGTCACAGTTGGAGGCCATGAAGCGCTATCGGCGCGAGTACGGCATCGCCGGAAAGGCTGCGGTCGGTTGACCTCACAATGAGCTACGGCACAATACGGCACGCTCATGAGTAGCCCGCACTTCATCTCTCGCGCCCGTTTGCTCTGGGTGGGCGCACTCGCACTACTTCCGTGCATGAGCACGTTCGCTGCCCAAAGCAGCCAGGAAACGTTCTACCGCTGCAAGGATCGCAACGGACAAACCCGCTATGGCGACAGCATGCCCCCCGAATGCGTGGGGTTAGACACGGAAGTGCTAAATCAGCGCGGCATGACGGTTCGCGTGATCGAAGGCGAAACCTCACGCGCTGCGCGCGAGCAACGAGAAGCAGCCGAACGCAAACAGCAGCAGGAGCGTGAAGAGCGCGAGCAGCGCGATCGCATGCTCATCGACACATATCAATCGGTAGCCGATATCGAGCGGTTGCGCGATGAGCGGTTGGATCTGCTCGTTTCTCAGTACAAAGTGACGGAAACGAATATCGCGAATCTGCGCGATCGTCAGAGCCGTCTTCAGGCCCAGATCGCTCGCTTCAAACCGTATAGCGACAATCCAAATGCGCCTGCACTGCCCGATCACTTGGCAGAGGAAATGGTGAACACGGTAAACAGCGTGCGCACCTACCAGGATATGCTGAAGAAGAATCGCGCGGAACAAGCCGAGATCAAGAGCTCATTCCAGGCGCAGATCTCGCGCTTCAAGGAATTGAAGGGGCTCAAATAGAAACTGCGGTAACCGCGCGATCGCAACGACCGCGCCGCGTGGCCGCTAGCTTCGACCGGAACTCCCAAACCCGCCCGCGCCGCGTTCCGACGCGACGAACTCATCGACGACTTCGAATTGCACTTGCGCGACGGGCACCACGACGAGTTGCGCGATGCGCTCACCCGGCTGAATCGTGAATGTCGTTTGGCCTCGATTCCAGCACGAGACCATCACCTGTCCTTGGTAGTCTGAATCGATCAGTCCGACCAGATTCCCGAGAACGATGCCGTGCTTGTGGCCCAAACCCGATCGCGGCAACACCAGTGCGGCGTACCCTGCATCTTCGAGATGAATTGCAATGCCGGTGGGGATCAACTGCGTATCGCCGGGGCGCAGTTCCAAAGGCCCTTCGACACATGCCCGCAGATCGACGCCTGCCGAGCCGGCAGTGGCATGCTGCGGAAGGGGAAATTCCTTGCCGATACGCGAATCGAGAATCTTGACCTGCAGTCTGCGCAAGCTGGATCGAACGGTTTCAGGTGGCATGAACGGCCTTGGGAACGGCGGTAGCGGCGTGCAGATGATAGCGTTCTGCGATCAGCGCGATCAGTTGCCGCGCTAAGGCAGCCTTGCTGGTCAGCGACAACTCTCGTTTGCCGTCGCTCCAGTACACGGTCAACGCGTTGTCGTCTTTATCGAAGCCAATTCCCTCGCCCACTTTGTTGGCGGCAATCATGTCCAAGTTTTTGCCGGTGAGTTTCGCGAGCGCATTGCGTTCGACGTTTTCGGTTTCCGCCGCGAATCCCACCAAGAACGGCCGCTTGCTGCCGCGTGAGACCGTCGCCAGCACGTCAGGCGCACGCGCCAATGACAGCGTCATCGTGTCGCTGGTCTTTTTGATTTTCTCGCCTGCGACTTGACCGCATCGATAGTCAGAAACAGCGGCTGCGGCGATGAAAATGTCGGCATCTGCAACTTGCTGCTGAACGGCTTGCAGCATCTGCTCGGCGCTTTCGACATCGATGCGTTCGACGCCCACGGGCGAACAAATTTGTACTGGGCCACTGACGAGAACCACTTCGGCGCCAGCTTCCCGCGCTGCATCCGCCACCGCGTAACCCATCTTCCCTGAACTGCGGTTGCTGATGAACCGCACCGGATCGATGCGTTCGCGCGTCGGTCCCGCAGTGACCACGACCTTGAGGCCCTGCAGTACGCCGGGGATCCCTCTCGGGATGAAAACTTCTGCAGCAATTTGTTCTGGCTCGAGCATGCGGCCCACGCCCACTTCGCCGCACGCTTGCTCGCCGCTCGCGGGCCCTAGGACGCGCACGCCGCGATCCTTCAAAACGCGGATATTTGCCTGAGTCGCAGGATTCGCCCACATCACGCGATTCATGGCGGGCGCGAGGGTGATAGGAGCCGTCGTGGCGAGGCAAAGCGTCGTGAGCAAATCGTTCGCCAAACCATGCGCCAACCGTGCGATGAAGTCCGCGCTCGCAGGCGCAATGACCACTTCATCTGCCCATCGCGCCAGTTCGATGTGTCCCATCGCGGCTTCGGCCGTTTCATCCCACAAGCCGGTGCGCACGGGATGACCCGATACGGCTTGAAACGTGAGTGGGGTAACGAATTGCTGAGCCCCGTCGGTCATGACGACCTGAACGTCGGCGCCTTCATCCTGCAAACGGCGCACCACATCCGGGCTCTTATAGGCGGCGATTCCACCTGTGACGCCAAGCAGGATTTTGCGGGGCTCGAAATTCATGCGCGGGATTATCTCCACCGTTTGAAACGGCAGCAAACCATCTCGGCATACCGGCATTCCGGCGGGGCATGGACGCCGCAACTTCAGGCGGTCCATTTCGCGCCAAAGTCACGCGAATTCAGCACTTTGAACGCTCGTGCAGCCGTCAGAATGCCAAGCGTTAAAGGGAGTTAAGTAATGACGATTCGGGATTGGCCTGAGGGCGAGCGCCCGCGCGAGAAGCTTTTGCAATGTGGCGCGCAAGCGTTGAGCGAGGCGGAACTGCTCGCAATTCTTCTACGAACCGGCACGCGGGGCTTAAGTGCAGTGGATATCGCGCGGAACCTGCTCGCCGATTTCGGTTCGCTGCGCGGTCTTCTCACCGCCGATCGTGATCGAGTCTGCCAGGCCCACGGGCTCGGACCTGCCAGGTACGTTGCCCTCCAGGCGGCCGTCGAACTCGCGCGGCGTCACTATCGCGAGCTGATGATGACGGGCTCGGCACTCGCAAATCCGCGCGCGACCCGGGAATTCCTCCGCATGCAGCTGCGCGACCTGCCGCACGAAGTGTTTTGCTGCGTATTCCTCGACAACCGGCATCGAGTGCTGGCATTCGAGGAGCTTTTTCGCGGCACGATCGACGGAGCTTCGGTGCATCCGAGAGAAGTGGTTAAGCGTGCGCTGGCCAAGAACGCGGCCGCCGTCATCCTCGCCCACAATCATCCCAGCGGTGTCGCTGAGCCTAGCCAGGCGGATGAGCTGATCACCCGCCGACTGAAGGAAGCCCTGGGGCTGGTCGACATCCGCGTCCTGGATCATCTGGTGATCGGCGATGGGGTTTGCGAATCGTTCGCGGAACGGGGGCTGCTTTGAGTCCTCTTGCCCTCAAGGTCAGAATGCGGCCGTTGACCCTTGAGAGTTGACGGTAATATCCCGGAGCCCCGGCCCTGCTTTGCAGGTTGAATCGAGCACCAACCCCTTCCGTTGCGCCGCCCGCGCTGGTATAAAGCGCGACTCGTTTTTTGGGCCACCCTGCCCGTCTGGGACGGTGGCGAATCTTGAAGGAAATCCGCCATGTCCCGAGTCTGTCAGATCACCGGCAAGCGGCCGATGACCGGCAACCGCGTTTCGCACGCTAACAACAAGCGTCGTCGCCGTTTTCTGCCCAATCTGCACGTCCAGCGCTTCTGGCTCGAAAGCGAGCGTCGCTTCGTCAGCCTGCGCATCTCGACCCGTGGCCTGCGCACCATCGAGAAGAACGGCATCGAGTCCGTCGTTGCCAAACTGCGCGCCCAAGGCGTGGAAGTCTAAGGAGCTAAGCCATGCGCGAGAAAATCAAACTCGTCTCTTCCGCCGGCACCGGTCACTACTACACGACCACCAAGAACAAGCGCCTCCATCCGGACAAGATGGAAGTGAAGAAATTCGATCCCAAGGTCCGTAAGCACGTGACCTACAAGGAAGCGAAGATCAAGTAAGCCGATGAGTTAGCCGTTGACCTTTGAGAGTTGACGGCAAGAAACAAAAAGCCCGCCATTGGCGGGCTTTTTTTATGGGGCAGGGCGCCGTCTTCCTGATCGACTCTGTTCGAGGCCGAAAACGAGAAAGGCGCCTCGCGGCGCCTTTCTCAATCTCTTACTGCCAACGGTCAACCGTCAACAGCCGATCATCTTCATGCCGGCTGTAACGAGTAGCTGCGCAGCGTTGCGGCGAAATCCTGCAGCCCTTTGATGCCGCTGGCTTCGGCCTGTGCAATCCAATCCTTCAAGTGTTGCAACAAGGATTCGTTGCTCATGTTCGAGCCATTCCAAAGCACGCGCAGGCGCTCGCGGAATTCGTGAACCGTTTTCAGCGTGTGATTCGACGCGAGCACTTCGTGCAGGGTCGACTTGGCTTGATGATCGAGCAGCACCGGCTCGCGCACCAGCAGCTTCTTCACGCGGCGGCTCAGGTTGCCGCCCGCTTCGCGCAATTCGTTGCGGAAGACCGGGATCGTGACGTGGCTCGTATAGGCCCGCAGTACGTGCATACGGTTCACGATCACCGCACGCACCGTCTCGAGATCGATGTGCTTGCGAGGCGCGACCTTCGCCGGCTCCGGCGCAACGCGAATCACGCGCGCCAGACCAAACACACTCAGAACCTTGATGTAGGCCCAACCGATATCGAATTCCCACGGCTGGATCGAGAACTTGGCCGAGCTCGGGAACGCATGGTGATTGTTGTGCAACTCCTCGCCCGCCACGATCACGCCCCACGGAACGATATTGCGCGCGGCATCCGGGCACTCGAAATTGCGGTAGCCGGTCCAATGACCGAGCCCGTTGATGACGCCCGCCGCCATCACCGGAATCGCGAGCATCTGCACCGCGATGATGATGATGCCGGGGACACCGAACAGGAATAGATCCGTCAGCACCATCAGCAGGATCCCAAAGTTGCGATAGCGCCCGTAGACCTGGCGCTCCATGAAGTCATTCGGGGTGCCGCGGCCGTACTTCTCTTGCAGCTCCGGATCGCGAGCCACAGCTTGATAGAGCTCGGCGCCTTCCAGCAGAACCTTCTTGATGCCGAAGATGACAGGGCTGTGCGGATCGTCCGGCGTTTCGCAGCGGGCATGGTGCTTGCGATGCACGGCCACCCATTCGCGGGTGACGATGCCGGAGCTCATCCACAGCCAGAAACGAAAAATATGACGCAGTGCGGGATGTAGATCGAGACTGCGATGCGTCGCGTCACGATGCAGGTACAGGGTTACCGCCATGAAGGTGAACTGCACCATCAAGAACGCGGCGAGTACGTAACCCCAGAAGTTGAGATTCAAAATGCCATACAAGAAGTCGAGATTCACGGATGCAGGACCTACGGTTAACTCTGAGGATCAAAAGGCTGCGGGACTATAGCGAAGCGTCTCTAGGCAGACAAATGAGCCATTCCCTGCTCTGGCCTTTTCGGATCAAGGTTGTGACGTCTGCACGGGCCATACTGTGAAGCCGATCTCACGTTATTCAATGCACACGATTCTGGAATCGATCTCACATGCCCGAACTGCCCGAAGTCGAAACGACCCGCCGTGGGATTGCGCCCGCACTTGTAGGGCAAACGATCGCAGACGTGCTCGTGCGTGAACCGCGACTGCGGTGGCGAGTGCCGAAGCATTTGAACCAGCGCGCTCGCGGCCAACGAGTGCGAGATGTGCGTCGACGCGGCAAATATTTGCTCATCGACCTGGAGCAAGGCTGCCTGATCGTGCACCTGGGTATGTCGGGCAGCCTGCGCGTACTCACGCAGGCGACAGAACCAATCGCTCACGACCACGTCGACATCCTGATGACCAACGGCACGTGCATCCGCTTCAACGATCCACGCCGCTTCGGCTGTGTGTTGTGGGTCGACGATGATCCGCTCGATCACTCCCTGCTCAAGTCGCTCGCTCCCGAGCCGTTGTCCGACGAATTCGACGCCGCGTACTTGCAGAAGGCTGCGAAAGGCCGGCGCGTTGCCATCAAACAGCTGCTGATGAACAGCCAAGTCGTTGTTGGCGTCGGCAACATCTATGCAAGCGAAGCTCTGTTTCGCGCTGGAGTTCGGCCGAAGCGTGCATCAGGACGGCTCAAAGCAGCCGAATTCGAAGCGCTCGTGAAGGCCGTGAAGGCGGTACTCGCCGAGGCCATCCAAGTCGGCGGCACGACCTTACGCGACTACATCAATCCGCAAGGCATGCCGGGCTACTTCAGACAAAAGCTATTTGTGTATGAGCGCTCAGGCGATCCGTGCCGCAAATGCCGCACACCGATTCGCCATTTCACGCAAGGACAGCGATCGACGTACTTTTGCCCGAACTGTCAAAGATGAGATCGTCAGAGTTTGCAGTTGGCGGTTGTCGGCCAGCGAAGTTGCTGTCTCTTCAAGCGGAAGCACGTGCCGCACAGGGACGTGCTAATGCCGCGGGAGGCAGGAGACTTGAGCGGCCTAACGGCTAGTACACCACTCCCACACCTACACCGCGCGGATCGGACAACGCTTGGACTTTGCCCGTCGTGTAGTCCCACGTGACCATTTGCATGTTGCCCGGCTGTGCCGACTGCCGAAGTTTGTGCCCGAAGCGCTGCAGCGTCGCTTGCTCTTCTTCTGTGAATGCACCGGGCTCGAACGAAAGAACGTCCGGCTCATATTGATGATGGAAGCGCGGTTTACGAATCACTTCCTCGGGCGGCATACCGTCAACCCAGTCGATCGTCGCCAGCAACACCATGCCCATGATGTAGCTGCCGCCCGGCGTGCCGAGGATCATGAGTCCATCCGACTTCTCGACGAATGTCGGTGTCATGCTCGAGAGCGGTCGCTTACCTGGCGCAATTGAATCCGCCTCGGCACCTACCAATCGAAATCCATTCGGCACTCCCGGCTTTGCCACGAAGTCATCCATTTCGTTGTTCAACATCACGCCCGTCCCCGGCACCATCAGTCCCGAGCCGAAGAAGAAGTTGATCGACATGGTGCCCGCAACACGATTGCCCTCTGTGTCGAGAATGGAGAAGTGCGTTGTCTGCGGACCTGCAGGCGCCGGTTGAATTCCGGGCAACGCGTCGCTCGGCGTGGCGCGATCCAATCGAATCGAAACGCGCTGGCCGTCCGCATAGAAGGGGCTGATCAACCTTTCGACAGGAACCGAAACAAAATCGGGATCGCCAAGATACTCGGCGCGATCGCGATGGACGCGGCGCATCGCTTCGACGATGAGATGCTTGCGCGTGGCACTGTCGAGTTCATCGAGATCGAATCCCGACAAAATATTGAGTGCATCGATGAGACCAATGCCACCTGAGGACGGTGGCGGCACGGTGGTGATGTGCGCGCCTCGATATTCGCCCTTCAGTGGCACACGCTCTTTCACTTCATATTTGCGGAAATCTTCCAGTGACCAGATGCCGCCGAGCTTTTTCACGCCTTCGACCATTCGATGCGCCACTGCACCTGTGTAGAAGCCCTCAGCTCCTTTGTCCGCAAGTGCTTGCAAGGTTCGGGCGAGCTCCGGCTGTTTGATGATGGTACCGACATCGGGTACTTCGCCTTTTCTCAAGAACACGGCTGCGGCAGGGCCATTGCGGAATTTGTCTCGCTTCGCTTTGATGCCGCCACGCAGGCGCTCATTCAGAGGGAATCCTTCGCGAGCTAGACGGATCGCTGGCTGCAAGCTCGTCTTGAGCGGCAACTTCCCATAGCGCTGTGCGAGATGCGCGAAGCCGGCCGGCTCACCGGGAATTCCCGCGGCCAACGCGGTATCTCTCGAGCGTCCTTTGACCACGTTGCCTTGCTCATCCAGAAACATGTCGTGGGTCGCCGCAAGCGGAGCAACTTCCCGCGCATCGACCATCACATCGTAGTTATCCGACGCTCGATGCAGCAGCCAAAATGCACCGCCGCCCAAACCCGAACTACTTGGCTCGACAACAGCTAACGCAGCGCTGACTGCCACGGCAGCATCGAAGGCATTGCCGCCTTGCTTGAGAATTTCCAGTCCGGCTTCGGTGGCGAGCGGATGTGCACTCGCTATTGCAGCCTGCGGAGGCTTCGTCGGCTGTGCAACGCCGATTGCTGGGAGAACGAAAATCCAGAGCAGCGCGAAGCATGCGCGCTTACGTGCGAATGAAAACATGGACAGAACTCAGGAAGTGCGACGGCGAGCCCACGCCTTCTGCAATGCCGCTTTCACGGCGGGATGCACGAACTGCCCTACATCACCGCCTAAGCTCGCGATCTCGCGAACCATCGTTGATGAGATGAAGTTGAACTGTGCAGCAGGAGTTAAGAAGACGTAGTCGACTTGATCGGAAAGGTGCCGGCTCATGGTGGCGAGTTGAAATTCGAATTCGAAGTCCGAAACTGCGCGTAGTCCTCGGACCACAACATGCAGATTGTTCTGACGTGCGAACTCCACGGTGAGCCCCGTGTAGCCAGTGATCTCGACACTCGGAATGTCCTTCAAGACCTCCTTGGCGAGTTCGACGCGCTCCTCCAGCGTAAATAGCGGCGCTTTGTTTGGATTCGCAGCCACAGCTACCACGACTCGCTTGAATATCGCCGCCGCGCGACGCACTAGATCATGATGGCCGTTGGTCAGCGGATCGAACGTGCCGGGATACATCGCGCCAGTCATAAATTCCTCGAGATCACGTGGCTTGCAGCGTCTGCTGTAACGCGGATCAAATGATAGCCCACCTGTCCTGCGCGGCTGCTTCTATGCAAGGACCAATGCGGCGGCAGCGACAATGCGTTGGTGCTATCGCACTCGATATACACCCACGCGTTTGGCTTCAGCCAACCCGTCTGCAATAGTGCGACGCTCTTCTTCAGCAAGTCTGACGCGAAGGGCGGATCCAAAAACACTATGTCCCAGCCTTCCCGCTGACCGTTCAAATAACTTAGCGCATCTGCGACGACGACAGCTGCATCCATGCATTGCAAACGCTGCAACGTCTCGCGCAGATAGCGTCCGATACGCGGCTCGCGATCGACAAAGGTCACGTGCGCAGCACCGCGCGATAGCGCCTCGAATCCAAGTGCACCGCTGCCGGCGAAGAGATCCAGACAACGCGTGCCCACGATTTCATGTTGCAGCCAGTTGAACAACGTTTCGCGGACGCGATCGGGCGAGGGTCGAATCGCATCGATGGCAGGAAACTCGAGCTTCCGACCGCGCCAGCGTCCACCGACGATGCGCACGCGATGCGGAAGGCGATTGCCTGGCGCGGTGCCGGATTTATGCACGGAGCGACTCATGCACGGCATCATAGCGGTAGAATCGCCCGCCCGACCGCACCGATCCTCCGCCGATGTTTGGATTCAAACGCAAATCCACCGCGCCAGCTCCCGCACCTGATGAATCGAGCGCCACGCAACCGCCGAAGCAAGGGTTGTTGAGCCGCTTACGGCAGAAGCTCAATCGCGGCGATTCCTGGCTCACGTACGACCTCGCGAATCTGCTGCCGACAGGACGCATCGACGACGCGGTGCTGGACGAATTAGAGACACGTCTGCTGACGGCTGACGTCGGCGTCGAAACCACTGAACGTATTTTAGATGGCCTGCGCAAGAAGGTTGCACGCAAGGAACTCGGCGACTTGGAGGCGCTGCTGAGTGCGCTGCGCGCTTCGCTGCTCGAGACCCTCACTCCGGCCGCAAAGCCGCTCGAGATCGATGAAAGCGTCACGCCGTTTTCGATCTTGGTCGTCGGCGTGAACGGCGCGGGCAAGACCACGACAATCGGCAAGCTGGCGCGCGAACTCAAGGATGCTGGATATAAGGTGATGCTGGCGGCGGGCGACACATTTCGCGCGGCTGCGGTGGAACAGCTGCAGATCTGGGGGCAGCGCAACGAGGTCAGCGTCATTGCGCAGGCGACGGGTGCAGATCCCGCAGCAGTCGCATTCGATGCAATGCAGGCAGCAAAGGCGCGTGGCATCGACGTATTGCTCGTAGACACGGCGGGCCGGCTCCACACGCAGTCGAACTTGATGGATGAGCTGAAGAAAGTGAAGCGCGTCATTGCTCGCGTCGACGCAACTGCACCGCGCGAGATTCTGCTCGTGTTGGACGCCTCACAAGGTCAGAATGCACTCCAGCAAGCGCGCCTGTTCAATGAAGCGCTGGGAGTAACCGGCGTCGTGCTCACTAAACTCGACGGCACTGCCAAAGGCGGCATCGTGTTTGCACTCGCAAGCGAGTTGCGCATTCCGCTACGCTTCATCGGCATCGGCGAAGGGCTCGAGGATCTTACTCAATTCGATCCAGAAGCTTTCGTCGACGCGCTGCTCAAACGCGACTGATCGGCTCACAGGGCTATCGCCAAGAACTAAATGATTCGCTTCGAGCACGTCTACAAACGCTATCCAAATGGGCGCGAAGCGCTGACCGATCTGTCTCTCAACATTGAGAGCGGCGAGATCGTGTTTCTCACCGGTCATTCCGGCGCGGGCAAATCCAGCCTGCTGAAGCTCATCACGCTGATCGAGCGGCCAAGCCGCGGTCAACTGATCGTGAACGGTCAGAACGTGAATGCGATTCGACGCCGCAAGATTCCGCAGTTTCGTCAACGCATCGGCGTGGTGTTCCAAGATCACAAGCTGCTCCTGGATCGGACTATCTTCGACAACGTCGCGCTGCCGCTCATCATTGCGGGCGTGGGTCAGAAGGAAATTGGCAAGCGAGTGCGCGCCGCACTGGATCAAGTCGGGTTGCTCGGTCGCGAACAAAGTGTGCCGCTGGAGCTCTCGACAGGCGAGCAACAACGCGTCGGCATCGCACGTGCGGTCGTCAGTAAGCCCGCGATCCTGATTGCGGATGAGCCGACGGGTAATCTCGATCCGGACTTGTCGATCGAGGTCATGAACATTTTCCGCCGCTTCAATGAAGTCGGCGTCACCGTGTTAATCGCAAGCCACGACTTGTACCTGCTCGAGCACTTTCCGGTACGCCGGGTTCGCCTCGAGGGAGGTCGTATCGTTGCAAGCGATGAATCACACCGCGAAGTACCGCTCGATCCGCGCGAGCTACTCGCACGCAATGAGGAGATTCGTCCGTGAGCGCCTGGCTAATGCGACATGCGCAAACGGCAGTGGGATCGCTCGGTCGCCTCTCGCAACAGAAGTTGGCCACCGCGTTCACGATGCTCGTCATCGGAGTGGCGTTGGCGCTGCCTGCGGGGCTGCATATGTTGGTGACCAATGCGCAAATGGCCACTGGCAATTGGAATCGCAGCGTCGAGCTCACCGTGTTCTTCAAGCGCCCCACCTCGGTGGACGACGCGCAACGAACGGCGGAAAAGGTGAAGCAGCGCCGCGATGTGGAAGCAGTGGAGTTCGTCTCGGCCGATGAGGGTCTAAAGGAATTCCGACACCAATCGGGTCTCGGCACCGCGATCGACGCGCTAAACGAAAACCCGCTGCCTCATTCCTTGGTCGTTCGCCCGCGAGCGGATGCCGCCACTCCTGAGCAGCTCAATGCGCTCGCGGCTGACCTGCGCACCATGCCCTCGGTCGACGTCGTGCAGCTGGACACTGCGTGGGTGGAGCGTCTGCAGGCGATCTTGCAGTCCGCCCAGCGCGGCCTGTGGTTGGTTGCGGGAGTGCTGGCCCTCGGTGTGCTTGTGATCGTTGGCAACACGATCCGCTTGGACATCCAAAACCGCCGTGACGAAATCGAGATCACCAAGCTGGTCGGCGGCACCGACGCATTCGTTCGCCGACCGTTTCTGTACAACGGGATTTGGTATGGGTTGGGCGGGGGGCTCATCGCTTGGGTCGTCGCTGCGATCGGCGTGGCCATACTGCGTCCCCCCTTGGAACGCTTGGCGGGACTGTATGGCAGCAGCTTCAGCCTGGCGGGCTTAGATCTGCGATCAACCGCGATTCTGATCCTCGCCGCTGCAGCCCTGGGATGGCTTGGCTCGTACGTGTCCGCAAGCACGCATCTGCGCCGCATTGAACCTCGTTAAGACATCCTCATATAGACTTGCGTCCGAACGGAACCTCGCGCCAATCTGCGCATTAAATCAATGAGTTACGCCGCTCCTGGCGTAAGGCAAAGCCGGCAGCTTGGGAGTGAACTAACCGCTCCGTTAGCACTCTAATCGCCTGATTGCTAATATTTGACCCCTGATTTGGGAGGAGTCTTATGACTAACGTATCCACTGCTCTCGTCCGTCCGGCGACCGATTTGGTCCTAGCGGGACCTGTCGGCAGTCTGGATGCATATGTCGAGCGCGTGTCTCGGATTCCGGTGCTGAGCCGAGAGGAAGAATCCGCCCTCGCCCACCGGTTAAAAGACGAGGGTGATTTGGAAGCGGCGCGTCAGCTCGTGCTTTCTCATCTGCGATTCGTCGTGCATATCGCCCGCGGCTACAGCGGCTACGGCTTGCCCGTCGGCGATTTGATCCAAGAAGGCAATGTTGGCTTGATGAAGGCCGTCAAACGCTTCGATCCGAGCGTAGGCGTTCGACTGGTTTCGTTCGCGGTCCATTGGATTCGGGCCGAGATCCACGAGTACGTGCTGAGGAACTGGCGCTTGGTGAAAATCGCCACGACCAAAGCACAGCGCAAGTTGTTCTTCAATCTGCGCCGCTTTAAGAAAAACCTTGGGTGGCTGACCGAGAGCGAGACACTAGCCATCGCAAGCGATCTGGGCGTGACCCCTGCTGAAGTTACGGACATGGAGCAGCGTTTGAGCTCACGCGACCTGTCGTTCGATCCGGCGCCGGATGCGGATGAGGAGGACAACGTGTATTCGCCTTCGTCCTACTTGCCCCACCCCGAAGCTGATCCGTCGGTGGCCGTGGAACGCGAGCAGTGGGACGAAGACACCGCCGAGCGCCTCTCGCAAGCGCTGGAGACGCTCGATGATCGCAGCCGACACATTTTGCAAAGCCGGTGGATGGGCGAGGAAAAGGCAACGCTGCACGAACTCGCAGATCGCTATGGCGTCTCCGCAGAACGTATCCGCCAGATCGAGGCGAACGCGATCAAGAAGCTTCGTGGCCTGATCGCCGAGCCCGAAGAAGCCACCGCATAAGCTTCTCGAGCTGACTGAAAAAAAGGCCGGCATTCGCCGGCCTTTTTATTTTCATGGGAAGACTGGCGCTACTTCGTGATCGGCACGATGGTCAACTCGACGCGACGATTGGCCGCACGACCTTGCTCGGTATCGTTCGATGCGATCGGATGGGATTCACCCGCCCCCACCGTCATCAATCGCTGTTGCTTAACCCCATGACTGGCGAGATAGCTAGCCACCGCTTGAGCACGGCGCTCTGAGAGCGCTTGGTTGTACTGATCGCTCCCGCTGCTGTCGGTGTGACCTGCCACCTCGATGACCGTCTTGTCGTATTCCTTCAGCACCATCGCGACCCCATCCAGTGCGCTGTAGAACTGGGAGTTGAGATCCGAGCTGTTCAAAGCGAATGTGATGCTGCTCGGCATGTTGAGGGTGATGTTGTCTCCTACGCGCGTGACGCTTACGCCGGTGCCCTCGAGCCGCTGACGAAGTTTGGCTTCCTGCACGTCCATGTAGTAGCCGACGCCACCGCCCGCCAGCGCGCCCACTCCCGCGCCGATAAGTGCGTTCTGCAGTTTGTCGCCTTTGGTGAGCAACCCGGCCACTGCGCCAGCAGCAGCGCCGATGCCAGCGCCCTTGGCTGCTTTGCTGGTTTGTTGCTCCCGCGTGTAGGGATTCACGGTCGTGCAGCCGTACATCGCGAGCACGATCAAAGCCGACGCTGCAATTCGCTTGGTATGAAACATGAGTGATTCCTCTTCTTAACTCTCTGCTTGCGCAGAATTTTTCCCGCGTGCTCAGGCTCGCCGTTGCGGGCTGAACACGATCTGAACCCTAAACATCAATTAACGAACATCAAAAGCGGATGTGTAGCTTGCGGTAGATAAAGCTCAACAGCCACAACGGTCCGATCATTAGAAATTGCACATCCTTGAAGAACGATGGGCGTTTGCCTTCCACGTGATGTCCGATGAACTGGCCGATCCAGGCGAGCACGAACAAGGCCGAGCATGTCTTCCAAAGCGGGAACGGCAGCCTCGCCAGTCCGTGGATCGCAAGCATAACCAGCGCGACGAAGAGCACCATTCCCACCGCGAGCTTTGTGCTTAGCACGATGTAGTACACAACGCCGAATGCCAACAGCAGCGTGCCCCAGTTCAAAAGCGGCGAGATACCCCGCCAGCTCTCGGGAACGGGCATGCACGATAACAAACCCACCAAGCTAACGACGATGATCGGTACACAAATCCAATGCAGCTTCTTGTTGGCAGCATTGCGATGGCTTTCGCCGTATTCTTCGAGCCACTGATTGACGTCTTTCATTGCGTCACGCGCCTAGTCCTGAACCCACGTCAATCAAATGTGGCCGTCTCCGTCGCGGCCACAAGGGATTCTGAGATAGGTTCTAGTGCGCCACAACCGTCGCCGTCCACCGACCGACTATCCTGCATAGCCGGGAGAACACCATGTCAAACCCCGCCAACCGCGATTTGGATCCACTCGATTTGTACGACGTGCAGAGCGCGCTTACCGACGAAGAACGTCTAATTAAGGACAGCGTGGCCAAGTTCGTCGATGCGGAAGTGCTGCCGATCATCGCGGAATGCTTCGAAGCCGAACGTTTTCCACGCGAACTCATCAAGCCGATTGCGGAACTCGGGTTGCTCGGCAGTTCGATCCAAGGCTACGACTGCGCGGGACTGAATGCAGTGAGCTACGGGCTCATCTGTCAGGAACTCGAACGCGGCGACTCGGGCCTACGCAGCTTCGTATCGGTGCAATCCAGCCTCTGCATGTATCCGATCTATGCGTTCGGCAGCGAAGAGCAGAAGCAACACTGGTTGCCGCGCATGGCCGCAGGGGAAGTCATTGGATGTTTCGGCCTGACCGAACCTCATGGCGGATCGGACCCTGCGAATATGAAAACGACCGCACGTCGCAGCGGCTCGGATTGGATTCTCAATGGCGCCAAGATGTGGATCACGAACGGCGCTATCGCCGACCTTGCGATCGTGTGGGCCCAGACGGACGCAGGCATTCGCGGCTTCTTGGTTGAAACCAAAGCTAAGGGTTTCACCGCCTCGGTCGTGAAACACAAAATGAGTCTGCGCGCTTCGGTCACATCAGGATTGTTCTTCGACAACGTCGTGGTGCCGGAAGCGAACCGATTGCCCGGCGCTATGGGCTTGAAAGGCCCACTGTCGTGTCTGACGCAAGCGCGGTATGGCATTAGCTGGGGAGTCACCGGCGCGGCGCAGGCGTGTCTTGCGCAAGTGATCGACTACACCAAGAGCCGTTCCTTATTCGGCAAGCAGCTCGCGGCAACGCAAGCAGTGCAGATTCGACTCGCAGAAATGTCGCGCCGAATCACCACATCGCAGCTCTTATCGCTCCAGCTCGGTCGCCTGAAAGACGCAGGGCAAATGTCACCCACTCAAGTCTCCATGGCGAAGTGGCACAACACACGTGCTGCAATCGAGGTCGCACGCGACGCTCGCGATCTGCTGGGCGGCGCAGGCATAAGCGTCGAGTACGTCCCGATTCGCCACGCCCTCAATCTCGAAAGCGTCATCACGTACGAAGGCACCGAGACCGTTCATCAGCTCACCGTCGGACGGGCCCTTACGGGAATCAGCGCCTTTTAGGCGTCGCGGTCTCCACTTCCGCGGCTTCGCCCATGTGCGCGATGCGAGCGCGCGGCGGCGAAATTCGCTCGTCAAGGCGGATCGATGCGTCCCAGCAAAGAATCAGCGTGACGAGCGTGAGCCATGCCCATGCCTTCTCTCGTCGGGATTGACTGATCGAACTTGCGATTGCCGCGCGTTTGGAGTTAACCGAACCGATCGTCGTTGCGGAGAGAACCTGATTGCTGACCATTGCCTTGCCTCCAACTCAGACAGCTTCATTTGAGCGCCTGGGTTGAGGCCGATCCGCAATGCGTGGCGTCGAAGTGCAGGCAGATTGTGATCAATCGTGGCGAGCGCTTCGACCGTGGCCTCGAAACGCTACACTGTGTCCAATCGCCACCGTCCGTCACTCATGAAAAAAGTCATCGCACTCGTCGAAGACGAACCCGCTCTACGGGACAATTACGCCGCTGCCTTCCAACGGCAGGGATACGGTGTGCGTGCGTACAGCAATCGCAAGGAAGCGATCGAAGCCTTTCGTGCACGCTTGCCCGATCTCGCGGTGATCGACGTCGGTTTGAAGGATGAACCTGAAGGCGGATTCGAATTGTGCCGCGAGCTGCGCGGGCTTTCGGCGGAGCTTCCAATCATTTTCCTCACGGCGCGAGACAGCGAATTGGATGCGGTATCTGGACTGCGCTTAGGTGCCGACGACTATCTCACCAAGGACATTAGCCTCACGCATTTGATTGCGCGCGTCACAGCGCTGTTCCGACGCATCGATGCGCTGACACAGCCCGAGCACCGCGACCAACACATCACACGCGGTCCGCTGCTGATCGATACGGCTCGGCTGCATGCGACCTGGCGCGACAAGCCTCTCGGCCTCACGCTCACCGAGTTCTGGATCGTTCACGCGTTGGCTAAGAACCCGGGACATGTGAAGAATCGGCAGCAGCTGATGGACGCGGCAAACGTCGTGCTCGATGACAACACGATCACTTCGCACGTCAAACGCATCCGCCGCAAATTCCAAGCGATCGATCCGGGTTTCGAATTGATCGAAACCATGTACGGCATGGGCTATCGCTGGAAAGAAGGCTAGAACACTGATGAGCCTGCGAGCGAAGCTGCTACTGCTGAGCTTGCTGACGCTCGTCCTGCCTTGGGCTGGATGGCGTTATGCGCAGCAGATGGAGACGACGCTGCGACGCGGCCAGGAAGACTCGCTGATCACCACTGCCGACGTGCTGAGTCGCGTGGTCGCGAGCGAACCAGAAGCTCTGTACCGGGTTCCGGAATTCGCAAGCGAATTCGATCCAGCGAACGGCGACTATTTCGCGCCGCTACTGGCGACGACACCACTCATCGATGGCTTCGCCGATGAATGGCCCACACCCGCGCGCCCAATTCCGGGACTGGCTTCTTCACGCACCGATGACGGCACACCCCCTGCCCCGCTCGTTCGGCTCGGCGTATTCGCGCGTCATCTGCACATGTATGTCGAAGTGGAGCACCGACCGCTGCGCTATGAAGTGCCGCAGTCGCAAGAAGAAAGCTCGCTGGACGTGGCCGCCGATCGCCTGATCGTTTTGACGCGCGATGAATTCTCCCATGAGCGCGCGTGGTCCATTAGCGCGGTTGCACCTGGGCCGCTGTTGATTCGCAACTGTGAAGTCGGCGCGCCGTGGCGCATCACGAGCGATGATGCGGTTCCATTCAGTGGGATCTGGCGCGAAACCTCCAAAGGCTTCGCAATTGAGCTGCGCGGGCCGATCAACCTGTTCGGCACTTGGATCGGCATCACCGCCGTCGATGCGAAAAATAACGTTGTCGCGCGAACGCCGGACCTCGGGCGACTCCACACAGGATCTGAATCGCTAAAGCTTCGTCTTGAACAGTACGCGCCGGATGGCGTTCGTGTATCAGTCGTGGACGCGCACGGCTGGTTGTTGGCGCGTGCCGGGTCCATTCGGATGGAATTGGCACCCGAGATGAATGGCCTCGAGCAGGATGAAAACGGATTTGCACGTTCGATCTACCGTCGCTTACTGTCCCGGGGTGAAGCGCCCCCACGAGCTTTCGGACTGCCGTATGGAATGTGGGGAGATCCAATCGATGCGGCGCGTGCGGGCCATGCGCAGGCGATTTGGTCCGAACAAGCGGCCGGCGAACCCACGCTGATTCGCGCGGCAACGCCCATTCGTGTGGGTGGCGAGACGGTCGGTGCGCTGCTAGTCGAAGAGCCTGGCGAACAACTCGTGCTGGTGCGCGAACTCGCGCTCAACCGCTTGCTCAATCTCACTTTGATCGCAGTGCTGTTCACGATTGTCGTCACGCTTTTGTTTGCGGCGCGCCTGTCGCAGCGCATTCGACGCTTGAGCCGTGCCGCCGCCAATGCGGTGAGTCCGGAAGGCCACATCGAAATCGCGATTCCCGATACTCGAGCGCGCGACGAATTGGGCACCCTGGCGCGCAGCTATGCAGCGGTGCTCGCCCGCCTGAAGGAATACAACTCGTATTTGCAGACCCTCGGTAGCAAGCTGTCTCACGAGTTGCGCACGCCGCTCACGATTGTCAGCTCGTCGCTCGACAATCTCAGTTCCGAGACCGTACTGCCGCCCGACAGCCAAAGCTATTTGGATCGGGCCCGCACCGGCACTTCCCGCATGCAGTCGATTCTTTCAGCGATGAGCGAAGCGACGCGCGTCGAGCAAAGCATCGAGCACACCGAGCGCACTCGCTTCGATTTGAAGACGCTGGTCGCGAACGTCGGGCAGGCTTATCAACAGACCTTCACAGAGCACCGAATCGAAGTCGAAACCCCCGCTAAGAGCTGCTGGGTGGAAGGCTCACCTGAGCTTATCGCTCAGTTGCTCGACAAGCTCATGGATAACGCAGTGGACTTCGCGCCCAAAGCGAGTCCGATCCACTTATCCCTCGCTGCCGCAGATTCCCACTATCGTTTGAGCGTTAAGAACGAGGGTCCTCTGTTACCGCCGCACTTGGACGATCGGCTGTTCGAGTCATTGGTGAGCGGACGCGCAGGAAGCGATGGCAAACCGCATCTCGGGCTTGGCCTTTACATCGTGAGACTGATCGCGCAGTTCCACCGCGGCACCGCGACCGCTCGCAGTCTCCCCGATGCCACTGGCGTTGAGTTCGCAATCGAGATCCCGCGAGCGTCCTGAATTCCTACAGAAATCCCCGTCGGCTAGATTTACAGTTGCGCGCGCAACGCTTTCGAATCTACGTGGCGTTGACACAACAGGGTGAGTTAAGTCATTGTCAGGTCAACGTGCCCACTGGAGCAGGCACGCCACTTGCTTTCTTGTAACGGCGCTTGCGCGAAAGCCGCAAGCAACAGGCAGAGAGGCGGGGATGGCACCGCAAGGGGAGAGGGAAACGAACAAAGCGTCAGGGAGGCGCCGCTGCAGCGGCAAACTGCAGTGTGATCAGAAAAATGACTTGAGCGACGAGAGCACGTTTCCGAATTTTACCGGCGTCGCCACAACAACTCGAAGAAGTCGCCGGCTCGGAAGACGCAAAGCCCCGCAAGATGCGGGGCTTTTTTTCCTACTTCTGCTTCCAGCTTCCACCCTTGTCTTGCACGTACCAGCCTGAGGAGGCTTTGCTGATCCAGCGCTCAGCGAAGGTTGTGCGGATGTCGGCTTCCCATTCAGGATGGCCATTTGCGTTGGCGATTTCGCGATAGAGATTGGCGCGATCGGCATTCTCTTCCGCGACCAGCTTGCGAACCGCGTTGCGCTCGGCCAGCGGCACGGCATTCTGATCGCGTACTTCGACCAACCCGTCGCTCGTCAGCCCCACCGCGCCCGAGTCGTAGTACTTCTTGAGCTGCGAGTGCCGCGCCTCCATCGACGCCGTGATCTGACGAATGGCGGGGGTCGAAATATTCAAATCCGCATCTGCCCGCGCTGGCGGGATCAACAGATCGAGCACATTCGTCGCTGCGGCCAGCAACATGCGCTCGGCAAGGGTGGGCGTGCGCTCGATTGCCGATTGCTTGTCGAGCTTGGACTCAGATTTCGCCGGTGGCGCCGAATCCCCCCATACGCCCTCAATAATCTTGTCCGCAGCCTTCTCCGCGGCAGCGGCGGGAAAATACACATTGATGGTGACGCACGCCGACAACAACAGCATGGCCGCGAACACCTTGAATGAAAGAACTCGTTTCATGTGGCTCCTCATGAATTCACGCTCAGTGTGTGCAAACGCGCTGAACGACGTCTGAATGCCGCCCGCATGCTATGAACACTTATTCGAGTCCGCAATGCGGACTTACTTCACCACGACGTCTTGGGCTTCGGTCGCTGCTTTGAGCTGCTGCACCAATCGCGGCCAGTCGACTCGGCCGGAGTTCCCGATGACGTCGATCCGCGGAAGGCCGCGACCTTTCACGAGATAGTACCCACCGTGCGGAGCCGGCCCGACCCCGTTCATGATGCAGACGTCATTCTCCAATCGGCACGACAAGCCGATGCGGTCGTAATTGAAGTCTTCGAAGAAGCGCAAGAAGCCACTCGAGAGCGCGGCCGTGATTCCTGAGCCGCCGCCGCCAAGGTTGCCGATGTTTTGCACTGCGCGCTGACTAATGCGATGCCGGCTCTTGTCGTTCGGCGGTGTGAATAGATGCGTATCGAACGCGACCGGCGACCAATTGAACAATTCAAGATGATCGATCACGCCGGAGAGCTTGCCGGTGATGCGCCCAAAGGAGAACGCAGAGGTGACCTGCTCCAAATCTAGATTCTCGAAGCCGATGCTGGCGTAGAAGCGCGGCCAATTGCCGAACGGCTGTTCGAGCCGCAAATCTTTGACTGCCACCGAACCGTCGAACACGTTGCCGCTCAACGTCGTACCCAAAGTGATCACGCCATCGCGCATGCGCAACTTCGAAATCACGCCGCCCACCTGCCCGCCGAACTCGGGCCAACCGAATGCACGGCAGAGCTGCGGCACACTGATCGGCTGCACGGTTGCATCGACCATAAAGGCCACATTGGGCTCGCCGAGGTTGCGGATGCGCAATGCTTCGAGATCGATCGCCCCATCCAGGAACGGAATATGCGCAGGCTCGAGCAAATGAAACGAATGAGCCGCGACGCTGAAACGCAGCTCCGAGGCTCCGATACGCAAGCCATAGATCGATGCGCCCCGCCAACTCAACTTGGATTCGCCGCCCACCGCGTCGCTCGCTGCTTCGTGAGCTTGCCAGGTGAGCGCTCCACTCAACTGATCCACGCTTAGCAATGAACCGCCGTCCGCACTGAATGAATCGATGCGGACCTGAAGTCTTTTCGGCTCACCACTTTCTAGTGCGAGGCTCACTTCGGCGGAGCCGTCGGTACGCAGCGATTTCAATGCGTCGTTCGCGACGAACGGCTGCAGATAAGTTTCGTACGTACCTGGAAAGTGCACCTGCGCATTCGCCACTTGCAGCTCACGGATCGGGTGCTCGGCATGCAGATCCACGCGCGCAGAACCGGAGGCAGTAACGACGCCGCGATGCCGGAAGGTAAATGCATCCGCGATCAGGCCGCGCGAATCGCTCCACTCGCCTCGGGCTTGCAGATCGATCGCGTGCACACCGGCATCCACGAAGATCGGATCGAAATATGCCTGGCCCGCCGACGATTGCACCGCAAATCGATATGCAAGCGACGCGTTCGAGTGCAACTCACCCTCGATCGATGCATTCAATTTGTCGGTCGCGATCGTTCCCGCATCATTGTTCGCGGTTAGCTGCTCCACTTCTAAGTTGAAAGTGGCATGCCTCAACTTTTGACCGCTTGCTTGCGCATGCAGGCTGCCGCTAACGGTCCCCTGAGAAATCTCTAGCGGCAAAGCAAAGCCAAACCGCGCGGCGAGCTTTGCGACTTGAGGCATGGAGACTCTGTGGAGCCCGAACGTGACGTTTTCGCGCTGAGATTCGAGGATGAGTTCCACCTTCGCAGAGCCTTCACCGAATCGCACATTCGCAAGCTGAGCTTGGATCGCACCTGTGCGTCGCTCGTAACGCACGGACGCACGCAGTTGCTGCGGACCCAACTCTGGCAGGCTCGCTGCGATCCTCGCATCCTTACAGGCATACGCGTCATCCGTGATCTCGAATGATCCGCATCGCACGTGCGTGCGCTCTAGCGATACCTTCAATTTAGGAATGGTGATTCGAGCGACGCTGATATCGGCGAGCATTGGCTCAGCGGAGGCATCCAAACGCAGCTCGATGCCGCTTGCGATCCATCCCTCGCCGACCGCTCGATCGACCGATATCGTTGCCTCATCAATTGCCCATGAAGCCGCAATGCAGGCGAGCTGCATAACCAATGCAACGATGACGAGACGAGCCGCACCAGAAAAGTCGCAACGCGATAAGCGCGAGCCAAAGATTATGTTCTTCTTCCGCACGAACGTGAGGGCCGCAAAGCCCTAGAAATCAAGGCCAAATTGACAACGTTGTCACGTGCATGTGATTCTCGCACGACCGGTTATACCTACTTCCGAAACAAACCGGAGGATCCGCATAAATGAACGATTTCGAGCAATGCTGCTTTCGCCGCAGCATGGTGATCGCGGGATTGTTGCTGACGCTTGCTGCTTGCGGGCAGAAGCATACAGAGTCGGCCGCGAACAATTCAGCTGCCAACGCTTCAGTCACTCCCGCGGTTCATCCTGAAATCTGGCCGCAACCGACGCAGCCGCAGATCGACGACAGCGCAATTCAGGGGCGCCTCGACCAATTGCTCAAATCGCTCTCTGTCGAAGAGAAAGTCGGACAAATCATCCAAGCGGATCTCGGCAGCGTCACACCGGATGACGTGCGCGAGTATCGCCTCGGCTCGATCTTGGTCGGCGGCAATTCAGGCCCAGGCGGCGATGACCTAGCACCGGCGCCCAAGTGGCTCGAAGCAGCCGATGCATTCTATGCAGCATCGATGGACACTTCACACGGCGGACACGCGATTCCGATCTTGTGGGGCGTGGATGCCGTGCATGGTCACAACAACATCATTGGCGCGACGCTGTTTCCGCACAACATCGCGCTCGGCGCAACGCACGATCCGGAATTGATGCAACAGATCGGCGCCGTCACTGCGCAAGAACTTCGCGTGACCGGCCAAGAGTGGACGTTTGCGCCGACGATTGCCGTGGTGCAAGACATTCACTGGGGTCGCTCGTACGAATCGTATTCAGAAAATCCCGAGATCTTCCCTGCGTATGCCGCGGCGATGGTCACCGGCCTGCAAGGCAAGCCGGGCGCATCGGACTGGCTGCGCGGCGATCACGTGATTGCGACAGCCAAACACTACGTCGGCGACGGCGGCACCAAAGGCGGTCGCGACCAAGGCGACAATCAGTACAGCGAAGAAGATCTGCGCGACATCCATGCTGCTGGGTACCCGGCCGCGATCAGCGCTGGTGTGCAAGTCGTGATGGCGTCGTTCTCGAGCTGGCACGGCTCGAAGATGCACGGCAATCGCGCGCTGCTCACCGATGTACTGAAGGGCCGCATGGGATTCCAAGGCTTCGTCGTGGGCGATTGGAATGCACATGGTCAAGTGCCCGGCTGCACCAACACGAGCTGTGCCGCTGCGATCAACGCAGGCTTGGACATGTTCATGGCGCCCGACAGTTGGAAGGACTTGTACAAGAACACCTTGGCGCAGGTGAAATCCGGCGAGATTCCGCAGGCACGATTGGACGACGCAGTGCGACGCATCCTGCTGGTCAAACTACGTTCCGGTTTGTTCGAAGCCGGCAAGCCCTCCTCGCGTAAGCCTGGCGGTAACTTCGATCTGCTCGGCTCGCCTGAGCATCGCGCGATCGCGCGCAGAGCGGTCCGTGAATCGTTGGTGCTGCTCAAGAACCAGAATCACTTGCTGCCGCTGCGTCCGAAAGCGAACGTGTTGGTCGCCGGCGATGGTGCAGACAGCATCTCGAAGCAGAACGGCGGCTGGACGCTCAGTTGGCAAGGTGCAGGACTGCCGAACAACCTCTTCCCGCACGCCGACTCGATTTACGCGGGCATTCGTTCTGCCGTGACTGCCGCTGGCGGCTCCGCGACGTTGAACGTATCCGGCAAGTACACGACCAAACCCGATGTGGCGATCGTCGTGTTCGGCGAAGATCCGTATGCCGAGTTCCAAGGCGATGTGGAATCGCTCGAATACAAGCCCGGCAACAAGTCCGATCTGGAACTGTTGCGCAAGCTCAAAGCCGATCACATCCCGGTCGTGTCGGTGTTCCTCTCGGGCCGCCCGCTGTGGACCAATCCTGAGATCAACGCGTCCGATGCCTTCGTTGCCGCATGGTTGCCCGGATCAGAAGGTGCGGGCATTGCCGATGTGATCTTCGCGAAGCCGAACGGCGCCGTGAATCACGACTTCCAGGGCAAGCTCTCGTTCTCTTGGCCGCGCAATCCTCAGCAGACCAAGGCGAATCCTGGCAGTGAGCCGCCGTTGTTCCCGTACGGATTTGGGCTCACCTACAAAGACGACGGCAATCTGGCCGCACTGCCCGAGGAAGTCGCCAACACGTCCGACGCAAGCCAAGCCACTCGCGTGTACTTCACTGCGGGCAAAGCGCAGCCGGGCTGGTCGTTCACTGTTCAAGAAGGATCGGCAGCCGCCCAGCCGTTGACTAACGCAGTGGGTGCATCTGCGAACGGCACGTTGACCGTGAGCGCGATCGATCACAAGGCGCAGGAAGATGCGCGGCTCGCAACCTGGACGGGCAAGGCTCCCGCGACGCTTGCGATCGAAGGTACGCCGATCGATATCCAGCGCGAATCGAACGGCCAGCTCTCAGTGATATTCGACTATCGTGTCGATGCCGCACCCGAAGGCTCGGTGAGCCTGGGCGTGCAGTGCGGAGCGAATTGCCAAGGCTCGATGCCGATCGAAGAGCAGCTCCGCAAGGCACCGCAAGGTCAGTGGCAGCAAATGAAGGTGCTGCTGCAATGCTTCGAGAAGCGCGGGGCTAAAATGCAGTCCGTCTCGGCGCCCTTCGCGATCACCAGCAGCGGCGCGCTGAAACTGGGCATTGCCAACGTGCACTTGGACAGCGGCTTGGCCGACGCGATCACCTGCGATTGACGGTTCAAGCTACGGGTGGCGACACCCGTAGCTTTCCCGCGAACAGCGATCATCCTGCGACATGCCCAAGGCAACGATCCAACGAGCGAAGATCAACGATGTGGCCGCCGCTGCGGGCGTCGCAATCAAGACCGTCTCGCGCGTGCTGAACAACGAGCCGAACGTTCGTGAGGAAACCCGCAAGCGTGTGCTCGCGGTGGTCAAGGAACTGAACTATCACCCGAGCCTGTCCGCTCGCAGCCTCGCTGGACGGCGTTCGTACTTGATCGGCCTGATCTACGAGAACCCCAGCGCCAACTACATCGTGGACGTGCAGCATGGCGCGATGGCGCGCTGTCGCGAAGGACGTTTCCAACTACTGAGCCATCAAGTCACGGGACGCGGCGAAGAGATGGAGCGCGACGTGCTGGGATTGATCGACCAAACGCATCTCGACGGCATCGTCGTCACTTCGCCGTTGAGCGAGTCTCCAGTGCTCGTTTCGGCACTCGATAGACGCGGGGTGCCGTATGTGCGAATCGCGTCCAATGCGTCGAAGCACAAATCGCCCTATGTCGACATGGACGACGAAGGCGCGGCTCGGGAGATGACAGAACACCTGATTGGCCTCGGCCATCGCAACATCGGTTTCATTGTCGGCCATCCCGATCACTATTCCAGCGCCCGTCGCCTGCGCGGCTACAAAGCGGCGCTGCGCGAACACAAGATCCCGGTTCGCGAGCAGTACATTTGCCAGGGCTATTTCGTATTCGAGTCGGGATTAGAAGCCGCCCGTCAACTACTGAAGCTGCCGAAACGGCCGACCGCGATCTTCGCCAGCAACGACGACATGGCAGCGGGTGTGCTGATGGCCGCTCACGAAATGGGGGTTGCGGTTCCGACAAAACTGTCCGTCGCCGGCTTCGACGACACCTACATCGCGCGCACCGTGTGGCCGCGCCTCACCACTGTCCATCAGCCTACTTACGACCTGTCCTATACGGTTACCGACCTGCTCTTACAGATGCTGCAAACGGGAGAACACCCCAAGCCCGTTCGGCTCAAGCATCGCTTAGTCGTACGCGCCTCGACCGGGCGCTGCCCGGACTAGTCCCTTCTCACAGATTCCCAGAACTCAGAGATTCCCTGGCTTGACATCGCTGTCAATGCACGGAGAATCGCATGACAGCGTTGGTCATCCCTGAATCGGCGCTGTTTCCCTCGCGGGTGATTCGGCGGTCGTTTTTCGTCCCCCTTCGGTTGCCGGATCACCCGCGTCCTTTCTCGGCGACACACTCAACCCATCCGAGCGCGTAAACGCCTGTCGGTGCAGCGAGCTCTCGATTAAAGTCGCGCCTCCCATTACTGCGCTGGAGGCCACGCTCATGCGTTCACCGATTTGGATTTTGACAATCGCACTCGTGACGGCGGCCTGTGGCAAACACGAGGCCGCTTCAACGGCTCCGCCAACTCCGACCGCCCAGCAACCGGCACCGAGCGCCGACACCGGCGCGATCGACGCCGCGCTGCACAGTGCGGATCGACTTTCCGGCGATGCCGACGAGGACACTTGGCGCCACCCAGCGGAAGTCCTTGCGTTCTTGCAGGTGCGCCCCGGACAGCACGTGATCGACTACTTCGCTGGCGGCGGATACTTCACCGAGCTGCTATCGCGCGTCGTCGGCCCGACTGGCCGAGTGATCGCGTACAACAATGCGGGATATCTCAAATTCGCAGCCGACAAGCCTGCGCAACGCTACGGCAATCAGCGCCTCGCCAACGTGGAGCAGCTGACCACGCCGCCTGAAGAGCTGCCGGTCGAACCGAATAGCCTCGATGCAGCTTTGTTTTTCTTGTCGTACCACGATCTGCATTGGGTCTCGAAAAAAAGGCGAGTGGACGCCGACCGATCCTGCGAAATCACTCTCCCAATTGGTGGCGGCGCTAAAGCCCGGCGCGACCGTTGTGGTTGTGGATCACGTTGCGCCCGACGGCAGCGACCCAGCGCAATCGGTCGATGCCATGCATCGAATCGATCCGGCCGCCGTGCGCCATGAATTTGAAGCCGCCGGTCTGACCTTCGACGGGCAGAGCGATGTCTTCCGCAATCCAGCGGACGATCACACCAAGCCGGTGTTCGACGAGTCCATTCGCCATCACACCGACCAATTCATGTATCGCTTCAAAAAGCCCAGTTAGCAGGCGCGCGGCTGGCGTTGTGACGCGAGCAGCTTACGCTTAGGCTACCCATACATTCGGAAAGGCAAGCATGGCGAATACGACCCCAGCCGCAGCTTCGCTCATGACCAAACGTGCACTGATCGTCGATGACTCGCGCTCCGCCCGCGTGATCCTAGGGCGGATGCTCGAGGGCTACGGTCTTGCGGTCGACTCGGCCGAATCCGCGGAACAAGCGCTCGAGTATTTGAAGCAGGCGCGTCCGGATGTGATCTTTATGGATCACCTCATGCCGGGCATGGATGGCTTTCAAGCAGTGCAGGTGATCAAGAGCAATCCGCAAACCGCAACCATTCCGGTCGTGATGTACACCTCGCAAGAAGGTGAACTCTACGCGAGCCAGGCGCGCGCGCTCGGTGCGGTCGGCGTATTGCCGAAGACCGTCAAACAAGTCGATGTTTCGCGCGTGCTCTATCAACTGCGATTGCTTGCAGAACGTCGCGAGGTTCGCGAGGGCCGTGCCGTATCGAATGCAAGCGCTGCCCGCGCCGATGAGTCCTCGAATGAGGTGACAATCGATACGCCCGTGGCCAGCGTGGGCGAAATCGAGCAGGCGATTCGTGCCGCCATGGCCTCGCCGCTCAAGGAGCAGAGTGCTGAACTGCGCCGCTTTGTGCTCGCGAGCCTAGAAGCATTTGCACGTCGCATCGGCACCGAGATCAAACAAGCTCCGCCTGCCACCGAATCCTCTGAGCAGCTCAGTGCAGCAATCCCCGCCGAGACGCCTGCTCCGACCGGTCCGCGGTGGTCGGTGCTCGCATTGTTTGCTGTTGTCGCGGTGCTTCCGACGTTGGTGCTCGGCGTGCTGTACACCCGCACCCTGCAATCGACTCAGGAGTTGATGCGCTCGAATGCCCGCCTCGCCGCAATCGTCGAAGAGCAGCACGCGCAAATCGTCAACTTGCAGCAGAAGCCTGAACCGCTCGTGTCTGCCGAAAGCGGGATCGCCGCCCAAGCCGCTATTGCAGTGAAGACACAGACCGAATTGGTGCCATACGGAGATGTGCCGCTGTCGGGCCCGCGTACGGACAAGCTGCGCGAGATCATCAGCCGGTTAAAGGCGGATCACTTTCACGGTCGTCTGAAGATCTCGACGTTCACCGGCAACTTTTGTTTGTCGGGCAACGGCATCGAGGGCTATTCGCTGGCTGCAGATGATTTGCCGGCGAAGCGCTGCGATCAGATCGGCAATCCGTTCGATGACGCGTTGACCACACCGCAGCGCCAATCGCTCGCGTTCGCGAATCTGTTGGCCTCGGCTCGACGCGACAAAGATGTCGCATTCACGATCGAAATCGCGCATGAAGGTCACCAGCCTGCGGTTGCCGAACCGGATCCGGAAGTCGCCGCCAAAATGACCGCGCGCGAACTCAACCGCATCGCCGCTCAGAACAACCGCGTCGAGTTCTCGATCGAGTCCGCGCCTTAGACCCCCACTCATGAGCGCTTCGTCTTGGCTGCTGTACGGAGCGAATGGCTACACGGGTGAATTGATCGCGCGTGAAGCAGTCGCGCGAGGCCTCTCTCCTACTTTGGCGGGCCGCAGCCGCGAGGCCATCGAGAAGCTCGCCAAAGAACTCAACTGCCCCTGCGCAGTATTCGCACTCGATGATCACACTGCGCTAGTGGACGCATTGCAGGACAAGACGGTCGCGCTGAATTGCGCAGGACCGTTTTCGCAAACTGCCGCGCCCTTGATGCAGGGATGCTTGGCGACTCACGTCCACTATCTCGATATCACGGGCGAGATCGACGTGTTCGAACTCGCCCATGGCGTTCACGACAAGGCAGTAAGAGCTGGCGTCGTGCTGTGCCCAGGCGTGGGTTTCGACGTCGTGCCAACCGACAGCATCGCCGCGAAACTCAAAGAGGCATTGCCCGATGCCACGCACTTGACGCTCGCGTTCGACAGCAGAGCCGGCTACAGCAGAGGTACGGCGAAGACCGCTCTCGAAGCGGCGGGAGCAGGACTGCGCATTCGCCGCGGCGGCAACTTCGTGGAGCTGCCGCTCGGGTCGTTGCAGCGCTCCATCGACTTCGGCGAAGGCATCCGCAACACGGCTGCTATCTCCTGGGGCGATGTGAGCACGGCGTATTTCACGACCGGCATCCAAAACATCGAGGTCTACACTGGCACCTCGCCGCGTGCGCTCAAGCGGATGCGCAGAGCCAACCTCGTCAGGGCGCTGCTGAAAACGCGCTGGATCGTGCAGATCCTGCAGAGCCGAATCGAGCGCAAGATGACCGGCCCGACCCGAACCGAACGCGAGAACAATCCGACACTCCTGTGGGGTGAAGCGCGCAACGCCAGGGGCGAGACTAGAACCGCTCGCTTGAAGACGGCGAACGGATACGCCTTCACAGTGAACTCATCGCTCGGAATCTTGTCTCGATTGCTGCAAGAACCGCAACGATCGGGATATTTCACGCCGACGCAACTTGTCGGCTCCGAGTTCGTTACCACTCTGCCCGGGTCTTCTTTGATTCGAATCGAATGACGTCTTCCGCTGCGCCGTTTTCGCCGCCACGCTGGTTTGCGAATGCTCACGTGCAATCGATTTTGCCGAGCCTGCGTGTACGCAAACCCATCATTCGCAGACGAGCCAAGCATTTATTGGAATGCACTCAGACGCGCATCCTGGATTGCGGCGACGGTGTGCGACTGATAGGTCAATTCTCTCAACACGCTTCTTCGGCGGGCGAGCGCGATGCCGTCGTGCTCTTGCACGGCTGGGAAGGCAGCGCGGACTCGTTATACGTACTGTCGCTCGGTGCTCATTTGTTTGCGCTGGGATGCGATGTGGTGCGTTTGAATTTTCGCGATCACGGCGCCAGCCATCATCTCAACAAGGAGCTGTTCCACTCGTGCCGATTGGACGAGGTGGTCGGAGCGGTATTAACGATTCAGCACATGCTGCCGAAGAGTCGGTTGAGCCTCGCCGGTTTCTCGCTCGGCGGAAATTTCGCACTACGCGTAGCAGCCAAAGCGCGTGAGGTCGGACTCACTATCGAACGCGCCGTTGCAGTGTGTCCGGTTCTCAGGCCGCACACGACAATGGATGCAATCGAGAGCGGCTCGTTCGTGTATCGCCAGTACTTCCTTGCGAAGTGGAAGCGTTCGCTGCGACTCAAGCAAGCGCTGTTCCCAGAACTCTACGATTTCAAACACATCCTCGCGCAACGAAGCATTCGCACCATGACACAGGTCATGGTGGAAAAGTACAGCGAATTCGCCGACATCGATGCGTATCTGAATGGATACGCAATCACAGGTGAGGCACTCGCGAAGTTGGACGTGCCGAGCCACTTGTTGCTGTCGCTGGATGATCCGTTGATTCCCGCGGCCGATTTGCAGCATCTGGCACGTAATCCGCACCTGCACATCGAGACCGTGCCGCACGGCGGACACTGCGGATTCATGGATCGATTCAGCACCGAGAGCTGGGCCGATCGCTACATCGGCGAGCTGATGCGCAACGCACCGCTCAACGCGCAGTCAGCCCAGCCATTTCCCGCTGCCACAGCTCAAAGCGCCGGGTGAGATTCGCGTTGGGATGCGGCTCGAAGCGCTTGCTTTTGACGTCGCTGCGCCACGAACTCGGCATTCCGAATATGAGATAGGCGAGTCCCGTCGCCGTGGCCTCGCGCATGGCGAGTTGATCGAGCGGCAATCCGCTCAGGGTCGCCACGCATTCGCATAGATATTCGCTCTGAGACAATCCACCGCTCGCAATCACGCGATCGACCGGTTGCGAGCCGCGCATGCACGCGATGTTGGTGCAAATCAGAAATGCGATGCTCTCGACGACAGCCTGCACGAGTTGAGCTTCGTCGCCCTCGCCGATGAACCTAGAATCGACCTGCGGCAGCCAAAATGGCGAGCCGATGCCGGATAACGCGTTTACGAAAATCGGCACGTCAGCGGCGGCGTGCTCACGCGTCATGGCCAACGCGGCGCGATGCGTGTCGACGCCGACTCTCTCGTTCAACCAATCGAGCGCGGCGCCTGCTGCATTCACCGTGCCCTCTTGGGTGTGCCACCGTTCTTGTGCGTCCGCCCACAGCACACTGCGGAGCAATCGATCTCCAGGTGTGGCCCCGGACTCGGCAATCCGCTGCAAGAACGCACCTGTGCCGGCATTCAAATAGATCGCGGTCTTCTCAATCGGCCCGGCTGCAAACGGCATCGCAGATTGATCGCCCGTACACACCAGAAGCGGAACCGCTCCGGAGCCAAACGGCAAATGGCCGAATTCGTGCCGAGTCGCCACGCAGCTCGGCAGAATGTCCTCGGGAATGTCGAACAACTTGAGCAGCTGCGACGACCAGGTTGCCGTGTTCACATCCCACAGCAAGGTTCGCGATGCATTCGCAGGATCGATGAGCCGCGGTCGTTCGCTGAGCAGCGCGAACATCAAGTACGACGCGAGCGGCCCGGCATTCAAACGTAGGTTGGACTTGGCAGCCTGGACCTTCGGGAGGTTCTCCAAGCACCACTTCAGTTTGCTTGCGCCGTAGTGAGCGGAGAGCACCAAGCCAGTCGTCGCACGCACCATCGGCTCTTGCTTGCGCAGCGTTTCGATGAACTTCGCCGCACGCCGATCCTGCCAGGACAACACGGGAGAGAGCGGCTGACCGGTACGTTGATCCCAGCAGACGATGCTCGATCGCTGCGTTGCGAGTCCCGCAGCCACCACGCGTTCGACATCGTCGCCCAATGCTTGCGCGACATCGGCAAGCGCCGTGCGAATCGACTCGACGATTTCGTTCGCATCATGTTCGACACGGTCGAGACCTGCACGAAAGGTACTGATCGGCGCGAAGCTTTCGGCGTGTTGTTTGCCTTCGCGATCGAATGCAATCACGCGGCTGGCATGACCGCCTTGATCGATCGCAAGCACCAGGGGCGAGCGTTGAGTCTCGGAGTCGAGATCTCCAGCCAGTGCGCGCAATTCGCCGACCAGCCAACTCAGATCGCGTTGCATGAGGTTTGATGCGATCTAGGCTTGACGCACCTTCATGCCGCGAAACTCACGCAGCATGTCGCGCACCGCCATGGTTTCGATCAGTCGCGCACCGCGCGCTGCCAGATCCATCGCTAGTTTGCGATTCGTCACTTCGTAGATCGCCCAGCGCCACGGACCGCGCCAAAGTTTGGACTGCCCTTCCGTGAGCAGCTGGTGATCGCAGAACACGTAGTCAGGCGCGAGCGCCTCGCACTTCAATGCCGAGAGACTCGAGTAGTCCGGCAACACCCAACCGATGCGATACGAGGACACCTGCCGCACGTGATGCACGGCCGCCAAATCGAAGGAAATGATGACCGCCTGGCGAGCGATCGGCTTTAAGACTTCGCAGACCTTGCGGACGAACACTTCCTGTCCGAATGCTCGCAGGCTTGCGCGTTTGAGTTCGACGAACGCGGTTGCCGACGGGTAGCTCGCAATCAAACTTGCCGCTTGCGCGAGTGTCGGAATGCCCACGTCGGTGAACCGCTTATGAAAGCGCTCTGCCTCGTTGACTTGGATTTCCGCGAGCTCTTGCGACGTCATCTCCAGCGCATTGCGATCGATTCCGGCGGTTCGCTTGAGATTGGAGTCATGCAACAGCACCGGCTGACGATCGACGCTGAGTTGCACATCGAATTCGACGTACCGAGCCCCGAGCTCCAATGCGGAGCGCAGTGCCGGCAGCGTGTTTTCGGGATATTCGGCCGCATTGCCGCGATGTGCGACAAGATCCGGAAGTCTAGTGTTGGAAGAGGACATCCTTGCCGGCTTGGATTCGGTAGGGGGCGATATAGTAGCCATGAGTTCGCATGTGCAGCACGTCGCGAGCGAGTCGCTCGGACCCGACACCTATGTAGTCGATACACGCATGTAGTAGATGTGCTATCTGCTCAGCTGCGTTCTTAAGCGTTATCCAGGCAGTCGCGGCCAACGTCGAGAGCTCCATGCAACCATCGTGCTCCGCGCCTAAGGCGATTCGAATCCTCTGCGGCTGCGCGGCGGCACTGCTGCTGCACGCCTGCAATGGCGGTGCCGACACACACCGGAACGATGAGAACCCTGCACCTGACACGCAAGCTCCGGGCGCTCCCAGCGAACTCGCGGCACAGGCAGCGAGCAGCTCGAGCGTCGATCTCACCTGGAAGGCAGCAACGGACAACGTTGGCGTCGTAGCATATCGAGTGTATCGATCCGGCGCAGCTTCGTTCGTTGCATCCGTGACGTCCACCACGTATGCAGATGCCGGTCTAGCTGCGAACACGGAGTACACGTATTCGGTGCGGGCAGTGGACGCCGCCGGCAACGAATCCCCCGCCTCAAATACTGCGAACGCCACCACACTAGCGGCCACAGCCATCGCGGGGTTGGATCGGCGACCCTCAAACGTAACCTGCGTCGCATGGGCTCGCTCGACTGCGCAGGACTCGATTTCGCTCACGCGTTTTACATCGCTCACGTTCGACTCCCCGGTCGCGATGTTGCAGGCACCGCAGGACGATCGGCACTGGTACATCGTCCAACAAGGCGGCATCGTGCAACGTTTCGATGCCACCGCCCCAACTAGCGCGACGCAGTTCGTCGATCTCACCTCGCGCGTGCGCTCCGGCGGTGAAATGGGCTTGTTAGGGATGGCATTCCATCCCGCGTTCCCCACCGACAACCGAGTGTTTCTCTCTTACACGACGGGCACGCCGCTGGTGTCGCGGATCTCTGCGTTTCGTTCCACCGACAACGGTGCGACCCTCGACCCATCCACCGAAACGGTCTTGTTGACCGTGAATCAGCCTGAGGAGAATCACAACGGCGGCAACATCGCCTTTGGCAAGGACGGCTTTCTCTACATCGGATTCGGCGATGGCGGAGGTGGCGGCGACGCCCACGGCAATCCTGGCAACGGTCAACGTCTCACGACTCTCCTGGGAAAGATGTTGCGCATCGATGTGAATGGCGCAAGTCCGTACGCGATTCCGGCAGGCAATCCCTTCGTGAACAACGCCCTCTGTCCTGCAGCGGGCCGCAGCAGCAGCGAGTGTCCGGAAATTTTCGCCTGGGGATTTCGCAATCCGTGGCGCTGGAGCTTTGATCGCTCGACCGGCGCACTGTGGGTTGCAGACGTCGGACAAGGCAACTGGGAAGAAGTCGATCAAGTCACGCTCGGCGGCAACTACGGTTGGCGCTGTCGTGAAGGCGCGCATGACTACAACAGCAGCGGCACGACCGGCTGCACGGGCAGCTTCGTCGAGCCGCTCGCCGAATACGGTCACGATGTTGGCGTTTCGATCACCGGTGGTTACGTATATCGCGGCACCCAGAACACGGCACTGCAAGGGAAATTTCTGTTCGGCGATTTCGGCTCCGGGCGCATTTGGGCTTGGATCGCCGAGGACGCAAAGGCGCCGCGTCAGCCCACGTTGCTGCTGCAAAGCGGGCTGGGCATTTCTGCCTTCGGACAAGGCAACAATGGCGAGCTCTACGTCGTCGACTACTCGGGCACGCTTCAGCACATCGACTTTCAGCGTGGAGCTGCGACGGGCGCAGTGCCCGCTACATTGAGCGCGACAGGCTGCGTCGATCCGACTGATCCGCGCAAGCCGGCCGCAGGACTAATCCCTTACACCGTCAACGCCTCGTTCTGGTCCGATGGCGCAGATAAGCAGCGGTGGCTTGCGATTCCAGACAACACCAAGATCGACGTGCAGCAAAGCGGCGATTGGAGCTTCCCCAACGGCGCGGTGCTGATGAAAAGCTTCACTGTTGCCGACCGCTTGGTCGAAACGCGTTTGCTTCTCCATCATCCCGATGGCAGTTGGGGCGGCGTGACTTACGAGTGGAACGCGGCGCAAACGGACGCAACGTTATTGAGTGGCGGCGCCATGCGCGATTTGGGAAGCGGACAACAATGGCTGTTTCCAAGCGAGTCGCAGTGCCTGGAGTGCCACACCTCCGCAGCAGGATTCACACTGGGCCTGAGAAGCGACCAACTCAATCGCGATTTGACCTACCCGCAGACGCAACGAACCGCAAATCAGCTCGACACGCTCACCGCCATCGCGATGCTGAATCCCGGCCTCGACTCCCGAAGCCAACCTAAGCTCACCGATCCGCAAGACACCAGCGCGACGGTCGAATCGAGAGCTCGAGCTTATCTCGATGCGAATTGCTCCCAATGCCATCAGCCGAACGGTCCAACACCCAGCACGATGGATTTGCGCGCGAACACGGCACTTGCCGCGATGAACGCGTGCAATGCTCTACCGCAAGCAGGCGATGCCGGTCTCGGCGCTGAAGCGCGCCTAATCAATCCCGGCAATGCTGCGCGCTCGGTGATCACTGAACGAATGAAGCACCGCGACGCGTTGGCGATGCCGCCGTTGGGATCGTTACGCGTGGACGATGACGGCGTCGCACTGATCGCCGAGTGGATTGATGGATTGGCCGGGTGTTGAAGGGAGAAGAAAGGGGTGTAGGGCGAGTGAGCAGTGGTGATCGGATGCCGTAGAACGATGATTGATGATCACCTCCCCCCTTGCGGGGGAGGTCGCGCGAAGCGCGGGAGAGGGGGGCATCACACGCGCAGCCCTACACGTCCTTCCTCTTCTCCTCATATCGCACGACGGGCGTTTCGCTCGTGATCGCCATCTCGCCATCGATCACGCCGCCTTCCGCGATTGCGATGGTCTTGGCCTTGACGCTGCCTCGAATGCGCGCGCTTTTACGAATCTCGAGTTTCTCGGCAACGGTGATCGATCCTTGGATTTCACCCGCGACCACCGCATGCGTCGCGTGAACGTTTCCTTCCCAGCGTCCGCCTTCGGACAAAGTCAGCGCACCGCGGACCGAGCCATCGCCGTTCACCAGCCCGGCGATCACCAAGTCGCTCTCGCAAGTGAGGTTTCCCGTGAAGTGCGAGCCTGCACCAATGAGCGTGGGACTGGCCGAAACGCGATCTGAAAGACGGCGGCGTGGTGTATCGGACATGAGAACTCCTTCTGCGGGCGGCCATTATTCATAAGTGGGCGCCGCCAATCATGACTGGGGGCGTCTGCAATTGGCGTCGGGTTAAGACCGAGCGCGGCGCCTGAGTCTCAAGGTGACACGCCATGTCATTGACCTTAATCCAATCGACGCACGTAAGTCACTGATACTTGATAGAGATTCGCACTGGCATGCGCGTTGCAACTCTGCAGCTCATCGCCAGCAAATAACGACTGCCATGCAAGCCAAAGCCGAATTGATTGCCGTCTTCTTGACCGACCAGGACGACTCCGCGCCGCGCGCGCCGCGCCGAGCGCAGATGCTGCTGCGGACCGCGGACGGGCAAATGTCGCTGCAAACCGTGAATCCGGACACGACCCTCGGCCAGTACGCATTACGCACCGGCTGTTTCCGCCAAGGCAAACCGATTTTCGATCCGATCAGCCGCCAGACGCTCGGCTATGAAATGGAATTCGCGCCGCTCGCCGAAGCCCTCCGCTAGCAACCCTTTTAATGCGCTGAACCCAAAGTGAGTCGAATCGCTTAGGTCGCCCTCCCTGACCGACGCGCCGATCACAACTTGCGGGTTCAATTCTCCGCCGCCTGCGTACTTCCCCGCCGGCGGCTTTTTTTTCGCCGCATCGAGACCAATCATCGTTCTGCGCTTCATTCCCCTACGGCTGTCGATCGACACCGTCGCTATGATGGCGACTTGCAATGGGAGTGAACGATGCGGCGAAAGTTGCTATGGGTCCTGGTGGCGTTGATCGTGCCGAGCGCATGGGGACAAATTCCCGGTGCGCAAGACGTTCGCGAGATGACGCTCAAGAACGGCATGCAAATCATCGTCTGGCCCGATCACGACATTCCCAATGTCGCGTTGTACAACTGGGTGAAGGTCGGCAGCCGCAACGAGGTGCCCGGCATCACCGGCCTTGCGCACTTCTTCGAACACATGATGTTCAACGGCACTAGCACGCGGCCTCCCGGCGATTTCGATCGGACGCTCGAAGCGAATGGCGCAAGCAACAACGCGTTCACAACCTCCGACGTCACCGTTTACCAAGATTGGTTTCCGCGAGCTGCGCTGGAGACGATTTTCGATGTCGAAGCGGATCGCCTGAAAAACCTGGCGTTCGATCCCAAGATCATCGAAAGCGAGCGGGGCGTGGTGTATTCCGAACGCCGCATGCGAGTGGAGGACTCGCATGTGAATCGATTGGAAGAACAAGTACAAGCGACTGCGTTTCTTGCGCATCCTTACGGCATCCCGACGATCGGTTGGCCCTCCGACATCGAGTCATGGACTATCGAGGATCTCAAAGCTTTCTTTGCAAAGTATTACGCACCGAACAACTGCACGATGGTGCTGGTCGGTGACATCGAACCCGAAGAGGCGTTTGCGCTCGCTCGAAAATACTTAGAACCGATCCCGCGGAACACGCCGCCAGACCCGGTGCACACACGCGAGCCGGAACAACAAGGCGAGCGTCGCGTCACTTTGCAAGTCGATGCGCAAACACCGGTGATCGAGATTGCGTATCACAGTATTTCAGGAGCCGACTCCCGCCAGGCCACGCTGGAACTGCTGACTCGCATTCTGACCGACGGCGACGCGTCGCGATTGCATCGCAGCTTGGTCGAAGAGCAGAAGCTCGCGATTTCGGTGGATAGCAATGTGGACGATGGCTTCGATCCCGGCCTGACGTGGTTCTATCTCTCGCTACCGGCGGGTGGCGATTTGCAGAAGACCGAGGCGCAATTCGATGCGCAGATCGAAGCGCTGGTACGCGATGGCGTGACAGCCGACGAATTGAATCGCGCCCGCAGCCAAGCGCTCGCGGACTTCTGGCGAGCGCTGACGACCATCGACGGCAAAGCGCACGCGCTCGGTCAATTCGCAGTGCTGCGCGGCGGATATCAACATCTGTTCGATGCGCCCAAGCAATACGAATCAGTCACTGCGCAGGACATTCAAAAACTCGCAGCTGAGCTTCTCACCAAAACGAATCGCACCGTCGGCCTCGCAGTGACTTCGGCCGGCAAGGAGGCTCAGCAATGAATGCATCGAACAAATCTCTCGAACGGATCGCGAACGGATGGTGGACGGCCCTCATCTGCACAGTCGTGTTCGCCATCCCGGCACAGGCTGCGGGCGTGCACGTACCGCCCTTCGAGCGTGTACAACTCAAGAACGGCACGGTGTTGCTGCTCACGGAACGGCACGACGTACCTTTGATCACGTTCCAAGCCGTGCTGCGAGGCGGCGCGAGCGTCGATCCGCCCGCCAAGCTCGGGCTTGCGAGCATGACGGTATCGCTTTTCGAAAAAGGCGCCGGCCAGCGCAACGCACTGCAATTTGCACAAACGGTCGCTTCCGTCGGCGGCGTCATCGAAACCGATGCGTCAACCGAATCGACGAGCGTGCGCGGCTCATTCTTGGCGCGCGATCGAGCGTTGATGGTCGAGCTCCTCGCCGACATTCTGCAGAGGCCTCACTTGGACGCTGGCGAATTCACGCAATTGCGTGATCGCAACATCGAATTCATCCGTGCAGTGAAGGACTCGGACTTATCGTCGGTGTTACCGATCTACGCCGAAGCTGCGTTGTTCGGTGCGCATCCGTATGGGCGACCGGTCGGCGGCGATGAGACGAGCCTGGCAAGTCTCACCATCGACGATGTCCGCCAGTTCTATGCGCAGCAGATTGGCGCGGATCGCCTGATCCTGAGTGTTGCGGGCGACTTCAAAACGGCCGAGATGAAGCGGCTGCTGGCACGCGCGTTTGCCGATTGGCGCAAAGCTTCACAAGCCCTGCCGACGATTGTTGCACCCGCGCGGGAACACGGCCGCCGCGTTGTGCTCATCGACGCACCGGAGTCCGTGCAGTCCTACTTTTGGGCCGGTAACGTTGGCGTCGCACGCGCCGACCCGCGCCGTGCAGCCCTCGATATCTCCAATACGGTCTTCGGCGGGCGGTTCACTTCCATGCTGAACGCAGAACTGCGCACGCGCACCGGCCTGAGCTATGGCGCGTCTTCGCGCTTCGATCGCATGTCGCAGCCTGGCTATTGGGCGCTGAGTTCATTTACTCGCACCGAAACGACCATCGAAGCAATCGACCTGGCGTACTCGTTGTTGGACAAACTACGCGCCAACGGCATCGATTCGAGTTTGGTGAACTCGGCGCAGTCCTACGTGCTCGGCCAATTTCCGCTGGCGTTGGAAACTGGCTCGCAGTGGGCCTCGCAGTTGGCCACCCTCGAGTTCTACGGGCTCGATCGTCATTACATCGACGACTATCCGGCCGCACTCACCGCCGTCGATGCGCCTCGCGCGCACGCGGTCATTGACCAGGTATTCCCCGCGAGCACCGACACGGTGCTCGTCGTGATCGGCAAGGCGAGCGCGATTCGCGACGGCTTGAAGAAGTACGGACCCGTGACCGAGATGAAGCTGTCGGATCCGACGTTCGGCAGCCCGCGAAAGTGAGCGCGACGCCAATCGATCGTCGCTGTTGCGCAGTCATCCGCATCGCAGCGTCCCGCGCCGCGACCGTTTTGTGAAACGTGTCACACCGGGCGAAAACTAGGTGAAAACCTGTATCGCTTCCAGCGCGTGCTCGCGCCTCGGTAATTTCCGAATTTCAGCAGAAAACGGCTGGTTTTTGCACGTTTGTGGCAACTATTTCGACATAGACAATTGTCGATAAGCGGCTAGACTGCGGCCCGAAGCGCGCGAACGTTCGCGTCGATCCAACAATCATCAATGCAATACCGGCGCAGCGATTTCGACGTCACCAACACGGTGCAGGTCAGCTCGGCAGAAGCCGTGCAACGCGCCGTCTGCGATCTGTTTCGTCAGACCTGGCCACACTACCCGTTCGATCGCGCCGAAACCGCCTTTCGCGATTTCGAACGGCTTTTCAACGGTCAGTTCCCTGGTTACTACGGCTGCGACACCGTCTATCACGACTTGCAGCACTCGCTCGATGGCACGCTCGCATCCGCGCGTTTGATCGTCGCGCACGACCGCACGCATCTCGTCGATGAGCGACTGGGGCCGGAGCGTGCGATTCTTGGCGTGGTCATCGCGCTGTTTCATGACGCAGGCTACATCCGCCAAACCGATGACCAGACGCATCGCAACGGCGCTGAGTTCACACGCAGTCACGTCAGCCGCAGCGCGCAGTTTCTGGCGCGGTATCTACCCACGATCGGCATGGCCGAATGGGTGCCGGTCGCAACGAAGATCGTCCACTTCACCGGTTACGAAGTGCAGTTCGATCAAATCCGCCTCGACGATCCGCTCGATCGGCGCTTGGGACACTTGATCGGCACCGGCGATTTGATCGCGCAGATTTCCGATCGTTGCTATCTGGAGAAGTGCCGCGATCGCCTCTACCCGGAATTCGTTCTCGGCGGCATTGCGATGCCGAGCGACAGCGAAGGCCAGCCTTCGGTTCGCTACAGCTCAGGGCTCGACGTACTGAGGCAGACGCCCGGTTTCATCGAGGAGATGCGCCGCACTCGTTTGGATGGCGAATTCCAGGGGGCGTATCGCTCATTGGAAGTGCTGTTCAATGGGCGCAATCCCTACATCGAGGCGATCGAGCGCAACTTGGAATATCTCAGCGAGGTACTGCGTACCGGTCGTTGGCCGATGCTGCGCAGAGACCCGCCGTGCTTTACCTGGGAGCGCAATCCCGTTCAGAACATCCGCTCGCTCGTGATCGGACATCTGAAACAGGTTTGGAAGAGTTAGAGCTTGCGACCTGCACGGATGCATTTGCCGATTCGATTTTGAAGACTCTGCATCGTCGCTCGACATGCCCGCCCACCTCGCTCGTCTCAACGCCCGATTTCCTCGCAAGCGCGCCTTCATCACGGGCGCGAGTAGCGGACTTGGGCTCGAAATCGCTCGCACCCTCGCCCACAGCGAGTGGACCTTGGGTTTGTTCGATCACGAGCTTGAACGCCTGACCGCCGTCGAAGCCGAGCTCACCGCACTGGGAATCAACGTACTTGCCTATCCGGGCGATGTAACGCATGCGGACGAACTGACTGTCGCGGTGAACTCGTTCGCAGGCACCTACGACGGCTTGGATCTCATGATCAACAACGCCGGAGTCGCCGCCTCCGGGGCCATCATGCAAGTGCCGCTCGAGGATTGGCGTTGGATCATGGACATCAACGTGATGGGCGTCGTCCATGGGTGTCGCGCCGCCCTTCCGCATCTGCAACGCAATGGCAGCGGCGCAATCTTGAATGTGGCGAGCGCGGCTGCGTTCGTATCGGCACCGCAGATGTCTCCCTACAACGCCAGCAAAGCCGCGGTGCTCTCGATCAGCGAGACGCTCGCCGCCGAACTTAAGAACGCCGGCACGCAGGTCAGCGTGCTATTGCCGACCTTCTTTCATTCCAACTTGCTGGAGTCATTCCGCGGCCCTGAACCGACGCGAGCAACGGCCGTGCGCATGATGAAACAGTCAGGCCTGAGCGCCACGCAAGTCGCGAAAGCAACGCTACAGGCACTCGGCGAGGGCAAGTTGCACATCGTACTTCCCGCGAGTGCCCGCTGGTTATGGCGCATCAAGCGACTCATGCCGCGCACGTTCATCAAGCTGATCGCGAAACGTGCGGAGGATCGGCGTTGATTGGGACCATGAAGCTGGTGATGGAGTGAAAGGCCGAAGACGGCCGTGATGAAGTGAATCTCGGCGGTTCGGAGCCCTCTCTCAAAATTCTCTCTTAATCGAACGGGACGTTCTGCATACGGGCTAAGCCTTGGGCGCATCGACCGACAATAAGAACCGCGTATAGATCTCAGGCAGTCTTGCGAGCACATGCGGTTTGCCGGCGATGGTGCTCGATTCGAGGACCTGACGGAGCAAAGACAAGCTGAGGGACTCGAGCGCCGGTAGCGAAACCGGTGCATAGCTCAGGTGCCAGGGTTCCGGACTGACTCCACCGCGATCGGAACGGTACGGCCGGAAGAATCCGAATCGATGCACGTTCGCTTCCAGCCAATCCGAAAGCTTTTCGAACATGCCCCCCTTCGCATAGTGACCGGGCAAGAGCTCGAGTTTCTCCCCGGCCGGAATGGCCGCGGCATCGATCACGTCCAGATCGCTACCCCAATGGTGCCGACTACCCCCGGGCACCGCCGACCAACTCAAGATTGCATCCAACGTATCGCCGTCCGACAGCTGCTTGCGATCGAGCAGCGTTCCGCGACGGTCATAAAGCGGCCGTTCGCCGTTCCACTTTTGATTCCAGATCAGCATTTGCGTATCGAAGTCGCGGAAGCTGGAACGTGCACGCAGGTCGATGCCTTCTGTTGCAGCAGCATCGCGCATGGAGAGAAAGGCGGCCACGACTTCGTAATGCAGAGTGCAATTCGGATCGGTCAGATCGATGACATGAGTGCGTGCTCGACCGGTCAATTCGAGCTCATTCATGAGCGAAACCTCTGCGGGGCGAAGCGTGTCAAAAAACTCGACATACATTTGACTCTCATGGAGTGCGCTCTTGTCCTAAAAACACGGGTATCATCATGTCCGACTGCATTCACGTTTCCAACGGCACACGGCGATCATTGCGCCAGGGCGAAACCGCTCGCGAAGCCGGGGCACTTCAACGAGCGACCTTACGTCCAGCGATGGAGCATCGGTGAGACCGCACCGCCTCAAAATAAAACTGTTGCTGATCGCACTCGCGGCGGGTCTGTGCATTTCGCTGACGTGGTTCGGACTCAAGTATTTGGATTATCGCAAAGCCGGCACCGTTGTCGGCATCGAAGGCGCGCAATCCCTGCTTAAGGCCGAGACCCAAAGACTCGATGAGCTCGGCGAGCGCGTCGTCGCGGCCAATGGCCCCGCGCTTGCTGCTGCATTGAAGAACAACGACAACGACTCGATCGCACGAGTCGGTCAACAGATTCTCAACAGCCCAGCCGTCATATCCATTGTCGTGCACGATGGCAGCGGCGCCGAGCGCTTTGCATCCAAACGCGCATCTGCTGCCGGCTTGAGCAGCGATGAAGTCCGAACCTTACAACGTGGTCTCGATGGCGCAGAACACGTCGGCGACGTTGAAGTGGTGCTAGCGCGAGCTGGCCTGCGGGAGGCGGCGGAATCGCTTACGGTCCAGCTCGATGAAATCAAACACCGCGACTTCCAAAGATGGATGTGGGTGATTGCAAGCGCGGGCACTTTGATTACGGGCTTGTTGCTGCTGGGTGCATGGCTGCTAGCGCGCCGGCTAGAGCGCCCGATCGTAGAACTGATTCGCTCCGCTGAACGCATCGGTGCCGGCGATTACAGCCAGGAGCATGCAGTGGTCGGCAACAACGAGATGGCGGAGCTGGAGCGCGCGCTCGATCGCATGCGTCAGAAGCTGCGCCAGACGACGATCACGACGAATTACCTGACGACGGTGCTGAACAGCATGAACGATGCCGTCCTCGTGACGGCACCGGATGGCACCGTCAGCAAGGTCAACGAGGCGGCGGTACGGTTGTTCGGCTACTCGGAAGCGGAGCTCGCAGGCAAGCAATTTCTCTCGTTGATTGCCGAGAACGAACGCGAAAGCTTCTCCTCCGCCACCGTCGAAACGCGCGAGACCGTGATTGCGACGCGCGACGGCCAAACCATCCCGGTCTCCGTCTCGACCGCACCGTTGGCCGCGGATGATCCACAGTTCCAAGGCACGATCTTCGTCGTGCGCAACATCACGGATCGCAAGCGTGCCGAACGCCGCATCCGCTATCTCGCTCGGTACGACGCACTGACCAAAGTGCCCAATCGCATGCAGTTCCAGCACATGCTGCAACAAGCGATTGCCCGTGCGCGCCGCAACGATCGCAGCATCGTGATGCTGTATTTGGACATGGACCGGTTCAAGGAAATCAACGACACATTCGGCCACGCGGCGGGCGATCGCACGCTCGAAGTATTGAGCGAGCGCCTCACGCGCATTCTCCCGCGCGAAGCCGTGGTCGGGCGGCTCGCAGGCGATGAGTTTGCGCTCTTCATCGAAGGCTTCGCCGAAGCGGATGACGAACGCGCACAGGCAGCCAACCTCGCTCGCATGGTGTTGGCAGAAGTCGGCAAGGCTTTCTATGTCGACCAACAGGAAGTGTTCTTGACGGCAAGCGTGGGCATTGCGTTCTGTCCCAAGGATGCCGAGAACGTCATCGATCTCATCCGCAACGCAGATGCGGCGATGTACCACTCCAAACAAAACGGCGGCAACAGCTTCGCGTTCTATTCGCCCGAGATGAATGCCGCTGCGGTCGAGCGTTTGATGTTGAAGAGCAAGCTGCGCCGCGCGCTCGAGCGCGATGAGCTCGTAATGTTCTATCAACCGAAAGTGGACCTGCGCACCGGGCGCATCGTCGGTGCTGAAGCCCTATTGCGCTGGCGTTTGCCTGGCTATGGCGACATCCCGCCATCGCAATTCATTCCGCTTGCCGAAGAAACCAACTTGATTCTCGGCATTGGCGAGTGGGTCATGAACCGCGTGTGTGCCGACTATCATCGCTGGACCGAGCGCATCCCAAATCCCGGCCGCGTCTCCATCAACCTTTCGCTCAAGCAGTTGCGCCAAGCCAGCTTCATCACGCGCTGCAAATCGGTGTTCCGCCGGCACGCCGTGTCGCCGACGTGCTTCGAATTGGAAATCACCGAGACCACGTTGATGGCGGATCCGAAACGCACCATCAAATTACTCGATGAGCTGTACGCGATGGGCTTGCACCTGTCCATTGACGACTTCGGCACCGGCTACTCCTCGCTCAGCGCGCTACAGCAATTCCCGATCGGGACGTTGAAGATCGATCAATCCTTCGTGCGCGACGCCGCGATCAATTCCGACGACGCCACCATCGTCCGCACCATCATCGACATGGGTAAGGCACTCGAAGTCGAAGTCGTCGCTGAGGGCGTGGAAACCGAAGAGCAGTTCGAATTCCTGCGCAAACGCGGATGCCATTACGGCCAAGGCCGCCTGTTCGGGGATGCCATGAGCGGCGACTCATTCCTTGCTCTGCTGCTCGCACAAGAAAGCGGACAAGCCAAAGTCAGCGAGCTGTTCGCTAGCTAGTCGGCTCCTGCGCAATCTTCCCTTTTCCGACCCGCCCGCGGGCGCGAGAGCGGATCACCGACTCCGCTATCGCGCGCACTCTTTCGATAAACTTCGCGAATGCTCTCGTTCTCTTCCCTCTCTTTGCGGCGCGGCGCGCGGCTCCTCATCAAAGATGCAACCTTCACGATCTATCGTGGCGAGAAGGTCGGTATCGTCGGCGCCAATGGCTGCGGTAAGTCGACACTGCTGGCACTCGTCCTAGATGAGATTCAGCCCGACGCGGGCGATTTCGATCGGCCTTCGCAACTCGTCATCGCTCACGTCGCGCAAGAGCTCGAAAGCACCGATCGCGCCGCCATTGAATTCGTGATGGATGGCGATCCTGAGCTGCGTGAGATCGAGCGCAAAATTGCAGATGCGGAGCAGCGCGATGCAGGTGCGTTGCTCGGCGAACTCCACGCGAAATACGCAGCCATCGGCGGTTATGACGCGCGCAGCCGGGCCGCCCGACTGATGCACGGCTTGGGTTTCTCTGCCGATGACGTGAGCCGACCGGTCAACGCATTCTCAGGAGGCTGGCGAGTGCGTTTGAATGTCGCGCAAGCGCTGATGTGCCGCTCGGATTTGCTGCTGCTCGACGAACCGACCAACCATCTGGATTTAGATGCGGTGCTCTGGCTCGAGGAATGGCTGCGCGAATATCCGGGCACACTGATGATGATCGCCCACGATCGCGAGTTCCTGGATCGCACGGTTAATCGCATCGTGCACATCGAGGCCGGCACGGCGCGAATCTACAGCGGCAATTTTTCCGATTTCGAAGAACAACGCGCAGCACAACTTGCGCAGCAACAATCGATGTACGAGCGCCAGCAACGCGAAATTCAGCACATGATGAGTTTCGTGGAACGTTTCCGCGCCAAGGCGAGCAAGGCTCGCCAAGCTCAGAGCCGCTTGAAGGCGCTCGAGCGCATGCAGCGAATCGCGCCGGCACACGTCGACTCGCCTTTCGAGTTTCAGTTTCTGTCGCCGACCAAACTGCCGCGCCCGCTACTCACGATCGAAAAGCAATCTGCCGGCTATGGCGATCGCGTCGTACTGAGCGGAATCAATCTCACGATCGTTCCGGGTCAGCGCATTGCTCTGTTGGGTCGTAACGGAGCCGGTAAGTCGACGTTGATGAAATTGTTGGCGGGCGAACTCACGGCACTCGGCGGACAACGCACCGAGGCGCGCGATTTGCGCATTGGCTATTTCGCGCAACATCAACTCGAGCAGCTTTCTCCGAGCGAATCGCCGCTCGATCATCTCAAACGCTTGGGCGGCGAAGCGGCCGCTCGTGCTACTGAGCTTGAACTGCGTTCGTTTCTCGGTGGCTTCGGTTTCAGCGGCGATCGCGTGTTCGAGGCAATAGGCCCGTTTTCAGGTGGAGAGAAAGCGCGGCTCGTGCTTGCGTTGGTGAGTTACCTGCGTCCGAACCTGCTGCTGCTCGACGAGCCGACCAACCATCTGGATTTGGAAATGCGTCAGGCCCTCGCCGTCGCATTGCAGGACTACGAAGGCGCTGTGGTGATCGTATCCCACGACCGACATTTGCTGCGTGCCGTTGCCGATGATCTGGTGTTGGTCGATCAAGGCGTGGCGAAACCGTTCGATGGCGATCTCGACGACTATGCGCGTTGGTTCATGACGCGCGAGAAGGCTGAAGTTCAAGCCGAGACCGAAGCGCCCGCAAATTCCGCCGAACAGCGCAAGCAACGTAAGCGCGAAGAAGCAGAGCTTCGCAACCGATTGAGTCCGCTGCGCGCCGAGATCGCGAAACTGGAAAAGCGGCTCGGACAAGCCCAAGAAGAGCGTGCACAAATCGAGTCCGCGCTCGCCGACAGCGAAATCTACACAGCGGCGAAGAAGCAGCAACTGCAGGAATTGCTGCTGCGGCAAACCGATAACACGCGCTTAATCGGCAGCATCGAGGAGCAATGGTTGGAAGCGACCGAACGACTGGAACAAGCGTCGGCCCAAGCGGGAATAGGTTGAGCGAAACCGTCACTTCAGCAGGGGTCGCTTGCCGGAACAATTGACCCCTGTAGCGTTCTTATTCGATAGAAACTCATCGGAGCGAGATGGAGACTGCGCGGAGATTGCCCGGAAATTGCCCGGAGATTGTCATGCGTGCCTGGCTATTCGTTTTTGTATCGCTGCTGTGCATACCCGCTTTCGCTGCTGAACCTACTTCGGCGCAACGTTTCAACTTGAAGGCACCGGACATTCACGACGTCCTTACGCCGCAGCAAATCGCTAGCGTGCTCGCGGCAACGCATGATCCCGACCAGGACTCCGAGACCATCCAGGTGCAGGGTTTCCGAGGTACATCGGCACCGCGCACGCCCGTCGCGTGGAGCGGGTTGGCGGCTCCGTTCTGGGCTTTGCTGCATCCGGCCAATGCATGGCGAATTTTTGCCCCGCTGCCCCCGGATCAAGCACGGCCGGTGCAAGTCGCGGATCAGCCCTATCTCGCCGTCGCCGCGCAGAATCCTGAACTGCGCGCGGGACTCTAGAACCTGGATCAAGACCCACAGGCGATCCTGATTCGGTTCTTGCGACGTCAGCTCAGCGGACTGTGAGAAGATGCGCGGCCCTTTCATCGGGCGAGCGCTCCATGTCCGCATCCAGTTCCAGGCCGCCAGTCGCTGACGCCAGCTCTGGCGCAGTCAACTCCAATCGACTTCTGACCTTCGATGGCGGCTGTAACTTCCGCGACATCGGCGGCTACAGCGGCTTTGAAGGACGCACTGTGCGCTGGGGCAAGGTATATCGGGCTGGCGTACTCAGCTACTTCAAGGATTCCGATCATCCGCAGCTTCATCGGCTGCAAGTGCGCGCCATTTGCGATCTGCGCCGCGCTGAAGAGCGGGCAAAAGAACCGACGCGTTGGCCTGATCCAAACACGCAGCCGCTGTTTTTCGCAGATGGCACCAACATGCCGACGATCCGGGCCTTCTCGGCACTGCGACCGCAGACTGCGGCGGGCATGTTCGATGCGATGATCGATTTGTATCGTGCGCTGCCCGAATGGATGAGCGCCCGGTTGCGGGGCATGATTGAGAGCATCGCGGAGGATCGAGTGCCGATGGTGGTCCACTGCGCCGCCGGCAAGGACCGCACCGGGATCGCCATCGGACTACTCCTCGCCGTTCTAGGCGTAGATCGCGCGACGATCATCGAGGACTATCTGCTGACGAACGCAAGCGATTTCGAGTCATTTATCCGCAGCCAGCACGATGCCCAACTCGGACTGGCAGACGAGCGTCACCCGTTGCTCGGTATGCCCGCCGAAATGCGCCAGGTTCTGTTAAGCGCACAACCGGAATTCCTCGAAGCGGCATTCGAACAGGTGGATCGCCTCGGCGGCTTGGACGAGTTTCTGCGGGATATTTGCCGGGTGTCCGACGGTACGATCGAAATCGTCAAGCAAACGCTACTGTCCTGATGACTTACTCGCACACGGCGCAGCTCGTGTAATACTTCGGCGGCGGGCTCGCTGTAGGAGCGTGGCCCGATTTCCATGTCGCCAACGCACAGCATCAATCAGCAGTCTCTGGCCGCTCGTGTGCTCGCCGAGGGGTATGCGCGTCTGCGTTTCCCGCAGCCGCTCGAGCAACAGTTTCGGCGCGATCACCTGCTGGCCTCGCAACCCTGGGTCCGGCTGAGTCTTCTGGTGGCACTCGCGACGACCACCGGTTTCGCGATCATCGATCATTCCGTCATTCATGCCTCCAATGCCGTCCCGGACGTCGTGAGGTTCGGACTGCAGCTGCCCGTTATTCTGATTTGCTTGCTAGCCACCAGCCGCAAACTTTTTGCGCGCTGGTACGAATTGTTGATTCAACTGGTCTCGCCCTTGTTCGGTGTCGGTACCGTTCTCATGGCGAGCTTCGCGCGCCCCGAACACGTCGCGCTGGTCGGATCGCGCGTGCTGCTCGTCGCGTTCTTCATGTATTTCATGCTCGGGCTGCGCGCCGTTCAAGCTGTGCGGCTCAATGCCGTCATGGCAGTGGCATTTGCCGCGGCCGGCTTCAGCGGCATCATGCGTTCCGATGTCGCAACGTATCTGTCGTTCGCACTGTTCTGCGCCAATGTGATTGCGTTTGCGGGCGCCTACGCACTCGAGCACGCCAATCGCACCGCGTTCCTAGAGCGGCAACTATTGGAAGAGGTCGCCTCGTTGGACGGTCTCACTCGATTGCTAAATCGCCAGACGTTCGAAGTACGTGCTCAGTCGCTGTGGGACGAGGCGGCAAGAACCGGCAAATCGGTGAGCGTCATCATGATCGATGTCGATCACTTCAAGCTGTACAACGATCACTACGGACACCAGGCAGGCGATGAATGTCTGCGTCGAGTCGCAACCGCGATCCGCGAAGCGATGAACGGAACGCAGAGCCTGGTCGGACGCTATGGCGGCGAGGAAATCGTTGCCATCAGCGCCGATGATTCCGAAGACTCAGCTCGACACGTTGCCGATCGTATCGTCGATCGCGTGGCACAACTGGATCTGCCGCACGACTCCTCTCCATCGATACAACGAGTGAGCGTCAGCGTGGGCGCGACGACTCAAACGCCGCCGCTCACGGAATCGTTCAATGTGATGCTGAAGCTGGCCGACTCGGCTTTGTACACGGCGAAGCGCGATGGGCGTAATCGCAGTGTGTTTGTTGAGCATCGCCGCGCTGCTTGAGAAACGAAAATCTCCACGGAGTACACGGAGAACACGGAGTCAAGACCGGCAGAATGTCGTTTTTGATCTTCAGTGAAATTGCAAAAACTCCGTGCCCTCCGCGTTCTCCGTGGAACATCTCTTCACATATGTGGAGGTTCATAGCTAAGCGTCAGGCCCAGCGCCCATAACAAGAACAACACCACGGGCGCATGCACGATGAACTGCACCATCGTGTACCCAATCACATCGCGCGCACGCAGTCGCAAGATTCCCAACAGCGGCAACATCCAAAAAGGATTGATCAGATTCGGCAGCGCCTCTGCAGCGTTGTAAGTCTGCACTGCCCATCCCAAATTCACGTGCAACTCATTGGCTGCTTGCATCACGTACGGTGCTTCGATCACCCACTTGCCGCCGCCGGAGGGCACAAAGAAGCCCAACACCGCTGAATAGATTCCGACGACGATGGGAAAGCTCTGCTCAGTCGCCGCGCTGGTAAAGAAGTGAGCAAGGTGTTGTGCGATGGATTCGCCTTGTGCGTTGGTCGCTGAGGTGAGAATCGCCGCGATGCCGCCGTAAAGCGGAAATTGAATCAACACGCCGGCGACCGCAGGCACCGCACGGCCCACAGCATCGATGAACACTCTCGGTCGCCAACACAGCAACAAACCGAGCGTCAGGAACAAAAAGTTGTACGTGTTGAGGTTCGCGATCGCTCCCGCGAAACCCTTGGCCGCGAACTCTCGGAAAAGCCAAATTCCTCCGAGCAATGCCAATGCAATGTTGAACAGCGGCTGGCGCTCGAGCCAATCCGCGGGCTTGGAGCCCTCGATTGGACTCACTGCGACTGGTTCGACTTCAAGTTCGGACCGATCTGTCGCAGGCGAAGCCGTGAACCATGCAATCGCGAGGGTGACGACGAACAATACCGCGGTGAGTAGCAGCGACTGCCACAAGAAGATCGTCTTCTCGAATGGCAAGACGCCAGTAATCGCCAACAATTGCGGTGGCATGCTCGCGGGATTGGCTTGCAGTTGCGCTGCGGAAGAGGAGAGCCCAAGCGCCCAAATCGAACCCATTCCCAAATACGCAGCCGCGGCGGCGGCAAAGTAGTTCAGCTGCAATTCGCCGCGACGATTCAGCGCGCGCACGAGCAGCGCGCCGAACACCATGCTAAGCCCCCAATGCAAGAGCGAAGCAAGCATGCTCGTCGCCGCGACCAACGCGACGGCGCCGCGAGAGGACGAGGGCCACGATGCAAGCTTGTCGATCGCGCGCGCACACACCGGCGCGCTTGCAACCACGTACCCGCCAATCACGATGAAGCTCATTTGCATCGTGAACGGAATCAGACTCCAAAATCCGCCGCCGAACGCATCGGCGGTGCGAGTCAGCGGTACACCGATTGCTAGCGCCGCAATCGCAACGACCAATACGGCAAGCGCCGCGAAGACGTAGGCATCGGGAATCCAGCGCTGCGACCAGTTGCAGCATTGCAGTGCGAAACGATCCAGCATCGATGCCCCCGCGGTGCCAAATGCAGATGGCCAAATAGCCAGCGAATGCAGCGGCGCGGTTGGAACTGCGCCACTGTTGACGAGTTATTCGGCTTCACTTCCATATCCACGAGGAGAGTGCCATGAATGTCAAAGAAGCCATGACTCGCGACGTGCGATTAGCTTATCCCGAGCAAACAATCCGGCAAGCTGCACAAGTGATGGCCGAACTCGATGTGGGCTCGTTGCCCGTAGAAGACGGCGATCGACTGATTGGAATCATTACCGACCGCGACATCGCCATTCGCGCGGTTGCGCAAGGCATGGGAGCAGACACACCGGTGCGCGAGGTGATGAGCAAAGATATTCGGTACTGCTACGAAGATCAGACCGTCGAAGAAGTCGCGCAGAACATGGGCGACCTGCAGGTGCGGCGGCTTCCGGTCGTGAATCGAGAGAAACGGTTGGTCGGGATCTTGTCGCTCGGCGATCTCGCCCGCGAGCGTTCGGGGCGGGATGGCGCCGGTCAGGCGCTGGGCGAAATTTCGCGCCCGGGCGGCGCCCATTCGCAGTCAACCGCGCATCACTGATGTATCACGCTCAGCGCTCCGAAGTGCGGGGCGCTCAGCGAACGATGGCAGAGCCGTCAGTCGTCGTCACTCTGCACGGTGCGTTGCGAGTGGCCGATCATGCGCGCGAACCCAAAGCCGCCTGCGATGTAGCGATGGCTGCGAACCAGCGGGCTGTCATCGAAAGTCGCGCCGTTCAGAACATCGACCCGTACATACGCACCGACCCAAAACCGATCGAAGCGCTTTGAAATAGAACTCAAGAATTGCGATCCGGAATAGCCGCCTGACGCTCGATACACTGGCCGCGTCGCCGTCGCGTACTGCGGATCCACCGAATAGAAGTAATCGTGATATTTGCGATCGGCGAAGATCGGGCCGATACCGACGCCAAACGTCCAACCACTGAATCCAGCGACGTTGTCGACATCGAGATTCAATCGTGGCGAGAAGATCCAGCCGATTGACTGCGGCGAACGCTCGACGGTAATCGGTGCCCGCACCGGCATCACCACATCAAGCCTCGCACTCGCGTCCGCTGATTTCCAGACATGCAAATCGAGAGAGGGCCCCAGTTCGATGGTCGGCTTTAAATCGGGCATCCCGCGGCGTGCGTTGTTGTTGTCGCTGTTCACCGGGATGGTGGCGTTGACGCTGACGCTCAACTCGGCGTATTCGCGGTCGAACAACTGGCCTCGCACACCTTCTTTATCTGCCTTCAGAAAGCGCCCACGATAGACGAAGTAAGGGACGGGAATCGGATATGCCTGCGATTCATCCGAACCGCGATAGTCCGGGAAGGACAAGCCGCCCACGCCAAGCCCTGCTTCCCACAACGGCTTTTCCTCGGCTTGAGCGACCGCACATATGAACGCACATCCAAGGATGAACCAGCGGCGGGCGCGTTTAGGAAACCGATGCGACATGGGAGTGGAGGTTGCGAACGTTAGAGCAGTGATTCGACCGCACCGGCAATGTCATTGGGTGCCGTTTGCGGTGCGTACCGGTTCTGAACGGTGCCGGTGCGATCCAACAAAAACTTGGTGAAGTTCCACTTGATCGCCTTGGTGCCGAGCACGCCGGGTGCTTCGCTGGTGAGCCAGCGGTACAACGGGTGCGCTGCGGCACCGTTGACATCGATCTTCGCAAACATCGGGAAGCTCACCGAGTACTGAGTCGAACAGAAGGTTTGAATTTCCGCTGCCGAGCCGGGCTCCTGCGCACCGAATTGGTTGCACGGAAAGCCGAGCACAACGAACCCGCGTTCACGGTAGCGTTCGTACAGCGCCTGCAACCCTTCGTATTGAGGCGTGAACCCGCATCGGCTCGCGGTATTCACGACCAATACGACCGACCCGACGAATTGCCGCAGCGGCACATTCGCACCGGTGAGGGAGACGGCTTCGAAGTCGGCAAGTGTGGGCATGGAGTAGAACCTGATCTCAGAATCCGTTGGGGCCACGACGCAGCGGGCTCCATCTCTAGCGCGTTGCGCCCTCAACGATGGTGAAGCTCTCGGCGAAATACGGCGTATCCGCGAAGCACTGCGTCGGAAGTCCCCGGTGCTCGCTGTAATGAAGAAGGATTTGCTTGCCGACGGCCTCTCGAAGCTCCTGGGCTAGCTTCGGGTCGCGAGTACTGAAGTACCAGATTTGCGGAGCAACGCCGCCAACGACGTACTGGGCCAGCTCGCCTTCATAGGTTTTACAGATCCAACCCTTGTGAGAGAACTTTTGCAGAACGCCCGCGCGCTCGCCTTCCGAATAGGACCAGCTGAGTGCGACCCAAATCCACAAGCCGCACAACAGCACCACGACTAGCAGGATGAGAAACAGAATTCGCCCGGCACGTCGCGGCCGTGCCCCAATCGTCGGATCCATGCGGAGCTCCAGAATGAAAACGCCGCATGCTACCGCAGGAACTGGCCCTTGAGGACGGCTCCGCGCGCCTCAGGTGATAAGCCAGGCTGCCGGTGCTTAAGTCGTCACGCGCTTTTGAATGATGTTCGACAGTTCGCCTTGCTCGCCGTCGTTCGTGAACGCTCGCACCGCGAAATAGTAGGTTCCGGCCGGCAAGCCCTCGACAATGTAACTATTTACGGAAGGATTGGAGATCTGGATCGTCTGCACCAACTCATCGGCGTTCGTGCCGTAGTGAATCAAGTAACCGCCCAGATCCGCGATGGGCGCACCTTGCACGGTGGGCACATCCCACTGCAATGCGACCGTCGGTCCGTCCTGAGTGTCCGTCAGGACGATGATGGAGAACGGCGGCAGCGATGCGGTTGCTTTGCCATCGCTCACGCTGATGACGACATTGGAGTACGTCTTGGCGTCGCTTCCGCCGGGCGTTCCGCTAAGCGTTCCGGTCGCAGTGTTGAAGGTCGCCCAGGTTGGCCGATTGGAAATCGTAAAGGCCAACGTGTCGCCATCGGCATCCTGAGCTTTCGGAGCCAATTGATACTTCACGCCTACTTTGGCCTGAGTCACCAGCGAGACCGAAATGGTGGGCGCGGTATTGAGAGTCGCCGTTGGGGTATTCGAGGGTGTATTCGACGTCGGATCAGGGCTTGAGTCCGAGGGAGGGGTCGGATTCGCATTCGGAGATTGCGATCCCGTGCCCGTGGGTTGAACGGGCGTCGAACCGCTGGAGGCGGTGGTGCCGCTGGCTCCGCCTCCGCCACATCCAGCCAACAACAGAGCAGTCGTTGCTAATGCAACAAAGGCCGCCCTGACCCGATCTTCCCCAGACTTGCTCGACCTCATTCTCTTGCCCTTGTCGCCGGCGCACGTGAAGCCGGTGACGGCCACGTGTGCGTGGATTTCCAAGGGCAAGGCAGATGAGCACTAACTCATCGACCAACATCGAGGGCGCGCGCGGAGTGCGTGCGCATCTCGCTCATTGGCGGCCCCGCTATCTTTGGAACATGCGTTCCGGAAGACCGGTGGCTTTGCGTCCTCGCCTTTCGACGAGTTTGCCCTTGACAATAGCGAGCTCCCTGCAGCGCGATGAGCAGAACCGCTGACCCGCTCATCGCGAAGATTCCGGCTCCTTGCCGCGGCTTACGATCCTCTTGATCGCACCGATTATTGGAAGCACCCGCTTGTATTCTGGCCGGCATGAAACCGGCCCATTCATATCAATCTATTTTCGATACTCGCTCGCATCGCACGCGTTCGCGCGGCGCTGTCGAACTCAGACCGATTAGAGCAGAAAGCTCGCAATGCTTCCTCCTGTCGTCGCATTGCGTCAAAGCCGACTTGATGAAGATCGGGAGGCGAACTGCTCTGGATCGACGATAGGTCAATTGTGCGACGGGCATAATTCCGTAGCCGTGAACCAGTTCACCCCGAGGTACGCGCGGAAAACGAAGTTCGCATGCGTCGTACCCTGAGTTTGTGCGTGACGAAACTCGCCGTTCGCATTATGTTCAGCGCCCCGCAAAGACGGAGACTCCGAATGATCAGAGCCACATGGGTGCTGTTTTCAGCTTTGCTCGCTGGCGTCGCTCAGGCCGCGGATTCCAATCCGGATCCCTGCGCGAATCCGCTCTTTCACCAGTTCGATTTTTGGCTGGGAGAATGGACGGTGACCGATGCGTCGGGGCAATTTGCGGGCACCAACTCGATCACTTCCGAGCAGCATGGATGCGTGGTGATAGAGCAATGGAAATCGGCGAAGGGCGGCACGGGCATGAGCATGAACTACTACGACGCGCGTACCGCGAAGTGGCGTCAGATTTGGGTGGGCCTGGGACTGACGCTCGAGATGAGTGGCGAGCTGCAGAACGGTTCGCTGGTGCTCGAAGGGCCGCTCTACTATTTGGATGACAAACGCACGACTTTGCTGCGGGGAACCTGGACACCGCTACCCGATGGTCGCGTGCGCCAACACTTCACCGAATCGACTGATCACGGCAAGAGTTGGAGCGAGTGGTTCGACGGTTACTACAAGAGAGTGACTCGTGACTAGTGACTGGTGACTGGTGACTGGGAAAGAGCTGCAGAGCTCGATCCGGGACGTCTTTCGTCAACACAACCGCTTTCACTGGGCGTGACTGAGGCCCACAAACGCACCCACCGAAAAGACACTATGACGATTGCTCGAGCAATCTCGCCGCTCTTTTCTGAACTAGTCACTAGTCACAAGTCACCAGTCACTTTTTCTTGCGTTTGCGCTCCGGGCCCGCGCGGTCGCGACTGAGTCGTTCCGTTTGCGTCTTCAATGCGCGGCTGATTTGCATCTTCTGGCCTGCAACTCTGACCTTCTGCAAATCACGGAAGACTTCTTTCGGCATGCCTTCAGGAAGATCGACGAAGCTGTGATCTTCTTCGATGACGACGCGCCCGATGTGTTGGCCATCGAGACCCGCTTCATTGGCGATGGCGCCGACGATGTTGCGCGGAGTAACGCCATGTGCACGACCCACTTCGATTCGGAATGTTTCCATGCCGGCTTCGTGTTGTGCCGCACGCGGACGCTTCGGCAAGCGTTCTGCTTCTGAGTCACGTGATCGCGGCGGTTTGCGATCCGGACGCTCTTTGGGATGACGTCGCTCAGGGCGATCTTCGCGAGCACTGCGACTCTCACGTTCGGGTTCTCGCTTGCGCCCTGACTCTCGGTGGTGTGTCGGCTCCTCGTGCGATGTGCGGGGCGCATCGACGCCCTCTAGCAAGAGCGGCTTCTTGCCCTGCACTAGGCTTGCCAATGCAGCAGCGATGTCTGCTGCAGGCATGTTGTGCTCGCGTTCGTAGTTTTCAATTATGGCTTTGAATGGCTCAGCCGCGCCGCTTGCGATCGCATCCGTAATGCGTGCGTTGAAACGCGCGACACGCTGTTCGTTCACGTCTGCGATCGTCGGCAGTTCCATGCGCTCGATCGGTTTGCGAGTCGCGCGCTCGATCACGCGCAGCATGTTGCGCTCGCGCGGTGAGATGAACAGGATTGCCTCGCCGCTACGGCCCGCTCTGCCGGTTCTGCCGATGCGATGCACATACGACTCCGGATCGTAAGGCACGTCGTAGTTCACAACGTGACTCACTCGTTCGACATCAATGCCACGCGCAGCGACATCGGTTGCGACGACGATATCGATCTGTCCGCTTTTGAGCCTTGCAATCGTGCGCTCGCGTTGTGCCTGTGCAATGTCGCCATTGAGCGCTTCGACAGCAAAGCCACGGGCACCGAGACGTTCGGCCAACTCTTCGGTGGCCACTTTCGTGCGCGTAAAGACCAACATGGCGTCGAACGGCTCGACTTCCAAAATGCGTGTGAGCGCATCGAGCTTGTGCATGCCCGAAAGCATCCAATAGCGCTGCCGGATGGCTTCAGCTGTTTGGGTCTTTGCCTGGATCGTGACTTCGGCCGGATCGTTCAAATAGCGCTGCGCGATGCGCCGAATGGCCGCTGGCATCGTTGCAGAGAACAGTGCCACTTGCCGGGTTTCAGGGGCTTGCTCGAGGATCCATTCGACATCATCGATGAATCCCATGCGCAGCATTTCGTCCGCTTCGTCCAACACGAAATGACGAATCGCGGCTAGGCGCAGCGTTTCGCGTTTGATGTGATCCATCACGCGGCCCGGCGTACCCACGACGACCTGGGCGCCGCGGCGCAGCGCATGCAGCTGCGGCGTATAGCTTTGACCGCCATAGATCGGTACCACGTGGAAACCCGGCAACTGCGACGCATAGCGCTGGAACGCTTCGGCGACTTGGATCGCAAGTTCACGCGTGGGCACGAGGACCAGCGCTTGTGGCTGCTTTTGGGCGAGATCGATGCGCTGGAGGATCGGTAATGCAAACGCGGCAGTTTTGCCGGTACCGGTCTGGGCTTGCCCGACGACATCTCGTCCCTGCAAGAGGACTGGGATCGTCGCGGCCTGAATCGGCGAGGGTGACTCGTAGCCCACAGCATCGAGCGCTGCGATGAGGGGTTCGCTCGTCAGCAAGCTCCGAAAACTCGTGCTCGCGGCTGACTCGTGCTGGGTTTGCAAGATGATGCTGCCGTTTGAAGGGCGGCGGATTCTACGCGAATCCGCTCACCGCAGGGTTTTATTCGCTCGGAACCTCTTATGTAAACGGTCGTTACACAAGCATTGTTCAACGCACGCTGGGAGATCGCCATGGCCGAACATCCATCGCAGCCGAACTACAAAGAATATTGGTACGACCGGGAACAGTCATTGCACCGCGTCGAAGAAAAGCCGGTGCGCGACTATCCAGCGACTTATGTGGATCCAGATGACTACACCGCGGTGGGGGGCCCCGAAGGCGAGCGCGCATACGGCCGCAACCGCAACGACGTCGGCGACTATCCATTCGATCAGGGCGGCGGTGCGTACGACCGCGACATGAAAGGCTTCGAACAAGATCGCGGCGGCTACATCAAAAGACACTACGCAGATTTCGACCCTGCGCATCAATCAGGTCCGTTTCGCGGCTACGGTCCACGCACCTATCGCAAGAGCGATGCGCGCTTACATGAAGACGTGTGTGAAATTCTGACCGACGACGATCAGCTCGATGCGAGCCACATCGAAGTGAGCGCAGCCGACGGCATCGTGACGCTCACTGGCACCGTGAATTCGAATGAGGATCGACGTCGCGCCGAGGACTTGAGTGCGCACTGCAGCGGCGTGCTCGATGTGCACAATCAGCTCAAAGTACAGACGCGAGTTCAAGCGTCCACGCAGAAGTGATCGATACGAAAAGGGCCGCAATTGCGGCCCTTTTCTAAAGTTTTATTTCTTGCCCCACCCGTTCAACACCATGTGGGTCCGGGCGATCAGATGATTGGACGTCATATACAACGTGCGTCCGTCATCGCCGAAATCGCAATTGGCGATCGGTCCACCAGTGCGGATACGACCCAGGCGCTTGCCTTCCGGCGTCATGATCAAGATTCCGCCAGGCGCGCTCGCGAACAACGTGCCGTCTGCAGCGACTGAAAGACCGTCCGGCAATCCTGGCGCGTCAGGCTTGAGCAGATCCGAAGCATCCGCAAATACCCGCTTGCTCACGACATCGCCTTTCGCGTCCAAGGAATACGCCATCCAGATCGGCCGCTGCGGATCGGAGTTCGACACATACAACGTACGTTCATCGGGCGACAAGCCGACGCCGTTGGGAAATGTGAGCGAATCGTCGATGACGACTACGCGGCCATCGAGATCAACGCGATACACGCCATTGAATTTCAATTCCTTCACTGTCGATTCGTTGCCGTTCTTCAATCCGTAGGGAGGATCGGTGAAGAACACCACGCCATCGCTGCGTCTGACGACGTCGTTGGGACTATTGAAACGCAAGCCGCCTAAATTCTGCGCAAGCGTCGTCTTCTTCTTCGTTCCGAGATCGAGCCGTTCGACGAGGCGATCGCCGGAATTCGCCACCAACAGCGTCCCGCCCGGCTCGGCGAACAATCCGTTTGCACCCGGCTCTCGCAACACGCCGAGATCGGGGCCCGCGTAACCGGACGGCTTCATGAACACGCTCAGGCCGTCCTTTTCGGACCAGCGATACATCGTGTTCTCCGGCACATCGGTGAAGAACAACGCATGCTGCGCCGGCACCCACGCCGGACCTTCAGACCACGTAAAGCCGTCAGCAAGCTTCTCTATCTTTGCGTGCGGCGAAACCACTCGCGACAAACCGGGATCGAGTTGCTCGATGTTGCCGAGGGTCTCGTGCATTGCTGTGCTCTCATGTTCAGTCGCGCATCCTGCCACGGCGACTAATGCTACGAAGAATGGCGCAACGATCATGGGGTAACGCATACGAACTCCTGCTCTTCGATCTCGAGCGCCGCGCGCTCTGTTGTTGATTAACTCTTCTTGCGCTCGACCGTAACCGGTGTGGCGATTGCCGCCGCCGGTACACGGGTGATTGCCGCAGTCGTGATCTCAAACGAACTATGCGCGCGAATGTCCGCACTCGATGCACCAACCATCACATCGATGCGGCCCGGCTCGACGGCCCAGCGTCCGTCTTTGTCGTAAAGGGCCAGTTGCGCGGCAGACAGTTGGAAGGTCACGCGGGCCGACTCGCCCGGTTTGAGTGTTACGCGCTTGAAGCCACGCAGTTGTTGCACTGGGCGTTCGATCGATGCGAGCACATCGTGAACGTAGAGCTGCACGACTTCATCGCCGACCATGCGGCCGATGTTCTTCACCGTCACGCTGATGGCGACCTGGCCGTTCGCTTCGATGCGAGCGCGATCCAAAGTCAGATCCGAGTACTCGAAGGCGGTGTAGCTCAATCCATGACCGAACGGGAATGCAGGGGTAATCGGCTGATCCATGTAGCGCGAGGTGTCTTTGGCCAAGTCTGGATCGGCAGGACGCCCGGTCGGATTTTTTGCGTAGTACAACGGCAGTTCGCCCGATGCATGCGGGAACGTAGCGGTGAGACGTCCGCCCGGCGAGTAGTGGCCGAAGAGAACGTCGGCAACTGCGGGGCCGGCCTCGACGCCGAGCATCCAGGTCTCCAGCAAGGCGGGCGCATTGGCGACAAATGGAGGCAATGCCAGCGGCCGTCCATTCGACAGCACGATGACTGTCGGTGTCCCGGTCGCAAGAATACGCACCGCCAATTCGACTTGGCTCGCCGGCAAGCCGATGTCGGCACGGCTACGCGCCTCCCCGCTCAAATCGAAACCTTCGCCGATCACCAGCACCACCGCATCTGCATTCTTGGCGAGCTGCGCCGCGGCATCGATGCCGAATCGATCGTCGCTCGCCGGATGCGATCCAGGCGAATACACCACTTTCAGCGATTTCGGTGCAGCATCTTCAATGCCCTTCAAGATATTCACGACATCGTCATCGCGACCCTGCGCACGCCATGATCCCAACTCAGAACGGCTGTCCGCCGCGAGTCCGCCGATCACCGCAAGGGTCTTCAGTTTCGCTGGATTCAGTGGCAACAAATTGCCGTCGTTCCTGAGTAGCACGATCGACTGACGCGCGATATCGCGGGCAGCGGCGCGATTTCGCGCGGAAAGCAGCGTACGTTGCTCACGCTTGAGATCGTGGTACTGCATGGGCTTGTCGAACAGGCCCAACGCCTCTTTGGTGCGCAGAATGCGCAGCACGGCTTCATCGAGCTGTTGCATGCGCTCGGGATGCGCGTCGATCACCGCTTTCAAGTCCTGTTCGTAGACGGCGCCGACCATATCCATATCAACGCTGGCATCGAGCGCGAGACTTGCGGCTTGCGAGCGATCGGCAGCAACCCCATGCGCCAATAGTTCCGCAATCGCCTGCCAATCGCTGACGATCAAGCCTTGATAGCCCCACTGCTCTCTCAAGAGCCCGCGCACCAACTCGCGATTCGCGGTCGTCGGTACACCGGCGATATCGTTGAACGCCGTCATGAACGTTCCGGAACCTGCGTGCGCAGCCGCATAGAAAGGCGGCAAATAGACTTCCTGCAGCGTGCGCTCGGAAACATCCGCCGTGTTGTAGTCGCGCCCGCCGATCACAGCGCTATAAGCGCCGAAGTGTTTGGTGCTGGCCAATAGCGTGTCAGGGCGTCGCAGGTCATCTAATTGGTACCCATGCACTTGGGCCACCGCCATCTGTGAACCGAGATACGGATCCTCACCGGCGCCTTCGACGATGCGCCCCCAACGGGCATCTCGTGCCACGTCCACCATCGGTGCAAACGTCCAATGCAGACCTGCCGCCGTTGCCTCATCTGCCGAGACGCGCGCCATGAGTTCCGCACTTTCAGGGCTCCACGTGCTGGATACGGCAAGCGGTACCGGGAAGATAGTTCGATACCCGTGCACGACGTCCATCGCAAATAGCAACGGAATACCGAGGCGCGACTCCTTCACGGCCACTTGCTGCAACCGAGCCAGCGGTTCGGCACCCGCAACGTGCAGATAGGACCCGACGCGGCCGGCGCGCACGTTTTCCAGTTCGGCATCGTCCAACTTGGAATTGAGGGACTTGCTGCGACCGCCGGCCCGTTGCACTAGCTGGCCGATCTTCTCATCGAGCGTCATCTTCTGAAGCAGCGCTTCAGCTCGGGAGGCGGATGGCGCAGGCGCAGCGTGGGCGGCGCCAAATAGAACGAACGAACACGAGCAAGCCACAGCGAGGTGGCGCAATGGAAACGACAAGACAACCCCCGGGCTTATTGCAATGTTCTTGGCGCGCGGCCAGCGCGGAATGTAAACGGGATCTTCTGGGCTGTCACTCGGAACTCTTGTCCTTCCGAGACGTGAGATATGTATGGGCCGCGATGCGGTTCGGCCGCTGGCGAAACCTTGAACTTCGTACAGGCGCACAAGACTGGCGAAAACGCTTAGCGGCGCGCCGTAACTAGACTGATATGATGGAGCCGGACCGGAGCTCTCCAACACTCACGATGGAAAACCCTCGCTTCAGATCGCGACGCCCGAAATTACGCGAACGCCGGCTGCAACCGGGCTCGCTCGTGAAGGCAATCTCGATTGGCGCGCTCATCGACCTGGGCGGATCGCTGGCGGTCGTCTTTGGGTTCAGCATCGTCTATTCCAGCATCTTGCTCGCGCAAGGCTTCAGCGAAGATGCGATTCGGAAAACCTTCGAGGCGATCACGCCGTGGGCAGGCGTGGGATTGATCGTCTCCGCACTCACTCTTCCGGTTTCGATGTTTGCCGGCTACAAGGCCGCCGTGATCGCAAATCGTCCGAACTACCTCGCACCGGGCATCGTCGCCGTCATTTCATGTGGCTTGAGCGCAATGGTCGATACGACCCAACCGCCGCGCCTCACGTTGGCGCTCATGAGCGTGGTAAATGTGATTGCCTTCTTGAGCGGGGCATATATTCACGTTCGCAAGTTGCCGACGACGCTCGGCTAGTGACTTGTGACTAGTGACTCGTGATTAGAAGAGTTTCACACGGAAGAGACGCAGCAAGAAAGGCAGCAGACTCCAGTCTATTTCTGCCCTGCCGCAAGGCCCTCCTGATCCGAAAGGATCCTTCCTGCTGAAGGCCTGCCTGACGACGCAGTCGTCCGTCCTTACGTTGACGCCACACTCCACACATCGTCAGCCCACACTCCCTACTGCCGCACGTCCTTCGCCGGCACGCGAGCATACGGGCCGAGCGTCGTGCCCACGAACCCGCCGGCGACTTGGGTGCTCAAGATAGAGCCATCGTCTTTTTCATCGAGTGGTTTCCATCCTTCTCCGGCATCGAAAAAGAACGAATACCAACGTTGGTCGGCTGATACGCGCAATTTGATCGTTGCACTCCACGGCACCGATTGCTGAGCGATGACTTGCACGGCATCGCCCGCTTTCTTTTCCAAGAACAACTCGAGCGTTCGCTTGTCTTTGCGGCGCGCACCGCAGAAGTACCAATATTTCTCGCTTTGAAACACCGCGATGCCCGCATCGACCGTTCCGCGCTTGGGCAGCGTGAGCTGCGTCGTCGCTTCGAAGTTCTGATGCTGTTGGCGCCGTCCCAAATAAGAAGGATTACCAAGGCCATCGAGCGGCATATCCAGCGGATGAATCGTTAGTGTGCTCTTCTTACTTGTGAAATCGAACCAGGCGCGTTTCGGTACGCGTACTTGCAGCCAAAACGGATTGACCACTGGTGCATCGAATTCATCGCGCCACGTGAAATTTCCGCTCAGTGGCGCCTGGTCGCCACTTTGCATGAAAGCAGGACCCTTGACCGCATAAGGCACCGCAGCACCTTGCTCCAGGATCGTCGGCCACCCGTCTTTCCACGTCACCGGAAGCAAGAACGTTTCGCGCCCGGTGTTGTAGTACTTGCCCTCATAAGGGCGACTTCCCAGAAACACCGCCCACCAGCTTCCATCGGGCGCTTCGACCAAATCGGCATGGCCCGTGTTTGTCACTGGATTGCCGCGATCTGCGGGCAAGTCCCGCTGCGTCAAGATCGGGTTGCGTTCGTACGGCGTGAACGGTCCCCACGGGGAATGAGCACGCAAAATCACCTGCGAGTGATTCACTTCAGTGCCGCCTTCCGCACAACTCAAGTAGTAGAAGCCTTCGTGCTTGAACAGATGCGGCCCTTCGATCCACACCGGTTTTTTCGAGAAGTCGACGCCACCATTTACCAGCACGCGACGCGGGCCGAACAACTTCATTTTCTTCAGATCGAACTGCTGAATCCAAATCGCGCGATGTCCTGAATACTGCGGCACATCTTCGGGCGGACCGTTGTTGAGGATGTACGCCTCGCCATCATCATCGATGAACAATGAGGGATCGATGCCATCGATCTGCGGCAGCCAGATCGGATCCGACCACGGACCTTGCGGACTCTTTGCAGTAACAATGAAGTTTCCGCCACTGTCGACTGCGGTGTTGAGCACGTAGTACGTGCCTTCGTGATATTGAATCGTCGCTGCGAACACGCCGCGCGAAATGCCGAGACCATCGAACGTAAGTTCGGACGCGCGATCGATGACGTGCCCCACTTGCGTCCAGTGCACCAGATCGCGGCTCTCGAACACTGGAATGCCCGGAAAATAAGCGAAGCTGGAATTGACCAGATAAAACTTGTCGCCAACGCGTGTGACACTGGGATCCGGATAGAAGCCCGCGAGAATTGGATTGCGATAGCTGCCGCTCGGCAGCGTTTGCTCGAACACGGCATCGCGTCCGGTGTATTCGAAGTAGTCGAACGAGACGCTCACGTCGGTGCGCGCGTGCGCAGTGCCGCTGAGCAACGCGATGACGGCCCAAAATTTACAACGCATGTTCTTTTATCCGCTTCAGTTATGCGCCGATAAGCGTATGCATATGGCAACGGTGTCAATGATTACCGCCTCGGATCGATGTGGCAAATACTCGTTCACCTTAAACTTTCTTGGCGCGCGTCAATGGTGCGGGTGTAACCGCGGGAGTAGGCTGCCGTTCATCCGTCTAGAGGACCACAACAATGAAAGATCGATCGCGCCAATCAGGGGTATCGCGCCGCGAGTTTTGCCAAACGGTGGCGACGACAGCAGCGGTTTTATCCGTACCGCTCATCGTGCCCTCGCGCGTGTTTGGAGCCGACGCTCCCAGCAATCGCTTGCGCATCGCTCAAATCGGCTGCGGACGGATTGCTCGCGAACACGATATGCCCGGTGTCCTGAAGTCAGGGCTCGCAGACATCGTTGCAGTATGCGATTTCGATTCGAAGCGCGCGGCTGAAGGCAAGCAGCGCGTCGAACAGTGGTACCAAGAGGCGAAGCTGCCTGTTCCGCCGATCACAATGCACGATGACTATCGCGAGCTAGCAGGTCGCAAGGACATCGATGCCTTCGTCATCAGCACCCCCGATCACCAACATGCGGAAGTCGCGCTGGTGGCGGTACTCGCCGGCAAAGATGTCTACTTGCAGAAGCCCTTCACGATGACGCATGCAGAAGGCGTGATCTTGCGCGATGCTGTCGCGAGGACCGGTCGCATCCTGCAAGTCGGCAGCCAGCAGCGTTCTACGAAACAATTCCGCTTCGCCTGCGAGGTGGTGCGCTCGGGGCGCATCGGCCAAGTTCAACGGGTCGAAATCGGCCTACCGATCGATCCGACCAAGCCGGATGATCCGCCGCAGCCCGTGCCGGCCAATTTCAATTACGACCGCTGGCTCGGTCCTACGCCTGAGGCGTACTACACCGAACAGCGCGTGCACCCGCAGAACGATTACAGCCGCCCCGGTTGGCTGCGCAACGAAGCATATTGTTTGGGCATGATCACCGGCTGGGGTTCGCACCACTACGACACGTTGCACTGGGGACTGGATTGCGAACACAGCGGGCCCAGTCGCGTGGAAGGTCATGCGGAATTTCCGACCAACAAGATCTGGAACGTACACGGCGCGTACAACATCGATCTGCTATATCCGCATAACGTCCGCGTGAACGTTTCGGACAGGAATCCCAACGGCTTGAAGTTCATCGGCACCGAGGGCTGGGTATGGGTCACGCGCGAAGGCCAAGCGACTGCGAGCGATCCCACTTCGCCCGGCAAACCGCTACCGCCGCTCGATGCGAGCGACAAAAAGATCTTGGATCCGAACGGCGTCAAAGTGCAGTTGCCGCGTTCCGATGAACATCACAAGAATTGGCTCGAATGCGTCCGCTCGCGGCAAACGTCGATCGCACCGGCCGATGTTGCACATCGCAGCACCTCGGCGTGCATCGTGAGTTGGATTGCAATGAAACTGGGTCGCCCGCTCACGTGGGATGCGAAGGCGGAGCGCTTCGTCAATGACGATCAAGCCAATGCCATGTTGTCACGCCCCGAACGCGCCCCTTATGGCGCAACCAGATTGATTCACAAGGCGTGAGCGCAGTGGATATCCGCAAGGCGATCGCGGTGTGTGCGTTCGGCATCGCTTCGAGCGTGGCACACGCGGAGCAAGCTTCGTCGCAAGTGCACTTGATCACCTTGGATCCGGGGCACTTCCACGCATCGCTGGTACAGAAATTCATGTATCCGCAGATCGATCCGCTCGTGCATGTCTACGCACCTGCGGGTGATGACTTATCCGAACACTTGAAACGCATCGAATCGTTCAACTCTCGAGCGGAGCAACCGACGCATTGGCGCGAGCAGGTTTACACCGGCGCGGATTTTTTGCAGCGCATGCTCAAGGACAAGCCGGGCAACGTCGTGGTGATCTCGGGTAACAACGCTCGCAAGACCGAATACATTCTGCAGTCGGTGGCGGCAGGCCTCAACGTGCTCGCCGACAAGCCGATGGTGATCACGCCTCAAGCATTTCCCAAACTGCAAAAGGCATTTGCGGTTGCGCAAGACAAGGGCGTTTTGTTGTACGACATCATGACGGAACGCTTTGAGATCACGACCGTCCTGCAACGAGAGCTGTCGCGGCAGCCAGAATTGTTCGGCACGCTCGAGAAAGGCACGCCCGAACGTCCTGCCATCACCAAGCAGAGCGTGCATTACTTCTCCAAGATCGTGGCGGGCTCGCCATTGAAGCGCCCGCAATGGTTTTTCGATGTGAACCAGGAAGGCGAAGGCATCGTCGATGTCACGACGCACTTGGTCGATCTGATTCAGTGGGAAGCGTTTCCGGAGCAAGCTTTGACCCCGGCAGATGCCAAGGTCATCAAGGCTCGGCACTGGAGCACGCCGCTGACGCTCGCTCAGTTTTCGAAGATCACCGGCGCGTCCTCGTTCCCGGCGTCGCTACAAAGCCATGTGAAGGACGGGACGCTCAACGTGTTTTCGAACGGAGAATTCACCTATGCGTTGCGCGGCGTGCACGCGAACGTTTCCGTCGAATGGCGCTTTGAACCGCGTCCAGGCGGCGGCGACACGCATCACTCGGTACTGCGCGGCACGCGCGCGAACTTGATTATCGAGCAGGGCGCGAAAGAGGGATTCAAACCCGTGCTGTATGTCTCACGCACGGATGCGGTCAGTGCGACAGACCTCGAGCGTGCCCTTCATGGAGCGATCGCTTCACTGCGAAAGACTTACCCCGGCATCGAAGTGCGCCAAGACGGCTCGCAGTGGCGGGTCGTGATTCCGGAGCGCTACAACGTGGGACACGAAGCGCATTTCGCTCAAGTCACCGAGAACTTCTTGCGATATTTGCGGGCTGGTCGCCTGCCAGACTGGGAAGTCCCTAACATGCTCACGAAGTACGCCACGCTCATGCAGGCGTACGAACTCAGTCACGCAACAGGACCATGAGATTCCGCCAGTTCTTGTCATTCGCATCCACTGCGATCGCGTTATTCCTTCCGCTGACTTCGTTCGCCGAATGGCAGCGCGACCACAGCACGGTGGCATGGCGCGCCGGCGATCGTGTGCTGTGGCGCTTTTCGTACGATCCCGAGAAAGGTAAGCCGTTCTTCGATCCGATCACAACTTCATCGGGCATGAGCCTGACGAGGATCCGGCCGCAGGATCACCCGTGGCATTACGGGCTATGGTTTTCGTGGAAGTACATCAACGGCGCGAACTACTGGGAAGAGGATCGGCAAAGCGGCAAGAGCGAAGGCGTGACCCGCTGGAGCCCGCCGCAAATTGAAACCCACGACGACGGCAGTGCGGTGATCCAGTTCGAGGCGACTTACACGCATCCCAGCGGCCGCGTCGACATGACGGAGCAGCGCAAGCTCGAGATTTCGGCTCCCGCGCTCGATGGATCGTATTCGATCCATTGGCACTCGCACTTCATGGCTGGCAAGCAAGGCGCCGTTCTCGATCGCACGCCGATGCCGTGGGAACCGAATGGCAGAGTGAACGGCGGCTACGGCGGCTTGGGCATCAGTCTGGCAACCGCGCCCGTGGAGATGTCGGTACTGACGACGAATGGGCCCGTCACGCACTACGACAGCGATCGCGCGAGACCGTCCGCACCGGCACTTGCAGCGAACTTCACTCTCGACGGCAAGAACTTAGGTTCGATCGCGATATTGAGCGACCGCGCCAACATCGGCGAGAAGGCACCCTGGTACATCGTGAATGCGCAAACCGGGCTGCGCTTCATCTGCGCCGCGATTCTCGCACCGCAAGTCCGCACGCTGCCGCCCGGCGGCGAATGGAAACTGCACTATCGCATTCTCGTTCAACCCCAACCCTGGACCCCGTCTGCATTGCAAGCCGCGGTGAAGGATTGGGGTTTTTGAGCGAGTAATAGAGTGATGGGGTGATGAGGTGAAGGGTAAGAGCCGTTTAACTCACGCGACGCTACAGTACGCGCGAGCTACGCCGTTCACTTCATCACTTTATTCACTTTCATCACTGTTTACTTATGCACCTCATGGTGCCCACCAAACTGTTTGCGCATCGCAGATAGCAGTTTGTTCGCATAGGCATCTTCGTCGCGGGAACTGAAGCGGCCGAATAGCGCGCTCGACAACGCCGGCATCGGCACACCCAGATCGATGCTGGCCTTCAATGCCCAGCGCCCTTCTCCCGAATCGGACACACGGCCCGCGAAATTCTCCAGCGTCGGATCGGCTTTCAATGCCTGAGCCGTGAGATCGAGTAGCCATGAACGCACAACGCTGCCGTTGCGCCAGAGCTCGGCAATCGCAGGAACGTCGAACTGATATTGATAGCACTCGGGATCGCCGAGCGGGGCGTGCTCTGCATCGATGCGCTGCTCCTTGGAACCGCGACCTGCGTGAGCTAGCAAGTTGAACCCTTCCGCATACGCCGCCATCAGCGCGTATTCGATGCCGTTATGCACCATCTTGACGAAGTGACCTGCGCCCGCGGGGCCACAATGCAAAAATCCGTGGCTCGATGAGCTGGGCGAGGTTTGATCGGACTGCGATGCTTCGTGCACTGTCGGGGCGAGTGCTTCGAAGATGGGGCGCAATCGATTCACGGGTGCAGTTTCGCCGCCCATCATCAAGCAATACCCGCGCTCCAATCCCCAAACGCCGCCACTCACCCCTACGTCGATGAAGTGAATGCCGGCCGCTGCGAGCTTCTTCGAACGCGCGATGGCGAGACGGTAGTCGGAGTTGCCGCCATCGATTACCACGTCGTTCTTCGACAGCAACGGTTCGATCGTTGCGAGCACTTGTTCCACGACGCCTGCCGGAACCATCAGCCAGATGGCACGAGGTGCTGGCAAAGAAGCGATGAGCTGTTCCAGCGTGTGCGTACCCGTCGCGCCCTCGGCGGACAAACCGTTCACGGCGGCCGTATCGGCGTCGTACACGACGCATTGATGTCCCGCACGCAGCAATCGCCGCGTCATATTGGCACCCATGCGACCCAAGCCGACCATTCCGATTTGCATAACGACCCCTGCTGCTTCGAAAGACGAGATGCCGACGGCATCCGAAAGGGCGCGCATTTTCGCAGAGCGCTCCGTCAGAAGAAACCGTGTCGCGCGAGTATGGCAGCGAAACTGTTCTACCCCGACGTCTGAGCAGGCATGATAGTTCGCCCCCGCGCTCGCACATTTCGGACTCGCCATGACGACTCGAATTTTCGGCATCAAGAACTGCGACACCATGAAAAAGGCCCGCACTTGGCTGGATGAGCACGAGATCGGGTACGCCTTTCACGACTACAAAGCGACCGGGATCGATCGCGCGCACCTGGAACGCTGGTGCCGCGAACTGGGCTGGGAGCGTGTGCTCAACAAAAGCGGAACAACGTTCCGCAAACTGCCCGAATCCACCCGCGCCTCCGTCGATGAGAAGCGCGCGATCGCGCTGATGTTGGAACAGCCCTCGATGATCAAGCGGCCGATTCTCGAGCACGGCAAGAAACTCCTCGCGGGATTCAAGCCGGCGGAATACGCGACCGCGTTGCTGTCGAAGTGAGGAAGTGAGCGCGAATTTCACTCGCGTGAGAGCTAGCGCGTGAAAGTCGAAGCCGCATCGGGATCTGCACTCACGCGCGTAGCGCTTTCACCTCTTCACTTACTCACACTTGCTTGAGAGTTAGATCTTCCTCACTTACGGGGCGACGAATGCCAAGCATATTGATCGAAGTCAGAAAGCAGTACGCGGCCGAGCAGGAAGTCGCACTGATGAATGCAGTGCACGCGGCAGTACAATCTGCATTCAAGATTCTGCCGCACGATCGCGACGTGCGGTTGATCGCGCACGAGCCGCATCGATTTGCGTGTCCGCCGAATCGAACCCAGCCCGATGTCTACACCCACATCAGCATCGATTGTTTTGCGGGTCGATCTCTCGATGCCAAGCGCGCGCTTTACAAGACCATCGTCGCGAATCTGGAGCCTTTCGGCATTCCCGCGGATCACGTGAAGATCTTGTTGCGCGAGATCACGCCGGACAACTGGGGCATCCGCGGCGGACAGGCGGGTTGCGATGTGGATCTCGGGTTCAAAGTAGACGTCTGATATTGCAGTGATGGAGTGAAAGCTGGCGTGAGGACAGACGCGTGAACCGTGCCGAAGAGCAGTGAACGAAAAGTACGTGGACTGCAATCACACGCTGTGGTTCACGCCAATGAGGTACGTCCTAGTCGAAATCGTCACCCTTCACGCGTAGCCTTCACGCGAGTTTTGCTCGCTTTCACTATCTCACCAGGTGATGCATGTACCGAGGAAGCTGCCTCTGCGGCGCTATTCAATATGAAGCGACAGCGGTCGGTCCGATCGCCGTTTGTCACTGCAAACGCTGCCGCAAAGCAAACGGCACTGCGTTCAACGCCATCGTGCCCGTGAATGCATCGGATTTTAGATTACTGTCCGGTGATGCCGAGCTGACAAAGTTCGAATCGTCGCCAGGCGTGGGCCGGTACTTCTGCAAGACGTGCGGGTCGCCGATCTATAGCCGCCGCGATGCGATGCCTGAGCTGCTGCGTTTGCGCATCGGCACGCTGGACTCCCCATTGCCGGGCAAACCGACGGTGCACATTTTCGTTGGCTCAAAGGCGGAGTGGCACGACATCCATGATGATGCGGCGAAGTTCGGAGGCCGCAGCAGTGATGGCTAGTGATGCGGTGGTCGCGCTGAGTGCATGAAGACGAGGAACACGGAGATCGGACGCAACACAAAGAACGCAAAAAGAACAACGTAGTCGTGACCGACGAATGAACCATGACGCACTTTGCTCTTGAACCTATCGCTCTGCACCGGAGCAGAAGTTAAGAGATTGGACAGGATGAACAGGATTGACAGTATGATCGGTACGCAGAGATCTGTTTTTGCTTTCATACGTCCTGTTCATCTTCAGTCGGCTTGCGGCTTCAGAAGAATTTTCAACGGAGGACTCGGAGAGCACCGAGATAAAATACGCACGAGCATCTTGCCCGTCACCTGCCGCACATGGACGTGCCAATGCCGCGAAGGCGATGCCGAGAGCGGCCGTCACTCGTCACCCATCACCCATGAGTCGCGGCGAACGCCGCCCGCTCAGAACCCATTCGATCCATCTTCGATCCAGTCGCGAATGGCTTGAAGTTCATCGCTAGTGAACGTGCCACCGCTGTGGAATGAAGGTGCGGTGCAGGCGTTCATCGGCCAGCAGAGCAATCCACTGGTGCTTAGCGTCGTGGCATTTTCCGAAGGAATGACATACGCGCGTCCCGCCACATGGATCATCGTGTGATACGAACCATCGCTGCCACGGAAGATGGCGTACACATTTGCGGCGCTTTGGTTGTAGTTCGGGCGGTCATTCACGGAACCGTCGTGACATCCGCCACTGCTGCAAGTCAGGTTCGAGAACACCGGCATCACATCCGCAGCGAAGCTCGTGCGCGCATCGATTTGAATCTTGAGGGTTGCCGTGTTGCTTTGCTCGATGACGTTGCCGCCGGCATCGAAGCGCACGAGTCGATACGGCACCGAGTCGTACACCGGCTGGCCCGCATTCATCATTCCCGTGCCCCCGGTCTTACTGTGGGTCGCAAGACGCAGTGCCGGCGTGTACGACACCAATCTCGTGCGTGCTGGCGATCCGGCTGTGCCGGTGGTCAAGGTGCCGCGATGCCCATCGAAATTGAGCAACTGCATTTGTGTGCCGGAGGGGAATTGCAGTCCGAGATCGGTACGCGCAGCGAACGCAGCCGAATTCAACGTCACGAGGTCGATCGAGCTCGCAAGTCCCGTACCATTCGCACAGTTCGTGAGATTGCTCGTGAGATTCGCGCCGCTCGAATTCGAGCGCGTGCAGATGGTTCGATCGCCTGCAGTGATCGTGCTCGCCACCGCAACGAGATACGTTGCCTGCACCGGTGCGGCATCGTTGAGATCTTGCACCGACACGGTGATCGACGAATTCAGCGCGATGAGACTCGAAGAAGACAACACGATCGACGTCGTGGCATCGCAGGTGCTCGGGGAAACACACGCTGCCGGTGAGATCACTAGTTGATTGCTCGCGGGCGCAATCGAGACGCGATGATCGGTGGCGGTGCCGTTGCCCAATGTAAGTAGCAAATCGTTGAGCGGCGCAGATGCACCGATACTGAAATTCTTCGCGACCGATGTCGCTGCAAGCGTCGGCGAACGCTCTGCGACTGCGAATGTCTTGGTGCTGATCGGATCCACATCGCCGTTGACGCGCAGCTCGACCAGATACTCGCCCGTCGCTTCCAAGCGTCCCGACGCACTTGCCGCATGCGCGTTCGTGAGTGTCACCGATGTGGTGCAACTCGAGCGCACACCCGGCGAAGCGCAGCGCTTGAGCGCCCAGCTGTAGCTGCTAACGAATGTCGGCTGCTGTGCTTCCACGCGCACGAAATGCCCGATATCCAACGAACTCTCGTCTTCGGCCGCTCCTGTTAGCCCGGTGAATTTCACGTCGATCCCAGCAGCCGCGGCGCCCGGCGTGGCCACGTGACCATCAGGACCCAACACCGATTCCAAATGCGCGGCGAGCGTCGTTGCCGCTGAAGACGAGCTACCAGGCGCCGCGACCCAGAAGCGATCCATCGTGAGGCGCGACAATGGCATCGTGCCTTCGGACAATCGCTTCGCAAGCTGCGGATCGCCGGCCAACTGCCAATAGCACGCAAACGGCCGTTGTCGTCCCAATCCCTGCGAGAGCTCCGCCATCGGTCGATCGCGATCGCACAGCGCTGCTTGTCGAATGTCCCCCGCTGCAGGATTGGGCGCCTGCATGACGTGACACGTTCTACAGTGGGATGCATAGACGTGCGAATAGATCTGCGCCGAATCCGGCGGATTGTCATCGTTGCCCGCGCCAGGCGTGCCGCCTGAAGCCACTCCATCGAGCCCTTCGGGCATCCATCCTTGCGGCACGAACGCACCGTAGTGCGGCCCGCTCAACACGCTATCCAAGTTCGCGGTCGGCAACGCTCCCGCTGTGTACCAGCCGTTGATCAGCTCGCGTGCCAGCGCAAAACGATTCGCATCGCCAAAGGTGAGATACGCGCCCGCGTTCAATTTGCGCAGTTCGGATTCTTGCTTCGGGCGCGTGAGCTGGTCTTTCAGTGCCTCATCGCTCGCTTTGCGCGAGAAGCTCGGATCCGTATCGCTAAACAGCAGCGTGTCCAAATCCCACAGCAGGAATCCGGAATTCAGATCGCCGCCTTTGGCGTACGCGCCGTTGCCATCCAGACCGCCTGGCGTGCCGCCGTGACAGATCGTGCACGCCTCGGGCAAGTATTTCTCGCCGCGACCATCGAGATTGACGCTGTGAATACGTTTGAAATCGCCGTTAGGATCTCTTGCATCCGGTGCATACGCATAGAACTTCACGAGCCGGTGGCCAGCGCTGGTCGGCGTTGCTTTGTATTCCATCGCCACTGCATTGATCGCACCGAGCTTCTTGCCAGCCGCTTCCAGCGTTGGATAGTTCACGACCACCGCCGCAACATCGCAGGTGCCGATATCCAACATCGGCGTGTCGCATTGGCCGATCTTCATGTACATGTCGCGACCGAAACCCAGATCGAAGTTGTTGGTGTACACGGCATGCGCATCTGCGCCTAAGTTCACGGCCGCACGATCGAACCCGTTGGCTTCGAGCCAAGCGAAGTACGTCGTCTTGGAGTTTTCTTCGCCCAGCGCGCGGTAGTAAGCGGCTGCCGAGGTCGGCGTATCGAGCGCATCGCTCGGCTTACCGCGCAATTGCTCGATGGAAACCGTAGCTGTCGACGCACTCGCGTCGACGAGCGCGGTGCTCGTGTCGTCGGGGTTCAAAATGCAGACGCGCGGCGCCAGCATCTCCGATCCCGTTTCTTGTTGCACATCGATTTGCACGCGTAACGTTGCATCGTTCACATCCGCGAATTCCATTTCGCGGGTGCGATCGCTCGGTTGCACTAAGACGTTGATGTCGTCTTCGTTCAAGCTCGGTACTTGAAACGTAAAGCGCGGATTGGCGGGCGCATTGGTGCAGCTCGCGGTGGCACCGGTACGAGCCAACCAGGATCCTTCAACTTCAATCGGTGCAGCGTTCGGCGCCACATCCAACGGCACATCCGTCCACACTTGACCCTGACGGTCGCGGTAGGTCAGCAAGCGTCGAATATTGATCTTGAAACGCGCCAACTCTGCATCCGCGGCCGCGGCGCTGTCCGGCGCGACCGATGCCGTCGGCACGATGACCACGGTGTATGTCCCCGGTGCCGGCGTGTACGTCAAAAAGCGGTTCGTATCGAGAATCGGCTCGACGATCACGTTCACATCAGCCGTGCTGCTCAACCCATTCGCATCGCTGACCGTGAGTCGGTACGTGTACGTGGTTTCAGTCGTGACCGCCGGCACCTGGAAACTGATGCTGTTTCGCGCGCGCGAGAGAGTAGCGATCTTCGGATTCGAATCGGTTTGTGCAAACGTGAAATCCACTGCGGGCGCGCTGCCGTTCACCGACTCCTTCGCGGAAAGGGTCACGAGCGTTTGCGCTCTCACCTTCGTCGTAGTGACACCGTTGCTGGATTGAAAAGGATGCCCGATCACGGTCGCCACCGCAGTCGGGGGCGTCGATTTTTGCTCGCCGACATTGCTCGGATTTCCGCCGCCGCAAGATGCCAGCAGTACACACGCGCAGAAGGTCGCGAGCGTACGCGAAGTGAAAGATGCGTCCATTGAGTTCTCGCTTTGACGAGAGGATTGGTTTTTAGAATTCCAAACGCAGGCCACCCGCGATGGCCTGATCATCGATATGTTCGATTGCGAATGACTTTTGATACTGCAAGAACGCCTGCAGCCCGTGCTTGAAGACGAGCGAGAAACCCGCCGCGCCTACATAGAATTGCTGATCGGGTTTGTCCGTCTGGAGCGCGAAATTCTGCGGTCCTTGCAGTCCCAACGACTGCAGCACACCCGAATAGGTTGCATCGATCGTGCGACGCTTATTACTCAGATCTTTATGGGCCTCGGCGCGCACGAACGGCACGATGACGCCAAAGGACGGTGTGAACGCGTACTGCATTCGCAACCCGAATGCGGCATCGAGCGAGGTGATGTGTTGCTCGCCATAGTGCAAATCGAAGCCGGACGCGTTGTGTTCGGTGAACGCATCGATCGTGATCTTTTGATAGTCCGCACGCAGATACGGCTCGAGCGTAAAACCTGCATGCCTCAGGTCGTATCCAATCGAGAAACTGCCCAGCCACGCGGAGCTATCGGTACTCGACAGTGCGGTTTCATCGATGGGTTGGATCAGCGGATTGATCGATGGATAGTTGATGCGCCGTACGAAGTCGTGCCCGAGCTTTTGCAGGCCCAACGATCCGGAGGCGAAGAATGCATCGCTTTCCCAAAGCGAATAAAACATCAGACTCTCACCGCGGCTCTTGATCGAACCATCCACCACGCTGGCGCTGGAATCGAAATCGATGCGGCGATTGGTGAATCCGAATAGCACACCCGCAACGGTGCGATCGTTGAATCGATAGTCCAGCCCGCCTGTGACGTCATAGCCGTCGTAGTCAAAGGCGTCTTCGTTGCCCGGCGTTGCGAGCTTGCTCGTGTCGTCACGCCGACCGTAACCGAAGGAACCATCGAGGAAGCCGCCCCAGCGCTTGACCAAGTCGCTGTCTGCGGATGCGCCACCGCCGAGTGGGGCAACGCCGCTGGCTGCGAGCCACTCTTGGTCTGAGTCGGAACGTGCAACGCGAAAACCGCGCGCACCGAAGCGCAAAGCGGTGAGGCGAGAAGCAAGACTGTTGAGCTGGCTGCCGGAAAACTGCGTGGCCGACGTGCCTTGTGCTGCAATTTCTTCCGCTGCCGTCCAGCGCAACGCAAATCCCAGCCCGCGAGCATCGAGTCCTAGACTAAATGCAGTGGGCCCGCCGCCGGTCAGCTCATTTGCGTTCTGGACCAGTTCGCGAACATGAGAGAACACTTGAAAAACTTGGCCGGTGCAGCGGCCTTGCCCTGGATCCGCTCGCAGCAGCGGATCGCAAATGGCGCCGCCGTTTTGCAGTGGATTTGTCAGAGCGTCGTAAACCGCCTGATTGGCGCGTGCCGCAGCGATCTCGATCGGACTATCGAGTTGCTCGGTCAACGAAATGAGATCGGCTTGGGCTGAAAAGGCGATCGAGCAACCCACGCCCGCACAGAAGGCGGCACGTAATGCCAGTTTGCGTTCCATAGTTTCCCCGACAAGCGATTTCCAGGCACCCCGACCGCGCTGCGTTCTAGTTTTGTTGCGCAGCTGCGAGCTCATTCGGTGGCGGCGAATCATGCCATGGCGCCGCAGGAGCGCATACCAGAAACCGGCCTTTTTCCAGCATTACGGCAAAACGGTGGCCGATGGGCTCTGTCTGAAGGGGCGCGAGATACTCGATGAGGACGGGCGCATATCCGAGTCGGTATCCCTCGATATGACTTTCTTTGCACGAGGGCAGTGCAAAGAATGGACAAAAACGCAGCCGAGGGAGCGCTCCGGACCTGAAGCCAAGACTGCCGCGAAGATCGTTGGGATACCATCCCGGGCCGAAGGTCGGGGGATCTTCATCACAACAGGAGCGAACATGCGATCAACTCGCAAAGCGCGGCCCATTGGCGCTCGCGCATTGAGAAGTATTACCACGATCAGCGCGGTGCTGATCTCGCTCTCGGCATCGGCCGCGGAGCCTGGCTACAAAGATTTGAACAAGAGTTTCGAAGCACGCGCCGCCGATTTGGTCTCGCGCATGACACTCGAAGAGAAGGTCTCGCAACTGCGCAATTCAGCGCCTGCCATCCCACGCTTGGATGTGCCGCAATATGACTGGTGGAATGAAGCATTGCACGGCGTGGCTCGCGCTGGCGCCGCAACGGTGTTTCCGCAGGCGATCGGCCTGTCGGCCACGTTCGATCCCAAATTGATGAAAGAGATCGCGACCGTCATCAGCGACGAAGCACGCGCGAAGCATCATGAGTTCCTGCGACGCGGTCAGCACGAACGCTATCAAGGGCTCACGTTTTGGTCGCCCAATATCAACATCTTCCGCGATCCTCGTTGGGGCCGCGGCCAGGAAACCTACGGCGAAGATCCATTTCTGACTGCACGCATGGGCGTCGCGTTCGTCACCGGCATGCAGGGCGACGATCCCGTCTATCGCAAGGTCGATGCGACCGCGAAGCACTACGCCGTGCACAGCGGACCGGAAGCCGATCGTCATCACTTCGACGTGCACCCGAGCGAGCGCGATCTATACGAAACCTACTTGCCGGCTTTTCGCGCGCTCGTCCAAGAAGCACATGTCGACTCCGTGATGGGTGCTTACAACCGCGTGAACGGCGAGTCCGCTTCCGCAAGCCCACGACTGCTGCAAGACATCTTGCGTAAGGATTGGGGCTTCAAGGGCTACGTCGTATCTGACTGCGACGCGATCGAAGATATTTTCAAGCATCACAAGATCGTCGAAACCCCCGAACAAGCTGCAGCACTCGGCGTGCAGAACGGCTGCAACTTGGATTGCGGTAGAACGTACGACGCGTTGGTACCGGCGGTGAAGCAAGGCTTGATCAAAGAGTCCGTGATCGATGCTGCGCTCACCGAGTTGATGACGGCGCGCTTCCGCCTCGGCATGTTCGATCCTCCCGAGCGCGTGCGTTGGGCGCAGATCCCCTACTCCGTCAATCAAGCACCCGCACACGACCAACTCGCCCGCACCGCTGCGCAGAAGTCCATCGTGCTGCTCAAGAACGAGAAGCTCCTGCCGCTCTCGCGCGATCTGAAGAGCATCGCCGTCATCGGCCCGACAGCGGATGAAATCATGTCGTTGCTGGGCAACTACTACGGTACGCCGTCTGCTCCAGTGACGATCCTGCAAGGCATCCGCGAGGCGGTCGGCAAGAACACCAAAGTGGTTTATGCACGCGGTGCGGATCTCGTTGAGGGCCGCGAAGAAGCGCGTGCCTTGCCCGCGATCGAACCGTCGTATTTACGTCCGGCTGCCGGATCTAAAGAGCAGGGTCTGAAGGGCGAATACTTCCGCAGCAAGGACTTGAGCGGAGCTGCCGTTCTGACGCGAGTCGACAAGCGCGTGAGCTTCCGCTGGGATCGCGGGTCGCCCACGGACGATCTCATCGCTCGTGGAGAACTGGCGAGCGACCATGCCCTGCCGACCGACGGCTTCGGTGTGCGCTGGACGGGACAGCTGCTGCCTCCGGTCAGCGGACGCTACGAACTCAGCGTCGGTGCCGATGATGGATTCCGTCTATCTCTCGACGGCAAAGTCGTCCTTGAGCATTGGGAAGATTCGCCGCGAATGCAGAGCAAGAGCACGTTCGTCGATCTGCAAGCGGGCCATGCATACGACCTCAAACTCGAGTACTTCGACGACGTTCGCGATGCCGAAGTGCGGCTTGCCTGGCAATTGCCCGGCGCCAAAGCTCCGTTCGATGAGGCGCTCGATGCCGCTCGGGCATCGGATGTCGTCGTGTTTGTCGGCGGTCTCACCGGCGATGTCGAAGGCGAAGAAATGAAGGTCTCCTATCCGGGCTTCGCTGGCGGCGATCGCACCGACCTGCGCCTGCCTAGCTCGCAAGAGAAGTTGCTCGAGGCATTGCATGCAACTGGCAAACCGGTCGTGCTAGTGCTGACCACCGGATCTGCACTCGCGGTCGACTGGGCCCAAGCGAACTTGCCGGCAATTTTGGTGGCCTGGTATCCGGGCCAGCGCGGTGGCAATGCCGTGGCGGACGTGTTGTTCGGTAAAGCAAATCCTGGCGGCCGTTTGCCTGTCACCTTCTACAAAGCGGATACGAAGTTGCCTGCGTTCGATGACTACTCAATGCGCGGCCGGACGTATCGCTACTTCGAAGGTGAGCCGCTCTATCCGTTCGGCTACGGGCTTTCGTATACCAAGTTCGAGTACTCCAACCTGAAACTCGATCGCAGCAGCGTGGCGAAAGACGGCACCGTGACCGTATCGGCGACGATCAAGAACGTCGGTTCGGTTGCCGGAGATGAAGTGGCTCAGCTCTATCTGCATCCGCTCGCGCCGAAGCGCGAACGGGCCGTTAAGGAGTTGCGCGGCATCGAGCGTATCTCGTTGAACCCAGGCGAATCTCGCGTCATCACGTTCACGATCCGGCCTGACCGCGATTTGACGATCTACGATGAAACCAAGAAGGCCTACGCGGTCGATCCTGGTGCTTACGAGGTGCAGGTGGGCGCCTCCAGCGCGGACATTCGTCAGCGCTCCAAGCTCACTGTGATGTAGTTGGAAAAACCAGGGCGAGGCTCACCGCCTCGCCCTGCTGTGCAGCAGCACAAACCGAAACGGACTTCGCGCACATCGCATCCGGGCGCAGTTCGCAGATTTTCTCTCCACACGCGCATCTGTGATCTCGTTCGGCTTTTGATGCGAAATCTTTGTGACTTTCCGCAATGCGACCTAAGGGGCGGTCTCCTCTATGCTGGCCTCAACCTTCAGCGACTGCATGTCACAACATCGCCTCACGGCCGAATGCGAGATTCCGCTCACCTTGCACAGTTTTTCGACAGCAACGAAAAGTTGCTCGATGCGCTATGCAAGTTCGTCGTCGAGGCTGCGAACGTCGATGCGACCGGTCTGTTGCTGGTGACACCAGAACACCAACGCGCTCTGCAAGATTGTCTCCGCCTCGCTGGTCACGATCCTGATGCATTGATTGCAAGCTACCGCCTGATCGTCGTCGACGCGCACGTGACGCTGGCCAAGACGATGCACCGGCACCGCGTGGATCAATATCGCTTCCACGACATTCTCGGAACCTTGATTACGCAGGCGTCGGCACGGGGCCAGCCGGTGAGAATCTTCAGCGAATTCGCCGCGCTACTGATCCAAGACGGTCACGAGAGCGCCATCGTGAAGTTAGAGGATTTGTGGAACGAGCTGAGCCGCCATCAAGTCTTCGCCGTCACGTGTGCATTTCCCGCTGGCTTTTTTGCACGCGACCATCGCCGTCGCACGCTCGATCATGTGTGCGCAAGGCACACCAAGGTGCTCGACAGCAAACCTTGAGCGAAGCTCACCTGCCCGCGCGCTGCACTCTCAGCACGATCTGCAAGGCAAGCGTCGCATTCATTCGGTAGCCTGTGCACACAGGTAATCCATGTCGAACCTCGATCCCGCAAAGCGCTATCGCGCCCGTTTCCTTGCCGTACTCGATTACGTGGATGCGCATCTGCAGAACGAATTGCGAGTCGCAGAACTGAGCGAGATCGCTTCATTCTCGAAGTTTCACTTCCACCGCCAGTTCCAACACCTATTCGGGATGAGCGTCAATCGCTACGTTCAGCTCAGCCGCTTGAAGCGTGCTTCATATCAGCTCGCTTTCCGCGAGGAACCGGTGCTCGAAGTCGCGATCGGCAACGGATACGAAAGTCCGGAGAGCTTTGCGCGCGCGTTCCGCAAACACACTCTACAGTCGCCTTCGGATTTTCGCAGTCAGCCGGACTGGACCGCCTGGGACAAAATCTTTCAGCCGCTTTCGCTCATGAGGCATCGACACATGGATATTGCATTGAAGCCAGAGCACGTTGAGATCATCGAATTTCCGGCTACTCAGATTGCGTTGCTCGAGCATCGAGGTGACCCACGCCACATCGGCGACTCGATTCGTAAGCTCATTGCTTGGCGAAAAGAACATCGTCTGCACCCTTCCGTGAGCGCGACGTTCAATCTCTTATACGAAGATCCGGAAGCCGTACCGGGGGAGCAATTTCGAATCGGGCTCGCCGCGGCCACGCTCGATCCTGTCGCGTCGAACAAGTATGGAGTCGTCGCCAGCACGATTCCAGCCGGGCGCTGCGCGCGGCTTCGAGTCGTCGGATCGGACACCGTGTGGGAGCGTGCTCTACGGCACCTTTATTCAGAGTGGTTGCCGGCCAGCAGCGAAGAGCCTCGCGACTTTCCGCTGTTCCTGCAGCGAGTGGCGTTTTATCCGGACGTGCCTGAGAACGAGGCGATCACCGATATTTTCTTGCCGCTGCGTTGAGACGTTCTCGACCGCTAAGTGGACGGCGAGGTCGCACTCGTATTTGCGTTGTTGAATCCTGCGCGACCCGGGAAGCGCGTGAAGAGCTGCGTCACAACCGACCGGATCGCTTCATCTGGATGATCCATGTCCTTGTCATGGATACGCCCTTGCGCCACTCCTTCCCAAATCAATTGGTGCTTCTTGGCGTCGACGACATCCACGTTAGCAGTGCCGACAGGGTACGTGACGCTGTGCACTTCGTTTTGATACAGAGGCCAGGCATCGTACAAACCATAGCGGTAGCCGTAGTAGCCATACGCGGGCACACCGGGACTCGAGTGCACTTCAGTGTGCTCGTGGGCGTTGGCGTAGAAGTTCACCAATAGATCCGGATTCGCATCTACAAATTGGTAGCCGCGTGCTTCCATTTGCTCGCGTACTGCCTTCTTGAAGTAGCTTGTAATCAGCGTCGAATAGCCACCGCGATCCGTGCCAGTTTGCTCGGGAAAGCCGAACGTGTTGTAAGCGGTGAAGTTGGCTTCCGGGGCGGACAGCGCGCGGATGTGGGGCCGCTGTGTTGCACAGGCGCCGAGAAGCAGCGCAGCAAACACGGTCAAGGCGAAGGGATATTGACGACGTTTCATGACAACCTCGGACTCACGCGCCGCCGAATGCGGCCGAAGTCACTGAGCAACGTCGAATGCGTGCACGAGTTCCGCGCGAATATGCGGGAAGCGCTGAGATGAAGCGGGTTTAAGACGCCATGCCAAGATGCTGCACGTTCACAACACGGTGATGCGACTTCCAGAAGTCATCGATCGCGTCTTCGATCTTGGGCCCGGTCACTTGGACCATGCCCATCGGCCGATCATGTTGTCGCAGCGAAACGAACGTATTCACCTGCAATCCGCGCTGTTCTGCGATGCGCGCGATCAGCGGAAATACGTTTTCGCCTTCGCGGATCTCGAAGGTAATTCGCACCGCTGCCTTGGCCGGATGCAGCATGCTCACGAATGCATTAAAGATATCGGATTCGGTAATCACGCCAACGAGCCTGCCATCATGAAGCACCGGCAAGGCACCGAGTTTGTGCTCACGCATCGACTGCGCTGCCGACTCGATCGGCGCCTCGGGCGAGGTGCTCAGCGTCTCTGCGGACATGACATCGCTTGCACGATGCAGCTCCACCGCCTCATCGGTACTTGCGGTCACGGAGGTTGGTAGCACCTCGAGCGGAAACGCGTGCATCACATCGGTATGGCTTACGATTCCCAGCAGCTTCTCAGGATCTTCTCTACTGACGATCGGCACGCGTCGGATGCGGTGCCTGCGCATGAGTTCGGCGATCGTAGCAATGGAGTCATCTGGATGAGCAGTGATCAGCTCCTTGCTCATCCACATGCTTACAAACATGCGACGTTCTCGGCTCGCGAGGGCGCCTGCCGCTGCAGCCACCAACGCTCGAATTCAGCCACCGGCATGGGTTTCGCGAGCCAGTAGCCCTGAGCTTCCTCGCAATTGTTCGCCGCCAGGAAATTCAATTGCTGCGCGGTCTCGACCCCTTCGGCGACACACGACAGTCCGATGGCCTTCGACATGAACAGAATTGCATTGACGAGCGACGTGCCGCTCTCGGACACGCCGATGTCGTTCACGAAGCTGCGATCCAATTTCAAGATATGCAGCGGCAGCGTGCGCAGATAGCTCAATGACGAGAACCCGGTACCGAAGTCATCTAGCGCGATACGCAAGCCTTGCGAGCGAAATGCATGCAGCGTTTCGATGACCACATCCGGCCGTGCCATCAGCGCGCTTTCGGTCACTTCCACTTCGAGATTCTCGAAGTGCACACGCTCTCGCTTCACCGCAGTGTCGATGAGCTGGGGCAGATTCGAAGCACCGAATTGCAGCGGCGAGATATTGAAGGACACACGGAAACCGGCCCCGAACATCGCACGCCATCGCGCGGCCTGACGCGCTGCCATCTCGATCACCAACTCGCCAACCGGCACGATGAGGCCGATTTCCTCGAGCACGGGGATGAAATCGCCCGGCATGACTCTGCCGCGCTTTGGATGCTGCCATCGCACCAGTGCTTCGGCGCCGACGATCTCGCCGGTCGCGATGTTCATGCGCGGTTGATAGTGCAGCTCGAACTGGCGCGTTTCGATCGCTTGCCGCAGTTCCGCCTCCAGCGTGAGCCGCTGCCGAGCGCGGCTGCTGATCTCGCTCGCGAAGAATTGGCACGCTGCGACTTTCCCTTTGGTATAGGCAAGTGCAGTGAATGCGTTGTCGATCAATCCTTCCGCAGTGACGCCATCATCGGGATACAAGCTGATGCCGACCGATGCGCTCACTTGCAGCTGCGTATCGCCCATCTCGACCGGGCTTGCGACCGCTCGTTGTAGACGCTTAGCGATACCGACTGCCGCCTCTCCAAGCTGCAGCTTGCTTACGACGACGATGAACTTATCGCCCTCGGCACGCGCCACCACACACCCTTGCTCAACTTGCGCGTTGGGCGTGAGGACATGATCGGTGCCGCGGATTTGGCCGCGCAGTCGATCGCCCATCGTCTTGACCACCGCATCGCTGATCGATTGGCCGAGCGAACTCGCAATGCGTCCGAAATCATCGAGCGACAATGCGAATACGGCAATGTGTTCCTGCTGGCTGCTATGCGATTCGATCGCCTGCTTCAAAGTACGCACTGCCGATTCTCGATTCGGCAAGGCGGTGAGCGGATCGTGGAACGCTAAGAATCGAATTCGATCTTCTTGCGCACGTGCTTCCGTCACATCTTGCACGGTGCTGCGAACGATCCATTGGCCAGGATGAATTCCTTGCACCACCTCGCCTTGATGCCTCAGCACGCGGATGGTGTTCAGTGCGCCGGTCACGCGATGCTCAAGCCGAAAGTTGGTGCGCTGTTCGATGGCCTGCGCCATCTTGGCTTGAATCGTCGGCAGATCGTCGGGATGCGTTCTTTCGCACAGCCATTGCCAGCTCAGCTTCTCTTGGCTCGTGACACCGAGAAGCTGGCACACCACCAGCGACGCAGAAATCGTCTGGCCTTCTAGCGTGCGCTCCCAATGTCCTAGCAACGCGAGCCGCTGTGCGTGGTAGAGGCGTTGTTGGTTGGTGCGAAATTCGTCCTGCATGCGCTGCGCCCGCAGCAGGAATCGCACTCGCTCGACGAGGAGCGCTAAGTTGATGTGCTTGACGGTGAAATCGTTGGCGCCCGCCTGATACGCGCGCTTGATCGCATCGTGGTCTTCGCGGCTGGTCATGATCAGAATCTGCACGCGATCGCCGCCAGGCATGACACGCATCATCGCGCAGAGCTCGAATCCATTCATTCCCGGCATTTCGACATCGGTTAGCACGCAGTCGATGTCATTCGTCGCAAACTGCTGCATGGCCTCGTCGGCATGGGCCGCCTGCAAAACGCGATAGCCTGCCTCAGCAAGCAGAGCGCTGATGACCATGCGCATCGTGCGGTCGTCGTCGACCACGAGAACGCATTCCGGGCTCAATGGAGTGCCGAGATCTGTCATTCGAATGTAGCTGCGCGGGCCGCCTCGATGCGGCTTGCTCCTATAAATCGACTTCGCCCCGCGCCTTCAAGACGCACATGAAAGTATTGCCATTACGTCGCTATCGGACTGAAGCGAGCAACGCTGAAGGGCGCAGGAGGCGCAGATGAGCCAACCTGCCGCTGCGCAGAAGAATTAGTGACGCAAGTCACGCTCGTGACGCAACGAGCAGAATCGGGGCAAGCGCGGCGGATTTTCAAAAGCATGAACCACATCGCATCACGAGACGATGACTTGCGCATGGGCGGGAATATCGGTGCGATTTAGCAGCTTCGGAAAGAAGTAGAGCAATGTCGAGGCCCGGGCGATGTAGTGGACACACAAACTCGCCCACAACCCAGCATTGCCCCAGGAAACCGTCAGTTTCCACGCCAAGAAGAAGATTGCCAGCGACAGCAACATTGCATTGCGCATCTCAGCGGTTTGCGTTGCGCCGATGAAAATGCCATCTAATTGGAATGCCCACACGCCCAAAATCGGGCCAACGGCGGCCCAGAGCAGATACGCTTTCGCCATGTCGCGGGCACGCTCGTCAGTCGTCAGGAGTTCGATGCCCCACGAACCGCTGACTGCAATGAGGATCGACAGTGCCGCAGCCAATATGGCAGCCCACAACGTCGTGCGCCGAATAGAGGTTAGCAATGCCTCCCGATGGCGCGCACCGATCGCTCGGCCGACGAGCGTTTCTGCCGAGAATGCGATCCCGTCCAAGAAGTACGCGCTCACTGCGATGAACTGCATCAGCACAGCGTTCGCGGCCAACACGACATCGCCTTGCTGTGCGCCCTGGGCCATGAACCAAATGAACGCCAACATCAGCGCGAGCGATCGCACCATGATGTCCGAGTTCACCGTGAAGGTGCGTTTGAGCCGTGCGATATCGAGGATTTGCTCGCGATTGAATTTCGGATAGCGACCGCGTGCAAAGCGCAGCGCGATGACGATTCCGCAGACGGCAGCGATGATCTCGGCGAGCACGGTTCCGAATGCGACACCGCGCACGCCCCAACCAAGACCGAGCACGAACAACGCATCGAGAAGGATGTTGCTGAGATTCAGAATGAACTGCAGCACGAGCGCAACCTCGGTACGGCCGAGCCCGACGAACCATCCGAGTAGTGCGTAGTTGGCGAGCGCGGCAGGTGCAGACCAGATTCTGATGTCGAAATAACCGCGCGCCAACGATTCGACGTGATCGCTGCCATGCAGGAGCGCGAATGCCAACTCCCGCAGCGGCCACTGTAGAACGATGAGAAGCGAGCCTGCTGCCGCGGCGACGAGCAGTGCGCGCCCCAAACCAGCAATGACCTCTGCACCGTCGTTTGCACCGGAGGCTTGGGCAGTGAGTCCCGTCGTGCCCATGCGTAGAAACCCAAACGCCCAGAACAGAAACGTGAACACGAGCGACGCCAACGCTACTGCCCCGATGTACGCGGCATCCGGGATGCGCCCGACGATTGCGGTGTCGACCACACCAATCAAAGGCGTCGAGACGTTCGACAGCATGACCGGGATGGCCAAGCGCAGGATCGAGCGGTGCGATGGAATCAAAGAGTCGGCGGTCGAGGATTGCGACATGCGGGCGAGTGGCAAGTAACGAGCAAGATGCTCGTGCGTATTTTATCTCGGTGCCCTCCGTGGAAAATCTCTTCTAAAGCCGCAAGCTGACTACGTCGGCGAGCAAGCGCTTCGCGCAGGCCAGAATAACTCACGAGTGACTAATGACTAGTGACTGGTGACTAGCAAGAAACTTGGAGTACTCGTGGGAAATTGTTGTTGCCGACTCCCATGCATTCTGTCCTGCCGCAAGGCCCTCTTGATCCGAGAGGATCCTTCCTGCCGAAGGCCTTCCTGACGACGCAGTCGTCCGTCGTTACATCCGACCATCCCGTCAATCCTGTTCATCCTGTCCATTCTCCGATGTCTTTTTGCGCCTTGTGTTTCGCCCGACTCTCCGTGTTCTCCGTGCCCTCCGTGGAAATTCCTTCTGCGAACGAGCGAAGCTAGGAACAAGATAGCCACCCGCCTATGACCGAAGGAAATCCCATGCGGACGCGGGTGCGACGGCATTTGAACGCTGTGTGCTCTGTGAGCTGTGTGGGATTGCTTTGCCCTGATCCGAATCGAAAAGCGCTCACGCAAGCAACTCTCGTTCTCACTTACTAATCTTATTTGCGCTCTTTGTGTTGCGTCGGACCCTCCGTGTTCTTGTGCAACATCCTCTCTTACGAACTAACGCGCACCACCTGGCCGCTCGCCGCCGAGTCATAAATCGCACGCACGAACACGACCGCTTTGCGAGCCTCGCGCCCATCGATGACAGGCGGACGGCTCTCGCGAATCGCGGCGACAAAGTCTTGCATTTGTCGCAAATGACCTTCGAATCGAATGGCCATCGGCGCACTTGCGCCGGAACCCATCGCAGCACTTTCGCGTGCGCCGCGGATGGCTGCGTCTTCCGGTCGAGTGTCGCGAAACTCCCAACGCGCGATATCGTCGTCTTCCATCGCTGCGGATCCGTTCTCGCCGCAAATCTCGATGCGTCGCGACCAGCCAGGCCATGCCGCCGTGCTCGCTTCGATGCATCCCAGCGCGCCATTTGCAAATCGCAGGCTCGCGCACGCGGTGTCCTCCGATTCGATGCCCGTGTGCACACGGCGCGTGCTGAACGCGAACACTTCTTGCGGCATGCCAGCGAACCATTGCAATAAATCGATCGCGTGAATCGCCTGATTGATCACGGCGCCGCCGCCGTCTTCATTCAACTTGCCCTTCCAACCGGTGTAGTACTCCGGCGTGCGGTTCCACTTCACATAGGCACTGCACAGGACCAAGCGGCCAAATCGACCTTGCTCGATTGCAGATTTGAGTGCTCGCGCCCCTTCACCAAAGCGCGCTTGGAAAATCGATCCGACCCACACGCCGGCTCGTTGCGCAGCAGCAAGGATTTCGTCGGTTCCTTCGACCGTGGAGTCGATCGGCTTTTCGATCATGACGTGCTTGCCAGCTCGAATTGCCCGTAGGGTCGGCTCTCGGTGCAAGGCGCTCGGCGTCGTAATGCAAACCGCGTCGATGTCCGGACGTGCAACCAACTCCTCAACAGAAGCAGCGACGACTTGCGCCCCATGCCGGTCGGCGAAACTGCGTGCATTCGCTTGAGTGCGGTTGTACACACCGATCAGTGCGGTTCCTGCTGTTGCAGCAATCGCTTTGGCGTGAAAGTCTGCGATGGCACCGGTGCCGATGATGCCGAAGCCGATGGGTCGATCGTTCATAGTGTGGGAAACGACAATGGGCGCGAGAAGTTGTCACACAGAGGCAGTGCAAGTCCACCTCGGCGCGCGGTGGTGCGGAACACTTATGAAGACTTTGCATCTGATGATCGCTGGGCTGCTCCTGGCCTCAGCAAGTGCAGCTTCCGACGCGCCGCCGCCGATTCAGGCTCGCTGGCAACCTCGCGAGATCCAAGCGACGTTCTCTGGGTTACGCACCGCCTACAACTGCGATGCCGTCGAACTTCGGATCCGAAGAATGCTGCTGGCCTTGGGTGCGCATCCAAAGACGAGTGTGCTGGTGACGGGCTGCGCTGTGCAGAGGCTTGCCTCCACGTTCTTTATTCATATCGCGACGGCAACGAGCGTCCCCATCGACCAGCCGGGGGAAAGCGACGCGAAACAGGAACTGCTGCGGCGGCTCGGCTCTAAGAACGCTTATGGGGCTGAGGAATTTCCGGCGGTGTGGAAGACGGCAGACCTGACCAGGATCAAAGGACTGCACTTCGAACCAGGCGATTGCGAGTTATTGCAGGTCATTCAAGAACAGGTGCTGCCGAAATTGGGCGCAGAGGTTCCGAAAAAACGCCTGCAGTGTGCGCCGGGCTCGAGCTTGGTGCGTCTACCGGCGCTGACGGTCACGATGCTCGCGCCAGCCCCGGCTCCGGATGCCCAGAAACCGTAGTTGCTAAGGCTCCTCGGGAATCAGAATCCACATGATGATGTACACGAGGATGCCGGGGAATGCGGCGGAGAGAATCGACACCAGCACGTAGAGCACCCGGGCCAAAGAGACGTCCAATCCGAAGTAGCGAGCCAGGCCCGCAATGACTCCGCCGATCATGCGATCGGAGCGCGAACGTCGCAAAGGAACTTGAGCTTCGACCATTTCAGTGTCCTCACGTCGATCAACTGTCGATGGTTGCATCGTGCCGAATGCGGCTGCGATTTGAAATGGGCCGTCGGCGAACTGCGGTGCGGGACCGGCGGAGATGAAGATCTCCACGGGGAACATTGGGAACACCGGCGTGAGAAACGGAAAGAAGTATCTCCACGGAGTACACGGAGATCACGGAGGTGAGAAATGGAAGGATGTGTGAACTGTGCGCGAGGGCATCGCTTCGTCTGGCTCCCAACTGTCAACTGTCAGCCGTCAACTGGAATCAAGAGATTCCACGCGGAGAACACGGAGATAAAGATCGTCGCACCCGCGCAGGTGGGTGCCCATCTCAAGCTCGAGGTGTCAGACAAAAACTCCACGTGGAGCGCCGGATAACACCGGGATAAGAAACGGAAAGAAGAATATCTCCACGGAGGACACGGAGATCACGGAGGTGAGAAATGCATGGACGTGTGAACTGTGCGCGAGGGCATCGCTTCGTCTGGCTCCCAACTGTCAGCCGTCAACTGGAATCAAGAGATTCCACGCGGAGAACACGGAGATAAAGATCGTCGCACCCGCGCAGGCGGGGTGCCCATCTCAAGCTCGAGGTGTCAGACAAAAACTCCACGTGGAGCACCGGATAACACCGGGATAAGAAACGGAAAGAAGAATATCTCCACGGAGATCACGGAGGTGAGAAATGGATGGATGTGTGAGCTGTGCGCGAGGGCATCGCTTCGTCTGCCTGTCAACTGTCAACCGACAACTGAAGTCTTGGCCGCTAACCGCCATGTTTGAGCCGCGCGTGGGTTTCCGCGCATCGGCTCCAAACATTTGTTAGAGCGAAGCATCTTTGAATGCTCGCAGCACGGCATTGATGCGCGTCTGGTACCCCGGCCCTTGAGCCTTGAACCAAGCGAGAACATCGGCGTCTAGTCGCAGCGCAATGGATGACTTCGGCGGCACGGGCCGCAAACCGCGGCGGACGATCCCACGGACGATGTGCTGCATGTCTGCCTCGGGATGTTCGGCCGACACCTTGATGTCTTTGTCCTTGGTTGCGCGCACGCGCTTCCAATCTGTCTTAGATGCTTTTGAAGAGGATCGCTTCTTCATTTCGAGTCGCTCGGCGAAAAGAGATGACATGGATGCGCTCGGGCGTTTCGGTGTGAACGATGGAAACCGCGATACCACCGAGAAAGCCGAGCGTGACAAAGCGCTGCTCTCCGTAAGCGAAACGGTCATCTTCAAAGGTGAAGGTTGGACCCTCGAATACGCGAGGCGCATCTAAGAAGTCGATCCCATGAGCCTTCAGATTGACCCGACGTTTCCTTTCGTCCCAGCTAAAGCGCATAGGCGAAGTGTATATACAGCGACGAGCAAGGTCAAAACGGCCTCTTTGTGCGATCGTTCTGCAGCCGCTGTGGACTACTTGTCACGACTACTTGCTACCAAAGAACTTGTCGCAGACATCGTCGCTGGCCAAACATCGCACATTAGTCTCCATGTAAGCGCCGTCTGCACTGTTGATCAAAGCGCGTTTGACGATAGATGGATAAGCAGGATGACCAGGCAATGTGAGCAGCCAAACGGTTGATGAATGAATGTCTTCCGCTATGAGCCATCCATCCTGATTCCGAAACGTGACCCCCGTCTTGGCTCGAAGAGCTTTTTCAGCGTCATCCACAGAGTCGTAAGGGATGGGCTTTTCCTCAGACCGCGAGGCTGGATCAGCTCCGCGACTGTCGGAGGCATTGAACAGCCACAGAAATGGAATGGCGACAACCGAACGAGGAAACCGTGTCATAGAGTCGAATTTATTTGCGCACGCACCCGCATGCGGGATAAAACCTGGACTGCTAGAGAATATGGCAGGCGTTGCGTTCACAACGATATCTTTCAGAAGAAATCACGTGGAATGGAAAGGAGAAATTCCCGCCGCTCGGTTGAGCGGTCCTCGGCGCTCCATTCCGGACTCCCTTTCAGGAACGTCAAAAAGACGGACCTTTTTGTCGTAGCGCCACAGGGACGTGCTCGTGCGCGGTCCTGAAAGGGAGGCCGGAGTGGATCGCGCCACGACAACAGCTTCTCTCGCAAGCGACCCGGTTAGCCTCGCATCGAATCTCTATATTTCTCATCCGCCAGAACAACCGACGTTTCGACTTGCCGCTCCGGGATCACCCAATACTTTCTGAGTAAGCGATCCTTCTCTTGCTCGTCGACCAGCGCAAAGCCGTGTTTCTGATAGAACCGTATTGCCCAATCGGCAGCCTTCCATGTGCCAATCAAAATCGGTTTCTGCGAACGAGCTATGAGCTCGCGTAGCAATTGCGTTCCTATTCCGCTTTTTCTTTGCTTCGTTCTGACGTAGGCGTGGCGGATCAGATCGACATCGCCCCGATCCTGAATGCCCATGACGCCAACGATTTGGTCGCCATCGACGTAGCAGGAGAATCTCACTCCATCTTCGATCTGCGCTTTGAGTTCATCGCTCGACATGTACGGCTCATGCCACCGGTCGGGAGGGATGATTCCTTTATAAGCAATCGCAGCGTCATTGATGATGCTGAGGATCTCGTCGAAGTCTTCAGTCTTTTCTTCTCTGATCATACGGCTCTCGAATCCAGGCTTGTTCGCATGTAGGGCCTGCAAGGGAGGCCCGCGTAGAACGTCTCACGAAGACACTCCTTCTCGTGCTAGCGCCTCCGCGATCTCCGTGTCCTCCGTGTCCTCCGTGTCCTCCGTGGAGCCATTCTCCCTTCTGTTCTTACTCCGTGTCCCCGTGGAAGTCGTATCCAGCAGCACGCCTATCTGCTAACGAAAACCACACCCGCCGGCTTGCCCAGCGGACGCTCTGCTACTTGACGCAATTCACCGGACTCCGCATTCACCGAGAACAGCACGACGTTCTCGCTCGATTGATTCGTCACCAGCAACCACGCGTGAGTTGGATCGAACGCGAAATAGCGTGGGGTCTTGCCGCCGGAACTGATTCGCTGCCGAAAGGTAAGTTGCCCATCCGGTCCGATCGCAAACACAACGAGCGAATCTTCACCCCGATTGCTTCCGACCAAGAATCGACCGCTCGCATGTACCGCAATTTCGGCGGCGGTACTCGTTCCGCTGAAATCGCTCGCCAACGTGGAGACCGTATGAAGCGCTTTGAGTTCTCCACTGCCGTTCCAAGCGAAGCTCGTGATCTCGTTCGAGAGTTCTTCGATTAGAAACGCGATGCGCCCATTTGGGTGCCAAGCCAAGTGACGTGGGCCCGAACCGGGTTTGGTCGTTACAAACGCAGGTTCGGCAGGTGTGACCTTGCCGTGCTCGAAGCGATAGACGTACACGCGATCGGTTCCGAGATCGTTCACGATCGCAAACTGATTGCTAGGATCGGTCCCAAACCAATGCGGATACGCGCGCGTTTGGCGTTCCGGATGCACGCTGCGACCCGAGTGTTGCACGAATGCCGTCTGCGCTCCGAGGGAACCGTCGAGATTCAGCGCGAGCACTTCGATGAAGCCACCGCCGTAGTTGGCGGCGAGCAGATACTGACCGCTGCGATCCACACTGATGTAGCTCGGCCCACGTCCTTGCGATTGCACGAAGTTGAGCTGAGTCAACGATGCGCTCTCGCCGATTCGTAAGCTGGTCACGCCGCCTGGCGTTCCCGCGTTTGCGACGTATAGATGTGTGCCGCGCGGATGCAGCGCGAGAAATCCTGGATCGCTTGTGCTTGCGATGGTTTCCAACGCGGATAGCTCTCCGCTCTTCGGATCAAAGCTCGCGCGCGCGATGCCCATCGCACCGGGCGCTTGGGTCGCAATGTGAACGTGGTAGGTCTGCACCATGAGTTACTTCGATCCTTCCGGGCACTTATAGGGAACGACGGCACGCACATAGGTGTCGGGCTCGTTGCTACCCACCGGCTTCAACTCCAACACTTCGGCCCCCGATTGCGAATACTCGTATTCGGTCGGTACCGCGCCTTCCGCGACGCGAATGCGATTGTCGGAAATGATGCCCCATTGCGAGACGAGAAATCCTCCGCCGCACGAGTCGATCACGACAGTTTTATCGGGAAGGAATACGAGTATCGAGCCGCGTTTGCCCGCAGAGGTTGCGACCCATGCGGTGTTGACGAATCCCGGCAATCCCTCCGCGCTCGGTGGAGGTGGTGGCGCTGGGGGGCACGCCTTCTGACAGCCTGCCAACACGAGCATCGCAGCGCCGAGCGCCGGCACAATCGCACGTTTCATTTGCCCTCTCCTCGAGAAAACTGCGCGTCATTGTGCCAGCGATTGCACCCAACTGTATCGAGACAAACCGTGCATCCATCGCTCGCACGATAGACGTTTCTACACGCAATGCCGCGCTCCTTGTCGTCGCAATCGGTCTTATACTCTCGCCCCCCGTTTGCCTCGGAAGTCTTCCCATGTATCGCGCCAATCCTGCCCGCTATGAAAAGATGCCCTATGCACGTTGCGGACGTAGCGGTTTGCAGCTCCCGAAAATCTCGCTCGGGCTGTGGCAGAACTTCGGCGGCAGCACCTCTTATGAGAATGCGCGCGAGATGCTGTTGAACTCGTTCGATCGCGGCATCCTGCATTTCGATTTGGCAAACAACTACGGGCCACCGCCCGGCTCCGCGGAAGAGAACTTCGGCAAGGTCCTCAAACAAGATCTCGCCGCCTATCGCGACGAACTGATCATCTCCACCAAGGCCGGCTATTACATGTGGCCTGGTCCGTACGGCGAATGGGGATCGCGCAAATATCTGATCTCGAGCCTAGATCAAAGCTTAAAGCGCATGGGCCTCGAGTACGTCGACATCTTCTATTCGCATCGCGTTGATCCGAACACATCGCTCGAAGAAACGATGGGCACGCTCGATTCCATCGTTCGCAGCGGCAAAGCGTTGTACGTCGGCATCTCCTCCTATGGACCGAAGAAGACCCGCGAAGCGGCCGCGATTCTGCGTCGCTTAGGCACGCCCTGCGTGATTCATCAACCCTCGTATTCGATTTTCAATCGCTGGGTGGAAGACGGTCTGTTGGATGTACTGACCGAAGAAGGCATCGGCTGCATCGCGTTCTCCCCGCTCGCACAAGGACTGCTCACGACGAAGTATCTGAACGGAGTGCCTGACTCGTCGCGCGCGGCACAGAAAGGCTCGTTTCGCGAGAACATGCTCAGCCCGCAAAACATCGCCAACGTGCGAGCGCTGAACGACATCGCACAGAAGCGCGGCCAAACGTTGGCTCAGATGGCGATCTCGTGGGTGCTGCGCAAACCCGCCATCACCAGCGCACTCATCGGCGCCAGCCGCTGGTCGCAAATCGAAGATAGCTTGGGCGCACTGAATGCCGCGCCATTCTCCGACGAAGAACTCCGCGCCATCGACAAACACGCCGCAGATGGCGGCCTGAATATTTGGGCGCAGAGCAGTCAGTCGGAATGAAGGTGATGAAGTGATGGGGTGAAAGCGCTGCGCGCGTGAAAAGAGTAGGTCGACACGGACGCAGCGATATCTGTTTTGTCGATGGCGTCGGATCCTGCGATTACACGGAGATCAGACGCAACACAAAGAACACACAAGGTGTACGAGTCAGAGAAGAATTCTTAGCCGCAGAGAACGCAAAAAAGAACAACGTGGTTAAGTTTCTTCGCTCCGCACCGGAGCGGAAGTTCAGAGATTGAACAGGATGAAGCGAAGAACAAGATAGGCACCCGCCTTCGCGGTGCGACGGCATTTGAACTCTGTGTGCTCTGTGAGCTCTGTGTGAGATTCTTATCTGGTCACGAGTCACAGGTCACGAGTCACAGGCAAAAAAACGGCGGATTCCAGAGAAAGAAGCAAGCCGACTGCATCGGCAGGCGAGCCTTACGGCAAGCAAGCCATGGGCAGGCAAGCGCTGCGCGCAAGCCAGAATCAGGCAGCTGCATATGTTTGCCGCTGGCGACCAGAGATCCGCGACCTCGCTCCAAGGCCGCCCACACATCACACCTGACACTCCACACACAATTTCTTTTTGTGCTCCTTGTGAGTTTTTGTGCGCTTTGTGTTCGTCTTGGTTTGGGGTTTCGAATTGACGGTTAGGAGTTGCAGCAAGAGATCGGGAGGTTGATCGCACACCTACACATCACACGCGACACTTCACACCATTTCTTTTCTGCGTTCTCTGCGGCTAAAAACCCCCTCTTCTCTGACCCCTCGCCTTTTGCGTTCTTTGTGTTGCGTCAGGTTCATCGCAGTTGGGAGTTGGCGGTTGGCGGTTGGCAGCAAGAAGTGGCCGTGACGTCCTCACCTCACAAGACTCTTGATGTATCCGCGCAGCGAACTGGTCTCTTGAATGTTCTTTGGATGTGCGGATTGCAACTTGCGCTAGCATGGTCCTAGGGGACTCTCCATTGAACGTACCAGCGCAAATGCGCTGTCGAGGAGCAAAGATGCGACGAACGATGTTCACGCTGTTTGGCGTGATGCTATCTATGACGTGCCACGCGGCCCAATTCAGCGCGCTGGTATTCACCAAGACCGACGGTTGGCATCACGACTCGATCAACGCAGCGGTCACTGCGGTCGAGCAACTCGGCAAGAAGCACGACTTCGACGTCTTTTGGACTGAAGACGCCAATCGCGTCTTCAACGATACGGAGCTCGCGAAATACCAAGTCGTGATGTTCCTGCTCACGACCGGCGACGTGCTCAACGATCAACAACAGGCCGCGTTCGAACGCTACATCCGCAAAGGTGGCGGCTATGTCGGCGTGCATAGCGCATCCGACACTGAATATAACTGGCCGTGGTACACCAAAATGGTCGGCCACATGTTCCACATCCATCCGCCGGTGCAAACCGCAACGATCGAAGTGAAGGACTACAACTTCCCTGGTATGGATCGGTTCGCACCGCGCTTCCTCTTCACCGAAGAGTGGTACGAATTCGACGCGTCACGCTCGAATCAGCTTCATTACCTCCTTGCAGTGGACGAGAGCACTTACAAACCGCAAGCCGAATGGCCGGATCGTCATTTGAAAGGTGTCGGCATGGGCAGCTTCCATCCGGTCAGCTGGTATCAGAACTACGATGGCGGCCGCGCTTTCTATACGGCCCTGGGCCATTTGCCCGGCGCCTATTGCGACCAGAATTTCCTGCATCACATTTACGGCGGACTGTACTGGGCAGCGACCGGAAACGGCTTCCGCGCGAAGTGAAGGATGGCTACGCGCTTGGCTCACTCGTGTTCGAGTGGGCCAGGCGCTCGCGTTGGCAGTTGAGGGTCAGCAGCGAGGTCGCTCTGGACGTCTTTCCTTCCTCGGCATTGGGAAGCATGCACTCCGTTCTGGCCTGCTGACGAAAGTCAGCTTGCCTGCCGCGCTCTTGATGTTCTCCGCGCTGCTACCTTGCCGACGGCTCGCCTGCGCGAGAGCGCTTGCCTCTTGTTACCGACTCCTGACTCGGTTGTCTCACTCGCGTATCCTGCGGCCCCGAACCACGAACCCCGAACCACGATTCTCGTCTTCCCATCTCACCATGCTCAAACACAACACCTATTTCGAAGGCAACGTTCAAAGCGTCGGATTCGAGCGCAATGGTTTACGTGCGACGGTCGGCGTCATTGCTCCGGGCGAGTATCACTTCAACACGGCAGCGCCAGAGCGCCTGACCGTTGTGAGCGGCCAGCTGAGCGCGAAGATCAACGGCGCGTGGCAAACGTATCCGGCTGGAACGTACTTCGAAGTGCCTGCGAATAGCGGATTTGATGTGCGCGCGGATGGCGGTCCAGCGGCGTATCTCTGTGAGTTCCTGAAATAAGACCAGAAGAATTTTCCACGGAGGGCACGGAGAACACGGAGATAGAGAGGATGTGTGTGGTCAAAGCTCGCAGGTCAGATTCGACTATCAGTCGCGCTTACGTACATGTCACACCGCACACGTAACACACACAGTTCGCACTTGGCTTCGAACTCCGTGGTCTCCGTGCCCTCCGTGTGAAATCCTCTCTGTTTTCTCAGCTCTTCTGCCTCACACCTTTCAACGCATTCGCCCACGAAATCACCTGATCGAACAGCGTCTGAGCTTCCGCATCATGGCGCGGATCGGGTTTGAAGACGCTCATGTTCTCGAAGTCGGTAAACAGTGAGAACATCACCTGAGCGCGTACATGCGCTATCTTCAGTTCGCTCAAGTTCGCACGTAACTGTTCCACCGCGCGAGCGCCACCCATGCTGCCGTAGCTCACGAAGCCGGCAGCTTTGTCATTCCATTCTGCAAACAGAAAATCCAGTGCGTTCTTCAAGGCAGCCGACGTGCCATGGTTGTATTCCGGCGTCACGAATACAAATCCATCGAAGCTCGCAATCTTCTCGGCCCAGCGCTTGGTATGCGGCTGAGCATAATTGCCTAGCGAGGGCGGACGCGGCTCGTCCAGTAGCGGCAGGTTGAAGTCCTTGATGTCGACCAGCTCGAATTCGGCGTCCTTGCGCTTCTTCGATTGCTCGAAAACCCAACGTGCGACGGCTTCGCCGTTCCGATTCGGACGAGTGCTTCCCAGAATGATTCCGATCCTAGTCATGACGACACCTCAGATGCGATTCGACGTGAACGTCACGGGCCGGTTGGAGTTCCGTGCCGTGAAAACAGAAGGCGCGTGCGGCGCCGCAACCTTACGAATACGTGAAGATGCATGTAGGACCTTCACGTAAGCGCAGCCGATCCAGGCGTAGCACCTGGATGCCGACATCCCGTGTCCCTTCCTGTTCATGCACCACCTTAAGTGGCTAACCGACAGCGAGTTTGCTCTGGATAGATCGTTCTAGAGACAATTCGCGCCATGACTGTACGCGGCTACTTCCCCACTCTCATTTATTCATCGCGACTGACGACTCGCGACGGGCAAGAACTCAATGCGCGTCTGCTACGCGAATGCAGGCAGCTCGAGCAGGATGACGAAGCCGGGCGGCGCTGGTCCAAGAAGAACTATCCGGGTGGATACACGTCGTATAACTCGGCGAGCCGGATGCACGAGTTGTCGCCGACGTTCGCGAAGCTGCAACGCCATCTCAAACGCCACGTGAATGCATTTGCCCGTTCGTTGGAGTTCGATCTTGAGGGCCGCGAGCTGACGATGACCGACTGCTGGGTGAACATCATGCCGCAGCAAGTCGTTCATGGACTGCACCTGCATCCGCTTTCCACGGTCAGCGGTACGTATTACGTGCAGACGCCGAAAGGATGTGCCGGATTGAAGTTCGAAGATCCGCGATTAGATCGTTTCATGGCGGCGCCGCCGCGCCGAGCTGATGCGCGTGAGCAATCCAAGCCTTGGATCGTGATCCCGGCGGAAGCAGGTCAGGTCGTGCTCTTCGAAAGTTGGCTGCGTCATGAAGTTCCACCGAATCCATCGCGACAGCCGCGCGTGAGCATCAGCTTCAACTTCAGTTGGTTTTGACAGACCAGCAGGGGCGCGGGATGCACAATCGCAAGTGGATTCCGACTCTCTTCATCGCAGTTGCACTCGTCGTGCTCGCGCCCATGCGCATCGCGGCCGACGAGATTCAAACCGACGAAGATTCGGTCGAGCAGCTACTCGTCACAGGCGAACAACCCGGGCCTGGCTTGTGGAAGGTTGCTAAAGGCGATCACGTGCTTTGGATACTCGGTTCGAGCAGCCCCGTACCCAAGCGCATGCAGTGGCATTCGAAAGAAGTCGAAGAGGTGATTGCCGAATCGCAGGAAGTGATCGGCAGTGTGCAGGTCAAAATCGACATCGGATTTTTCCGCGGCTTGTTGCTCCTGCCCTCCGCACTCGGCGCTCGTAAGAATCCGGACGGCAAAGAACTCAAAGACGTATTGCCGCCCGATGTATATGCGCGGTGGCTGCTGCTGAAACGTAAGTACATCGGTAGCGATCGCGGCTTGGAGCGGTTTCGTCCCATCTTCGCAGCACAACGACTGTACTCGAAGGCGATCGATCGCGTCGGGATGACTTGGAAAGATCCGATTTGGCCGCGCATCGAGGAACTGGCGAAGAAGAAAAAAGTCCCCATCACGATTCCAGCACTCGAGCTGCCGACGGACAAGGCGAGGCAGGCAATCAAAGAATTTTCCAAAGAGTCTTTGAACGACGTCGAATGCCTGTCCCAAACGATGGGGCGATTGGAATCGGACTTGGACGCGCTGCGCGCTCGTGCGAACGCCTGGGCCGTCGGCAATGTGGAGGCTATGCGCCAGATGTCCATCCACGAGCCTGGACCTGCGTGCCTCAACGCCGTGATGAGCGCCACAGTTTTGGAAAAGTACGGCTTCAAGGATCTACCGCAACGCTTCGCCGACATCTGGATGCAAGCGGCGGAGAACGCCCTTACTCGCAACAGCGCGACGTTCGCAGTGTTGCCGGTCTCGGTGATATTGCAGTCGCAGAGTTGGATGGAGCGATTGCGGGCGAAAGGTTATGTCGTAGAAGAGCCGAGTTGATCGCGCAACCGGCAACGATTGTTCACAAAATCCCTACGCGTACCGAGCTCGCCCTCACCAACTTTCCTGCACTAGCGCACACTTTTCAGCGCTGCTCGATGAACTCACCCAATTATGGTGATTGTGCGTTGTCGCGTGCGCCTTCCACGTAGAGACTGCGCGCACCGTAAGGAAACACCTATGAACAACATCGGACCGATCGACGAACACGTTCGTCAGCGCATACACGAGAAGTATTCGGGGGATCCAGGCCTGCGCGATCTGTGGCTGCGTGTGCTCAGCACGCCGCAAGGTCGCCTGTTGCTGAAGGGAAATACGGCAGATGCACAGGATGAGAATGATCTGGATCGGTGTCTTGGTATGACGATGCTCGTCTTATCCCGACGGGCTGGGCAATCGCTGCAAATCGGCAACGCGATCGAAGTCGAACTGTCGGAGGTGAGCGCTCAACACGCGCATTTCAGCGTGACCGTCGACGAAGACGTCGCCGTCATCCTTCCCGAACTCTACGACTCTTCGATGATCGAACCGATGCCGCGCACGACAGAAGTGTTGCTGGCCGACGGCGGCCGCCGACGCCGTCTGGTTCGCGTTTCGCGCTCTCGCGACCAGCAGATCATGATCGGTGCGGATGTCGAAATACGCGTCATCGCGATCTTCTCCGACCGCGTGCATCTGAATGTCGATGCACCGACTCAGTTTGTGATGATTCGTAACCGCTAGGGGACGGGATCTCTAAAAGAAAAGCCGCAAGCCGACGATGTCGGCAGGCAAGCCTAACGGCAAGGAAGCCGCTGGCAGGCAAGCGCTACGCGCAAGCCAGAGCACACGCACGAACTCAGACGTAACACAAAGAGCACAGACAGCCACAAAGAACAAAAAGGACAAAGGGCGGAACGCGGAAATGAGATGGTCTGCGCCTTGCGCGATTGTTGGTTGAGTGAGGATGGGCCAGCATCCCCTCGCTCATCGATGCCCGGACCCGTGCCGTCCCCGAATGACGCTGACCCTCAGTGATCCCCCAACTCTGCAACGGAGGCACAACAAACAAAAACCAACTTTCGGCCTCCTCCCGCTCCTCTCTCCTTGTGCTCCATGGGTAGTCTTTGTGTTCTTTGTGTCCGTCCGTCTCTAGTCTTCTTGCTCTTCGGCCCCGGCACTGAGGCCGGGTGAAACAGCCCGACAACTGGCCCTTGCGGCAGGCAAGGGCCTCATGCAGCATAGCCGCGCATATTTCCCGACACGCATCACAAAATCTCGGCGGCGTAGACGCGGCGAACGCGATGCCATCCACCCTTTCCGCAATATCCCATCAGGGCTTAAGGCTGCGTAATGAATACGTCGGCTGACCGGTCTGTTCTGGTGGCGGACCTTGGCGCCAAGCGCGAGCGTAAGCAGCGCTTCGAGACGCTTTGCGTCCCTTTGCGAGCGGATTTGTTCCGCTTTGTGTATTGGCTAAGCCGCGACCGCGCGCTGACAGAAGATGTGATGCAGGAGACGTGGATACGAGCATGGCGATCGATTGACGCGCTGGCCGATTCGGCCGCCGCACGGTCATGGCTATTTACGATCGCTCGGCGTGAACTCGCACGCATGTTCGAGCGTAAGCAGCTACCGACGGTGGCGCTGGACGTGGCTGCGATCAGCGATGTCGACGCCTTCATGCAGCACGACGACCACGAAGTTGCCGAAATGCGCCGCGCCATCCTGCAGCTCGATTTGATTCACCGCGAACCTTTGGTGCTACAAGTTTTATTCGGCTATTCGACTGACGAGATTGCAAAGCACCTGCAGATTAGCCTGCCGGCCGTGCTGACGCGGCTGCATCGTGCGCGTCATGCGTTGCGCGACAAGATGGTCGGACGGGAGGCCGCAGAATGAACTGCGAGCAATTCCGTTTGTTGGCCGGTGCGGACCCCGCGAACTCCGATGCGGAAGGATTGGCGCATCAAGAGACCTGCGCCGAGTGCTCGCGTTATCGAGACGAGATGCAGGCGATGGATCGGCTAATCCGTCGCGCACTGGAAGTGGAGATTCCCACCACCGAACAGCGCATCGATGTGCGGCGCACGCAGGTGCCCTGGCGTGCAGCAGCGAGCTTGGTGCTCGGGTTGGTGCTCGCCGGTTCTCTGTGGCTGGTCGGCACTCGCGACACGTTGGCTCATCAAGCTGTGGAACATGCCGAAGGGGAAGCGTTCGCAATCGTCCGTACCGATGAAAGCGTCGCAAGCGACGAGCTGAGCAAAGTACTCACTCGTGCGAACTTGCGCCTGCGCCCCGGCGCAGCACCGGTTTCGTACGCTTCGAGTTGCCCGTTCAGAGGCCACATCATTCCGCACTTGGTCGTACAAACCGCGCACGGTCCGGCGGTCGTGCTGATCCTCACCGAGGAGCCGACGGTTCGCAAAGAGCGGCGTGTTGACGAATCGGGATATCAAGGTGTCATCGTGCCTGCACCTCGCGGTTCGCTGGTGGTGCTAGGTCATGACATCCCGGCCGATGAAGTCGCGAAGACCTTCTTGAGCTCAGTCGAATACCTGGGCGATAAATGAAACAGCGCGAGGCGCGCGTCATCGGCGTTCGGCCGGAAACGGCCATCACGACGATGCAGCGCTTGCCCTATTTCGTCGGTATCTCAGGCGAAACGGTCGGCTCGACCGGATTGGCCATGCACTTGGTTGTCATTCCACCTGGCGCACGCAGCGAGCCGCATCTTCATGTCGGCTACGAAACCGGAATCTATGTGCTGGAAGGCGAAGTGTTGACCCGCTGGGGTCACGAGCTCGAGCACGAAGTTATTAGTAGAGCAGGCGAGTTCTTATTTATTCCTGCCGACATTCCGCACGAAGCGATCAACTTGAGCAGTACTCAACCGGCTCGTGCGGTGATTGCGCGCAACGATCCCGCCGAGCAAGACAAAGTGAAACCGTTCGCGCGCGCGTCAACGGCCAAGTGACCGCCGGGTCTCCCCCGCTCTCGCGAGGGAGACCCGAACTCAATTACGACTTCTTCTCTGCCTTAGCCTTCGCTGCGTCGCACTCGGCTTTGGTGAGCTTCAGGTAGCCCTGGCCTTTGCACGAGTTCTGACCCTGGCAGGCGTTGTGCGCGGTTGCACAAGCGGACTGACCCTTGCACGCATTGACGCCTTCGCACTTCACCTTTGCTTCATCGGCTTGCGCGACGTTGAGTGCCACACTACCGAACATGAGCGCGGCGGCGGTTGCGATTGCGGCGCCTGAGATCTTGGACGATTTCATTTCAAATCCCTCAGTCTTAAATAAGTATGTTGCATTGATTGCGACGGGCGACTCGCATGAAGCACCCGGCAATTAGACCGGGCTTCATTGCGGGTTATTACTTTTGCATAAGAGCCGGACGCAACACAAAGATCACATAGAAGATTGAAGGGTGAGGACGAGCTGTGCTCACGCGTACGTTTCCAGGTGAACCAAGGATGTCTTACGGCCGTATCCAATACCTTCCTTCTACCTATGGAGTCCTCTATGTGCGCTTTGTGTTGCGTCTTACTCTTGCGAATTCCTCATCAGTTCATCGGTTCAAGTTCGGCTTCGGTCCAAGGCTCTTGGCGGCCGTCGACTTCGGTGCGGATCCGCTGCACTTGCGCTGGCGTTACCGGCTCCGCTTCATGTCCCCAAGAACGACGGATGTACGTGAGGATCGCCGCGATCGTTTCATCATCCAGCGACCTTAGTGGCGGCATCGTCATCTCGCCATCGGTTTTGCCATTTAACACGATACGGCCGAGCGCACTGACGCCGCCATTCACCCACCGCGAACCGACCAGCGGCGGCGCTAGACCAGGCATGCCTTCGCCGTCCGGCTGATGGCACGCCGCGCAGGTAGAGAATGCTTTCTGTCCTTCTTCGTACAGAGCACGCTGTCGTTCGTTCAACGACGTCAGCACTTGGGTCGGATCGACGGGAATCCCCCGCCAGCGCAGCGACTTCAGGGCTTGCGCTGCACGACTCGCTTGCGCGCGGTCGCTATTGGCGAATGCAATCAGCGCCTTGGGTTCCGCTGCAATGAACACGGTTCTGGCGATGCCTTGTGCATTATGCGGAATGCATTTATCGATGCCCGCCAACAACGCATCGAGCACCCAGGCACGCTGGCTTGCACTGGAATTGAAGTTCGCCATGAGCGCATCCAACGAGTGCAGATTGTTCGATTTCAACACCGCTGCCGTTGCCGTCGCGATCACTGGAGCAACATGCCCGCTCAATGTTTCCGGCGTCTGTTTCGCAAGCAGATCGATGAAGCCCACTTCGCGACCCGCGACGCTGCTGATGATCGCATCTGCCATGTACGTTTGATCGCCGGTGCGTTGCGCGAGCTTCGCGAGCTCACGATCGGCGTCGTCCTCTGGCGCCGCACCTAACGAAAGTGCAAGTTGTCTCTGTACGAGCGGCTCGCTCCACGCAGCTCGTGCAAGCACCGGCTTTAGCCACCGCCGCGAATTCCGCGCTAGAAACGGCTCCGTAAGCCGAATTGCAGTTTGCGCAACGTGCACGTCTGCATCTCGCAGCGCACGTTCAAGTGTCGGCTCGTCGACTTGATTCATCCCTTCCAACGTCCACAGTGCGTGAAGTCGGCCGAGCGCTGACGCACTCTGCGTCGCGAACGCTCGCAAAGCGGCGACGACGTTCGCGTCGTTGCGCTCCACGAGCAAGCGTTGTGCCGTATCTCGAATCCACCCCTGCGGATCCGCGAGCGCATCCACAAGTTGCGCCGATGCTCGCGAGGCGAGGTCGACCTTCTTCGCCCTTGGCGTGCCATCGGGAACGATGCGATAGATTCGACCCATACCGATCGGCGCTTCCAGGCCGCGCTCTTTGATTTGGTTGCGCAAGTAAGTCGTTACGAAAATGCGATGCTGAATGACGCCGCGATACATATCGACGACGTAGAGAGAGCCATCGGGCGCGTTGTACAAATTGACGGGGCGGAAGCGTTCGTCGGTGGAGGTGAGAAAGTCTCTTTCAGCGTACGCATTGCGTGCTCGCGGAATGCCATCGACTTCGCTGAGCACTAGACGCTTCACGAGATTGGCAGCCGGCTCCGCAATGAATGCATTGCCGCGGAAGCTTTCTGGAAACAAGTTGCCTCGATAGATCACTGGACCGCACGCGGCCGTGACTGTCTCGAGCGTCCCATCCTCGCGCAGCGATTTGTAGCCGCGGTTGACACCGAGCGTCACTCGTCCGGGCCACAGTGGCACTTGTTGCGGCTTCGCGAGTTGCACGTTCGCGCCTTGCGCATTCACCAGATACTCATTGCGACGCAAGTACTCGGCTGGGATGACATCTTTGCGCAGCGGATCGCTGTTGCTGTTGTAGTAGATCGTCCCAAAGTCATCTTGAGTAATGCCCCATTGGCCGCGAAAGCTAGTCGTGTCGCGTTGCCACCAGCCGTGGTTGTATTTGAAGCGAATCGTGTGATTGGCGCTGTAGATCCAATTGTCGAGCGCCCACATGAGCCCATTGGCGGTGTGCTCCGGGCTCGCCGGATTGCCGTAGTCGTTCGCTACTTCGATGCGCTGGTCCGCCTTGCCGTCGCGGTTGGTGTCTTTTAAGAACCAAAGATGCGGTGGCTCCGCGACGAGAACGCCGTCGCCAATGGCCGCAACGGCGCGCGGCAAAACGAAGCCGCCGGCGAACTCGGTGCGCTTGTCCATGCGTCCGTCGTTGTCCGTATCTTCGAGCACCGCCACTGTGCCGATCGGCGCGTCTTCGCCTTTACCTTCTACGTTCGGCATGAACGCTCGCATCTCGACCACCCAAATGCGTCCGTCCGCCGCGATGCTAATCGCCACCGGGTCGAACACGAGAGGATCGCTGGCAACAATCTCCGCGTGAAACCCAGGAGGCAGATGCAACGTCTTCAATGCGTCTTCAGGCTTCAACGCGGGTGCTGGCGGCGATTTGATGTTCGGTGGCGGTCCGCCCTGTATCTCACCGGCTACGTCTCCACTTTGCGCACCGCTCGCCAGCGGCAAACAACAGCTCAAACCCAATACAATCCGCGGCAGTGTTTTTTCTAATCGCATACGAGTCGGTCTAGATGATCGGTCAACCTGTGGGGACTCTAGCATCGCGTGATGTGTCAGGTGTGGAGTGTGATGGCAACGCGAGTGGTCGATTGCGAGGTTGGGTGTCTGTCTACATGCGTCGAAAAAGTCACCACAGTGATAGCGAGCATCCTTCGCCTTAGGACGCAGACTTCTTGCTGGCAACCTAGACGGCCAACTCTCAACTGAGTCATCCCTACCTCAATGGACAACATCACACACACGTTGATCGGCGCACTGGTCGGTGAAGCGGCAGCAACTCGCCGAGAGCCGCGCGAGACGCAGAGCGATCTTCAAGGTCGCACTCTGCTGGTGTGGACGGGTGCTCTGGGCAGCAATCTGCCTGACTTCGATTTGCTCTACACCACGCTGGCTCACACGAAGGTCAGCTATCTCCTGCAGCATCGGGGGTATACGCACACGATCGTTGGCGCCCTCATGGCCGGGCTCCTGCTGCTCGCCGGTTCTCGTGTGTTCGCTCGTTGGCGCAAGTGGAACGTCTCGGCAGGGGACCGCAGACGCATTGTCTCCATTTGCTTCTTTGTGCCGCTCCTTCATATCGGCATGGACTTCACGAACAACTACGGCGTGCACCCATTTTGGCCTTGGTACAACGGCTGGTTTTACGGCGATTCGGTATTCATCATCGAGCCGCTTTTGTGGGCGGCATGCGCACCACTCGCATTCACACTGCGTAGTCTCGTGGGACGCATCTTGGTCCGTGCCGTCTTGATCGCCGCGATTGTGTTGCCGATCGCCACGGCGCTCGTTCCCGTGCCGGCGGTCGTGATCGTGGCGGTCGTGTTGGGGCTACTGCTGTGGATTGCGCGCTCGATCAAAGTCGAAGTTGCGATCGCTTGCGGCATCGCCTGTTGGCTCTTAGTCACGGCGATGTTCGCCACCGCTCACTCGCACGCCGCACAACTCGTTCAGCGCATCAGTCGCGAGCAATTGAACGACGCGCATTGGGTCGATGCGGTACTTACACCGTTACCTGCCAATCCGCTCTGTTGGGAAATATTGTTCGTTCAAACGCGTGGCGGGAAGCTCGTGCTGCGGCGTGCAATGTTGGCGCTTGCGCCCTCGATTATCGACGCATCCAGATGTCCCACGCGCGGATTCGATGAGCCGATCACGGCACCGCTGGCGGACGTGAATGCGGACAACTCGCCGGCCATCAAGTGGTACGGCGAAATCCGCCCGGATGTGCAGAACCTGCGTGAACTGAATCGCAGCGACTGTCACGCAGCAGCGTTCTTCCGTTTCGCGCGCGCTCCCTGGTTTGCGATCGTCAATCACCGCCCCGTGCTCGGCGATTTGCGATATGACCGAGAGAAAGGGTTGGGGTTCACCGAACTCGAAGTAAATAACTCGAGCAAATGCGGTGCGTCTGCGCCTTGGATACCGCCGCGCAATGACGTGCTAAGCGACCCTATTTTCGATGCGCGATGAAGGTGCCCTGTCCGAAGGCATCGAAGCTGGTGCTGCCCTTCATGGTGTCGCCTTCGACTTGCCCGAAGTATTTGATGTTGAGATCGCGCCCGGCAGCGCGCAGCGTAAATCCGAACGTCACGCCGGTGCCCTTGACGTGACCGGTGTAAGGCACTTCACCCATCGGACTGACGACCGTCCCAGTAAGCTCATCGCCAGATTGATGGATGATGAGATCTAAATCTTGAGAACCGACTTTGCTGGTCGTCGTTAAAAGCCATCGGCCGCTCAAATCCCGATGCTCCGCGCGAGGTGTGTTTGAGCAGGCAACCAGCAAACTCATGATCGCTGCTAACGCTGCGGCACGAATCAGCATTGGACCCTCCAGGTCTAACCGCGCCGCAGGTTACTTGCGGCACATTGCCCGAACTGTGACGCAGGGCGCAGGTCGGTACTGTCAACCCCTGTTCACTTTCCCGATCACCCAGTCACTCGAGCACCAAGAGAAGAAAACGGAATCTCACAAGGAGAACACGGAGAACTCGGAGTTCTGGTAGCGCAGATTGAGTGTAAAGACGTGCAAGCGTCGCGACTGCAGTGTCTACTTGGACGCACGATCGGGATAGCGCGCCAAGATGGTCTCGATCATCTTCTGAAGTTCTTGGTCGCTGGGATCGGCTTTGTCCAAATCGGCCTCGAGCGTGCCGCTCCACACTTGAGAGTTCGTCGCTGAATCGATTACATCGAGCGTCAATGTCGCGTGCTGCGTCGGATGACGACCTAGCGGCAAGCTGATGCCGATTCCACCGCCGACTCCGCCACTCCCGCCGACAGCCCCGACGCCAACGCTCGGCTTGGGCTTGGCGAGTTCATAACTTGAATAGGCGTAGCTGAGTTTGCAGTCCGCCGCACCGCTTTCGGTTTGGTATCCCTTGTTCCGCATCGTCGCCATCGCAGTGCGCTGAATACGTTGCGCCATCAAGGATGCCGGACCTTTGGATGGCTCATGCCACGCAAACGTGTTGCAGAGTTTCGGCGTTTCCGCTTGATCGACTCGGACCGCGGATTTTTGCGAAGCACATGCGGAGCACATGAGCGCAGCGACCGCGCTGACGAGCAAAGTCGTGCGGGTGGATGGCCTAGCGCGAAGCCGTCGGTCGATTGGCGATTCCTGAACCGCCAGCGGTTGCCTCAGAGGTTTCTGCAGTGCGAATCGGTGCGACGTATTCATAGTGCCAAGGCTCGTGAGGTGTTTGCAGCGGACCGACGAAGTGAGTATTCGTCATCGCGTTCTGCAGTTTCGCCGACCAGCCCTGATCTTCCCATATCGATTGCGAGACGGAAATGTCAGCCGACGCAACGGTCTTGCCGGCCTGCACCACCTGGAAATCAATTGCACGCAGTTGGCCGTGAAGCGACAGTCCGGGTGTGGCCAAGGGCGCTGCACGACTTGGATGCCAGTTGCGCAAGAACTTCGCAAACCGTTCCACATCTGCTTGGTCGGGGTCGCCTTCGTAAGCGGGCTTTTGCAGTTCGCGCAGCACAGCCCGTTGGAGTGATTGGGCGACGCGTGCGACGTAGCGATTCGAATTCCAGCGCGCGAGTTGAGTGTCGAGGCTGCGCACTTTGGTATTCGCGTACAGCGTATAGCCCGGATTTTGCTCCTCGAAGCGCGCGCGGATGGCGTTCACCTCTTTCAGCAGGGCGCGGTACTCACGCTTGTGGGTGAACGCCTCGATCTGTTCGGCCGTCCAACTCCATCTGCTGTCGATACGGTCTTCAAAACGCAAGTAAGAGCGGGACGCCAAGAGGCGCCGCGGCAGGCCATCCATTTTTTGCAGGGTGTCTTGCGCGCGGGCCGGCAGGTCCGCGGCGACCAAACTCGCGTAGAGCTCCATCTTCGCGTCCATGGCCCGATCTTTTTGGGCCTGATCTTTTTGGGCCGGATCATGTTGGGCCGGATTTTTATGCGTCGGAGCGGCCCATACCGCTCCCGTACAGGCACACATCACTCCTAACAATGTGCCCGCCAGCGACTTTGCAAAGGACATCGGGCTACCGCCAACCTAGAGGGAATCCACATAGAGTGTTGCGGCAGGCGAGATGTTCCGCTCCGCGGACGACACGATGCATCGGACGCAACACAAAGCGCGCAAGGAGAGCAAAAATGACCAGTGCGGGAGGCCAGTTGAAACGTGCAGCGAGGACGTTCGGACTATCGTGCTCGCGATTTCGAACGGCCGGTTCTGGCCGGAGACCGCTTAACGGATGTGAGCCAACAGGGGACGATTCGAAAGGGCCTGCCGTGTCCCGGCGCTGCCTGGATCCCTCGCAGCAGCCTACGTCGGTAGAGCGGAAGCTGACTTCCTTTATGCACCTCCTTGTGGTCTTTGTGTTGCGTCCGGATTCTAACGTCCTTGTCCGACGTCTTGCTCGGCGCCCGTGATGCATCAAACCAAGTTGTTTACGCCTTCCTTCTCAATCACGATCGAGCCCTTCAATACGAGAGCGGCGATGGCACCAATCGCGGCGAGTTGCGGCGCGAGCAGTGTGCCGACAACGCCCACGGTCAGCGGAATATCGATGAGCACGCGACCTTCTTCGTTCTTGATGATGATGCGTCTGATATTGCCGGCGTGAATGATCTCGCGAATCTTTGCGAGCAGATTGCCGCTGGAAAATGCGAACTCTTCGCGCTTGGGATCTTGCTCGTTCATAGCTGCACCTCTACCAACCAACAGGTTCAACCAATCAGTTCCTTCAACTTCGCATGTCCGGTTCTTGACATCGGCAACTTGGTGCCGTCGGACAAGATTGCAAGCCAACTGTCCTTGCCATACAGATCGATACGCGCCAATCGCTCTACATTCAGAATGAAGGAGCGGTGGATGCGCACGAAGCGAGTCGCGTCCAACTGCGATTCCAAGTCGCTCATCGTTTGCTGTTTGCGCAAACGCTTGCCGCCGACCGAGAACGAGAGGTAATCATCTTGCGCTTCGACAAAGTCGATTCTCTCGAGTGGCAAAACGTGCACTCGTCCTTCATGACGAATCAAAACACGTTCTAGAGAACGTCCGGGCGGACGCGCAGCGGCCGCAAGCTGCTGCCCCGAAGGTGGCGGCACGCGTGCGCGCAATCGCTCCGCGGCGCGCTCGACGGCAGCGGCCAATCTCGGCGGCTCGACGGGCTTGAGCAGATAATCGACGGCATGCACTTCGAACGCACGCAGCGCGAACTCATCGTGCGCTGTAGTGAAAATCACAACCGGCGCGCGGTCGCCTAACAGCTCCAGCACCTCGAACCCCGATAGCTTCGGCATCTGAATGTCTAGGAACATCAGATCGGGCGAGAGCTCCTCGGCAAGCTTGACGGCCTCGAAACCGTTGGCGGCCTGGCCGATGATCTCGATGTCCGGCACCTTGTTCAGATGCTCACTCAAAATCGATCGAGCCAGCATTTCGTCATCGACGATCAACACACGCACAACTAGCCTCCTGTACCGACGGCCGGGAGCAAAATCGAAACCTGAAAGAACTCATCGCGCGCATCGACATCGACACTGGCGCGATGGCCGCACAACGTTTCTACGCGCGATCGTACATTGCTGAGTCCTACGCCTGTACCGCGCGACGGCGGACGATCCGGATCGCAAGGATTACCGACGACCAATTCCAGAAAGGTGTCGCGCTTGCGTGCCTGCACGCAGATCTCGCCGCCTTCCAACAAGTGCGCCACACCGTGATGCACCGCATTTTCGATGAGCGGTTGCAGCACGAGCGGCGGGACTTGCACCTCGCGAACGTCGTCCGCGATCTCGAAAGTCGCTCGCAAGCGTTCGCCGAAGCGCACTCGTTCGATCGCCAAGAACGTCTGTACGAGCGAGACCTCTTCGCTCAGCGGAATCGATTTCTCGCGTGCCAGCGTCAGACTCTTGCGGAAGAACTGCGCCATCAAGAAGCACATCTCGCGTGCTTTCGCCGCATCGAGCCCGATGAGCGCCGCCACTGAATTGAGGCTATTGAATAAGAAATGCGGATCGAGTTGCGCGCGCAGCGATTTGAGTTCGGCTTCTTGCGCCAAGACTTGCAGCTCGAGCGCACGCTTCTCCGCAATGCGAGAACGCTGGAATGCGCCGCCCAAGTAGTGCCCGAGCACCGCAAGTGAGATGCCGATCGCACCCGCAAATGCGAGCAAGGGAACGATGCCCCAGGCCGATTCGGGATAGCTCTCGCCGGGCGGCAACAACCACATGGCCCATCCGTAGCTGGCAGCAAGCCAGGCCGCCAACGAGATGACGCCAGCAAGCAGCCAAATGACGCTCAAGCGGATGACCGATGTCGTGTCCGGCGGCAGCGATTGGACGAGGTACCAAAACGACAGCGACTGCAGGCCGAGAAGGACCGCGAGCGGCACGGCGAATTCAATCGACCAACGCGTGGGCGCGCGCCCGCCGTACACGAGCACGACCGTGATCAGCAGGCCGAAAACGATCCAAACCGCTAGATATAAAAGAATGCGGCTACGTCGTATGAGCAGCGGATGCATGGGCGCAAGCTTAGTTCTTAACTTCGATGCCGCTCATGATGTTCGTGCCACGCACGATTAGCGTTTTGGTTGGCACCACGCTCGTCGGCCGGCGGCTGTCGAAGAATCCGCCGATGAACGTCGTCACGCGGCTGCTCACGGTCCAATCCGGCGGCAGCAGAATTTCGATACCGCCCCAGAACGCAAACAGATCGAGTGTCGCTACTTCGCCTTCCATGCGTGCATCACGCAAATCGAGCCGCACGCCGCCCATGATTGCGCTCAAATCGGCGCCACGAAAGGGACGTGACACTGGGCGAATATCCGAGAACGACATGAAGGCGACAGTGCGCGCATATTCCGCGTGCTCTTCCCCGGCAGGAATCGGATCGGTCGATTTCAATTCGGCGTGGCGCGCCCGCCAAACTAACGTGCCGCCGACGAAGAGCAAGATGGCCGGGAACAGCACATGCCACACGCTGATGTGCAGCCATCCGAAGTTGTCGAGCAAATTCCACGCGCCGACGACAATGAACACCCATCCCCACGGACGATTGCGCGATGTCGACTCGCGCACCATGGCAACGCCAATTGCAACCAGTGCAAGCGGCCAGAGCGTTCTCAATAGGAAGCGGGCACTGAACCAGCCGAGGTTATCGGCCAGCATCGAAGCGCCGATGGCGATGATGATCAGCCCGATAATCAGCCGCGGTGAAGAAGGCGCCGAGTTAGGACGTTCGTCGCTCATCGATCACCTGATCGCTCGGCCTGCTGAAACGGCGCGTCCTGCTCCTTGCGGTCGAGCGTGCGGCAGACGAACCCGCCGTCCTGTCGCGCCAGCACCGTGATCCCAAGCGTGATGATGTAGATCGGCCAGGCCGTACCCCAACCCAAACCGAAAAGCTGAAACATCCCAATCAAGCAATACACACCGTTTGTGAGCAGCCACAGGCCGCCGATGCGGTCCAAATCGCGGCCGGGGCTTAGGATTCCCCACAACCCGAACGCAATCATCGGTACTGGAAAGTATTTCCACAGATGCCACGGAACATCGAGCCCCAAGTTCAGCGCCAGCAGCACGCCACCGAAGCACAGAAGAATGATGCCGAGCACGAAATGCGAGTGCCCCTCGCGCGTTTGCCGCCTACTCATCGAAGTTCCACCTTAAGTCTCTGATTTGCACCATACGGCGGAACGCCCGCTCGCGGCCAGCAGTCACCGGCGAACGCCGGATTGCAGCCGGTGAGACGAACATTTGCCCCACCCAGGCGTTAAGAACGCGAACCCATCGACCGGAGGATTTGCTATGGCACGCGCGACCGAACACGACATCAAGGTGCTCAACAACCTGATCGAAACCACGCTCGACAGTGCGGACGGCTATCGCCAGGCGGCCTCGAATGCCGGTGCATCGCAATACAAATCGTTGTTTGCCCAATTCGCCGATCAACGCCGCCAAGTCGTCAGCGACTTGCAAGGCCAGGTCCGCGTCCTGGGCGGCACACCCGATGACGATGGATCTGTATTGGCTGCAGCTCATCGAAAGTTTTTGGATCTGCGCGACCACCTGACCAAGGGCGACCAGAACGTGATCGAGGAAGTGGAGCGCGGCGAGGACTACCTCAAGGCCAAATATGAGGATGCGCTCGAAGATGAAGAGCTCTCACCGGAAGTTCGCGACGCCGTCGTTCGCGCATATGGCTCAGTGAAGGCGGGACATGATGAGGCGAGCCGGTTGAAGCATAGCTTTAAGCGCTCGTAGCGGCACGACGCGTTGGGGCTGCACGGTCAGGCTGCATCCCCCCGTCACAGGTCACAGGTCACAGGTCAGAAGTCAGACTCCCACACCGACGTTGCTCTTTCGAGCCCGTGACCCGTGACCCGTCACCTGTGACTTACTTGCCTTCCCCTGACCACCGCAGAATCGCATCGGTAACGTCCTGTTCCCGGCGGAGTTTCTTCAGCAGTTCTAGATATTGGAGCGAGAACTTCTCGCGTTCGACTTGCGATTCGATCACTGCTGCCGCGGTGTCACGGCGATAGCGCAGATTCTGAATGCGATCGGCGAGTGCAACGCCTTCCGGCGACCCTTCCGGGTAAATACGCTGTTCGATCCCCAAGCCAATCGCTTCGGCTGCATAGCTATCGCCGTTTTCCAGCACTCTAGCGACTTGCTTGCATCGAGCAGCAACGATGCTTTGACTCACACGCTCGCTGCTGCACGCGTTCGCTAAAGGTTGCAGCGAGGGCAAAATGACCGCGGAAAGCATTTTCGCGACATCGTTCAGGGCGGCGGTGGTCGGCAGCCGCTGATCTTTCGGCGCGGCGCTCGCACGCACTTGTGTCAACCGCCACAATAGCGAATTCCAGTACACGTCGAAGCGTTCACCTTTCCCGATCGTGTCGAGAATTTCCGCTTCGCTGCGCATGTCCTTGTCGGTTTGCGCCCGTGCAAGCGGTGCAAGCCAGACCGCCGTATTGCCCGGATCCAATTTGCGCAGACGCATTTCAATTGCCTCGGGTGCGCAGCCATTCGATCGCAAACACAAGCTGACCCAAAGCCAGGTGAGATCGGCCCGTTTCGGTTCGGCTTGAACCGCACGCTGGACATTGGCGAGCGCAAGTGCAGCGTCGCCTTTGATTTGCATCGCCTCGACCGCCGCGAGCGCCCAATGATCGGCACTTATTTTTCCCGCATGTGGCCTCGGCGCCGCCGCTTGCCTCGGAGTGGAACTGCAAGCGGTGAGCATAAGTACCGCCAACCAGATCGGCCACAACACACGCGTATTCATGCGCGGAGTTTAGGCAATCGCGCGGCATCTCAACATCCCTAGCAACCGAATCGAACGAGCGACTTGGCAGGTGCTGAATCTCTACCGCGGACAGGCCCTATATGACCGACATGTCAGCGTCATGCGACTGATCAATCTCCGCTGCATCTCTACGATGCCTGGACGCGGCTCAGAACGTGCACGTCAGCGACGGCGGAATATTCGATCAGATATCGACGCATAGATACGATGCTGCAGTCGTCGCTCCCGCGCATGCGGGAGCTCATCTCATAGGATGGATACCCGCCTGTGCGGGTACGACGTTGATTGAATCCGCAGACGAGTGGCTGGCCTTCGTTTCTGGATCTTTGTCTTTGCTCTTTGCTCTTTGCTCTTTGCCTTTCTCTGGCCTGCGCGAAGCGCTCGCCTGCCAACGGCTTACCTTGCCGTTAGGCTCGCCTGCCGAGAGTCGTACGCGACGATCGGCTACCCTCTCAACTCTTCAGTGTTCGTATCTTCTCTGGCCTGCGCGAAGCGCTCGCCTGCCAACGGCTTGCTTGCCGTTAGGCTTGCCTGCCGAGAGTCGCAAGCGACGATCGGCTGCCCTCTTCTCTCTCTGTCTTTCTCTGGCCTGCGCGAAGCG
>JAEWBG010000096.1 GCA_023391335.1 Pseudomonadota bacterium | reverse complement strand
ATCCACGATCCACGATCCACGATCCACGATCCACAGTCCCAGTCACTAGCCTGCAATCCATGCCCCCCACTCTCCTTCGACGCGTCATCAAGCCGATTGTATTTCTCGTGTGCTTGCTTCCACTGTTGTGGCTAGTCGTGCGCGCGTTCGGATTGGTGCACGAAGGTCTGGGTGCAAATCCAGTCGAGAAGATTCAAGACGCGTGCGGACAATGGGGTCTACGTTTTCTCGTCATCACACTTGCGATCACGCCGCTGCGTGATTGGTTTGGGCTGACGTGGCTCGTTTCGTTCAGACGCATGCTCGGGCTGTATGCGTTCTTCTATGTGCTACTGCACTTCCTTACGTGGTTCGTCCTCGATCAAGGCATGGACTGGGAAGGCATGTTGATCGACATCGCCAAACGCCCCTACATCACGATCGGTTTCACCGCTCTCGTGCTACTGATCCCGCTGGCAGTCACTTCGACGAATGGGATGATGCGGCGCCTGGGCAAGCGCTGGAAACGCCTGCATCGACTGATCTATCCGATCAGCATCCTCGCCGTGTGGCATTACTACTGGCAGGTGAAAGCGGATATTCGCGAACCGCTTGTGTACGTCGCGATCGTGACGCTGCTACTGAGCTGGCGGGCGTGGAAAGCTCGCTCGCGAACGCTCCGCGCGGGATCAGGCGTAACACAAGGAGCGCAGAGAAACAGGTGATGAGGTGATGAAGTGAAAGCGCAACGCGCGTGAAAGGCGTACGTCGTCGAACTGGGTCGCAAGCACTCTGATGAGCCGCACCGTTCACGCGCAACGCGCCTTCACTCCATCACCCCATCACTAGCATCTGCTTATGCGTGCACTCACATCGACGTACGAATCGTCCACAGCTCAGGGAAGAACCGTAGCTCAAGTGCCTTCGCGAGATACGACACGCCACCGGTGCCGCCGGTGCCGCGCTTATAGCCGATAATGCGTTCGACCGTCTTCATGTGACTGAAGCGCCAGAGCTGGAATTTGTGATCGAGGTCGACCAGCTTCTCCGCAAGCTCGTACAACTCCCAGTGATCGTCGATGCTGTGATACACGGCAAGCCACGCGGCGGCGACTTGCTTGCTGGGTTGATACGGTTGCGACCAATCGCGATCCAGATATTCCTGCGGAATCTCGAATCCCCTGCGGCTCAGTAGATGCAGGGACTCGTCGTAAATACTGGGACTGTGCAGCGCACGATCGAGGGCTTCGTAGGTGGCCTTATCACGCCGATGCACTTCGATCATGTCGGCGTTTTTGTTGCCGATGATGAACTCCAGCATGCGGTACTGGAACGACTGAAAGCCAGACGCACGACCGAGTTGATTGCGGAACGCCGAATAGTCCGCGGGCGTCATCGTTGCCAGCACGTCCCACGCCTGAACCAACTGCGCCTGAATTCGCGACACGCGCGAGAGCATTTTGAACGAGGGACCGAGATCGTCACGGCGAATGTGATCGCGCGCGCCGATGAGTTCATGCAAGCACAGCTTCATCCACAGCTCGGAAGTCTGATGGATGATGATGAACAACATCTCGTCGTGTTCCGGCGAGACCGGCCGCTGCGCCGTTAGGATCTGATCGAGCGCCAGATACTGTCCGTAGCTCTGCGACTCACCCAAATCCCAGTGCACTTGTTCATCGGAAAGATCGACAGGACGGCGCGAAGGAGGAACATCGGAAGCCATGGTGACGTACGGCTCAAAATCGAGGGGCGATCAGACTACCCGAAAACCCACCCCGGCACACTTTGCCATCCCCGCACGAGTTCGCGATCCAACCGCTCATAATCGGGCTCATGCTGTCCGACCAACGCCCAGTAGCGCGCCGAGTGATTCATATGCCGCGTGTGACACAGCTCATGCACGAGCAAATAGCGCACGACATCTTGCGGAAGAAACATCAGGCAGACGTTGAGACTAATGGTGCCCGTCGCCGAACAACTACCCCAGCGCGTTCGCTGCCTGCGAACTTGCACACGCTGATACGAAAAGCCGCCTTCATCCGCGACGACCGCGAGCCGGGCGCCCAATTCACGATGCGCAAGCTGCATCAACCAGCGGCGTAACACAGTCGCGATGTGCCGATCGTCGTGCAGCAGCCCGTGTACCACTAATCTCGTCTCAGATTCGACGACATGGACAGCAAGCGGATCCGGCGATTCTCTATACGCAACGCTGTAGCGGCGATCGATCGAGGGCAGTTGAATCTCGGCAGGCCGCAACTGATTTGCGAGCGGCGCCGCAGTGGAGAGATCGCCGACACGCTCGTTGATCCATTCGCGATGCGTGCCCACGAATCGTTGCACCACAGCCGCGGAGGCGCCGGGCGGCACCACGACTTCCACACGCCCGCCCGGATACACGCGCACGGACAGACGCCGAGCCCTGCGACTGACGCGGACCGTCCAGGCTTGGGAGTTATCGCGCGGTTCGAACAACGAGAGTTGTGCGGACATGAAGCTAAGTCGACTCGGTCACGGGACTATCGGGGCCGGGCGGCCACACCTTCTAGCATCCGCTGCGCTTGATGGTAATCCGGAGCAAGCACCAAGGCTCTCTCCAGGGCGTCACGTGCTTTCACGCGATCGCCTGTCTGCAGATAACTTTCTCCCAACAAAGTCAGTGCTTCGACGTGGCCCCAGTCTGGCGTTCCCGGTGAGCTGGGCGGTGCGGATTCGAATGCAGCCACAACAGCAGACCACTTTGCGACCGAACTGGTCGTCTGCTCCGACTTCGAAGCATTGCACAGCGCGCCGATGAGCTGGACCCGCGGATTACCAGGCGCGAGTTCCAGCGCGGTCTTCAGCGATTTGCTCTTGTCGCAATTCGCGCCGCTCAAACCTGTCAGGCGAAAGAAACCTTGCGGCATGCCACTACAGATTGCATCCAGTGCGTGCGCGTCTGCCATTCTCGCGTCCTGATGAATTGCCGCACGCGCATGCTTCACGCACTGCTCGGCGGCCTTTCCGGCCAAGGAACCCGCATGCGGCACGGGCGTGCGTTGCGAAGTTGGGTCCGCGTAGAGCTGCGCAAGCTTCCATTCGCCGTAGGCGAGCTGATATTCCTTCGCACCCGGAGGCGCATCGACATCCAATGCTTCGATGATATCGATCACGTCGTGTAGGCCGCGCAGATCTGCCGTGTAGAACGCGTACTGCAGGCGCGACGCGGCATCGTCCAATTCATCCACATCAGACGCGTTCGCCAGACTCGTTCCCAAAAGCAGCGAGGCCAGAATCGGTAGAAGCTTCGTGGGCAACTGAAGTGCGCTCGAGAAGCGGCAATGCATCTGTGTCGTTTTCGCGAGAGGTTTTAGCAAGCCGCCGCGAAGACTACCATTGTGCGCAATCGAATGCGCGCGGCTACCCGCCACTTTCAGGAACTCGTTCACTGCATGAATCCCACCAGCATCGAATTGCCGCCCGCGTCTCACTTGGTCGACATCGGTCTGAACCTGGCGCACGACAGCTTCGACCACGATCGTCAGGAGCTCATCGACCGAGCGTTGGCAGCACACGTGAAACACATGCTGATCACCGGCAGCTCGATTGCGAGCATCGAACGCGCCCTGCATCTGGTACACGAGCATCCTGAGCTGTTTCGCTGCACGGCCGGCGTACACCCGCATCACGCTGTCGAATTAGACGACACCGCGTTCGAACAACTCGGCAAACTCGTACAGCATTCTCACGTCGTCGCCGTCGGTGAGTGCGGGCTGGACTACTTCCGTCATTTCTCGCCGCATGAGGCCCAGCAGACGGCGTTCCGCCAGCAACTCGAGCTCGCGACGCAGGTTCGCAAGCCGGTGTTCCTGCATCAACGCGATGCCCATTCCGATTTCCTCGCCATCGTTCGGGAGTTCCGTCCGCGCCTCGCCGGCGGGGTCGCGCATTGCTTTACGGCAGGACTGGAAGAGGCTCGTGCGTACCTAGATCTCGATTTGTACATCGGGATCACAGGCTGGATCTGCGATGAGCGCCGCGGGGCACACTTAGCCGAGGTCGTGAAATTCATTCCTCAGGACCGCTTGCTGATCGAAACCGACGCGCCCTACTTGTTGCCGCGCGACATCCAACCCAAACCAAGTACACGACGCAATGAACCGATGTATCTGCCGTACGTTCTAAGAGCGATCGCAAACGCCCGCGGCGAGCCGCTCGAGGCATTGGCTCACACGACCACGCGCAATGCGGGCAGATTATTCGGATGGCCGCTATCGGACGAAACACAAAGCTCGCAAAGAGGGTCATAAATCGGAGCTCATGGCTACCAAGCTACTTTGCGTTCTTTGTGTTGCGTCCTAACTGGATCGGAGTTCCTTAATGAACCTGCAAGAGCTGAATCGATACGTTGCCGAATGCTGGGATCGCTCCATTCTTCCGACATTGTGCGAGTACATCCGGATTCCGAATAAGTCGATTCATTTCGACCCGCAGTGGCAGGAGCACGGGCATATGCGTCGTGCGGCTGAATTGCTGGCGGGCTGGTGCCGCAAAGAGGCCGTACCAGGTACATCGGTGGAAATTCTAGAACTGCCGAATCGCACGCCGCTGCTCTTCATCGACGTGCCCGCCTCCGACCAAGGATCGAAGCAGGAATGCGTCTTGATGTACGGCCACATGGACAAGCAACCGGAATTCGATGGCTGGGAACCGGGGCTCGAACCGTGGACACCCGTCATGCGCGGCTCTCGCCTGTACGGTCGGGGCGGAGCGGATGACGGATATGCGGTGTTTAGTTCATTGCTCGCGATCAAAGCGCTCGCGGCGCAAGGGCTACCGTATTCCCGCTGCGTGATCCTGATCGAAGCGTCCGAAGAAAGCGGCAGCCCCGATTTGCCTGCGTACGTCGAAGCACTCAAGGACCGCATCGGCGAACCTACGCTCGTCGTGTGCCTCGATGCGGAATGCGGCAACTATGACCAGTGGTGGTGTACGACTTCGTTGCGCGGCAACTTGGTCGGCGTATTGCGAGTCGATGTACTGCGCGAAGGGGTTCACTCGGGAATGGCGAGCGGCATCGTGCCTTCAAGCTTCCGCATCGCACGTGCTCTTCTGAATCGAATCGAAGATCCAAACACCGGCGAGATTCTCGTGCGCGAACTGCATGGACGCATTCCGCCCGAGCGCATCACCGAAGCGACCGCTGCTGCGAATGTGCTGGGCGACGATGTGTTCGGCAAATTCCCCAGAGTGTCGGGACTCAAAGGCGCGGCGGAACAGCCAGTGGAGCAATTGCTCAATAGCACTTGGCGGCCGACGCTTTCAGTCACGGGCGCCGATGGAATGCCGTCGCTGCCGAATGCAGGTAACGTGCTGCGTCCGTACACGGCACTCAAACTTTCGTTTCGACTCCCACCGGGAATCGACGCCGAAGCTGCCTCGCGAGCCGTCAAACACGAGCTGGAACGCGATCCGCCGTATGGAGCACGCGTCACGTTTACCGCGGAACCCGCAGCGGCAGGCTGGGATGCGCCCGCGACCGCACCCTGGCTGCGCGAATCAATTCAATCCGCTTCACAACAAGTGTTCGCACGCGATGCGATGTGGATGGGTGTTGGCGGCACGATTCCGTTCATGGGCATGCTTCATGAGCAATTCCCTCGCACTCAGTTCTTAGTTACCGGCGTGCTCGGCCCGCAGTCGAATGCGCACGGCCCGAATGAGTTCTTGGAAGTCGAGATGGCGAAGAAAGTGACGGCGTGCGTGTCGCTGGTGCTTGCTGCCGAAGCAGCTCGCAGATGAGGAGCCAAGAACAGAAGATCTCCACTGAGTACACGGAGAGCACGGAGACGGAAAACCCAATCAGACTCGGAGTTGACCCAGTGTTAGCACCAATTGAATGCCGCGCTGGAAGGACTCGGGACGTGACCAATATTCGTCAGTTGCAAAGACCTCCGTGTCCTCCGTGATCTCCGTGGAGACATTCCGCTCTTCCTAACTAGCCAGCGGATTCGGCTCCGCATGCTTTTTCACATTCGCCCACACATCACCGAAAGCGGCGGTGATATTCCCCCGAGCAGGGTCGACCGGCGGGAAGTCATCGGCGAGATCGTCGATGCGAACCACATTGCGAGGTTTGCCTTTGGGGAACGAGCTGCGCAGCGTGAAGAGCACGCGGCCTTCGACCGGCACTTCGCCCGTCAGCAATCGCACGGCGGCCATGCGGTCATACAGCGCGTGTTGAGGATTCGCGAAGGTGTAGCGGCGCTTCTTGCCGATCGCGGTCCACTCGATCATTTGGTCGCCGCCGAATACGGCACCGGGTAGATCCAGCAAGTCCGCAACCAGCAACCCGCGCTGAGTCAGCAGCAGGTAATGGATGTGGATCTGCCCGCCATTGCCGTTGGGAATGAGGACGTTCTTCAGCATCTCGTACGCCACGCTGGCAATCGCCTCTTCAGTGGCTTTGCGAGTGCGATACGCGCGGACAAGAAAGAACACCCAGACACCGAGCGCAATCAAAGCGGCCAGACCGGCCACTGGATAGGCCCAGGTCGGGATCTCAACTGGCATCTGCATTCGTTAAGTCTCTTGCAACTCCGCGCGTAACGCCTGAAGCGTCGGCTCCAGTTCCGTCTCCTGGCGTGGCAGGGACAACAGACGCGCCAGCGCGGGCGGCACCGGAACTTCCGTTCCTGTTTGCGCCTCGACGATTTCGTTGAACTTGGCCGGATGCGCGGTCGAGACCAGCACCCAATGCCCGCGAGCGCCTCTAGCTAGCAATCGACGGAACACTTTTGCCGCGGTCGCCGTGTGCGGACACCAGATCTGGCCCAGCTCGTGTGCGTCGCGACGGATCGTCGCGCGAATCTCGATGTCATCGACACTAGATGCGCCGATCTGGCTCTGCAGCTCTTCGAACTCAGGATGCAACGATCGCAACCGCTCCATGTTGCTGGGGTTACCGACGTCCATTGCAGATGCCAGCGTAGCGACACTTGCACGCGGCGCCCACTCGCCGGTCCGCAAGAATTCGGTGACGGTTTGATTGGCGTTCGTGGCGAGCACGACTTCGCCTATCGGCAGCCCAACGTGGCGAGCCCAAATGCAGGCGAGCGAATTGCCCAGATTGCCAGCAGGAATAATGAAGTTCGCGCGACGACCCGTCTCGCGCCACAACTGCAGCCCGGCCTTCGCGTAATACACCATCTGCGGCAGCAAGCGGCCGATGTTGATGCTGTTCGCGGAAGAAAGCTGGCGCGACTCGGCCAGCGCGGGATCCAAGAAAGCTTCTTTTACTAAGCGCTGGCAATCATCGAACGTGCCGTGAACGGCAAGCGTACGAACGTTGCCGCCCCAGCATGCGAGCTGCTGCGCCTGACGCGGCGACACCAATCCCTTCGGATACAGCACCACTACATCGACCCAGGGCTTATTGTGGAACGCTGCCGCGACGGCGCCGCCGGTATCGCCCGAGGTTGCAACCAGGATCGTCAGCTTACGGTTGCTGCCCCGGCGAATACGCGCGAGACAAGCCGCCAAAAACTGCGCTCCGAAATCTTTGAACGCGCAGGTCGGCCCGTGGAACAACTCGAGCACCGAAACCGGTGCAGGTGCGTTGTCGAGATGCACCAGCGGTGCAGGAAAGTTGAATGCTTCGCGGCAGATATCGCCAAGCTCTGCAGCAAGCGGATCGCCGGCCGCGAACGGGGCAATCAGTTTCTCGGCGATGTCCGGCAGTTCGGTGACGCCTTCGAAATCGCCGGGCCTGAAATGCGGAAACTCTTCGGGCACGTACAAGCCGCCGTCGGGCGCAATGCCCTGAGCGATGGCCTGGCCGAGCAACATCCGATGCTGCGGATCACGTGTGCTTTTGTAGTACATGGTCGTGACTGTTAATCCACCACGCGTGCGCCGGATGGATCCAGCGTCGAAATCCACGCGTCGCTTTGCAAATCATGCGCCGTAAAGCCTGCCACCATCGCATCGCGAATCTTCTCCGCATGCTGCTGCTCGCACCACGCGAAAACCGTCGGACCCGCACCGGAAATCGAACAACCGAGCGCGCCTTCACGCATCGCACCGTCTTTCACCGCTTGGAAACCGGGGATGAGCACCTTGCGTTGCGGCTCGATGATGACGTCTTCCAAGGACTCGCGAATGAGTTGCAGATCGCCCGTGAAACAACCGGTCAAAAAGCCAGCGAGATTGGCCGTTTGCCAGATCACATTCGATAGGTCGATGGACCGATTCAGGATTTTGCGAGCTTCTGCGGTCGAAAGGATCATGTGCGGATGCACGAGCACGCAGCGCACTGTCGGCGGCACCGGAATCTGCTTCACATTGGGATTATCGATCCCCACCGTCAGCACCAATCCGCCGAACAGCGAGGGCGCGATGTTGTCGACGTGCACGGCCCCGCTCGAAACTTGCTCGCCTTTCATCGCGAACTTCAGCAATTCAGTCTTGCTCAGGCTCTTCGGCAAGAGCGCATTTGCGGCGACCACGCCAGCCACCGCCGAAGCCGCAGAACCACCGAGTCCGGAACCCAGCGGAATGCCCTTTTCGATCGCCAGCTCGAATCCAAAGTCGAGCTTGAGATCTCGCACCATGCTGAGAACGGCCATGCCTGCGGTATTGCGCTCAGCCTCTTTCGGCAAATCCGCGACGGTGCCGGTAATCGAAGTGATCCGTACGGTGGGCTCGCTGATGCGGCGCGCCGTGACCGTGTCACCAATCGTTTGAAAGCTGTGACCGAGCACATCGAAACCGACAGCAACGTTGCCGATGCTCGCGGGCGCGAACGCCGTTGCGGACTGACGCGCGCTCATAGCTTGGCTCCAAGATACGCGCACACGCGCAACAGATCCGCGAATACACCGCCGGCAGTCACTTCAGGACCCGCACCCGGACCTTGTACGACCAACGGGTTCTGGTTGTAGCGCTGGGTGATGAAGCGCACGACGTTGTCAGTGAGGTTGATGTTCGCAAAGGTGTGCGAACGTTCGAGTTCGACGAGCCCAACCGATGCCTTCCCCGTTGCCGCATCGAGCGAGCCAACGTATCGCAGAACTCGATTGCGATCGCGCACCGCTTTTAAGCGCGCGGCCATGGGCGCATCGAACTCCGGTAGCCGATCCAAAAACTCTTGCGAGCTGCACGATGCCAACGCCGAAGGCACGAGCCCTTCGAGTTGCACATCCTTCAACTCCAAGCGCAATCCCATCTCGCGCCCGAGAATGATGATCTTGCGAGCGAAGTCGGTACCTGAGAGATCGTCGCGTGGATCCGGCTCGGTATAGCCCTTGGCTTTCGCCGCACGCACCACCGACGAAAACGGCTCGGAGCCATCCCACACGTTGAATAGATACGCGAGCGTGCCGGACAGAATGCCTTCGATGCGCTGAATCTGGTCGCCGGTCTCGCGCAGGTCACGGAGCGTCTGGATGATCGGCAAGCCGGCACCCACCGTCGCCTCATATAAGTAGTGCGCGCCGCCCTGGCGTCGCGCCTCATGCAGACGCGAGTAAAGCTCGTACTCGGAGCTGTTGGCTTTCTTGTTCGGCGTGACAATGTGGATGCCGCTCGCGAGCCAAGCGGGATAGCGCGCCGCAACTTCTTCGCTCGATGAGCAATCGATGATCACTGCATGCGGCAAATGATCCGCGTGAACGTGTTGCGCGAATCGAGTGAGATCCGCCTGCTCCTGCGAGGACGCGAACACATCGCGCCAACGATCGAGAGGAATCTCGGAGTTCGACAAGTGCATGCGCTTGGATGTCATGATGCCGCGCACGCGCAGGTCCACCTTCATCTCGCGCGACAGCCGTTCGATCTGCGATGCAAGCTGATCGAGCAACACACCACCGACGACGCCCGGCCCGATCAAACCGATCGAGATCGTATGCGGCGACAGATAAAACCCGGAATGCACCGACCGCAGCGCGCGCGATGCATGCTTACCGTCGATCACAACGGAGATGTTGCGTTCGGACGCACCTTGAGCAATAGCACGCACGCTCACTGCAGCCGCGCCGAGCGCGCCGAACACTTTGGCGGCAACGCCGTGAGATCCAGCCATGCCATCGCCAACGACGGCGAGAATGCTGCAGCTCGGGTCGACTTCCACACTTTGAATCTGACCTTCGCGCAGTTCTCGGTCGAACGCCTGGCGAACGACCGTCTCCGCGCGCGTCGCCTCAGCCTGCGGAATCGCGAAGCAGATCGAATGTTCGGAGCTGCCTTGCGAAATCAAGATCACTGAAATGCCATTGTCGCGTAGCGCACCGAAGAGACGTTGCGCCGTACCGGGCACTCCGATCATGCCCGCACCTTCGACGTTCACCAGCGCGACGCGATCGATGCACGTAATACCTTTCACCGCGATTTGCGAATTCGGCCGTTCGCAAATCAGCGTGCCCGCTTTCTCTGGCGCGAACGTATTGCGGATCCAAATCGGGATGCCTTTGAGCACGGCCGGCGCCATCGTTTGCGGATGGATCACCTTGGCGCCGAAATACGCCAGCTCCATCGCTTCGTTGTACGAAAGCGAGTCGATAACCTGCGCATCGGGAACCAACCGCGGATCGGCGCTCAACACGCCATCGACGTCCGTCCAGATGTGAATCTCTTCGGCATTCAGCAAGGCGCCGAAAATCGAGCCTGAAAAGTCGCTGCCATTGCGGCCCAGCGTGGTTTGCAGACCCTTCGCATCGCGAGCGATAAATCCCGTGATGATGAGTGTCGCCGGATCATGCGGCGTTTGCCGATCCATGTTTGCCTGCGATACGTCCCAACGCACTGCCGGGCCGAGCGCACCCCATTCGACACTGACGACTTCGCGTGCATCGATCCATTCGACCTTACCCGGGCGGCGGCCACGATGACGTAAGTACTCGCTGAATAAGCGCGTCGACCAGATTTCGCCGTAGCCCGCGATCAAATCGCGAACGGTTTGCGATGCAGAGCGGATGAGCTGAACGGTTTGCAGAATGCCGGCGATATTTCGGCAGTCATGCTCCAGGGATGCTAGGTATCGAGAACGGACCTCGTTCGGAAGCAACGTCTCGGCGATCACCTGATGGCGATTGCGGATGGCTTCGATGCGATCGGCGAGCGAGTTATCCTGTTGCTCGGCCGCCGTCACCAAATTCAACAATGCGTCCGTCACGCCACGGCAGGCGGATAGAACAACACCCAATCGCGGATGCGGATCCTGCTCCAGGATCTGCGCCACACGCTCCATACACGCTGCATCGGCGACACTGGAGCCGCCGAACTTATGAACTCGCCACCGCTCCACTGCTTTACGGATCTCTTATTGCTCAGACAAGGCAACACTCGCGCAAGCGTCCTCTTCCCATGCTAGGCCAGCGGCACGGGAGCAGCAGATCACTGCAAATGGAACGCGCGAACGTCGGGAGGGCGACACTCTACTGGGGGAGTTGGGAGGCGGCAAGTTGTTGTGAGCTGAGCACTTTCAGCGTCGGCCTGACATTCGAATGAAGTCTCTCGAGCGGGCTATGCCGGCCGAATCCAGCCCGTCTGCCTCGATGAATCGAGGCCGAAGGGATCAATGTCTTAGGGCTGGTTATCGGGAGCTGTCCGGACGTCCAAAGGCCAACGGGATGGCGGTGAGTTCGCCTGCCGATGGTGGAAATCCCGGCCGTGCAAAGCACACTGTTTCGCCGGCATCGATGCCCTGCCCCACCACGCCGTCGCTCGAGTACACGAGCCGAGCGGGACCTAATTGAATCAAATCGCGATCCCGCAGAGCGCGGCGTACCACTCGCTGCGAATTCACCAGCACGCCGTTGGTGCTGCCCAAGTCCAACAGCAGATCTTGTGAGCCGTCACGCACAATGAGCGCGTGGTAGCGGCTAACAAACACGGAATCGATGCGCAGATCGGCCTCTTCGCCGCGGCCCACGATGACACGTCCGCCGCTGAGTTCGAACTCGCGATCGGGATGTCCCTGCATGGAGATCGTCAGTCTCGCGTGCGTCTCCTGGGCAACATCCGCAAAAGCCCCGGCCTGCGAACTCCAGCCCAAGTCTTGCAGCGCTCCCTCGATCGCTTCTACCGTGACGGCGGACCGAGCTTGTGCAGCGGCAGTGCGCAGTGCGACTTCGCAGAGCACATTGATTCGGGACGGAACGCCGTTCGTGCACGCATGAATCGTGCGCATCAAGGTATGCGGCATGAGTTCATCGGGATTGCTCGCGCCGGCGGCGCGCAATCGGTGCGCGACGTATGCGGCGGTTTGATCTTCGCTTAGAGGCCTGAGCGAAAACCGCGGCGGCGCTTGCCGAACCAACTCGATCATCCGCGGCGATTCGAGTACGCGATTTAGCGCCGGCTGACCAAGCATCAAGAGCTTCAGCACCTTCGTTCCGTCCGCTTCGAGCGCGGCAAGGCACCGCAACTCTTCCAACACGAGCGGGTGCATGCTTTGAGCATTTTCGACGATCAGCAAACACATCCGGCCCATGCCAGCTTGGTGAACCAGAAACCGCTCGAGCAGGCGCCGACGGTCGGTCTTGTCGTTTTCCTCCAGCGCCACGCCGTACTGCTGGAGGATCTCTCCGAGAAACTCGCGCGCGCTGATCTGCTCTTTCTGCACCGCTGCCGCAATGACGCGTTCGTCCAGATCCCGCAAAAATCGTTTGATCAGAAGACTCTTGCCGCAGCCCTGATCGGCCGTGACGACACACAGCCGGGCTCGAGTCCAAATGGAGTGGCCCATGAACTCGAGGGCACGAAGATGCTGGTCGCTTGGAAAGAAGAAGGCGTCGTCGGACGTATCGGCAAATGGAGCAGTCGTCAGGCCGAAGGGGAATTCCCCGGCATGCTCGTCAGCAATGGGATGCGGCTCACTCATCTCGTCGAGTTTCTGAATCTCACCTAAGTTCTTGAAAGTTCAACGGACGCTTCCGTCATCCGGAGGCCAGAGCAGGCGGCGATGCGACAATAGTCCGAAGCCGACCTGAGCACAAGCCAGATCGCGTGTAGGGACTCGAAGAACGGGTGAAATGGTGGGTCGGGTGGGAATCGAACCCACGACCAATGGATTAAAAGTCCAGTGCTCTACCGACTGAGCTACCGACCCACGGAAGGGCGCGCATGATACCGAAACGCAGCGGAGTGTGAAGAACTGAGTTTGGGATGATCGCAAGTCGCACGACGGATGCTTCGCATCGGGAAGGACGGTCGTCGAGAAGGACGCTGTTGCGTCGGGAAAGCCTTCGCGGGCAAGACACAGCGGCCAGTCAGAGGTCCCTGTTCCCTCCGTCAACCCACAACTCACAACCGTCAACCGCCTCCCTCACCTGTAGCTTGTCGGATCCGCCACACCCGCCGCCGCGAATCCCGCTTTACGCAAACGACACGAGTCGCATTTGCCGCAAGCGCGTCCCTCGTCATCCGCCTGGTAGCAGGACACCGTGAGTGAGTAATCCACTCCGAGCTGCATACCGGTCTGAATGATTTGTGCTTTGGTGAGATCGATGAGGGGAGTCGCAATGCGAAACGAGAGCGTGCCCTCGACAGCCGCTTTGGTCGCGAGGTTCGCAAGCTTCTCGAACGCAGCGACGAATACCGGCCGGCAGTCGGGATAGCCTGAGTAGTCCACCGCATTCACACCGATGTAGATGTGCCCGGCGCCGAGGATCTCTGCCCATCCGAGTGCGAAGGACAACATGACGGTGTTGCGCGCCGGAACGTACGTGACTGGAATCCCGATTTGCGGTGTCTCGGGCACGGCGATGGATGGGTCCGTGAGCGCCGATCCGCCGAGCCCACCCAAATCCACTCTGACCGTGCGGTGTTCCTTCGCACCGAGTGCTGCGGCGACTCGAGTTGCCGCTACCAATTCAGATCGATGGCGTTGGCCGTAGTCGACGCTGAGCGCGTAGGTCTCGAAGCCTTCTTTGCGAGCGATGGCCAAGGTGGTAGCAGAATCCAATCCACCCGACAGGAGCACGACCGCACGCGGGCGGGTTGCGATTGAAGCACTCACTCTCAACGTCCGGGCGTGTCGCCCCAAAGATATTTATGAAGCTGCACTTGGAAGCGCACCGGCGCACGCGCATCGAGAACCCATTGTGCAAGCTCGCGCGGTTCGACCTGGCCGAAACTCGGGCTGAAGAGCACGGTGCAGCGTTCGTGAAGTGCTCGTGCGCGAACGAGGTCCAATGCCCAGTCGAAGTCGCCGCGGCTACAGACGACAAACTTGATCTGCTCGTCGGGGCGCAGCAGCTCCAAGTTCTCGTAGCGATTACGCTCGACCTCGCCGCTGCCTGGAGTCTTCACGTCCACGACTCGGACAACGCGTGGATCCACGGCCCCCACATCGATTGCGCCGCTCGTTTCCAGTGACACGCGGTAATTCGCATCGCAGAGTCTGCCCAGCAATGCGAGCGCATTGCGCTGCGCGAGCGGTTCGCCCCCGGTTACACAAACGTGCTTGGCTCCGTATGCAGCGACATCGACCAGCACTTGCTCGATCGAGAACCAGGTGCCGCCGTGAAATGCATACGCAGTATCGCAGTAGTGGCAGCGCAACGGACATCCGGTGAGCCGCACGAACACCGTGGGCCAGCCGACCGCATCGGCCTCGCCTTGGATCGAGAGAAAGATCTCAGTGAGTTTGATGCGCTCTGCCGCCGGAATCGGAGTCGAGCTCACATCCAAATTAGCCGTCGAAGCAGACATGGAACCTTCACAAGCGCGCGGACGAACGGATGTTCGTCAGTGGCCTTCCGTTTCCATTTTCGTCAGACGCTGACCTGCCAGACGCGCAGCAGTCGTATCGCCGTAACGCGAGACCACTTGGCCCAGCGCCGAACGCGCTTCGGGAAAATTCTTCAGCTCGTAGTTGCAGTAACCGATTTTGAGCAAGGCATCCGGGATCTTGCGCGAGTCGGGATACTTGTCGACCACGGTTTTGAAATCGCGCAGCGCATCCGGATATTGCTTCATCACATAGTGCGCTTCGCCCAACCAATACTGCGCGTTATCCGCCAATGCGCTGTTTGGGAAGCTGGAGAGAAAACGCTTGAAGCCATTCACGGCGTCGTCGTACTTGCCGTCTTTCAAAGCGTCGAACGCGGCTTGGTAATTCGCACGATCGTCGCCTTGTGGCACCGGCAATCCGGGACTACTGGCAGCGGGTGCAGCGGAAGCTGCAGCGCCGCCTTCCAACGCTGCTAGGCGACGATCCACATCGCCGTACATTTCCCGCTGCGAATCTTGTGTCTTCGCCAGCGAATGCTGCAGCTCATCCAATTCACCGCGCAGCGCACGCGTTTCCGCCTGCGCCGCTTCGATCCGCTGCGACAAATCCAACAGGCTTTGATTTGCGAGCACGCGCTCCAATCGCAGCAGCCTGCCGTCCATCTCAGTCAGGCGCTGCACAACTGGATCTTGTTCGGGCGGTGTTGTGGCACAACCCGACATCAATGCGCTTGCCCCGAGCAAGCTCAGCACAACGACGCAACGATCTACGGAGCGAATCGTATTCATGTCACTGTTCCTGCTGGGGCGATGCGATTAACGGCCGTAGACGAACTCGACGCGGCGGTTCTTGGCATACGCGGCCTCATCGCTGCCTTGCACGGCCGGACGCTCTTCGCCGTAAGAGACAGTCGTGATTTGCGCTTCCGTCACGCCCTGAAGCATCAATGCGCGGCGTACTGCCTGCGCACGACGCTCGCCGAGGCCAATGTTGTACTCGCGCGAACCGCGCTCGTCGGAGTGGCCTTCCAAACGAACCTTGCGGTTTGGGTTGCCGTTGAGATATTTCGCGTGCGCCGCGACGACCGCGACGTACTCAGGCTTGATCTCTGCGCGATCGTAGTCGAAGTAGACGATCGTACCGACGCGTTGTGCTTCGGCGAGCGCGGCTTGATCGCCGCCGAGCGCGCTGCCGCTCACTTCGCCTTCGTTCGCGCCACTGGTTTCAGTGCCGGGTGCGACGGGTTGCGAGCCTGCATCGGGAATGGTCTGCGGCTTCTTGGGACAGCCCGCCAATGCTAGGCCAGCGGTCACGATCAACATCAACTGCGCAATACGCATTCAAATCTCCTCGATCTCTTGATGGAAGTCAGCGGCGCAGAGCGGCGTTGTCTGCGAAAGACGCGAAATTTTGCCACAAGCAACTAGGTTCTCGCGACCACGCGATTACCGGGCGGCACCAGGCGGGAACGGCGACCACGCCGGCTCGCGAACATCACCGGTGCTGGCGGTCAGCTTCTGTTGCACGCGACCGTCCACCGAAACCGTGGCCAATACACCGCGGCCGCGATCCTGGGTTGCGTAGATCAATGTCGCACCGTTGGGAGCGAAGCTCGGACTTTCGTCCTGGCGACCTTGCGTCAGCACTTGAACAGCTTTGGACGCAAGATCGACCACAGCGATGCGGTAGTTGCCGCGATCCAGGTACACCACCGCCAGACGCTTGCCGTCCGGTGAAAGCCGCGGACGCGCGTTGTAGCTACCTTCGAAGGTGATTCGAGTGGCGCGCTGGGGCTGTGCCACGTCGATTTCATAGATTTGCGGCCCCCCTGCACGATCCGACATGAAGTAGAGCTTGCGACCGTCTGCGGACCACGTCGGCTCGGTATCGATGCCGGGATCGAAGGTCATACGCGTCAACGTCTGGGTGGACAGTTGCAGCGTGTAAACGTCTACATCGCCATCTTTGCGCGACAACGTGATTGCCAACATCGAACCGTCCGGCGACCACGCCGGCGCACCATTGATACCTGCTCTTGCCGACACGCGACGACGCTCACCGGTGCGCAGCGTCTGTACGTAGATCGCCGAAGATTTGCTCTCGAACGAGACGTAAGCGAGGCTCTGACCATCCGGCGACCATGCAGGGGACATCAGCGGTTCGGTCGAGGTCGCGATCACTTGCTGATTTTCGCCGTCGTAGTCGGAGACCACGAGCTTGTAATGCTGTGCAGGCGAGGTCCCTTCGGCGCTGATGAAGGCGATCCGGGTCGAGAACGCGCCAGGAATGCCGGTCAACTGCTTGAAGATAATGTCCGCAATGCGATGCGCCATGGCACGCATGGAATTCGCGGTCGCGCTGACGCGCTCAGCAGCCAGGCGCTGGCCGGTCAGCACGTTGTAGAGTTCGAACTGTGCAGCGAATCGGTCCTGGCCATCCGGGATCAATTTGCCCACCGTAATGAAGTCGCTCTTGAGATAGCGCCAGTCCTGGAACCGAATCTGATCGCCCTGTGTGGGACGATCGATCATGTCCTTGCGATCGAGCGGCGCGAAGCGTCCGCTACGCTGCAGATCCGCAGCGACGACTTCTGCTACGTCGAACGGCGCCACGCCGGTGGACTCCCAACCGAATGGCACCACGGCGATCGGCACGGCGTCTTCCTGCCCGCGAGTGATCTCGACCACGAGTTGAGCGTGAGCCAACGATGCGCTGAGCACGATGAAGATCGCACCGAGGATGCGAAGTGCGCTTTTGATCATTCCGCTACTCTCCTATCAAACTGACCATTACTCCGCCGGCTTGAAGATCAGCACGAGCGTACGTTCGAATAATCGAGGATCCGGCGGCGGCGGCAGCGGCGACGAGCGCATCACCGCGGTTTCGATCGATTGCTGAACCGCCGCATCGCCATTGCATTTGCCAAGTTGCACGCTGAGCACCGTACCGCCTGGAGTCTGGGTCACGCGAACCTCGCATTCCAATCCGGGTCGAGCCGATGGCGGGCGATTCCAATTGCGCACGATACGCTGCTCGATCATCGCGACGTATTGATTCAGCAGTCCGGAATTGGCGACCTCGGTGCGGCCCTCTTCCTCTTCCAACTGTCGCTGCAGATCCGCTTCGCGAGCTTTTTGGGCACGCGCTTCCTCCGCGGCTTTGCGTTTCGCCGCTTCCTCTTTTTGCTTGCGCTCTATTTCCTCGACACGCTTACGTTCCGCGTCCGCTTTGCGCTGCCGTTCAGCTTCAACTTGCTTCTGCCGCTCCGCTTGCTCGCGCGCCTGGCGCTCTTGCTCTTGGCGACGTTGTTCGTCCTCGCGTTGTTTCAGTTCCACTTGGCGTTCGCGCTCAGCCCGCTCCTGCTCTTGGCGGCGCTGCTGATCTTCCTGCTGCTTACGCTGTGCCTCTTGCTGGGCTTGCTGCTCCTTCTGCGCCTGATCTTCCTGCGGCGGTGCGGGCTTCTGCTGCTTAGGCGCGCGTGCAAGCTGCGAGCGATCGACGACGATGGCTTGAATCGCAAGTTGCGGCGGTGGTGCGTGCCGCTGCATGGAAATCAATGTCAGTGCAAATACCCCAGCGAACAGCACGTGCAGCAGCAGCGCGCCGATCAAATAGGTCCAATGCTGGCGAAAGAACTCAGGCATCGACTGCTATGGCTACGGTTGCCGACGCTTAGCGTTGCGAGCCGTCGCCGGATCGGTGATGAAGCCGACCTTTTCCGCCCCCGCTTGTTGGAGCAGCACCATGCCGGCGACAACTCGGCCGTACGGCACGTTCTGGTCCGCCTTCACCAACACGGGCGTCTGAGGCTCGCGACGTAGGACGGTCGAGACGCGCTGAAGCACCGTGTCGTCGTCGATGGGCGATTCGTCATCCTTGCCGATGTTCAAGTAAAACCGGCCGCTGGTATCGACACTCAGAATCAGCGGTTGATGATCGCGCATCAATTCGGCAGGCAGCGGCTCCGCACCCGCTTTGGGCAACTCCACCTTGATGCCTTGCGTGAGCAGCGGTGCCGTCACCATGAAGATGATCAGCAGCACCAGCATCACGTCGATATAGGGAACGACGTTGATCTCGGCCATGAGCCGACGGCCGCGTCGGCCGGGGTGCGGTGTCATGCCTGCGCCTCAGCGGCGACCGTCTGCGAACCTTTCGGTCCACTCGAGTGCCGCTGCAGAATGGTCGAGAGTTCTTCGACGAAGGTGTCGTAACGCAATTCGATGCGGCTGACTTGATCGGCATATCGGTTGTACGCGACCACCGCTGGAATTGCCGCGAACAAGCCCATTGCGGTTGCGATCAGCGCTTCGGCAATACCCGGCGCGACCATCGCGAGCGTCGCCTGCTGCACATTTCCGAGGCCATGAAACGCATTCATGATGCCCCAGACGGTGCCGAACAATCCGACGTATGGACTCGTCGATCCGATGGTCGCCAGCATCGAAAGGCTGTGTTCCAGCCGGTCGCTTTCTTTCAGAAGTGCAACGCGCATTCCGCGGCGGGAAGCCTCGATGAGTTGACCCGACGCGACAGCCCCGTGCTGGCGCAGGCGCGTGAATTCGCGAAAGCCTTGTTCGAAGATGCTTTCCATGCCCTTGGTCACGCGACGGCTTTGATCGATGGCGCGAAACATCGCGCTCAAGTCGCCGCCAGACCAAAAGGTCTCTTCGAATTTGTCCGCGTCTAATCGTGCGCGGCGCAGTTCCGCACGCTTGCGCAGCATGATGGACCAGGACATCACAGAGGCGAGCAACAGCAGCGCCATGACGATCTGCACGATGAGGCTGGCGTTGATCACCAGCTCCAACGGATTAAGGGTCGAGCCCGTCATTCATCACTCCTAAGTACAACCTGCAAGGCGCCTAACGATTCCACGCCTGCATTTTTTCAGTCACTGTATCCGGCACCGGCTGCGGACGAAATGTCGTGGCATCCAGACACGCCACGCGAACCTTGCCATCGATCAACAGCTCGCCATCGCGCAGGATCTGCTGTTTGAACGTCAAACTCGCGCGTGTGGTCTGTTCAATGACACACCCCACCTGCAGCAGTTCCCCATAGCGGGCCGGGCGTTTGAAGTGTGCTTCGACATCCACTACGACGAACATTGCATTGTGTTCATCTTTCAGCGGACCTTGTTCGATGCCGATCGCGCGTAACCATTCCGAACGCGCCCTCTCCATGAATTTGAGGTAGTTCGCGTAGTAGACGATGCCGCCAGCGTCGGTGTCTTCCCAGTAAACGCGGACAGGGAAGGAGAAGCGAGACGGGTCACGGGTCACGGGTGACGGGTCAGAAGGAGAACGCGTATCGCGGTCTTCAAAATTCTGTGATTTACCGGACAAACTCAAATTTCCTCTAACCTCGTGACTCGTGACTCGTGACTCGTGACTCGTGACCACGCTGTGCGCTCATTGCCCAAACAAATCCCCACTGCCCGGCCGATCCGGCACTTTCAATCCGAAATGCTGATACGCCAAACGCGTGGCGACGCGGCCGCGTGCAGTGCGCATCATGAATCCCTGCTGGATCAAGAACGGTTCGATGACATCTTCGATCGTTCCACGCTCTTCCCCGAGCGCTGCTGCAAGGCTTTCCACGCCCACCGGACCGCCATCGAATTTCTCGATAATCGCCAGCAGGAGCTTGCGATCCATCACATCGAATCCTTGCGGATCGACATCCAACAGGTCCAGGGCGGCTTGAGCCACCTCATCGGTGATTCGGCCAGTGGCCTTCACTTCCGCGTAATCGCGGACGCGGCGCAGTAATCGGTTCGCAATGCGCGGGGTTCCACGCGAGCGCTGCGCAATCCGAGCGGCGCCGCCTGGATCTGCAGGCACGCCCAAAATGGCAGCGGAGCGCGTGACGATCCTTTGCAGTTCGGCGTGATCGTAGAACTCCAGACGCTGCACGATGCCGAATCGATCGCGCAGCGGCGAGGTGAGCAATCCTGCTCGGGTTGTCGCGCCCACCAACGTGAAGGGAGGCAGGTCGAGTTTGATACTACGTGCGCCCGGTCCTTCGCCAATCATGATGTCGAGCTGAAAGTCCTCCATCGCGGGATAGAGGATTTCTTCGACGACTGGACTCAAGCGGTGAATCTCATCGACGAACAACACATCGTTCGGCTGCAAGTTCGTGAGCAGTGCCGCCAAATCTCCGGCGCGTTCGATCACTGGACCTGATGTCTGACGCAGACTCACGCCGAGTTCGTTCGCGATGATGTTCGCCAAGGTCGTCTTGCCCAAACCGGGCGGGCCGAAGATGAGCACATGATCCAGTGCCTCTTTGCGATTGCGCGCTGCGCTGATGAAGATTTCCATCTGCGTCTTGACCGCGGACTGGCCGACGTAATCGGCGAGCCGTTTTGGACGCACGGCACGGTCGAACGCTTCCTCATCGCCCTGAGTGCCTGCGGATACGATGCGGTCTTGATCGATCATAAGAACGCAGCCCGCAGGCCGCGTACTAGGCTGGAGGCTGGAGGCTGGAGGCTGGAGGCTGGAAGAGAGACGCTCTCGCTAACCACTAACCGTGCTGCACATGGATGTGCCAATGCCGCGGAGGCAGGACGCCGAGAGCGTCCCAACCGCGCCCAAACGAAAGTACCAACCGCTTCTGACTTTGGATCCACCATCGCCTCCTACTTCGCAGCAGCCGATTGCAGCGCGCGGCGGATGATTTCTTCCGTCGTTTGTGCGGAGGCATCCACGCTCTTGAGCAGGCGCGTGACTTCGATCGGTTTATAGCCAAGCGCAATCAGTGCACTGAACGCCTCGGCCTGCGGCCCGATCGCAGCTTCGGCTCCGCCGCTCGCAGGCAAAGACACACCTGCAAGATCGCCGAAGCTTTTCACTCGATCGCGCATCTCGATCAACAGACGTTCGGCGGTCTTACGCCCGACGCCCGGAATGCGCACCAACGTATCGACGTCCTGTGCTTCGATGCAGAGCAGAAACGCATCGACGCTCAGTCCTGAAAGCAAAGCCAACGCCAGCTTGGGACCGACGTTGGAAACCTTGAGCAATTCGCGAAACAACTTGCGTTCGCGCTCGCTCGAAAAACCGAACAGGATGTGCGCATCTTCGCGCACCACCAAGTGCGTAAAAAGATTCACATCCGCACCTGTGGGCGGCAACGTGTAGAACGTCGACATCGGCGCTTCGAGCTCATAGCCCACTCCGCCCACATCGACCAGCAATTGCGGGGGGTGCTTCGCCGCCAATCGTCCGCGTAAGAATCCAATCATTGCGACGAACTCAACATGGCTGCCGTCATCGCACGGATTTTTCGCGAATGCGCATGACACAGCGCAATCGCCAAGGCGTCCGCGGCATCCGCTCCCAGCGGTCCAGAGATGTTCAGCAGTCGTTTGACCATCAATTGCACTTGTTCTTTCTCCGCCGCCCCACTGCCAACGACAGCCAACTTCACTTCGCGTGGGGCGTATTCGAATACGCGCGGACGCAACGAGAACGTGGCGCTGAGCGCCGCACCTCGTGCTTGACCAAGCTTCAGGGCGCTATCGGCATTGCGATGCATGAACACCCGTTCGATCGCCACTTCGTCCGGCTTGAACTCGGCACTGAGTTTGTCCACGCCGGCGAAGATTTCCTGCAGTCTGCCGGCGAACGAGTCGCCCGACGTGCGAATCGCACCGCTCACGAGATATTTGACCTCGGTACCGCGAGTTTCGACCACGGCAAATCCGGTACGCAGCGAGCCCGGATCCAATCCCAGAATGCGTACTTCGGCGGGCAGCACACCCAGCTCTCGCGAGCTTGGACGTTTGTAGCTTGCCAACATGGCGAGGCTTTGCGGCCGCCTGACTCTGCGCAAGAAAATGCTCCGCTGCGGTGAACTCTTCGGCGGCGGGTATGATACGGCAAGAGCATGCAATCCGCCGATCTCACCGCCGATTCGAATCCGCGACTTACGCGCGCCGAAGAGCGAATCCGCTCAGGCCTGGCGTCGTTGTCGGTCGACCCATCGTCGTCCCATGCGGCTCGCGCCCGGGCCATCGCTCTGATCGTCGCGGATTTAACCGACGACGAGGAAATGCTCGATGGCACCCTGCTCTATTCGCTGATTGACAGCGGCGCCCTGGCTGCTGAGAAGGCCCTGTCCAGCAAGGAGTCGAATTCGGTTCGCATCGCATCGGAGCTCATGCGGCTCGGTACATTCACACTGGCAACGCCAACGCGCACGCCGGGAGGGCTATCACCGAATCAAGCCGAAGCGTTGCGCAAGATGCTGCTCGCAATTGTGACCGATCCGCGGCTCGTGCTGATCAAGCTCGCCGTCGAATTGCATCGCCTACGGGAAAGCAAAGATGCTCCGCCTGCCGAGCGCGAGCAGACTGCCTACGAAGTCCGCGAGATCTATGCCCCGCTCGCGAACCGGCTGGGCGTGTGGCAAGTGAAGTGGGAGTTGGAGGATTTGAGCTTCCGCTTCCTGGAACCTGAAAACTACAAGCGAGTCGCAGGCTGGCTGGCCGCCAAACGTGTCGATCGCGAACGTTATATCGAGGATGTCAAAGCGCAGCTACAGGCTGAACTCGCAAAGGCCAACATCAAGGCGGATGTCGCCGGTCGCCCGAAGCACATCTACAGCATCTGGAAGAAGATGCAGCGCAAAGGTCTGTCGTTCGATCAGCTCTACGACATCCGCGCCGTGCGTGTGCTGGTCGATTCGATTGCAGATTGCTATGCGGCGCTCGGCGTCGTGCATGGTCTGTGGTCGTACATCCCGGGTGAGTTCGATGACTACATCGCCACCCCCAAAGATAATCTCTACAGGTCGCTGCACACCGCGGTCATCGGCCCGGGCAAATTGCCGCTGGAAATCCAAATCCGCACCTTCGAAATGCATGAACACGCCGAGCTCGGCGTCGCAGCTCACTGGCGATACAAGGAAGGCGGCCGCGCAAATCCGGCTTACGAACAAAAGATCGTCTGGCTGCGGCAGATTCTCGAACCTGGAGAGAAGGATGCGGAGACCGACGGCGACTTCCTGGAGCGCGTGCGCTCCGAAGTCTTCGAAGATCGCGTATATGCGCTCTCGCCACGCGGCGAAGTCGTCGATCTGCCTCGCGGGGCGACGCCCTTGGATTTCGCATATCACTTGCACACGGATCTCGGCCATCGCTGTCGGGGCGCAAAAGTGAACGGCCGCATGGTCCCGCTGAATCAGCAACTCCAAAACGGCGATCAGGTCGAGATCATCACAGGTAAGCAGTTGAATCCAAGCCGAGATTGGCTCGTGCCTTCACTCGGCTATCTTGCATCGCCACGCAATCGGAGCAAGGTCCGTGCATGGTTTCGCAAGCTGGATGAAGAACAGAACCGACAGCAAGGGCGCCAGATTCTCGAACGCGAGTTGCAACGGCTGGCGATTCACAGCGTGTCGCTTCCGGAACTCATCAGCGAATTCAACTTCACGAACGCCGAGCAGCTCTATCAAGCCATCGGCGAAGGCGAAGTCAATGCGGCGCAAATTAGCGGCGCGATTCTTCGTCGCGCGAAACCGCAGGAACTGCCCTCGCCTGTTCCCCGCAAACCTGCGGCGCGCCCCAAGGACACTGCGGGCATCACGATCGAAGGCGTCGGCGATCTCTTGTCCAATTTCGCGCGATGCTGCGGACCCGTTCCACCCGAACCGATTGCCGGCTACATCACATTGGGTCGCGGCGTCAGCATCCATCGCGAGGACTGCCCGAACCTAAAGCGACTCCACACTGCTCACCCGGAACGTGTAATTGCAGTCGAATGGGGAGCTGCGTCCGATCGCGCGTTCCCCGTCGACGTGAACGTCAGAGCCTTCGATCGCCGCGGCCTACTACGTGACATCAGCGCAGTGCTCGCCGATTCGAAGATCAACATTCATGCGATGAATACTGTGACTCACGAAGGCGACGGCGTCGCCGACATGAACCTTCGCATCACGGTTCAGGATCTCGAAGAGCTCTCTCGCGTGCTCGCTCGGCTTCAGGGCCTACCGAATGTTTTGAGCGCGCGCAGAAGAGTTTAAGAGCAAGAGTTAGAGCAACGCAAAGATCACAAAGAAAAACAGAGCGCACAAAGAGAAATAGTGGAAAGACGTTCTCTTTGTCTTTTTTGTTCTTTGTTTATCTATGTGCTCTTTGTGTTACCTCTTAATCCTCTAATGCCATAAAGCGCGCAGATCAAAACCAGAACGCCAAGCAGCCATAAGAACTGCGTGCGTTCGACGGTTTGATAGAAGACCAACGCGACGGCGACGCATGCGGCGACGTTCACAGCCGCGCCGCCAGGCGGCGTGAAGGGTTCGCCATCGCTGCGTACATCGCGGCGACGCAGTTGCCACGCAGAGATGGCAACGAGGAAGTACAGCATCAGCGCTGCGAGATTCGAGAAGGTAGCGAGTTGTTCGAATGTGCCGGACAGCGCAATTGCCGTCACCACTGCGCCGTAGATGTAGATCGCATAGTGCGGCGTGCGAAAGCGCGGATGCACAGTCGACAAGAAGCGCGGCAGAAAACCATCGCGACTGAAAGCGAACACACCGCGAGGCTCGGACAACACGTTCGCACTCAGATAGCCGGTCATCGAGATCACCGCAGCGACAATCATGATGCTGCGACCTGTGGGACCCACCATATGCGAAGCCGCTGAAGCTAACGGTGTGGTGCGATCGTCAGCGAGTGCCAGGCCCTGGGCACCGAGCGCAACGAACTGCACCGCCAGATACAGCAATGTCACTGCGCTCAAAGCGAGAAGTGCAGCACGTGGCACGGAGCGGGAGGGATTTCTAACCTCGCCGCTCGGGACCAGCGATCCTTCTATTCCAGAGAATGCGAACAGGACGATGCCGGAGGTGCTCAGCACCTGTGCAAGAGATGGCACGTTCTCCCAGACCCAATTCGGCGGGCGAACAAAGAACACTCCCACGGCCACGAAGCCAAGCAATGGCACGAGCTTAATGACGGTCATTGCCTCGATGACTCGTGCGCCCGTCTTGACTCCTCTGACGTTGATCGAAACGAGCGTAACCACGAGCGCAATGATGATAGCCGGCGTAATCCAAGCGGGTGCCGCGGGAACCAACTTCACGACGGAGCGGGCGAGCAAACTGAAAATCCCGGCTGCCGCTGAGGTTCCCGTAGATAGCACCAAGCATCCGGCGACGAATCCGACGAATGGGCCTAGCGCCGTCTCGACGTACGCGTAGGGGCCTCCGGTGGAATCGACTCTGCTACCCGCTTCGGCGAAGCACATCACGACGAGGCCGATCACCACCGCGCACGTCAGATAGGCCAGTGGCGCCGCCGACCCGAGTTGCAGAACGGCGAACGCGGGCAGCGCAAAGATGCCGCTGCCGACTGTGTAGTTGAAGATATTGGCCGCGAGCTGGCGGACGCCTAACTCACGAGCGAGCAGCGAATCGGGGTTTCTCGACATCGCTGCTCGCCTTTAGGCGTGTTATCGATTGCCGATATCGATCGCGATCTTGTCGGCGTTCAATGCGGCTTCGTGCAGCGCCTCAGACAGCGTCGGATGAGCATGAATCGTCCGCTGCAGATCTTCCGTGCTCGCCGAGTACTCCATTGCTAGCACCGCTTCGGCGATCAGTTCGCCTGCCATCGGACCGATGATGTGAACGCCCAGGATCTCGTCATCATCCGTGGCGGAGATCACTTTGCAGAACCCCGCAGTCGCCTCCATTGCGCGCGCACGGCCGCTCGCCAGGAAGGGGAATTGGCCCACTTTGTACGCACGGCCGCTCTTCTTCACTTCTTCTTCGGTCTGTCCGACCCATGCGATTTCAGGCGCGGTGTAGATCACGGAAGGAATGGTCTTGTAATTCACTTCGGCGACTTTGCCCGCGATCAGGTCCGCAACCATCACGCCCTCTTCCTTGCCCTTGTGCGCGAGCATCGGCCCGCGTACGAGATCGCCGACCGCCCACACATTCGGCACGTTGGTCTTGCAGTCGTGATCGACTTTCACGAAGCCGCGTTCATCCAATTGCACGCCGGTACCATCGGCAAGCAAATCCTTCGTATAAGGACGACGGCCAATCGCGACGACGACTTTGTCGACCGTCACCGAGCCTTCGCCGTTCGCATCGGTGTACTTGAGCGTCACGCCGTTTGCGGACTTGTCCGCGCCGCTGACTTTCGCGCCGAGCCGAATATCGAGGCCGAGCTTCTTATAGTGTTTGAGAGCCTCTTTCGAGACCGCGCCATCCGTCATCGGCAGAAAGGTATCGAGCGCCTCGAGCACGACCACTTCAGCACCCAGCCGGCGCCACACGCTGCCGAGTTCCAAGCCGATCACGCCCGCACCGATCACGCCGAGCTTCTTCGGCACGCTATCGAACTCGAGCGCACCCCACGAGTCGACCACTTGCTTGCCATCGAACGGCAGGCTCTTCAACTCCGTCGGGCTCGAACCGGATGCCAACACAACGTGCTGCGCCGTGAGCTCTTCCTTCTTGCCGTCTTTGCTCGTGAACTCGACCTTGCCGTTGCCGAGGTACTTGCCGTGCCCTTGCAAGCCGGTCACACCTGCACCCTTGAACAGGAACGAAATGCCCTGGGTGGATTGCTTTACGATCTGAGCGCGGCGCTTCTGCATCGCACCCACATCGAAGCTCACATCGCCAATCTTGATGCCGTGCACCGCAAACTCGTGCTGAGCGCGGTGATACAGCTCAGAGGACTCCAGCAGTGCCTTCGAAGGAATGCATCCCGCGTTCAAACACGTTCCGCCGAAGGCATACGAGCCATCCTTGTTCTGCCACTCGTCGATGCAGGCGACCTTGAGCTTGTTCTGACCCGCCCGGATCGCGCAGGGATAGCCCGCTGGGCCGCCGCCGATGACGATGACGTCGTATTGAGACATGGAAATAACCTAAGTGACTAGCGGATTGCGGATAGCGGATAGGTGCAGATGCGGGTCGCGGAAAAGTCTTTCTCTGACTATCCGCTATCCGCAAGTCACTATCCGCTTCTTCCTAGAGCTGCAACAGCAGACGTGCCGGATCTTCCAGCGCATCCTTGATCGCAACCAAGAATTGCACCGACTCGCGGCCGTCTACGATGCGATGATCGTAGGTCAGCGCGAGGTACATCATCGGACGAATCTTGATCTCGCCATTGATGACCATCGGGCGCTCCTGAATCTTGTGCATGCCGAGGATGGCGACCTGCGGTGGATTCAGAATCGGGGTAGACATCAACGATCCGAACACGCCGCCATTGGTGAGCGTGAATGTGCCGCCGGTGAGTTCTTCCAGCGTGATCGTGCCTTCACGAGCCTTGGTCGCATAGGCGCCAACGGACTTTTCGATTTCCGCAAAGGACATGTTCTCTGCGTTACGCAGCACCGGCACCATCAAGCCGCGATCGGTCGAGACCGCGACGCCGATATCGTAGAACTCGTGATAGACGATATCGTTGCCGTCGATCGATGCATTCACGGCAGGGAAACGCCGCAATGCTTCGATGGCTGCTTTCACGAAGAACGACATGAAGCCGAGCTTCACGCCGTGCGATTTCTCGAACTTGTCCTTGTATCGAGCACGGATCTCGTTGATCGCGGTGAGGTCCACTTCGTTGAACGTGGTCAGCATCGCTGCTGTCGACTGCGCCTGGATCAAGCGCTCGGCAATGCGTGCACGCAGACGCGTCATCGGGACGCGTTGCTCGTTGCGCCCGCCACCTACAGAGGGCAACTGAACTGCAGCCGGTTTCGTCTTTGCGGGAGCAGCGGAATCTTTTCCCGAGAGATGCTGAATTACATCACCCTTGGTGACACGGCCATCGCGACCGCTGCCTGAAATCTGACCGGCATCGAGTTTGTGTTCTTCGACCATCCGCTTTGCTGCCGGCGCAAGCTTCGCCGCCGCAGCAGCAGATTTGGCCTCAGCCGCAGGCGCAGATTTCTCCGCAGCCGCGGCTGCCTTGGGCGCCGCTTCGGCAGTAGCCCCTGCTTCCAATATCGCGAGCACTTGACCGCTCGTCACGGTTGCACCGTTAGCGACCTTCAACTCTTTGATGACGCCTGCCGAAGGCGCCGGCACTTCGAGTACCACCTTGTCGGTCTCGAGATCGACGAGATTTTCATCGCGCCCGACGCTGTCGCCCGGCTTCTTGTGCCACGCAACCAGTGTCGCATCGGCGACCGATTCGGGTAGTTGCGGGACCTTCACTTCAATGCTCATGTACTTGTCCTATTTCTTTGCTGCAGCTTTCAGACGAGTCGTCTGACGCACGGATTCTTCGGTACTGGTGGAACGCAACGCGGCGTCGACGAGCCCCTGCTGCTGATCGACATGCATTTGGAAAATACCTGCAGCGGGCGCGGCCGCCGGCGCACGTCCGGCGTACAGCAACTGCTGATCTTTGCCGAGCCCTTCTTGCAGGCGATGACGGATCTGATACCAGCCTCCCTGGTTTTGCGGCTCCTCTTGGCACCACACGATTTCGCGAGCATTGGCGTACTTGCGAAGGGTGGCCGCATATTCTTCGATCGGAAATGGATAAAGCTGTTCGATGCGGACCAGCGCGATGTTGTGCAAGGCGTCGGCCCTGCGGGAATCGAGCAAATCGAAGTAGACCTTGCCCGAGCAGAACACCACACGTGTGACGTGCGAGGGTTGAATGTCGTCGACTTCATCGATGACATTGCGGAAACCGCCGTGAGTGAGGTCCTCGAGCGAGGAGACCGACAGCTTGTGCCGCAGCAAGCTCTTCGGCGTCATCACGATGAGCGGCTTGCGGAAGTTCTGGCGCATCTGCCGACGCAGCATGTGGAACATCTGCGCCGGTGTGGAGGGTACGCACACTTGCATGTTCTGCTCTGCACAGAGCTGCAAGAAACGTTCGAGGCGTGCCGAGGAATGCTCCGGCCCCTGTCCTTCATAACCGTGCGGCAAGAACAACGTGAGTCCGCACAACCGACCCCATTTCGCTTCGCCCGAGCTAATGAACTGATCGATGATCACTTGGGCGCCGTTCGCGAAATCGCCAAACTGCCCTTCCCAGATGTTCAGGCAGTTAGGTTCGGTCGTCGAGAACCCGTACTCGAATCCCATCACCGCTTCTTCGGAGAGGAGCGAATCGATCACATTGAAGCGCGGTTGCGAAGGAGAGAGGTTCGCGAGCGGAATGTAGGTATCGCCGCTCGTCTGATCGTGCCAAACCGCGTGACGATGGAAAAATGTACCGCGACCGCTGTCCTGACCGACGATGCGGACCTCGTAGCCCTCGGTGAGCAACGTCGCGTACGCCAGCGTTTCGGCAAAGCCCCAATCCAGCGGCTGCTGAGCAGCGGCCATTTTTTCCCGGGCTTGGACCACGTTCGCGACCTGACGATGCAGCGTGAAGTTCGCAGGGAAGGTCGTGAGCTTGCCTGCCAGTTCACGTAACTGTTCGACGCGCACGCCTGTAACTACAGACTCCACGCGATCAGACACGTGCTGATACTTGCTCCAATCGACCGTGTGTTTGTTGCCGATCATTCCCAACGCGTGGCGGGTCGTAGTACGTCCCTCGTCCAAAGCGCGGCGATATTGCTCGACCATCTCGTCGGCTTCAGCGGCGGTGATCACCTTCTCCGCAATCAAGCGCTCGGCATAGATCTGGCGCGGCGTACGCTGAGAGCGAATTTTCTGATACATCACGGGCTGAGTCGCCGCAGGCTCATCAGCCTCGTTGTGACCGCGCTTGCGGTAGCACACGAGGTCGATGACAACGTCCTTGTGGAACCTCATGCGATAGTCCAGCGCCAGCCGCGTGACGAAGAGCACGGCTTCCGGATCATCGCCATTCACGTGGAAAATCGGCGCTTCGATGATCTTGGCAACATCGCTGCAATACAGCGTCGAACGCGAATCGCGCGGATCGGAAATCGTGAAGCCAACTTGATTGTTAATGATGATGTGAACGGTGCCGCCCGTGTAGAAGCCGCGTGCTTGGGATAGCTGGAGCGTTTCCATCACGACGCCTTGACCCGCAAAGGCGGCATCGCCGTGAATCAAAATCGGCGCGACCTTATCGCCCTTGCTGTCGTTGCGACGCTGCTGACGCGCACGCACGGATCCTTCGACGACGGGATTCACCACTTCCAAGTGCGATGGATTGAAAGCCAACGCTACATGCACATTGCCTGCTGGCGTGCGGATGTCGGTGGAGAAGCCCTTGTGATACTTGACGTCACCGGAACCTTGCATGTGGTTCGTGTCGTAGTGCCCTTCGAATTCGGAGAACAGCACTTGGGGCGACTTGCCGACGACATTCACCAGAACGTTCAAGCGTCCGCGGTGGGCCATGCCGATCACGATTTCTTCGATCCCGCGTTGTCCGCCCTGCTGGATCAAGTCATCCAGCATCGGGATCAACGAGTCGCCGCCTTCGAGCGAGAAACGCTTTTGCGCCGGATACTTGGTTGCGAGATAGACCTCGAGACCCTCGGCCGCGGTGAGATGCCTCAAGAAGTTCTTTTGTTCGTCCGCGCTGAATCGGTTCTTGACCCGGCCCTCGAGAAATCGATTCTGTAGCCAAAGCCGTTCAGTTGAATTGGAAACGTGCGCAAACTCCGCGCCGATCGGGCCGCAGAAGATTGTCTTCAACTGCGCAATCATGTCGCGCAGCTTCATGCGCTTCGGAATCGCGTCAGTGCGAGCGCCCGTGTAGAACTCGGTATCGAGGTCCGACTCGCTTAAGCCGAAGTGTTTTAGCTCGAGTACTTCCGGCACTGGCCGCTGCATCAATCCGAGCGGGTCGATGTCTGCTAACAAATGGCCGCGATTGGAATAAACCTGCACCAACCGAGCAACACCACCTTGTTTCGCTGAATCGTCCGAAGCACTCGCGGTGCTCCCGGCAACAGCGACGGGGCGAGCGGAAACCGCACGTTGCGCCAGCGCTTCCCGGATAGGACCGTGTGCTGTTTCGTTGGCGCCGGACCCAGCAAGCTTCGCGAAGTATTCGCGCCAGCGCGGATCGACCGACGCTGGATCTGCTAGGTACTGTTCGTAGAGGGCTTCGACGTAGGGGGCGTTACCGGCCGCGAGGGGCGTGGTGTCGAGCAAAGCTCGAAGTGAGTCGCTCATTGCGCTCGTAAGTTCCTGTTCGGACGAGAGAAGGTGTCTTCGGGACGGAAATTGAAGGCCGCGTAGTGTAGCCGAAGACGGCGCCGATTGAGAAACGTGTGACTAGTCAAAATTGGAGAGGGTGTTCACCGTATTGGTGCAAGAACCACTCTCAGCAACCGGCTAATGTCGTTGGGCGCTCACCGGGAAGGGCGTCACGGCGCTGTCGCGCTGAGTGTCGCTGGCCAAACGCATGGATGTCGGAAGAATCCGGTTGACGCCCACGACCGTCGCGCCCGGAGGGATATCCCGGGTGACAACGGCATTGGCACCGACCGTCGCTCCATCGCCGACTCGAACATCTCCGAGCACGCGTGCCCCCGCGCCGATGTAGACGTCATCGCCGATCACCGGCGCCACGCTGTCCCCCTGCTCCACGTCTCCCACCGTGACCTGCTGCATGATGGTCACGCGATTGCCGATCACCGCTTGCGAATGAATCACTACACCGTACGGGTGCGGCATGTTCACGTCCGTCGGCAGCCGGCAATAGATGTCGCTGTTGTACACGATGCGCACCAACCGACTCAGCAAGGGCACGTTGCGCCGGCAGAAAAACAGCAGGACGCGAGTCGAGAGCGGATTTTCTGCATCCTGCAGCGGCAACTTCAGGCGAATGGCCGTCCGGCGCGCCAAATGAGCGAGCACCGCTTGTTGAGCGTGAACGCCAATCTCTTCGGTTGAGTCTCGCGCATCCAAGACGACCACATGCTGAAACCCTTTCAGAACACGCCGATACTCTTGACGCTGCCGCGCGGACTCATCAGGAGTCATATCGTGATTGCGCTGATGCAGCACCTCACTGGGCGCATCGAAGATCAACCACAGATGCGGCCGCGGGATCCACGGCAGTAACGCCCGAGCAAACGCACGCGGACGTACCAATCGATAGCGGCCTGGGTCAGCGAAGATATCGTCGTAGTAGCGATTCGAAATCACCAACGTCGATCGGACCATGCGTGGCCGCAACATGAACCAGTATCCGAGCCAGTAATCGACTGCGAACATCAACACCTTCAATGCCGCAGCGAAACGTCCGCGCGGCGTCTGCCGACGCACTCGCTCCGCCGGCTGGGGTGGACTGAGCCCGCGAATCAGGCGTGGACGCAGTTCCATTTGTAACACGCGACTGAAGGGCCGCATCGGCGCTGCGGCGAGTTTGCCGATCACATCGCGAATCCCGCTTCCGTCCGGACCCAAACAGGCGACGAGCAATCCCGTTGGGCGCAGCCACTCGTGAACGCGCCGTCCTTGTTCTCGCAGCCAATTCAAAGGTTGCCAACCGCAGCTGGCCAATAGTTTCGATTTGAGCTGATCCATCGCGTCGCGAACTGGCTGCCATTGACCGGCATGCGCAGCGCGAACCACGATGCCACCTTCGCGTTGGACATCCCAAAAACGGCGCAGCTGCGCTTCGGCACCGACGTGATCTTCAGACCACAACGTGCTCAAGTGTCGAGCGCAGGACTCGCTGATCTCCCCTTGCAGGATCGCATCGGTAACGCAATAGATGAATTCCTGTGCGGATGAACTGACCGAGCAACTTGCAACTTCGGCGTTGCCCGCGGCTAAGGAGCGGTCTGCTAATAGCGACTCCGCCGTGAAGATCCTCACTCCACTGCGGACGAAGTCGGCAAAGACTTCGATCGTCAAAAAGCTCGGCGCTTCGTCGCCCTGCCAACCCGCCAACGTGCAGCACCAACTCTGCAGATCTCGCCGGACGCACTGAACCAGACGCACACCACAGCGTGCACTGAGTTGGTGGATTAGCGAGGGAACGCGCTCGAGTGCGGTGCGTGCAACGACAACCGTCATTCGCGACGCCGAGCAATCCAGACGACGCGCCTCGCCCAATAGCGCATGCGGAATCTCGTGATCGCTAAGAAGTTTGCAGAGGTCGACTGCGACGACGTGCGTGCCGCTTGGAGAGTTCGCCAATGAGGGTGCGCGCATTGATTCTATCGTTTCGTTGTCCATCCCGCGTCCCGCTGTTGCCTGGCTTTCGCAGCCATACAGCAAGACGCATCAGCTCAGTACGCGTTCCCGTCGCGTACAACTAATCGTGCCGTGCGCAGCAAGATCGTAATGTCGAGCGCCAGCGACCAATTGCGCAAATAGTGCAGATCGTATTCGACGCGACGCTTCATCTTCTCCAGGGTTTCGGTCTCACCGCGAAAACCGTTGACCTGTGCCCACCCAGTAATTCCGGGACGCACTTTATGACGCAGCATGTAGCCGTCAATGAGCTTGCGATATTCCTCGTTATGCGCGACCGCATGAGGGCGCGGTCCCACCAAACTCATCGATCCGAACAACACGTTGAATAGCTGCGGCAGTTCATCGAGTGAGGTGCGGCGCAAAAACGCACCGAATTTCGTCACGCGCGGGTCGTTGCGCCGCGCCTGTGTAACCTGGTCGCGATCCTCGCAAACTGTCATCGTGCGAAATTTGTAGACGCGGATGCGCTCGCCGTACAACCCATAGCGACGCTGCTTGAAGATCACCGGACCGGGTGAGCTCAACTTGACGCCAATCGCAATCGCCAACATCACTGGCCAGAGCATCAGGATCAACACTGACGCGAACAAGATATCGCTGAAGCGCTTCGCCACGCCGTTCATGCCGCTGAACGGCGTCTCGCACACGGCAAGCACCGGGACGCCGTCGACGTCGGCAAGCTGAGCTCGGATCAAGTCGAATACGAACACGTCTGGTACAAAGTAGACCGAAGCAGTCGTATCGCGCAGTTCGCGCATCAACTTCATGACACGATCCTCTGCTCGGATCGGCAGACATATATATACGTTGCTGACCGAGTTGAGCCGCACGTAGTCCAGCACATCCTCCATGCGGCCAAGCAGCTGTTCAGTCGGCACGCTGCCCGAGCGGTCATCCTGGCGATCATCGAAGAAGCCTTTGAACGTACCCAAGTGCGGGTTCGCCTTCACGCGCTGCGCCAATCTCACGCCGCATTCGTTTGCGCCGATGATGATGTGACTCTGAACGATGCCGCCACGCAAAGCGTAAAACGCAGCGAGCTTTCGCAATCCCAATTGCGCAGAGACCACCACGAATGGCGTCACCGCGAACCAAGTAAGAATTACCCTGCGTGAAAAAATTTCTGTGGTCTTGAATGCAAACGCCAAGAACAGAAGCACGGCAGACACGATCAGCCACTCACCAAAGATCCGGTGTCGGACGATCGCTGACAAATCGCGATGCACTGAATTGTCGAGCACGGGCTCGCTAACGAGTTGGCTCGAAATCAAGAACGTGAGAACAGCTAATGCCAGGTATGACGCGCTGAGTTGTTGCCCGTAGCCAACGGCGCACCACAGCAGTGTGATGACGATGACGGAAGGATTGAAGACGCGCTTCAGTAGCGCGACGGCCGGCGGTTCAGCCGTTCCGCGCTGTACGCGAGCAGACGCAGACCGCCCAGCTCGTGAAACGTTGGGCGCTGATGCGGTGGAAGCAAGCGATGCGCGCATGATCTTCGCTTGAGCTGATTCGCGCATGAATTTTTTGGATGTCAGGGATATTTAACAAGACTGCACCCTAACTGTCCCTGCGCAAGAAAAGTTCCGGCTCTGCGTAGCGCGCGCGAGCTGGTTTTTTCGAGCGTTGCGCGACGCAGACAGAGAGGATTGTCTGCGCCGAAAATCGTCAGCTACGTGCGACGCCCATCGCTTCTTCTAGTTTTTTGGCGAGCGCCAGCAGGCGCGGGCGCACGTCGGTCATCAAGTGCTGCGATGAAAGCTTGAACGCGGGGGCGCCGCAGTTGATCGCCATCGGCGGCATACCGCTGCCCGGTCGAAATCCCACTGCAATTCCGTTTACATCGGGCTGCCATTCTCCAAACGAGCTGCAGACTCCGTATTGACGGTACTCGGCGAGCGACTTCTCGATGCCTTCGTGCAGTGCGGGCCACGCTTTGCGATCGCTCCTTTGGATTTCTTCGAAAAGCTCGAGCCTTTCTGCTTCGCTACAAATCGCGAGATAGCAACGGCCGATTGCCGAGGTCGCCAGTGACAATCGCATTCCGACCTCCATGTTCAACGACAGCACTGTCTTGCCTTTGCACACCTCCACTAACGCCATGTTCAATCCTTGACGTGCACCCAACGCCACTGAGGTTCCCGCTGAGTCGGCCAGCTCCTGCATCAGCGGACGCGCAACGTCGCGAATGTCGAAACGTCCCATGACAGCGCTACCGAGCGCGAGCGTCGCCGGACCCAATCGATATTTGCCCGACTCTTTGTCGTAGTGCAGATAGCCAAGCTTGGTCAGCGTATACGTGAGCCGCGAAACCGTGGACTTCGGCAAGCGACAGCGATCGGCAATCTCTTGGTTGCCGAGCAGGCCGCTGCCGCTGCGAAAGCACGAGAGCACATCCAGCCCTCGCGCCAGCGCGGTGACGAAATGACGATCGTGGCGAGCTCGCACGCGCGGTATGACCGCGTCTGAAGTGTTGTCTTGCGTCATGATTGTTCGGTGTCAGCAGGCGATGTCGATATCAACCGCCCAGCCGCGCGGCAAGCTAACACAACCCCGCCAAGCGAACCATCCGCCAGGGCGGGAATGCGATTCGCGGCGTGAGTTGCCGCCGATCCGCTCCCTGCCTACCATCCTGGAACCGATCCACACATTCCTTGTGAGCCGCGTTGTCGGCAAGCGCATATGGACCTCAACTTCACTGCCGCTGAGCAGGCCTTTCGTGCTGAGGTCCGCGAGTTCTTGCGGACTCAGCTTCCAGAAGACATTAGCAATCGCGTCCTCAACGGCGGCCCAGTCAAGTCCGATGACTTCACGCGGTGGCAGCGCATCCTGCATTTGCGAGGTTGGGGTGGGCCATCGTGGCCCAAGCAGTTCGGCGGCACCGGCTGGAGTCCCGTCGAACAGCATATCTTCGATGAAGAGTGCGCCGCAGCCGGCACACCTCGAATCCTGCCGTTCGGACTGAAGATGGTGGGACCCGTCATCATGGCGTTCGGCACACCTGAGCAGCAGAGCCGTTTTCTGCCGCGGATTCTTTCGGCCGAGGATTGGTGGTGCCAAGGTTATTCCGAGCCGGGCGCCGGCTCCGATCTCGCCTCGCTTAAGACACGCGCCGAGCGTCGCACCGATGCCAAAGGCGAACACTACATCGTCAACGGGCAAAAGACGTGGAACACGTTAGGCCAACACGCCAACTGGATCTTCTGCTTGGTTCGCACCGACCCCGCGGCTTCGAAGCCGCAGCAGGGGATTTCGTTTCTACTCATAGATATGAAGACGCCCGGCATCAGCGTCCGTCCAATCATCACCTTGGATGGCGGGCACGAAGTGAATGAGGTCTGGTTCGAAAACGTCAGGGTGCCCATCGAAAATTTGGTCGGGGAAGAAAACAAAGGCTGGACCTATGCCAAGTTTCTGCTCGGTCACGAGCGCACCAGTATCGCGACCGTCGGCATTTCCAAGCGAGAGCTGCAGAGGCTGAAAGACGTTGCGCATCGCGAGATGAAGAATGGGCGACCGCTGATCGATGATGCGTACTTCGCTGCTCGGGTGGCGCAAGTGGAGATCGATCTGATGGCGCTCGAGATCACCCAGCTTCGAGCGCTCTCCGCGGAGACGCAACGCAAAGCACCCGGCCCCGAAGCGTCGGTCCTGAAAATCAAAGGTACCGAGATCCAGCAAGCCTTGAGCGAGTTGATGATGTTTGCGGTAGGCAGTTACGCCCTGCCCTACACCCGCCTGACAACGGAGGAAGCTGACTTCGCCCATGTCGTCGGGCCGGAGTACTCACCCGCCTTGGCCGCGACGTACTGCAACATGCGCAAAGTATCGATTTACGGCGGCTCGAACGAGATTCAGCGCAACATCATTGCCCAGATGCTGTTGGGACTCTAACCATGGACTTTTCATTCAGCGACGAACAATTGCTCCTTGCAGAAACAGTGCAGCGTTTCGTGCGCGAGCAATACACGTTCGAAACTCGGCGCGACTTACTCCAGGCGCATCGCGCGTCGAATGTTTGGGCCGAGTTGGCTGGCCTCGGGCTCACTGCAATCAACGTCCCTGAAGAACACGGCGGATTAGGCGGTACTGCCGTGGACACGATGCTCGTGATGAATGCCTTTGGTGAGGGACTGGTGCTCGAGCCATTTATCGAAGCCGCCGTGCTCACGCCCGCTCTTATTGCTCAGATGGGTGGGACTGCGACAGAGCTCCTGCCTGCAATCGCGACCGGCGAACGCATCGCGATTCTCGCCCACGAAGAACCTCAATCGCGCGGGACACTCTCAAGCGTTGCAGCGACAGCAACAGCTGCCCGTAGCGGCTTTGTCGTTAATGGACACAAGAGCGTCGTGGGTTTTGCAAACCGAGCGCACGACCTCATCGTGAGCGCACGGCTTGCCGGCGATGTGAACGACACGAACTCCATTGGAGTATTTCGTATCGATCCGCACGCCGCCGGCGTTCGCGTGACCTCCTATCGCACCTTGGATGGCCACGAGGCAGCAGATATCGAGCTAACGGATGTCGCAGTGAGTGCGGAGAACTGCTTGAGCCAAGATGCATTCGCTGCGATCGATGCCGCCTACGACGTAGCCTTGAGCGCACTCTGTGCTGAAGCGGTGGGGATCATGAAGGCAGTCAACGCATCCACCCTCGAGTACTTGAAGAACCGCAAGCAATTCGGTCAGGCGATCGGCCGCTTCCAGGTACTGCAGCATCGCATGGCGGATATGTACATCTATGCCGAACAGGCAACCTCGATGAGCTATCTCGCTGCGATCCGTTGCACCGATTCAAACCGCACTGAACGCCGCAAGGCACTCTCTGCTGCGAAGGTTCTGGTTGGACAAGCAGGAAGATTCATTGCCCAGCAATCCATCCAACTGCATGGAGGAATGGGCATGACGGACGAGATGCGCGTGAGCCACTACTTCAAACGACTCACCGCGATTGAGTTCACGCTGGGCGATACGGATACGCATCTGCAACGGTTTACCGCCGCTTCTGCATGAAGATTAAGAGTTGCTCCACGGAGAACACGGAGCACACGGAGGCGTAAGAACTCATGGGGCGGGAGCAATCAGACTCTGAACGAGTCGGAGCTCTCCGGGAAATCGTTTTCTGTCCTGCTCGTTTCCGCGTGTTTGTCTCCGTGCTCTCCGTGTCCTCCTTGGAGATCAAATCTATTTGAAAAGCTGCGACAGCGGCTGAGGCTTGCCGAGATGAAAGCCCTGCGCATAGTCCACGCCGATATCCAGCAGTGTGCTGCAGACACTTTGGTTTTCCACGCACTCGGCGACGGTATCCACGCCCATGCTGGTGGCGAGGTCAACGAGTGCTCGCACCTGAGATTGATACTGTGCGCTCGTCGAGATGTTGCGAATGAGCGAGCCATCGATCTTGACGCAGCTCACCGGCCACTTACGCACTGATGCCAGCGTTCCGAGACCAGCGCGGCAGTTGTCGAGCGCAATGCGGCTACCGACATCGCGCAATTTCGCTGCAAGCGTGTGCAATGCCTTCTCGTGATCGGTCGCATCCTTCTCGTTGACTTCGAAAACGAGCAGCCCTGCCGGAATCGCACTCTTGCAGACCTCGGCGACCAAGAAATCGCTGAAGTGATCCGCGGCGAGCGATTGTGCGGCGATGTTGACGCAGAATTCCCAACACGAAGTTCGTACGCTCAAGGCGTGCTGCTTTAATTTTTTCAAGAGCTCACTCACGACCCAGCGATCGACGTCGGGCATTAGATACCCGGATCTCGCCGCGCCCATGAAGGAGCGAGGCGTACGAACCTGATCGGCATCGGGCAATCGCAACAGCACTTCGAAGCGAGCCGGACGTTCGCTGTCTCGCAGCGGTTCAATCGATTGCACATACAAATCGAATGCACCGTTGCGCAGCGCCTCGCGCACTCGAACATCCATCGAAACCGGTCCTGCAGTGATGGCAGGAACCATGACCGCGGATGCGGTCGGGGCTTTGCTGAGCTCCGGGCAAGCAGGAGCCGCTTCTCGCGGTCGCGCCACTTTCGTAGTCGGCACGGGCGCGGTGACTTTGACGACATTCGCGACCGGCTTCGGTGGCGGAGGTGCCTTCGCGGCCAATAATTCAGTGAGCGCCTTCGGCGGCAATTGGCGCGCGATCTCATCAACGATGGCAACGTCGTTCACCGAGAAATCCGGCTGTTTGCGTACGCGATAGAGCATCACGATCGCAGCGAGTTGCCCGGAGGCGTCCCGCAACGGCACGCCTAAGAATTTGTACCCGCCAAAGTGCGCCTGACTTTGGGCCGCCGTGTTCACGATCAGCGGGTCATTCTTGGCCGACATCCAACGGACGATCTGCGCACGTACGTTGTCGATCGCCGTAGTGATGGCGAAATCCGACTCATCCGGGCTCGCGCGATGACTCAGCGTGAATGGCTTGTTCGGCAGAATAATCGCGCCGAAGGCGGCGTCCAACGATTGAGTGGTCAGTGCAAGCGCCCGACGCAGCATCGCAGGCAATGGCGCTGCATCGACCTTGGGCGCCGACGCTGGTTCTTGCACAGATTTCGGCGAAGGGATCGCCAATGCGGACGACGCTGGAGGATCCCAAGTGTGAGCCAGGATCTCGAGCACGGGTGCGAGCAACTTCTCCACCGTCTCGGTGCGGTATTTCGAGCTCGCCGGTAGATTGCGACAGACCAAGCCGATCGCGCCCAACACGTCTCGTTTACGATCGCGAATCGGAAAGATGAAAACCGGCTCGTCCTGATCTTCGGCGCTGTAGGAGCTCGAGTCGGATTCGTCGTTGGAGACGCGAATCGCTCGTGCCAGGATGATCTCTAAATGGAGGCGGAAATCGGGTTCTTCGACACCGTCATTGATCCATAACGCGCGACCTTTCGCGTCATAGAAGCTGACGCGATGTGCTGGTGGAACCAGCATGCGTACGATTTGCGCAAAGCTAGCAAATGGCATCGCGCCATTAGCTTGGGCCGCGGCTCGCTGAAGCACCGACGACATACGCACTTGCCCTCCCCTGGCGCAATCATAGCGAGATCGGCGCAGCGCGCTACTGATTTTCCCTTCACACGAGAGTGTTGAAAGAAATCTCGACAGCCGCTCGCTTAGCGCGAGGGCCCAAAGACCGTTCGTCCGCCAAATTCAGGCGCTCGATTGCGCTCAGCGGCTACAAACTCGTCGAAGCTCGGGCCGCGTGTGAACGGCTCGATCGCGCGCGCATGCTGGTCCAGGCGTTGAATCGCCGCGAGGCGCTCGTCGTTGCCTAGTTTTGCGCGTTCAACGGCCGATTTCAGGACCCGAATCGTCTCGTCGAACACCATGAGCGGCACCGGAAACGGATGGCCATCTTTCCCGCCGTGAGCCATGGAAAAGCGAGCGGGATCCGAAAACCTCGAGGGCGCGCCATGGACCACCTCAGCGACCAGCGCAAGCGCGGCGATCGTTCTCGCACCCACGCCTGGCGTCAGCAACAGCTCTGGAAAATCCTGCGGCCCACGATCTGCAGCGGCCGCGAGTGCCGCATGCAACCGCTTCAACACGACGTCCGAGGCGCGCACCTCATGGTGCGCCGGCATCTGCAAGCGAGGCAGGCGAGCGAGTTCTGCTTCTATCGATGGGGGTATGAACGGCAATTGGTCAGCGAACAAGTCCCGAGCCGCGCTTCCGTCCCCGCGCAATTTCTTGAGCACGCCGATCGTGGTGTCGGGACCGAAATGAACCAGTTCCAGGCCGGCCCGACGGTTGCGGTCCGCCCGCGCATCGGCAAGGTTCATGATCGAACCCTGATTCTTGCCCTCGATGCCCGAATGAGGAGAGTCGATGAAGCTCTGCAGATTTTCAGAGAGCCAGTGATAGCGCCGCGCCTCGCGCCGGCTTTCATTCATGCCCTGCTGAACCACACACCACCGACCTTCGCGCGTGACGATGAAGGAATGTAGATAGAGATCGAAGCCATCCTGGACCGCAGCACTGTCGACCTTCGCAATCAGACGGCTCGCGCGCACGAGAGAGGTGGCCTCGAGGCCGGTTCGATGCCCGATCTCGAGCAACTCGGTAGGCGTCTGGCGCGAGTGCGTACCCTTGCCGCCGCACACGTAGATTCCCAGCTCCGATTGCACCGGCCCCAGACCGCGCTTGAGCGCACCGATGACACTGGTCGTAATTCCTGATGAGTGCCAGTCCATTCCCATGACGGACCCGAACGACTGAAACCAGAAAGGATGCGCAAGCCGTCGCAGCAACTCATCGCGCCCGTAGTGATGCACGATCGCTTCCACAATCACGCGGCCGAGTTTTGCCATGCGCGCCGACAACCACGGCGGCACACGGCCACCGTGCAGAGGTAGATCGGCGCTACCGGTGCGGCGGGTCATCTAGCTTTGGTGGAGGTAGGACGCAACACAAAGATCGCAAAAGAATGCTCGACACTGGATGTCTGCCCAGGTCCGTGCGGAGCCTAAGCACTTGCATATTCGAGCGCAACAAAGACTACTCTGGTTTGTAGTTCCCAATACGATCGATCTCACACCGGACTCACCTGCGACATCAATCCGAGCGGCCGGCCTTCGAGGTCCTTGAAAAATGCCATCCACTCTTCGGTGCCATCGTTGTGCGTATGAATCAGGTGTGGCGCGTTTAAGAATTCGACACCTTTGCTTTTCATCTCTTCGCACGCCGTCACGATGTTTGCAGTTCGGAAATAGAGAATCGACTCGTCCTTTGCTTGCTCCGCCTGACTCAACATCAGACGCACACCGCCGCAACCGAAGAACACCAATGTTCCAAAGGTGTAGAGATGCGGCAAGCCCAGTACTTCGCGATACCACGCTTCGGAAGCTTGACTGTCACGAACGCTTCGAGCGATTTGCCCCACTGCTGAGATCGCATTTGAAGTTTGCACGGCAACGCCTCGTAACTTGCTGTTCCTTGAAATCGTCAATCGATGCCTGAGTGTTTTCGTATCGATAGCTCCAAGCTTCGCCCGGATGTTCTCGACGTGATACTTCACGGCATCCGCACTCACGCCCGTCTGCCGAGCTATTTGGCGTGCACTCGATCCATGCTGGATCGCGTGCAGCGTGCGCCACTCAGCTGGCGTCAAAACATCGTCATGAGCCGGTCGACCCCTGCGCGTGAATCGCTTCATGTGGTCCTCCAATCCGCGGCAATCCTAGCCGCCGGCGGCCCGATTTTCCCTCCCCCTACTTGCGCTTCAGCCATTCGAGCGCAATGCCATGTCAACAAAGGCCAGCAGCTGCTTCCGATGTGATCTCGTTAACACCTTGCTGTAAGGCCCGACCGCTAGTCTGCGGATTCCCTATTCTTGGTTTGCGCCATGTTTCGCCGCCTACGCACTCGCATCATCTTTTTCTTCGTCGCATTGCTCGCGGTCGTGCAAGTGGTGGCGTTCCTGGCCGTCAATGCGGCTAACTCAACGAATGCCCGCGAGAAGATCGACGGAGAACTCGAGGTCGGTCAGCGCATTTTTGCGCGTCTGCTGGAACAGAACCGCGATCGTCTTTCTCAGGCGGCTCGCGTCATGGCGGCGGACTATGCGCTGCGATCGGCAATCGCGACCGACGATGTTCAAACCGTCATCTCTGCCCTACGCAACCACGGCAATCGCATCAACGCTGACATGACCATGCTGGTGTCCATGGATCGCACCGTCGTCGCGGACACCTTCGCGCGCGAGGCCAATCCGCATCAGTTCGAATTCCCCTTGCTGATCGAACGAGCGGTCCAGTATGGCAGTGCGTCCTCGATCGAGCTTTTGAACGGTCACGCCTATCAGCTCGTCGTGGTTCCGGTGTTGGCACCCGAACCCATCGCGTGGATCGTGGTCGGTTTCGTGATCGACAACGCCTTAGCAGACGAGCTCCGCCAGCTCACAGCCCTGGAAGTTTCATTCTTGGAATCAACGGACGCGGGCCGGTGGCGGGTGCTCGCTTCAACTTTGAGTGCACACGAAGCCTCGTCCACGGCCGCTTTGCCTGGCCTTCCATCGGCCAAAGAAATTCACCGCATCGGCGCTGGCGAACGAGAACAACAGATTCGCGTGATCCCGCTCGATCACTTCGGCGATCGCGCGCTCGTTGCAGTACTGCAGCGTTCGGTCGCCGAAGCCATCGCCGCATTCGATCGGTTGCGAACCACGTTGATTGCGCTCGGCATCATGAGCTTGATTGCCTCGATTATCGGCAGCGCGCTCATCGCTCTGAGCGTAACCAGACCGATCAGCCATCTTTCGGATGCGGCGAAGCGGATTCAGGAAGGACGCTACGAGGAACCGGTGACCATCGTGCGCAGCGATGAGATCGGCGCTCTCGCCACCAGCATCAACCACATGCGCGAGGGCATTGCTGCACGCGAGCAGGAGATCTTAAGACTTGCGTATCGCGACACCTTGACCCAGCTACCCAATCGATCGCTCTTCAACGATCGGCTGCGCGCTGCGATTGCCGCAGCGAGTGCAGCTTCACGTTCTCTTGCCGTGCTCGTCATGGATTTAGATCGATTCAAGGAGATCAACGACGCACTCGGTCACACGGTCGGCGACCACGTGCTTCGCGAGTTCGCAAGACTACTGTCTGAGGCGGTGCGCGACCCTGAATGCATCGCGCGCCTCGGAGGCGATGAATTTGCCGTGCTACTGGAAAACGTAGATCAACAGATGGCGGAGCACCTGACGCAGCAAATCGCACGTGCGTTCGAACCGCCGATCGACTATCAGGGCCAACTTCTAGACGTGGGCGCAAGCATTGGGCTTGCACTTTACCCACAGCACGGCGCGGATTCGGGCACGCTATTGCGCAACGCCGATATCGCAATGTACGTGGCCAAGCGCAACAAGAGCGGCGTTGCTCTTTTCGATCCGCAGTACGACAAACACCAACAGCAACACCTTTCGATGCTTGGCGAACTGCGCCGCGCAGTCGAGCGCGGCGAACTGCGCGTGTTCTATCAACCGAAAATCACCCTCGCCATTTCAGGCACTCGGTCTGCGGAGGCGCTCCTGCGATGGGAACACCCCACGCGCGGCTTTATTCCCCCGGGAGAGTTCATTCCCTTTGCAGAGCAGACCGGCTACATCAAAGTGCTCACGCGATGGGTTCTCGAAGAGTCGATTCGACAGTGCGGGCGCTGGCGCGCGAACGGACAGCCGGTGCGCGTTTCCGTCAATATCTCCGCACGCGATCTTTCAAACCGTGACCTCCCCGATGTCATTGCACAACTGCTACTGCAAAACGCCACGCCCGCCGAACTGCTATGCCTTGAAATCACCGAGAGCGGATTCATGGAAGATCCAACGCATGCGCGCGCAGTGATGCAGCGACTGCATGATTTGGGCGTGAAACTTTCGATCGACGATTACGGCACCGGCTATTCATCGCTCGCTTACATTGCGCAATTGCCGGTGCACGAGTTGAAAATAGATCGCTCGTTCATCTCGCGTATGACCGAAGACGCGATGACCACGACGATCGTACGATCAACGATCGAACTCGGCCACAGCCTCGGGTTGAATGTCGTCGCCGAAGGTGTGGAAGACGAAGCTGGTGTGAAGGTGCTGAAACAATACGGCTGCGATCACCTACAAGGCTATTTCTTCAGTCCGCCGCTGCCGCCCGCGAAATTCGAAGAGTGGCTTCGCGCTTCGAAGTGGGGATATCCGACGGCGGATGTTGGCAGTACGTCCCGGATTACACGATTGCGGGTGCCGATTAAGCCTGCTTAGCGGCGCGACGGACGCTTGCGCATCAAGATGGACTCTCGTCAGGATGGATGCTCGCGCATCAAGTAGGCCTAACGGCAGGACAGCCCGGATTCGGAGCATGAGTCGCATGTCCTTGCTCGCCTCGCTCCTCTTTGCCTGATGACAATGGTCACTGAAGCAGGACCGCGTTCCTCCAAACGTTAGATTTATCCACCGAAGCGTCGGTCTGCATTCTGGCCTGACGCTAGTCCTTCCTGACGGCGCAGTCGTCCCACCTGATCGTCTGATCCTCCCTGACGCGTTAGCGTCCGTCTTCACACGCTGATTCCCATACTCAGTCAGCGCTGCAATACTTCCCCTCCCTTCCAACAACCAAGTACGTCCATGGAATATCGTCTTCTCGGCCGCAGCGGTCTGAAAGTTCCAGTGTTGAGTTTGGGTACCGGCACGTTTGGAGGTGTCGGTGAATTCTTCAGCAAATGGGGCAACACGGACGCGAAAGAAGCGACGCGGTTGATCGACATCTGTTTGGAGGCGGGTCTGAATTTCTTCGACACCGCGAACACGTATTCGCAGGGCGCATCGGAAGAAGTTCTCGGCGCCGCAATCAAAGGCCGGCGCGAGAAAGTTCTAATTTCAACCAAAGCAAGCTTCACGGTCGGTTCCGGCGTGAACGACAAAGGCTCGTCGCGATTTCATCTGGTGCAGCAATGCGAAGCGAGTCTACGCAGGTTGCAGACCGACTACGTCGATGTGTACTTCATGCACGGCTTCGATGCGCTTACTGCCGTCGACGAAACGTTGCGTGCACTCGATGATCTGGTTCGCTCCGGCAAAGTTCGTTACATCGGCTGTTCCAATTTCTCCGGCTGGCACACGATGAAGGCATTGTCGGTGTCTGAGCGATATGGACTCGCTCGCTACGTCACTTATCAGGGGTATTACTCGCTAATCGGTCGCGAGTACGAATGGGAAATCATGCCGCTGTTGCTCGATCAGGGTCTCGGTACCATGGTATGGAGTCCGCTGGGTTGGGGACGCTTGACGGGCAAACTGAAGCGTGGCCAGCAACAACAACCGACGCGGGGCGCTGAAGGCGGTCCGCCGGTCGATGATGCATACGTCTTCCAGGTGCTCGATGTTGCCGAAGAAGTCGCGCGTGAAACCAACAAGACGGTGGCTCAAGTCGCACTGAACTGGCTGCTGTCGCGTCCGACGATCGCGAATCTAGTCATCGGCGCGCGCAATGAAGAACAACTACGACAAAACTTAGGCGCAGTAGGTTGGACCCTCACCCCAGAACAGATCGCCCGCTTGGACCAAGCAAGTGCCCGAACCCCGATCTATCCTTACTGGCATCAGCGATCTGTCTATGCCGATCGCAATCCGCCTCCGGTCTGACCCGGAGGCGGCAACGGTTCCGTACGAAGTGCTTACTGCGCTTGAGTGCGCTGCTTCCGGTGTTCTTGCCACTTTGTTCGCATGGAGTCGCGAGCGGCTTGCAGTTCCTTCGCATCCAGAACGCCGTTTCCGTCCGTATCGGCTTTGTCGAACATCGGCGCCGGTGCATTGACGAATTCATCCTTGGTGATCTTGCCGTCGCCGTTCGCATCCAGCTTCTCGCGCATCTGCTCGCCGCGCGCCTTCATGGCCTCGCGTTTCTGATCGGTCATCTGACGATCGGCATCGTCGATCACTCCATCGCCGTTGCGATCCATGTGGTTAAACTGCTGGGTGCGCCACGCCAGAAACTCATCGCGTGTGACGGTGCCGTCTTTGTCGGTGTCCGCCGCTTCTAGCATGCCGCCGTGATGCCGATGCATGGGGCTGGCGTCGCCTGCATGTGCGGCAGCAGCAAAAGCCAGAACCAAAGTCGTCGTCGCAATCTTCCGCAACATCAACGTTCTCCTCGAAAGCCCGGAATGGGCTCATAAGGAACACAACGCGAACCGCTTAGCTGGGTTGACGGAGAGTCGAGAGGAGCTGCAAAGAACCGTGAACGGCCAGGCCGTTCACGGTTTGCTGCGAAGATTACGAATTAGTCAGCTACGACCAATTGATTCTCGACGTCTTTCACGCCCTGTACTGAACGTGCATTGTCCTCGGCCTTCTTCTTTTGCTCCTTGCTCTGCACGTTGCCGGTCAGCACGACCACACCCGACTTGGTGTTGACGTGAATGTCCGTTGCGGGTGTCATGGAATCTGTCGCCAGGGTGCTCTTCACCTTCGTCGTGATCCAAGCGTCGTCGACCTTACCCGTCGCCGTGTCATTGGCGAATGCGGAACCCGCAAAACTCAACACTGCTGCGATCGAAACTATTCCGGCTCGTTTCATCTGTCTCTCCTGTAGGGTTGCGACATAGCAACGAGAGTCAGTGCGTCAGTGTTCCTGGCACCTGATCCGCAGCCCGGCGTTGCTGATGATGCCGGGTACCCTCCTCCACCTCTTCGATGATCTTGGAAACGAATGCATCGAGATCGCCGGGATTTCGGCTCGTCACAATGCCGCGGTCGACGACCACTTCTTTGTCGACCCAATTGCCGCCTGCATTCTTTACATCGGTCTTCATGGAGTTGTACGACGTGATATTCAGACCGCGCACAGCATCGAGTTCGACCAGCAACCAAGGAGCATGGCAGACCGCAGCGACGACCTTGCCGCTGTCGAGGAACGATCTAATGAACTGCAGCGCCGCTTGATTGACACGCAACAAGTCCGGGTTGATTTGTCCACCGGGCAGCACGATGGCCTCGTAGTCATCTGGGTTCGCTGAATCCAACTTCTTGTCTACCTTCACCGGCCGGCCCCAGTCCTTATGGTTCCACCCCTTGATCTCGCCCTCTTCAGGCGAAACCACGTCCACTCGGGCGCCGGCCTCGCGGAGCTTGTTGAGCGGCACTTCCAATTCGGATTGTTCAAATCCGTTGGTAGCGAGAATCGCAATGCGAGCTTGGCGAATGTTCGGCATGACACTTCCTCCTCGTGAAAGTCGTTAAAGACGACTCGCACGCGAGTGTTCCCCGCATCGACTCAGACGTCCTCGCAATTAATGCAGCGACCGCGTTCGAAGTCAGCCGTGGCTACTGACGTGCAGCGAATTGCTCTCAATTTGGGCAGCAAGACCCTGACGGTCAGTAGAGCCTCTTTGCACAGTCGCGCTTCGTGATTGCGCGATGGCAGCCGGTACGCGGACTCACCGGTCTCATCGGTAAGCAATTCGGAGAGCAATTCGAGCTTCTCCAAGGTCTCGTCGATCAATGCGGAAGGAGTAATGAACATGGCCCACCTCGATACCAGTGATATGTCTGGTATCTGATGTTTTATACAGGCCCGCGGTGCCATGCAACACGTGGCCCGTAAGTGTTTGATCGGCGAGACGCTGCAGGAGCTGATGGCCGGCATCGAGGCCCAGTTCGCGCGGGCCATGCGTGCTACTTCTGGCCGAATCCAGCTGGTCGTCAGACTTCGTGCCTTCACCGGGCGCGCAACACGATGATTCCATCGCGATCCTGCAGCCGGATCGTCTTCACCGCCTTGCCGTCATTGATGTCAGGTGCCTGTTTGCCCGCGAGATGCCTGAAGCCATCCTTGAGCTTCACCTCTTGCGCTCCATTGCCCTTCGGGTTCACCAATACAATTCCGTTCTCGAAATCGCGGCGATACACGCCCTTCAGCCATGGAGTCGTTGCGGGAGCGCGAGTGGGTTTGCCCAGCTTGGCATCGAACTCATCGAACCAAACCGCACCGCGGTAGCCTTTGCGTTTGTCCGTGAAAGCGAAATAGCCGTCATCCAACAGACAAGATGCGAGCCCATATCGTAAAGCTTGATAGTCGGTGGGGTCTCCCTGCATGTGAAAGACGACCAGCTTCGGTTCTGCGACTGCGTCCATCGTCTTGCGGTACCAGCGCATCATCTCGGCCCAGCTGCCCCAAGTCTCTGGGGAGTATCGGGCGCCCAGAATTCCTTCAATAACGCCCCCTTCGAGCGTGCCTCTAAGCTCAGTCAGATCAGCGCTCTTGTTGCCCCAATCCGCCAAGTTGCCAATGATGTATTTGCCTGGCATGAGCTGATGCAGCAACTCGAAACGGGCGCGATAAGCTTCGCGCAACCACTTGCCGGCACTCGCAGGAGTGTCTTCGACCCCGTCTAGATTCCAATCGCCCGCGATGCGCGGTTGATAAAACACGTTGTCTTCGAAGAAGCCGTCGATCTGCGGATTGGGTTTGTACAGCTGATCCACGATCCAGCGGGCATGCCATTCCCATTCTTGATAGCCGTCGCGATCGCGAGGAGTGAAGCGCGTCGTATTGATCTGATACACCGGCTTCTTTGTTTGCATGCCGTACTGCGACAGGATCTTCTCATCGCTACCCGGCCGCGTGAGCCACCAATTTTCGGCATCTACTTTGCGATAGAACGGCGCCCACGCCGGGTCCTTGGCAGACACTTCCATGCTGTTCTCGTACATGAACACACGCGCTCTCGGGCCGATCTTTTTGATCGTTCGCACCGCCTGATCGAAGGGCATCTTCTTGCCGCGATTCCAACCAGGCCAAATGTTGACGACCACGAGATCCAATTTCGCGAGGTTTGCCAGATAGCTTGCGTCGTCGTAGTTGTGACCGGCGATGTTTACGCCCGCAAGGCGCGGAAATGGGTCGTCATTGGCCAACGCGTTATTAGCCAACGATGACGCAAAAATAAAACCGAGCACCTTAAGCTTACAGACGCTCCTCGCAGTCGCGAGGCAATCGGCGCGAGACACAGACTGCTCCTTAGCAGTGGGTTGTCAGTTACAACTCGCGAACCGTGCGAAGTTTCCCGAACGGGATGGCAGTGTTATTCCAGGCGTACCCGTGGATACGCGAGTGACTGCACGGTCGATCGATGCTGCGGGAGCCGATCGATCAGCCTACGCCGCTAAGACATGCAGTACGGAAGCTCGATTGAATCGCCGCGACGGACAGACCGAACCGTTGCAGCTGGCTGAATGCGTAAGTATTGGTCGGGACGGCGAGATTCGAACTCGCGACCCCTTGCACCCCATGCAGGTCTACACCTGCAATGCGGAGAGAGTAAGTGAGATGGTTAGAGATGTAAATACCTTTGTTTAAAGGGGTTAGATTGGTCTTCTTACCTCCCACTCCTTCTCGTCTCATTTCATGTAAAGTGGCCACAAGATGGCCACAAAATTACCAAATCGTCGATCGAAGCGCTTAGTCGCGTCTCAGCTTGGCAGCTTGCCTGTTGGTGACCATACGGACCCGGCTGCAGCCGGATTGCAGTTGCGTGTGAGAGCTAAGCTGCGCGGCACCTCGCGCACATGGCTGTTTAGATATAGATGGCAAGGCGAGTGGGTGCGGCTAACCTTCGGCCACTACCCAAACCTGGATTTGAATTCGGCTAGAGCGTCTGCGCTTGGATTCCGGCAGAAACTCGATGAAGGCATTGATCCGCGCAGATCGATTCCGAGAAGGGGCCGCGTCTCTGTCGCATCCGCGAGCGCCCCGAATTCGCAAAACAAGCACTCTGTGGGGTTCCTCGCCACCGAGTTCATGGAACGATTCGTTAAGCCAAACAGAAAAAGACCCGAATACGTCCAAGCTATTCTCGACAGAGATGTACTTCCCTTCTGGAGAGAGCGTGATGCGCGAACAATTAAGCCGCGAGAAGTCATAGAGCGACTGGACGCAATCGTGGAACGCGGTTCCCCAGTCTCAGCCAATCGCACAGCAGCAGTCTTGTCGCAGATGTTTCGATATGCCGTGCACCGGGCGATTGTGGATGCGTCCCCGGTGCAACTGCTCTATCGACCAGGTGGTAGGGAGAAAAGCCGAAAGCGCGCCCTACGCGACGACGAGATTCGAATCTTGCTGAAGCATAAAGACGACGCATTTCGATTCGCAAATCACATGCCGCACGTGACAACGCTCCTTCTGCTGACGCTTCAGCGTCGCAGCGAACTGGCACTTGCTGAATGGTCCGAGTTCGACTTCGAAAAGCGCACTTGGTCGATTCCGGATGAGCACGCCAAGGGTCGATTGGGAAAACGCCGCGGACATGTGCTTCCCCTTACAGACTGGACGATTCGCGAGCTGCGCGAATTGAAGAAGCTGGCCGGAAGATCGCGATATGTCCTTCCCAACAAGGATGGCAGACAACCCGCGGATCCAAAACAGATCACTCGAAGCATTGCTCGGTGCCAGCAGCGATTTGCGAAATTGGGTATCGCTCATTTCACCGCACATGATCTGCGGCGCACTGGAAGAACCGTTATGTCTCGGCTAGGCGTCGACAAAGATCATGCGGAACGTGTTCTCAATCACACGCGCGAACAGATTGAGGGCACCTACGATGTCCATGACTATGTTGCTGAGAAGCGCGCAGCGCTTGAACTTTGGGAAAGTCATCTCTCACAGCTCTTAGCTGATTAGATTGACGTGGAACGCGGGTAGATCTATAAAGATTCGCAGAGACCTCGCGTCTTCAAAAAGCCCCGCCTCCGAGCGGGGCTTTTTGCTTTTTGAGTCGAAGCGATGAGGCACCGGTCCAAAAGATATGCAGAAGACCGTTGCCGACTCCCTCACCATCTCCTCTTGTTCTCAACTCATCCCGGGATCTCACCGGCTCACCCGGTAGATCTCCTCCTGTTCACCCGGATCTGTTGAGAACCCTGGCCGTCTCGAACGGCCACCATTGATCACGTCCGCAGCAACGTCATTGCGCCCCTGAGATCAACGCAAAAGGAAGCTCAACTATGTCCGAACAGCCCGTAGACAACTCAAAACGTCGAAAGAGACTTCTAGAAGGAAGGTCGGTGATCTGGCCTGGTGGATTGGAAGAGCGACTTGGAATCGCACCTCAGACCAGGTGGCGATGGGAAAAGGAAGGAAGGCTCCCGAAGCGCGACTTCTTTGTTGACGGGCGCCCAGTTGGATGGAAACCCGAGACCATCGAGGCCGCGACCAAAGGAAATCAAACGTGAGCGGGCCGACAGCGCTCGGGAAATCCAACAAAGCAATTGCACGTGCAAGCCGAAGCGCGCGGTACATCGCGCGTCGCGCGCCAAATTTGATGAGTCGGCTACACGACGTCGGCTTGAACATCACCTGGCGTTCGCTGGATGGATACGTTGTCCCCTTCATAGTCCCGGCATCCAAGAGGTAGCACGCGTGCCTCGGATTCGCACCCTTAAACCTGAGCTATTCGTCAGCTCTCAAGTGATGAACGTCTCGAGAGATGCGCGTCTATTGTTCATCGGACTCATCACACAGGCAGACGACGACGGACGCGGCGTCGCAGATCCTCGCAAGCTCAAGGCAGTCGTATTCCCAGGAGACGAGGACATCAGTCGGTCGGATATCGAGCAAATGCTTGCTGCTTTGGCGGCACAACAGCTCATCACGTTGTACGCGTCGGACCATGGGGACCTATATGCGCTCCCTTCTTGGGGAAAGCACCAGAAGATTTCCAAATATCGTCCAAGCGTCCTCCCTCCTCCGCCTAGAGCCATACAGGACGATTCCCGGAGCCCTCCTGGAGAACTTGATGAATGTTCCAACGGGAAGGGATCTGAAGGGAAAGGATCTGAACAAGATCTGATCAAGGATCAAGGATCTGATCTGCCACGGCGATCAGAAGAAGAAGTCTTCGCAGAGAGCAGACCAAACGGAACGACAGGACTTCGCGTAACACGACGGCACGCCCCATTCGAGGAAGTGAACGAAGCGGTCTACTTGCTGATCCACAAGGGAGCCTGCAAGTCGTACGACATCAGCGGCATTGCTAGCGCAGCCAACATCTCTCAAGAGCAAGCGCGAATCGCAGTCCGGCAACTGAGAGATAGAGGCCGATTGGGAGATCACGCATGAGATCAGCGCACGCAAGAGAGAAAGCACGCAGACAGTTCGCGCAGTCACAGCGGGAAGCGATTCTTCAGGCCATCAATTTGCACTATCGCAGGGATTCTCAGAACCAAACGACTGCGCCTCTTCGTCCTGTCTCGAGTGGAGCACCCCTCCCGAATCAGATTCCTGCAGAACTTTGTGGGTCCTTCCAGCAAAGCCAGGCGGACGGGTAATGCGCACCCCGGTAGTTCGGAGATTTTGCGGTGCTAGCGACTCACCAGATGGGGGAGTTTGGCCAGCCTGGTCGAAAGAGCGGGACGATTCTGTGATTCGCGCCCAGATGCTCGAGGACTGGCGAGCGCATCTCAAACAAATTGGCGGGATTTTGACGATCGATTCGCGAACGGACAGTTACGGCGCTTCCAAGTTGTTGCACATGAGCGAGGGAACGCTGAGGAACTATCGCTGCGAAGGCAAGGGCCCTCAGTTCAGCAAAGCTGGAAAAATTTGGTACCGATTGGACGATTTGGCTACGTGGCTTCTTCGGCACAGGTCACCGTGATTGCACCAGATGTCATGAGATGTCATCTGATGTCATGTCATCAGTATTGAGCCGCACGATGTTCGCGGTAAGGATTGCTCCCGCCAAATCCGTCACTCGCGCACGGGTCCAACTAGGGAGTGTCCAATGAGCACATTGATCGAATCGCCCCACGCTGGCGGCTTTCTTTGCTACGAACTGCCTGGCCTGATGAGCCGTATCCAAGCCACGCTCAACTCAGGCCAAAACCTCAAAGCCGGCGCAGTGCTCGGACGCATTCTTGCCGCGGCTGCAACAGTTGCTGGCTCTAATATCGGCAACGGCACGGTGACCGTTGGAAACGCCGGATCTTCCGCTGTACCGGGAACATACAAGCTCGTGTGCGTCGCGACTGCGGCGAACGCGGGCACATTTAACTTTTACGCGCCGGACGGCACGCTCATTCGACAGATCACCGTCGGCGGCGGCGCGACTGCGAGTGATCACTTCGTAATAACTATAGTTGATGGCGCGATTGACTTCGCATTGGGCGACAGCTTCTCCTTCGCGGTCACTGAAGGTGACTTCGAAGTGCTCAACCCAGCCGGTACGAACGGCACACAGATCGCGCAAGCGATTCTCTTTGATGCAGTCGACGCCTCGAGCGCGGATACCGCTTGTGCGGTGATCAACAAGACCGCCGTGGTCAATGCCGGTGAAATCGCTTGGCCGAACGGTATCAGCAGCCCTAATAAGGCAACTGCCATTGCCCAATTGAACGCTCGCGGAATCGTTCTGCGATAGATCCCACTCCCGATCCACACGGGCCCGTCAAAGAGAGCAGCAATGATTTACCTCGACTGGATGGACCGAGTAGATAGCGCTACGTCCGAAACCCGTCACGCGAGCCACATGCCCAGCATTGTCGAGTCGCTTAATCATCAACTCATCACTTCAACGCAGATGACCTTGAGCCAACGTCCAGAGTCGGAAACTCATCGAGAACTCCCATCTTCATCTGCAGGGGATAAGGCTGTTGCGAAACACACCAGCCGGATGCAATCCGGAGTTCGCCAATGCAACGCCTGGGAGCGCGCGATCAGTCGTGCTACCGAGAACTTCTACTCGGAAAATCAGGTGCAGATCGCGCATGCGCGTTCCCTTCGCGCTTTGCTTACACAAGCGCGAGATCCTCGTTCGGACCTCGACGCACAGGAGCCAGATTTATGATTTTGAGTGAAAGCCAAGCACGAAAGGCACGCAGCCTCATTCGCGTGCGGTCCCAGCTATACGCGTTAACAACATCGTTGAGCGAGCTTCAGTCCGCTGCGCTCTCTCGACGTAATGACATCGAGGCATCGCTGCGGCATCAGATTCGCCACTATGGAGCGGACATCGCCAGCACGAAGACAACGGAAACGCTTGTAGGTGAGGTGAAGTCTCTCATCCAGAAGACGCAGGCAGGGGCAACGCACGCAACTGACAAAGCGCGAGCGGAAGACTGGAAGCAACAGCTTGAAGAATTGCACCATGTGATTTCCGAGATCCGAGATATAAGCGCCCACATGGAACGCGCAGCCTCGATTGGCGGCCCCATCAAAGCATTGATCGAGCTGATCGCCTCGAAGTGCCCAATGAACGATCGGCACGCATTTCTGAGAGGCGTCCAATGAATCTCAATACACCATCAGCGGCCGATCTGGCGACACTGACAAGCATTCGAGAAAAGATTCTTGTTAAGCGCGACGCGATTGACGAGATCGCAGCACTTCCTCGGCCTGTCGAAGAAGCCGCGCAGCTATTCATCGCAGGCCTCACAAACGAGATGGACGAAGCGAAGAGAAGCATTGCTTCGTTCGCTCTGCCGGGAGATCCGCCTGAAATGCCGCAAATTGATTTGGGCTTCGACATCGGAAGATATAGGACGTCGACGAAGCCACCTCATTCCACGTCCAACCTTCTTCACGCAAAGCAAGAAGTAGAGGGCCGTTACGTTAACGGATGTTCGCTCGGTCTTTTAGCTCTCTTGATGGGGCCCAAAGAACTCGAAAGGAAACTCAAAGACGTCCTGCGCACCGCGCACCCAGACATGGCCAGTGCGCTAAATGCCGCGGATCGCAAACAGAAAATTGATGCCCTGCGAATTGATTTAAACCAGTTGCTGCAGTCTGAAGAGCGTGAGGTGTGCAAGCTGGAAACGGCAGGTTTTCTGGTGGAGCGCAGAACTGATCTCGACGACGACGAGATCGTTGTCGTCCTGCAGGTTTGGGATGAACTTGACTTCGTCAGAGTTGCGTAATCAGTCGGGCGATCACATTTGAACCTTTGCGTGATCGCGTTGGATTAGCCAGTTGAGTGCCAACACCATGAAAAACCCTGGCAGCGATGGCTGCGACCAACGTCATCCTGAAAGTGGCGCGGCGACCTCGCAGCACACCGGCACAGCTTCCTTTCACCTGAGGCTGGCCGGTGTGTTTTTCTGAAGCAAGATCAAATGCGTAATGGAGCAGTCCTCCTTCTTCGCTGAGCCGCCCTCCACGAAATCAGATGGCCAAGCTGTCCTCCTTTCGATCTCGCAGATCTCGAACGAATTTGGACATGAGCGAAAAACGGTCGCGCACAAGCTGCAGGAGGCAAATATCAAGGCCGCAGGGAAACGCGGCGGATATGACGTGTATCGACTTCGAGATGCAGTCAAGGCGCTCTATTACAGCAAGCTGGGTGATGGCGATGACCTCCCCCCAAGCCAGCGATTGGCGCATTACAAAGCGGAGAGTGAAAAGATTGAAGTCGATCTTGCCCGCGGGGCGCTGATCCGGCGTGGTGAATACGAGCGAGATCTCAGCGACATCTTGAAGCAAGTCAAAGAAGCTTTCGACACCCTTCCAGACAAGCTAGAGCGTGAAGGCATGAGTCCGATGGTTTGCGAGACGGTTGAACTTCATTGCGATTACATACGCGAGAAGCTGTACACGGCGATATCGGGCATCACGCCAGACGATCAACTTCGTCCTTAACATCAGAGTGCAAATGTCGATGAGCGGTGATTGGCAGAAGCAGAATCAGTTGGAAACGCCAGAGCTGCCCGAGTGGGTAAACCAACTTACGGGAGCGCAGCAGCTCGAACTTGCCGTATATGCAAAGAAGCTGAGTGAAGTGTCTTTTGCGCGCGGAGCGGTGACCGCTCTGCGAAGAGTCCAACGAGGTCTCGTACTTCTAATCGAAGAAGTCGATCCACCTCCACCAAATTCTCGAAGAACGCGGAGACGAACATGACGCAGACGGTTTACGTTGATCCGACGCAAGGTAGCAACGGAAGTGGCACGAGCGGAAGCCCATTCAGTTCGCTGCGAAACGCGTTCCTAGGTATATCTGCATTCGATACCGCCAGCGAAGACTACATCGTCAACTTACTCCCTGGAGTCGACACGGACGGCATCGCTGGAGGCGCATTCACCGTCGCGAGCACCGGCGGCGTGCGTAACTTGATCATTCAAGCCGTCGGGTCCAACAAGCACACCGGGGTTCGGAGCACCGGATATCGGCGAACTCAACCGCTGTCGATCATTGGCGGTAACTCCAACGTCCTTGTGCGACTGATCGGGATTGCAGCATCGGCTCAGATTGAGTTTCGCGGTGGCACTAACCTCATCGGGTTGGTCGATGACTGCCTCGTATATGACTCCGCGGACTTTGGTTTCTCCAATGGAGGCGGTAACGTCACGTGGCGAAACTGCGCGGCATATCAGTGCACTGACCAGGGCTTCTGGTCATTGAACGACTCAAGCGTTCCGACATCCAAGGCGGTCAACTGCACATCGATCGCGAATGGGACATATGGATTCGAGCAGTGGTCTGGAACGCTGACGCTCAAGAACTGCTATGCGGGTGGCAACGTGGCCGACGCTTACGCAGGAACGATGACCCGCTCGAATTGCATGCATAGCTCCTCAACAAGCTTCAGCGGGTCAACGGCGAATACCGCTTATTCAACCGCCAACTTCGTGAACGTTACGAGCGGCAGCCAGAACGCAAAACTCGTATCGGGCTCGGCGCTCATTGGGCTTGGAGCCGGTCCTTCCGGTGATTCAGATGTGCTCCTTGCCGACTTCGAAGGCACAACTCGCGGCGGCACGACAACTGATGTCGGATTTGATCAGTTCGCCGCATCTGCATCAGGAGCGTCGTTGGCAATGCGGAGACTCGCGCACTTGCATGATATCGGGCGCACGGGTGTGCATCTTCTATAGTCAGGGCCTCGCTGCTTAAACCACTGATTTGACGGGGGAAACTGGTGGAACCGAAGTAGTCACAAGCTGGTTAAAGGATCAGGTATTTAGGAGGGTTATCCACAGCATGTTCGCACTTTGCGCCCATTTTGTTGTCTAGGCGCCGACGGCGTGTCCGGGCTACCTTGCGCCGAATGCATAGGGCGTGCTAGACATATGTCTGGTACTGTATAAGATTACAGCTCTGGTAATGACCCTGCGATGAACCTGTTTTCACAACCCGAAGCTTCTTTCGAGAGTCGCGCGATTTTGCCGGCGCGCGAGCTGGGAGCGTATGAAGCGCTCTGGATGCGAGAAGGGACCAGCTTTAAAAAGCTGGCTGAGATTTTTCGCCAGAATCCCGGCGCAGTGCCATCTGACTTCGTCTCAAGGCCTGACGCTGAACAGTACTCGCGCATGGCGTTGGCTACGATTCGGGAAGCTGGCATTAAGCACTTCGGCATACGCGTTCATGGCGCGGGCGAGTATCCGGAGAAGCTTCGCGACGCTGAGCACCCGGTGCAGCTTCTTTACTTCCAAGGCAATTGGGACATAGCAAGTCTGAGATCGGTGGCCATCGTAGGCACGAGGCATCCTTCCCCGGAAGGCGAGCAACGCGCGGCCAAGCTGACAAGGCACTTCGTGCGTAGCGGCTTTACGATCGTCTCGGGGCTGGCACAAGGCATCGACACAGTTGCGCACAAGACAGCAATAGCTGAAGGAGGCGCAACGATTGCTGTGCTCGGAACTCCGATTTCAACGTGTTATCCAAAGGAAAATCTCGATCTGCAGAGGCAGATTGCCGACCGATTTCTGGTGATCAGCCAAGTCCCTATCGTGCGCTATTCGCGCCAAAGCCCAGCCGGAAACAGACTGTTCTTCCCGGAGCGCAACGTCACCATGTCCGCGCTCACAGAAGCCACGATCATCGTGGAGGCCGGGAATACGTCTGGAACGTTGATTCAAGCTCGCCATGCGTTGCAACAGCGGCGTAAGCTTTTTATCTTAGACAGTTGTTTCCGCAACCCCGAGTTGACGTGGCCAGCTAAATATCTGGAGCGTGGGGCGATCCGAGTGTCCGACTTCGACGATATCAGAGCACATCTTGCTACCTGAGCGAATGACGGGAATCGACGACAGTAATCGCGATCGTCACCACTTCCTTAGCGACGATGATCGTTGTGTTTACTTTGGGGAATTCTTCAGCAACAAGACATACAAGGCGAGTGCGACCAATCAACTGATAAAGAACTTCAAGCGCACGCCCAGCGAAATCTCTGCGAGCCCGAACGCTCGCCAACTGCAGTACTACAAAGACAAGGCGATCAACGAAATTGCCGTGGCGCTTCGCAAACAATTCCCCGTCGGTTCGATCGAACGATACACCTTTGTGCCGATTCCCTCGTCCAAAATGCCAGGCCACGCAGACTACTGCGATAGACTGCTTCAGACGTTAAAACGAGCGTTTCCGGGATTCTTAGGCTACAAGAGCGTCGACATCCGTTCCCTACTTAGGCAAACACAAAGCACAGAGGCGGATCATCGCAGCGGAAGCAAACGACTTAAGTATGACGAGTTGCTGGCCATCACTGAAATCGACAACGCGCACACGTCGACTCCGCTTCGGCAAGAATTGATCCTGTTTGACGACGTGATCACGTCGGGCAAACACTATAAGGTCGCGAAGCAGCGAATTCGCGAACGTTTTCCCGATCAGGTGATCTGGGGGATGTTCGTCGCACGCGCAATTCACGCCGATGATGCTGAAGACTTCGAGCCGCTCGACTTCGACGACGACTGACCGCGCACCAGCAAGTTTTGTCCTCGCAACAGCGCTTCGCTAACAGGGATGCATAGATGAGTTACGTCACGTTCTACGACCGCGCAGGACGCCCAACTGCGTGGATTGGAAGCAATACAGACTATCCGTCGATCTTTCTCTTCGACGGACGGCCCGTCGCGTGGATATCAGAGGATTCGATCTACGCCTACTCAGGGAAGCACCTCGGATTTTTCCAAGATGGATGGATTCGTGATCACCACGGCAAGGCGGTTTTTTTCATACACGGAGCGAAAGGGGGACCTGCGAAGCCGGCTCGCCAAGCCCGTCCAGCGCGTGGAGCTCGCAAAGCCCGACCAGCTCGAGCGGCACGAAAGTCGCGTCCGGCTAGGGCTGCTCGAACTGCTTCCTGGTCGGAGCTCAGTGGCTTGATGTTCTTTGAGCAGTAGACAGGCGGTTGAGCCCAGTCTGCCCCAAGTGCGGAGCTCAGCTTTGGCGATCGATGCCAACCAAGGTCTTGCCAGCGACTCACCACTTGGCGCTCGCCTGTTTCCGATCGCTTGCAACGCTGACGCGGCGAATTTCTCTGCGAACGGCGACATAGTCCGCGTTGGATCAGGAGGGGCGCTTCATGAGAATAGGCCCGACCGGGGCGGGAGGCGGCCTGCATGTGGGAGCGATTCGGTTCTCCAAAAATTTGGGAAGCCGTTTCAATTGCAGGGCGCCTCCTCTTTGCTACTAGGCGGCCCGGCACGCGATGAATGAAGCCCTGATCGATCTCGATAACTATGCCTGCGATCGACCACTTAGCTAATCGATTTGTGATCTCGCGTTAGTTGGAATTCCAAAGGAAAAAAAGGCGGGAGTAGCAACGTTGCCTTGGCCTGCATTACTGGCTGCGGGCCAGTATGTTTAGCCGCGCTGGTGTTCACCCTCCAGTCCCCTTTTGCCACGTTTCGCCCTCTATGAGCGGTTGCAATCACGATGGACCCTCATGCGGGCCGCACGTCAACTCTCGCGTCGTGATCCGGCTGACAATCGCCGAGGTGATGATTGCCGGAAGCCATTTAGAGACAATAACCCCCATCTACTAAAGGCTAGGGGATTTGGATGTCAGGTGCTTTGCAGACTCAGTTGTTCGAGCACTTGCGCGAGATAAACCAAGGGGACATAGATCCGCAGAGTGTCCGGAGCTTATACATGCTCGTCCGGCCATACACGGCGAGCGCATTGAATCGCGAGATGGGAGATTTCTTCGCACACCCAGAGCGGAATAGGGGTGTGTTTGCGAGCATAGTTAAGCCCATCGCGGAACAAATCGAGCTCGCTGAACAAGGTAAACCACACGCGTTCACAATCGCCCCCAAGACAGGTTCGGATCTCGTCCGCGAATTAAACATTGACCTGCAGGGGCATGGGTCTTGGCCTATCGCGGATCATCTGCACGCGGCATTTGCACTGGTGGTGTTCGGTTCCTTGCAGCGATCGACGATTGAAATATCGGCAGGACGTGTAGCTTCGCTGCACTTGCATGTGCTCGGCCAGAAAGAGATTCATCTCAATGTGTATCTGCCCTGGGCGAACAGCGGCAACGGCGTGCTCTTTCCGTTATGCGAAATGCCCAATGTGTTTGGCCTCAGTCAATTTCTGCCGAATCCGAGCGAGCCGGGCTGGCCCATGTTGAGCATACGATTTGTGAAGGGGAAGCTCGAAGTCTGGCAGTCCGGCGATCCGCTCATTATTCAGATGCCCAAGAAGTAACCCCTATATTTAACGGCCAGCAACTTGCGGAACTCGCTTCGACGAGCGGGCTCTGTTTTAGAGCCCGCCCGCCTCTCAAGCAGCCGCGTGAGACTTGAGGAAGGTCCAGTCAACCTGAATCACTTTTCCGCAACTCGACCACTTAGCTAACCGATTGGAGCGCCCGATTCGGCGTGCCGCTGGCTCCCTATTCTCGGCGTTGCTCAAGAAACGGTTTGACCAACGAGGGATGCATTCTGCGACGCCAGGCAACTTGTATGCATCCTCGAGCAGCCCACAGCGCCGCGATTTATGCTCTGCGGCAAACGAGCGTATGACGCGAATTCGATTGGGCTGCGCCTTTGTGGCGGCCTTCTGTCTTCTGAACGAACGACCGTCCTCGTCTACACACAACCGACCACGGCCTGAAGCCGCGATTTGCTCAACCATGTGCTTCGAGATGCACTTCGCCGAAAGCAGATCGTTTGCGTCACCAACGTACTCGAGCACTAAGCCCCAGTGCACCTCCGAGCAAATCAGCTCGATGGTGTCGCTGATCTTCATCTTCCATTCCCTCATTGACGTGCTCCTTGCTTCTCCGTCGCTGAAGGCACGATCCCCCAACGACCGTCTTCACTTCGCTTGATGTCAAAGCCGGCAGCAGCAAGCGTTCGAAAAAGATGAGGGACGTCTAGATCGCTTCTCAGACGTAGGTCAGTTATCCAAAAGAGACTGGATGAACAACTCGATTCCGAAGGAATCGGACGTATATTTGCATTAGCCATCGGTCGCCTCCTTTTCAGGCGGTTGTTGGTTAGCTGCTGGCAAGGCGTTGGTAGCGCCTTGCCTGCAGCGGTCTCACTTCAACTTGCGGTCACGACTTTTTAGATTGAATGAGCGACGCGTCTTCATGCGCTCAAGCGTGGCCACCTCGCGCTCGATCTCTGCGTCATAGAGTCCCGGGTGCGTCTCATTGCAATCTTTGAGCTGCGTGATGAATCGTTCCTGCGCATCCAGGTTCTCGCGCAGGACGTTGGGAACGATGATTGCCACAATTCCCGCTGCAAGGAGTCCAAAGAGGATCAATGCGATTAATGATGTGAGCGACATGACACGTTGCACTCCCGAGTGGTTAAGACCAATCGAGGGGTACATGCCAAGCTAGCGATCTAAGTTGGCCACAGACGTGGCCACAAGCATCTACCTAGATCGTCGTAAGTATTGGTCGGGACGGCGAGATTCGAACTCGCGACCCCTTGCACCCCATGCAAGTGCGCTACCAGGCTGCGCCACGTCCCGACCGGTGTGAGCTGAGAAGCTCTAAAGAGGGGTGCGAATGATACGGGACGGCGGTGGCGATGGCTACGCCGACTCGGACTAAGAGGCTAGCCCGCTGGGCAGGCGAGCCTACCGGCAAGGTAGCCGCATGAGCGGCAGGCAAGCCTTCGGCAAGCCAGGAATTCGGAAGTAGTCGACGATGTGGTTTGACTGCCCTTCGACAAGCTCAGGGCGAACGGAAAATTGAAGAGCGCTGCGTGATTGGAAGTTAAGTTTCTGGCTTGCCGCTCTGCGGCTCGCTTGCCGCGTCTTCGCGGCTTGCCTGCCGTTAGGCTCGCCTGCGCGTGAGCGCTCGCCTCTTTTTCTTATCTGGCCTGCCGTTAGGCTCGCTTGCCGCAGAGGCGGCTACCCTGCCGTCAGGCTCGCCTGCCCAAAGGGCTCGCTCTTCGTCTTACCGTCTCAGAATCCTGAGAATCTCTTCGAGCTCCACCCTCACCTGCCGCACAACTTGCTGCGCTTGGGTGAGATCATCGCGAGCATCATCGCCCTGCAAGCGATTGCGAGCGCCACCAATGGTGAAACCCTGTTCGTAGAGAAGACTGCGAATCTGGCGAATAACAAGGACGTCTTGGCGCTGGTAGTAGCGTCGATTGCCACGGCGCTTCACGGGCTTGAGTTGTGGAAATTCCTGTTCCCAGTAACGCAGCACATGCGGTTTCACACCGCACAAGTCGCTCACCTCACCGATGGTGAAGTAGCGCTTTCCCGGAATGGCCGGGAGTTCGCTGTTATTGCCTGCTTCCAGCATAAGCCTCGACTCGTGCCTTTAGTTTTTGTCCGGGGCGAAACGTTACGACGCGACGCGCGCTGATCGGAATCTCTTCACCGGTCTTCGGGTTGCGGCCGGGTCGCTGATTTTTATCCCGCAAATCGAAGTTACCGAAGCCGGACAACTTCACTTGCTCGCCGCTCTCGAGAGAAGCGCGCAATTCTTCGAAGAACAAATCGACCAGCTCTCGCGCCTCACGCTTGTTGAGGCCGAGCTGATCGAAGAGTGCTTCAGCGATCTCAGCTTTCGTCAGTGCCATGCCTACTTATCTCGAATCGTGGCGTGCAATTGTTGGCGCAATTCTTCGATGACTTGCGCCACGACGCTGTCTGCTTCGTTGTCGGTCAGCGTGCGCGAAGTATCCTGTAATTGCAGGCCTAAGGCTATGCTTTTCTTGTCATTCTCGAACTGTCGCCCGCGATAGACAGATAGCACTCGTAGGTCTTTCAAGAGCGCACCGGCGCTGGTGCGAACGACCTTCTTGAGGGCCTCAGCCGGCACGGCTTCATCGACGATCACGGCAACATCGCGCTGAATCGCAGGGTATCTGGAGATCTCTTTGAACTGCGGGACGAGAGCCCTGAGACCGGAAACTGTTTCCAGCTCGAACACGATCGCTGGATATGTCAAATCGAGCGCCACAACATGGCTCGGGTGCAATGCCCCGATCCAACCAACCGGGCGACCGTCGCGAAGAATTCTTGCGGACTGACCCGGATGCAGTGCGGGGTGCCTCTCGGGCACGAACGTGAATGACTGCGAGGCACCGGTCAGTCCAAGCAAAGCCTCCACGTCCGCTTTCACATCGAAGAAATCGACGCGATCCGAATCGGCGGCCCACTGAGCGCTCCAACGTGATCCGGCTGCGATACCCGCGATTACATCCGTCTCGGCGCCGTTGCTTGATGCATAGCGACGACCGAGTTCGAACAATCGAACCCGAGGTTGTTGTCGCCGCTGATTCTCGCGTAGCGCTTGCACCAGCCCTGGCCACAGCGAAACCCGCATCGTTGCGAGTTCTGCGGAGATGGGATTCGCGAGCGCAAGACCCGATTCACCGCACAATACTTGTTGAGTCTTCGGATCCGTGAACGTGTAAGTGATCGCCTCTTGGTAACCTCGATCCACCAGCAGATCGGCCGCGCGCTCTTTCCTGACTTGAGTTTCAGTCCAATCGGCGATGTGCTCGCTCGCAATTGCCTCGCGCTCCGGGATGTTGTCGAAGCCGAAGAGGCGTGCGACTTCTTCGATCAGATCTTCTTCGATGCGGATGTCGTAACGCCAAGATGGCGGGGTGATGCGCCATTGGCCGTTCGCGCCTTCGACTTTCATGCTGAGGCGCGACAGGAGATCGGCGACGATCTTCTGATCGATGTTCACGCCTAACACATGTTCGACGCGCGCATGGCGAAGCGTGACGGGCGCGTTGGTGCGGATTTCGTCGTCAGTGCGGGTGACCACTAGCGGACCAGCCTGCCCGCCCGCACTCTCCAGGAGTAACTGAGTGGCACGTTCAATGGCACGCTCCTGCAGCTCGGGGTCTACACCGCGCTCGAATCGCTGCGATGCATCTGTGATCAAGCCGAATCGACGACTGCGGCTCGCGATGGACTCTGGCGGCCACACTGCTGCTTCGAGGAAGACGTCTACGGTGGAATCAGAAATGCCCGAATCCTCGCCGCCCATCACGCCGCCGAGGCCGAGCACTTTCATCTGATCGGCGACCACGAGCACATCAGGGGACAGATCGATCGTGCGTCCGTCGAGCAACTTCAATTGCTCTGCCTGGCGCGCAGGCCTCACCACGATTCCACCCTTGAGCCGTGACAAGTCATATGCGTGCATCGGCGCGCCGAGTTCGAGCATCACGTAGTTCGTGATGTCTACCATCGCGCTGATCGGCCGTAGTCCAGCCCGACGCAACCGCTCTTGCATCCAGAACGGCGACGGCGTGTTCGGACGAATGCCTCTAACAACTCGGCCCACGAACTTCGGACAACCTGCGCCGCCCTCCAACTTCACCGGGAATGTGTCCGTGATTGTCGAGTTAACGACGCGCATCGTTGGCGAATAGAGTGCAACACCGCGCGTGGCTGCAACTTCACGCGCCACGCCGAGAACGCTCATGCAATCGCCACGATTCGGCGTGAGGTTCACTTCGAAGATAGTGTCATCGAGTTTCAGCGCACGAACCAAATCTTCTCCGGTTCGCAATTCGCTCGGCAAATCCCACAAGCCACTCGCCTCTTCGCTCACTCCTAATTCGCGAGCCGAGCACAACATGCCGAACGACTCAACACCCCGCAGCTTCGCTTTTTTGATCTCAAGACCACCAGGCAACTTCGCGCCGACAACAGCAAGTGGAGCTTTCATCCCCGCACGGACGTTGGGCGCTCCACATACGATCTGGAGTTGTTCACTGCCCGTCGAAACGCGACACACATTCAGCTTCTCGGCATCAGGATGCTTCTCCACAGAAAGCACTTCCCCGACGACGACTCCGCTCAACTGCGGACTGACGCGATGAATGCCTTCGATCTCGAGCCCTGCCATCGTGAGCGAATGCGCGAGCGCCGGCACGTCCGTGCCTGGATCAACCCAATCGCGCAGCCAGTCGAGAGAGATTTTCATAAGCCTAGTGACTAGCGGATGGCGGATAGAGGATAGAAAGAGATCGAACCCAAGACGTGAAGCGAAGAACGCGGCCGAAAATTGCCAGTCGACAGATCAGCGCAAGCTGCGCTCGCTTGGCTATTCACGATCCGCCATCCGCTATCCGCTATCCAAGTCATACAAACTGCTTCAAGAACCGTAGATCGTTCTCGAAGTACAACCGGATGTCGTTCACGTTGTAGCGCAGCATAGTTAAACGATCGATGCCCATCCCGAATGCGTAACCCGTGTAGCGCTCGGGATCGATATCGACCGCACGCAGGACGTTGGGGTGAACGACACCGCAGCCGGCAACCTCCACCCAACCCGTTTGTTTACACACACGGCAGCCCGCGCCCCCGCATGACACGCAGGAGATGTCGACTTCTGCGGAAGGTTCGGTGAATGGAAAGTAAGAAGGACGCAGGCGCATCTTCACGTCTTTCTCGAACAGCGCCTTCATGAACTCGTGCAGTACCGATTTGAGATTCGCAAATGAAATTCCCTCATCCACCACCAATCCTTCGACCTGGTGAAACATCGGCGTGTGCGTCATGTCGGAATCGCACCGATATACGCGACCGGGAGCGATGACGCGCAGCGGCGGTTTCTGCTCTTGCATCACGCGAACTTGAACGGGCGAGGTATGGGTGCGCAGAAGACGACCGTCGCCGAAGTAGAAGGTGTCGTGCATCGCTCGCGCCGGATGATTCGCTGGGATGTTCAGCGCTTCGAAGTTATGCCAATCGTCTTCGATCTCCGGACCATCTGCGATCGTGAATCCGGCGTTGCGGAAGATCTGTTCGATACGTCGCCGAACTCGAGTAACCGGATGCAGCCCACCGATATCCTGGCCACGACCAGGCAATGTCACATCGACAGTTTCGCTAGCGAGCTGTTGCGCGAGCTTCTCAACCTCCAGCGCCGCTCGTCTCTCATCCAACGCTTGGGTAATCGCTTCTTTCGCATCGTTGATCTTGGCGCCCGCGGCTTTGCGAACGTCGGGGGCCATCTCGCCGAGTGACTTGAGCAGCGCGGTGATTTCACCCTTCTTGCCCAGCAGGCGAACGCGCACGTGTTCGAGCTGCTCGATCGTCGTGCTCTGCGCAATCTCTGCGCGAGCGCTCGCGAGAAGCTGTTGAAGATCGTTAGCGGACTGAGTCATTGGGAGGCCGATGCAGTGAGCTCACACAAAGAATATCGGATGCGACGCCATGCTCAAGCGCTTGCACGATTTTGCAGTCAAAAAAAGAGCCCGGATCGCTTTCGCGATGCCGAGCTCTCGATCTCGATAGATCTTTAAGCAGCCTTCTTTTCTTGAGGCAGGCTGTCTTTCGCCTTCTGAGCGAGCACCGCAAAAGCCGCGGCGTCGTGCATCGCGATATCCGCGAGCACCTTGCGGTCGATCGTAAGACCCGCTGCGGTCAACCCTGCGATCAGCTTGCTGTATGACAAGCCGTGAACGCGCGCTTCCGCATTGATGCGAGTGATCCAAAGTGCACGCATGGTGCGCTTCTTCGTCTTGCGATCGCGATATGCATATTGGCCCGCCTTGATGACGGCCTGCTTCGCTGCACGGAAAACTTTGCGACGAGCGTTGTAATAGCCCTTCGCCTTCTTGAGGATCTTTTTGTGACGGGCGCCAGCGATGACGCCTCTCTTAACGCGTGCCATCGTTCACTCCTTACTTCGCGTGCGGGAGCAATTGCTCCATGCGCACTAGATCTTGCTTGGCCACCATGCTCGGGCTGCGCAGCTGACGCTTACGCTTGCTCGGCTTCTTGGTGAGGATGTGACGACGGTGCGATTGGGATCGCTTAAATCCGTTGGCAGTCTTGCGAAAACGCTTCGCCGCTGCCCGGTTGGTCTTCAACTTAGGCATGAAAGAGCTCCTGGCTCTACTTGGTTTAGCCCTTGAGGAACGAAAGCTCGCGCTTTAGTCCTTTCAGGCGGGACAACGCATTTTGGGTGCGTTGCTCACTTGTGTTGCTCGCCGAAACGAGCGGTGTGATGTGTCACGTGTACGGTGTGTCGAGTAAGCGCTTGCGCGCTCCACTTTCTCTACACCTCACACCCTACACTTCACACGATCCTTCACTTCTTCTTTGGCCCGAACATCATGACCATCTGCCGCCCTTCCATGAGCGGGTTCTGCTCGACTTGCGCGTACGGCGCCAAGTCTTGCTGCACTCGGCCCAGAAGTTCACGACCGACTTCTTGATGCGCCATTTCTCGGCCGCGAAACCGCATGGTTACCTTGGCCTTGTCTCCTTCCTCCAGGAATCGAATCAGGTTACGCAACTTCACCTGATAGTCGCCCTCTTCGGTTCCGGGACGAAACTTCACTTCCTTGATCTGAATCTGCTTCTGCTTGCGCTTCGCTGCATGCGCCTTCTTGTTCTGCTCGAACAAGAATTTGCCGAAGTCCATGATGCGGCACACAGGCGGCTCAGCCATCGGCGAGACCTCTACGAGATCCAGCTCGGCGGTCTGCGCCATCTGCAGTGCTTCGAATCGGCTGACGACGCCGACTTGATGACCTTCAGCGTCAATCACTCGCAATTGCGGTGACGTGATTTCTTCGTTGCGCCTAACGCGCTTGCCAATGGGAGCAGCGATGCGTCATACCTCCAAAACGGTCCGACCGCGGCTCGCAATTTCGTGAGAAAGCTTCTCGATCAGCGAGTCGACAGACATCGCTCCAAGATCTTTACCACTGCGGGTGCGCACGGCCAGAGTGTGAGAACCTGCTTCGCGATCGCCGGCTACCAATAGGTACGGCACGCGTTGCAGCGTGTGCTCGCGAATCTTAAAGCCGACCTTTTCATTGCGCAAGTCTGATTCGACTCGAAGCCCCTGATTTTTCAGGGTTTCAGTGACCTCACGCACGTAGTCAGCTTGTTTTTCGGTGATGTTGAGGAGCACCGCTTGAACTGGCGCAAGCCAAGTTGGGAAAGCGCCAGCGTGCTCTTCGATCAGAATTCCGATGAACCGCTCCAACGAACCGAAGATCGCACGGTGCAACATGATGGGCACCTGCTTGGACCCATCCGCCGCGACGTAGTGCGCATCCAAACGGCCCGGCATCGAAGGATCGACTTGGAGCGTGCCGCACTGCCAGAGACGGCCAATGGAGTCCTTCAAGGTGAACTCGATCTTTGGCCCGTAAAAGGCTCCCTCCCCTGGCTTTTCTTTCCATGGCAGCTTGTGGGCATCGAGTGCTCGAGCGAGCGCCTGCTCAGCCTTGTCCCAGAGCTCATCTGAGCCGATGCGATTCGCAGGCCGTGTCGCAAGTTTGTAGCTTATGTCCTTGAATCCAAAGTCATCGTATACCTTGTGCAGCAAATCGATGAAGGCCGTTGCTTCGGCTTCGATTTGATCCTCGGTACAGAAGATATGAGCGTCGTCCTGCACGAATCCTCGAACACGCATCAGTCCGTGGAGCGCCCCAGACGCCTCGTTACGATGACAGGATCCGAACTCAGCCAAGCGCAGGGGTAGATCGCGATAGCTCTTCACCCCTTGGTTGTAGACCTGGATGTGACAGGGGCAATTCATGGGCTTCACGGCGAACACGCGCTTCTCGGACTCGGTGATGAACATGTCCTCGCGAAAGTTCGCCCAGTGCCCCGACTTCTGCCACAGCGTGCTATCGACAAGCTGCGGCGTACGGATCTCGCGATAACCGTTCTGGCGCCACAGGTCGCTCATGTACTGCTGAATGGTCTGATAGAGACTCCAGCCGCGCTCATGCCAGAACACCATTCCCGGTGCTTCTTCCTGCATGTGGAACAGATCGAGCGCTTTGCCGACTTTGCGATGGTCCCGCTTCTCGGCTTCCTCCAGGCGGGTCAAATATGCCTTGAGGCTTTTCTCGTCCGCCCACGCTGTCCCATAGATCCGCTGCAGCATTTCATTGCGAGAGTCACCGCGCCAATAGGCACCGGAGATCTTCGTGAGCTTGAACGCGCGTAGGAATCGAGTATTCGGCACGTGCGGTCCGCGGCACATGTCGACGTACTCCTCGTGGTGATAGAGGCCCATCGCCTTCTCATCGGGCATGTCATCGATCAGACGCAGCTTGTAGTCCTCGCCGCGCTGTTTGAACGTCTGAATGACCTCCTCGCGGGGCGTCATGCGCTTGATCACGTTGTAATCCTTCATGATCAATTCACGCATGCGATTCTCGATCGCCTGCAAATCTTCGGGTGTAAACGACCGCTCGTATGCGATGTCGTAGTAAAAGCCGTCTTCGATGACCGGACCGATCACCATCTTCGCGGTCGGATACAGTTGCTTGACGGCATGACCCATCAAGTGCGCAAAGGAGTGACGGATGATCTCAAGACCTTCCTCGTCCTTGGGCGTGATGATTTGTAGGTTGCCGTCGTGCTCGATCGTGTCGCACGCATCCATCAGCTTGCCGTCGAGCTTGCCGGCGAGCGTGACTTTGGCGAGACCCGGACCGATGTCGGATGCAACCTGGCCAACCGTCACCGGATTCGGATATGTGCGTTGGCTGCCGTCGGGCAGTGTGATGACTGGCATGAGACGAAGCGGACGCGATTAGAAACAAATTCCCCGACCGAAATCGGCAGGTCGACGGAATATATTCGCGATTGCCGGTACGACTGGCTTCTTAATTAACCGCTATCCGCAAACCGCTAACCGCTTCGGCAGCATTGGTGCGCGCGACAGGGATCGAACCTGTGACCCCTACCATGTCAAGGTAGTGCTCTACCGCTGAGCTACGCGCGC
>JAEWBG010000080.1 GCA_023391335.1 Pseudomonadota bacterium | reverse complement strand
TAGCCGGTGTTGTCCTTGCGCAGGCCACTTAGCGACTCCAGAACGCGGCCATCGGGGAGTACGACCTCAAGGCCTAAGATCAAATCACGCATCATCCCGTAGCGAAGCACGGCGGTGCCCCCGGCGTTCGTCGAAAGATTGCCGCCGATTTGGCAAGAGCCTTCTGACCCAAGACTCAGCGGGAACAACCGTTCGACCGAAGCCGCCGCTTCCTGAGCTTCCGCGAGCACGCAACCTGCCTCGAGCGTCATCGTGTAGTTGAAGGGATCTAACGCGCGAACCTTGCGCATCCTGCCAAGCGAAACGACGACTTGATTGCCATCGCTGCTGGGCGTGGCCCCTCCGCAGTAACTGGTGTTCCCGCCGACGGGCACCACGCCGATTCGGTGTTCATGGCAGTGCGCGAGAATCTTCGAGACCTGCGCGGTGCTACTGGGACGCAGCACGCAAGGGGTCGAACCGCGATAGAGCTTGCGATGATCAACTAGGAAGGGCTCGATGTCGGCGGGCGATTCGAGGATGCCATCCGCTCCCACGATGCTGCGAAAGGTGGCAATGCTGTTTGCGCTGATTGGCATGGCGGGATGCTCGCAAATATCTGCTAGTCGAACCAGTCGCCTAAAGAGACCAGTCGCCGTCCTGGGCCGCCAAGGTCTCGAGCTCGGCCGAATCCAGAAGACGCGCACTGACCACCTTCCGATTGTCGATGAGGCAGGCGAACGAGCTGGCGCCGGTGCTGCCTCCAACCATTCCGCCGACGAGCTGCATGGTGGCCCCCTTGCGATCGACGGTGATTTGGAACCGAGCGGACCGTGCGACCGACTTCGAATCGAGCAGGGCCTTCTCGCACTGCAGGTGTGGACAGAGGCGTTGCGCTTCGTCCGACTCCATGGGCTCGCAGCCCTTGATGACGATCACCTTCTGCGTGCGTAGCAGCTCAGGTTTGCGGAGGTTATCGAGGAGCGAAAACAGCCCCCACAGCGAAACGCCGGCCACAGAGGCGACCAATGCGAGGCGAAGCGGGTTCATGGCTGGCGGCGGAGCTTTTCGATCGCTCAAAAAAAATGCACCGGCCGAATCTTAGCGACTCAGCCGGTGCATCGGTGTTCGGAATTGGTGAGGTCAGTTACTCGTCGCGATCGCCGTAATCGTCGTCGTCGTCGAGATCTTCGTCGTCGTCGTCCCAGTCGTCGTCTTCGTCCTCGTCCCAGTCATCGTCCTCGTCGTCTTCTTCGAGGTCTTCATCGTCCTCTTCGTCTTCGTCGTCGCTGGCCCAACCCTCGGGTTCTTCGGCGTGCTCCAGATCGAGCTCATGCCAGGTATCCAGATCGATCTCTTCGATGTCGCCGTTCTCGTACTGCAGTTCAATGATCTCTTCGTCGGGGTCGACGGAGAGCACCTGGAAGATCTCGTTCTCTTCGAGATCCTGGTACCACTTGCCTTGAACTGGATCGTAATCTCTTCCCACGCGACACCTCAGCGACGATGACCGGTCTGCGACCGGCGGCAGGATATTAGGGGCTCGCTGTGCACCAGGCAACTCACTCGTATAGCGATGTTGCAAGGCATAGCAGCGACAAGGAGCGTTCGCACGCATCTGCTAAACTCGCTGCCCACGTTCGCCGCCGCACGCGCACAAAAGACGCATCAGCACATGCTGAATGCGAACGATCTGCGCCTTGTGAGGCTTCGAGTGATCTACTTCCGTCACCTTCCGTAGCGATCCGGCAAACCTGAAACAGGCTCGTCGCAGCAGTTGCGGTCACGGCTCATAGATTTCCTGGGCAGCGCATAAAGTCTTCTTGCTCATAAGAGTTCCTTGGTTCGAATCCCATGACCGCTCAGCAGTCCACCCCCGCCGCGAAGCCGCTGTTTGAGGCGCGCCGTGTTGTCATCAAAGTGGGCTCAGCTTTGCTGGTCGAAAGCGCCACCGGCCGTCTCAATCGGACGTGGCTTGAGACCTTGGCGAGCGACATCTCGCGCCTGCGCCAACGCGGGCAAGAGGTGTTGCTGGTGTCCTCCGGTGCGATTGCATTGGGACGGCGGCATCTTGGTTTGCCGACAGGAAAGTTGAAGCTGGATGAAAGCCAGGCCGCGGCGGCCGTGGGTCAGATCAGTCTCGCGCACGCTTGGAAGGAGGTGCTGGAGCAGTACGGTTTGGGTGTCGCCCAGATCCTGCTCACGTTTGGCGATACTGAGGAACGTCGGCGTTATCTAAATGCCCGTAATACTTTGGGCACGTTGCTGCGCCTCGGGGCGATCCCGGTCATCAACGAAAACGATACGGTCGCGACCGCCGAGATTCGCTATGGCGATAACGATCGGCTCGCCGCCCGCGTTGCGCAGATGATCAGCGCCGATTGCCTGTTGTTGCTGTCCGATGTGGATGGTCTATACACAGCGGACCCCACTCGCGATCAGACAGCCGAGTTCATCCCTGAGGTCCGTTCGATCACGCCCGACATCGAGCGCATGGCCGGCGGAGTTTCTTCTGACGTGGGTTCGGGCGGAATGGCGACGAAAATTGCCGCGGCACGCATTGCGGTGAATGCCGGCTGCCACATGTGCGTTTCATTGGGACGGGAGTTGCACCCAGTCAAGCGCATCGAAGACGGCGCACGCTGCACCTGGTTCTATCCCAGTGCGACGCCTGCGACGGTTCGCAAGCAATGGATTGCCGGAACGCTCAAACCCGCGGGCGAGCTCACTGTGGATGGGGGTGCGGCGACGGCATTACGCGCGGGCAAAAGTCTATTGCCGGCAGGGGTGACCGCCGTCCAGGGCGAGTTTCAGCGCGGCGATGCCGTCGTCATCCGCGATTCGGAAGGTCAGGAGTTAGCGCGCGGCCTCGCGGCGTACTCCAGTACCGACGCCGAGCGACTCAAGGGGCGCCAATCTGCCGAGATCGAATCCATCCTGGGTTATCGAGGTCGCGACGAGCTGGTCCACCGCGACGACCTCGTATTCACCTCTTGTTAAGTGGCGAGCTGCAACATTTACAGCCTGCTGAGTTGAGGTGTTTTCGACACCGGTACTAACGGCGATTTACCGGGATGTCGACATAACGCGGCGCTACCGGATCGCTGGCCGGGAACGTGTCCATGAGCTGATCGTCGATCGCTTGTTCCGTTCTCGCCTCCGGATGGCGCAAGCGCCACCGTCGATACATGCGCCGCGCTGCAGGAGCCGCCAATATAGCGACTGCACCGACCAGCAACACGGTTCCGAGCGCTTTCTGATATGACGCGGACTGCGGTTCGTTCAGCATGATGGTCTCCGTTCGAGGAAGCGAGCTGGCGCTTCGATGCTGAAGGACGCACTGCGCTCAAGGTGTGTTCCAACAACTCGTCTCGCAAAGAGATTCGCGAAAGAGTCCTATCCTTTACTGAGGCCGACCCGCCGGTAGAATGACGCGATGAACGCCGCCACCTCTGAACTCAACGAAATCGCAACACAGATGAACGCCTTGGGGCGTGCGGCCGTGAACGCCGCGCGAGTGCTGGCTCAGGCCACCGCCGAGGCGAAAAATCAGGCGTTGGCTGCAGCGGCGAGAGCAATCCGCGATCGGAAGACGGAAATCCTCGAGGCAAATCGCACGGACATGGAGCAAGCGCGGGCTCGCAACTTGAGCGGCGCGTTGCTCGATCGCTTGATGCTCGACGACAAACGCATCGAATCCATGGCGCGCGGCATCGAAGAGGTGATCGCGCTCGCCGATCCCATCGGCACCGTGATCGCCGAATGGACGCGGCCGAACGGACTGCGCATTCAGCGTGTCCGCGTTCCGCTCGGCGTGGTTGGAATCATTTATGAGAGCAGGCCCAACGTCACAGCCGACGCCGGTGCGCTCTGTTTGAAGTCCGGCAACGCAGTGATTCTGCGCGGCGGCTCGGAAAGCAGTCACTCAAGCCGTGCCATTCACAGTTGCCTGGTCGAAGGTCTTCGTGCAGCCAACTTACCCGAAGCCGCAATCCAGATCGTACCCACGACGGATCGTGCCGCGGTCGGTCACATGCTGGCCGGCATGACGGATTTCATCGACGTCGTGGTGCCACGTGGGGGTAAGAGCTTGGTGGAGCGCGTCCAGCGCGAAGCTCGCGTTCCTGTGATCGGCCATCTCGAAGGGAACTGCCATGTGTACGTGCACTCCGGTGCCGACCTCGACATGGCGAAGAACGTTGTCCTCAACGCAAAGATGCGCCGCACCGGTATCTGTGGTGCTGCGGAGACGGTTCTGTTCGATCGCAACTTCGCGGGCACTGCGCAGGTCGTCAAGACACTCCTCGATGCCGGCTGTGCGGTACGAGGCGATGAATCCGTTCAACGCGTAGACCCACGGGTGACCGCGGCCACAGAAGCGGATTGGTACACCGAATATCTCGATGCGATTGTCGCAGCAAAAACAGTGAACGGTGTCGACGAGGCCATCGCGCACATCGATCAGTATGGGTCTGCGCATACGGACTCGATCGTCACGTCCGATGCGAAGGCAGCGGAGCGTTTTCTCGCTCAGGTCGATAGCGCGATCGTGCTTCACAACGCATCCACCCAATTCGCCGACGGCGGAGAATTCGGCATGGGTGCGGAGATCGGCATCAGCACCGACAAATTTCATGCGCGCGGTCCGGTCGGGGTCGAGCAGCTCACCAGTTATAAGTATGTCGTGCGGGGATCGGGTCAGACCCGTCCTTGAACACGACGTCTTCCCTGCGACTCAAGTTGAAGGTGTGTATGACGCATTGGCGCCGCGCAGTTGCGATGACTGGTCTTTTGTTCGCGCAGATTTGCGGTGCGGCAGACACTTCCCCCGTCAGCGCGCTTGCGTCAGACCTCGAGCAAGCCAAAGCGCAGCAGGTCAACGTTCTCTCGCCCAAGAATTTCACCCGCGCTGTTGAAGCATTCCAAAGCGCTTCTCGCGATGCCGAGAAGGGCAAGGCCATGGATAAGATCCGCGCGCGCGTCAACGAAGGCGAGGCAGCATTGCAGCGCGCCCAGGAAGCAGCGAGCGCAGCACGTCAGTTGGTGCCTTCCACGATTAGTGCCCGCGACGACGCCTTGAAGGCGAACGCTCCGAAACTTGCGCCGGAGGCTTGGGCGAAAGCCGCACAACGCTTCAACGATGCGATGCTGCAAAACGAGCAATCGGACATTCGTAACGCGCAGAAGAAGGCGGCCGAGGCGGAAGTGCTGTTGCGAGATGCTGAGTTGATCGCAATCAAGGCGAGCGTGCTCGACGAGGCGCGGTCCGCCATTGCGGAGGACGATGCAGCGAAAGTGGGGAAGATCGCACCGCGTTCGTTGGATGCCGCCAAACGATATCTCGCGCAAGCCGAGCAGGAAGTGCAACGCAATCGCTATGACTTGACCACCGCCCGCAATTTGGCGGCACAAGCTCGCTACGAAGCGCGTCATGCAGCGTATCTCGCGAAACTCATCAGCACTGCGAACGAGGCGGAGAAGGATGACAAGGCGGGGTTCGAGGCGATGATCCTTGCGTGGGAAGAGCCGTTGAAGCGGATGGCAAAGAATATGGAACTGTCGGTTCGCTTCGATCAGGGCTTTGAGCCTGCATTGCAAGAGATCGAAGAGCACGTCCGCCAGCAGCAGGATGAAATTCGACGCTTGAAGACCGATCGCGAGGATCGCGATCAACAGCTCGCAGCGCTCAAAGCGCAACTCGAAAAAATGGATGCGCGGCTGGGTGGCGTATCGGAGGAACGCATTGCCCTCCAGCGACGAGTCGATGCACAGGAACGCGTTCGCGTGAATGCAGCGACGATCGAAAGTTCGTTTACGCCGGATGAAGCCCGAGTGCTACGTCAGGGCGACGATGTCGTGATCTCGCTGCTCGGGATCAAGTTCCCGCCGGGAAAGAGCACCGTCGATGGCTCGAATGCGGCGTTGATGCAGAAGGTGCGCGATGCCCTACAGCTATTCCCGGATGCATCGATCTCCGTGGAAGGCCACACCGATGCAAATGGCAGCGATTCAGCGAACCTGATTCTCTCTCAGGATCGCGCCGATTCGGTGAAGTCTTATCTGGTGAGCAATTTCGGAATAAATCCGGAGAAGATCAGCTCGATCGGCTATGGCGAAGCCCGCCCTGTCGCGACGAATGAAACGCCCGAAGGCCGCGCTCGCAATCGACGCATTGATTTGGTGATCCATGTGCAGCTGCGCTGAGGAAGTTAGGACGTAACACAAGGATCACAAAGATAGACACAGTGATGAGGTGATGAAGTGAAAGCGCTATGCGCGTGAACTGGTGCAGGTCATCGATACAGATTACCGGCACATCCTGGTGCGCAAGGATGCACCCGAATTCTTCTCGCTCTCACTGTCTCGTGTTCTTTTTGCGTTCTCTGCGGCTAACTTCTCTTCGTTCTTCAATCATGACTCTCATGGCTATGCTCATGAGAATGCGACGCGCAGCGCTCGCAATTGACCCACCCTGAATCGCCATTCTCATAGTGTTCCTTCTTCCAGATCGGAACGCGATGTTTCACTTCATCGATGATGTAGCGGCACGCAGCGAAGGCTTCGGCGCGATGGCGTGAGCTCACGCCGACCCATACGGCTAAGTCGCCGATGGCAAGATCGCCAACGCGATGCACGCACGCAGCGTTGATGACGCCGTATTTCGCAATCGCTTCGCGAACGATGCGTTCGCCTTCTTTGTTAGCGAGCGCTTCGAACCCTTCGTACTCCAAATGCGTAACCGCGTGACCTTCGTTGTGATTGCGCACCCAACCTTCGAACGACGCATATCCACCCGCTGCAGGATCTTCCAGCGAACGGCGATATACATCGGGCGTGAGCGCGGATGAGCTAAACGAGAACGTCTTCATCCGCCGGCCACCGGAGGAATGAAGACGACGGCATCGCCTTGCTGGAGCGGTGTTTGCCAATCGCTGAACTCATTGTTCAGCGCGACTTTGAGTTGCGTCGGCGACAACTGAAATCCATAGCGCTGCTTGAGTTCAGCGTACAAATCGGCGGCGGTCTGCGCGCGTGTTTGCATTTGCTCTTCGCGACGTCCTGCCTGTTCTCGCAGCACCGCAAAATACTGCACCCGAATGGATTTCGGTTCGCCAGTTGCGAGTGAGCGGCCGGACAGCATAGCCGTGGCAGCGCTGACTTCGTCGGGCGTATTCACGTTGTCCAGCGCATTCGCCTCAGGAACATCAATTAGCGCGGCGTTCGAGTTGATCAAGAGCTTACGCGGACAGTGTTTGCCGGACGTGATGTGTGCAAGGACCGCATCTCGCGCGTGCGGCTCCCAGATGGCGCACAGCGGTTCGGGCAGGCCATCGTGTTGACTTCGATAAGCCGTTGCGATGCGCGATGGATCGCGACGTGCGATCAAATGCTTGAGTGTGTTCGCAGTCAGAAAGGGCAGATCGCACGCCAGGACCAGCCACGCAATGTTCGAATAACTCGTTAGCGCAGTGCAGATCCCGGCGATGGGGCCTTCGCCAAAAGCGCCATCGACGAGCAGCGGGAATCGGCTTCGTACCGGGTCGGTGCGTTGTGCATCTCGCACGGACACAAAGGTTTCGCCGCACAGCGGTGCCAGTAACTCGAACGCCCATTCGAGTTGGGTGCGACCGTGGTAGGTCAACGCGGCTTTATCGCGTTGCATGCGAGTGCTTGCGCCGCCCGCGAGGATCAATCCGAATAATGGGATGCTGGTCATGAATCTTCAGTCTAATTTGATGTCGCCACTGCGACCGCCGGTTTTCTCGACGAGCCGAGTGTGTGTAATCGCGATCTCATGCGACAACGCTTTGCACATGTCGTAGATCGTGAGTGCCGCGACGCTCGCGCCGGTGAGTGCTTCCATCTCGACGCCGGTCTTGTGGGTGACCGCGACCGTGCAACGAACGATCGCTTCGCTGGCCTGCATGTCGATATGGATCTTGCAGCTCTCGATGCCGAGCGGATGGCAGAAAGGGATGAGTTCATGCGTACGCTTCGCTGCCATCGTGCCGGCGATGATGGCGGTTTGAAAGACGGGGCCTTTCGACGTGTTGAAGTCCCTGCGAGCGAGTTCCGCGGCGACCTCCTGCGGAAATTGAACGCGAGATTCCGCCGTCGCTGTGCGGCGAGTGACTTGCTTCGCGCTCACGTCAACCATCGTAGGACGCGCATTCTCATCGATGTGTGACAGCGTCATGAGCTACCCGCCGATGTAATACATTTCGATTTTTCGCAATGGATGTTCGATCGCCGATTCGGATCCACGCAGCTCGCTGTAGCGATCTGAGCGGCGTGACCACGTCTCGGCGATCGTCTTCAGCAACTCTTCGTCGCTCGCACCGGAGCGCAGCGGTGCACGCAAGTCGACCCCGGAAGATGCAAACAGGCACGTGTAAAAGACACCTTCCGAGGACAGTCGCGCACGGGTGCAATCGCCGCAAAATGGATTGGTCACCGAAGAGATGAAGCCAATCTCGCCTTGTCCGTCATCGAACGCATATCGTTCGGCGACCTCGCCCCGGTAATTTTCTTGAACAGCGTGCACTGGCCATCGTGCCGCGATTCTCTCCAGTAGTTCTCGAGACGCCACCACTCGATCCATGCGCCAGGAATTTCGATTGCCGACATCCATGTATTCGATGAAACGCACGATGATGCCGGTGCCGCGGAAGCGCTCCAGCAAATCCAATATGGTGTGATCGTTCAATCCGCGTTCCACCACACAATTGATTTTGATCGGCGTGAGTCCGGCTGCAACCGAGGACTGCAAGCCATCCAATACGCCCTGCAATTCGGCAAATCCGCCTGACATCTGTTTGAAGATGTCGGCGTCGAGCGTGTCGAGGCTGACGGTGATGCGGTGCAGTCCGTTTGCCTTGAGTTCTGCTGCATGCTGTGCAAGCAGCACACCATTCGTGGTGAGTGCAACATCCTCCACGCCTTCCAACGCCGTGAGTTCGCCCACGAGTTCGGAAAGGTTGGGCCGCAACAGCGGTTCGCCGCCGGTTAAACGAAGCTTACGCACACCGAGCTGCACGAAGAGGCGAGTGAGCCGCGTGATTTCTTCGAAGGACAGGCGCTCGCTCGACTTCAAGAAGCGATAGTTCTCGTGAAACGTCTCGCGCGGCATGCAGTAGGGGCAACGGAAGTTGCACCGATCCATCACAGAGATACGCAGATCGTGCAAAGGACGACCTAACGCGTCGTGCGGGCGCGAAGTGATGTTCAAAGGGATGATGTCGCCGGAAGACATGCGGGGTGCTGAAGGAAAAACTCCGGGGCCACGTTACACCGTGTGAGCGATCCGAAAAAGGCGCAATTCGGCACGAGTCCCCTGCGCCCGTCGGTGCACCTACCCAGTGCGTGCGAAGGCACATGGTCAACGCTTCTGCACGATATTCCTACCAGGAATAGTAAGGAACGTCCTTGCCTGCATTGAGACAGGCGGGTCCGGGCGGAAGTTCGACGAAGCCATCGGTGCCGAGCAATGAGACGAAATCGCCCGATCCGCGAGTCGGAGTGAGTCGCGCCGCGCGCGCGCCGCCTTCGAATAAGACGATCGCCGGCACAAACAGCGCGAGCGCCGGTTTGACTTCAAAATCGTGCGCAATGCGAAGTTGCTCCGGCGGGCGCGCGGGCGCACCCCGAGCCGCATCCAATCCTGCGAACACGTACCGGACCAAACAGGTGAGTGTGGAGACAGGGTTGCCGGGCAGAGCGTAAACACTCTTGCCTGCGCCCACGCCGAACCAGAACGGCTTCCCCGGTCGTTGTGCAACCTTGTGAAATACCGTCTCGATTCCGAGTTCCTGCAGCACTTGCGGCACGTAGTCGAATCGGCCCATTGAGACGCCGCCACTCAAGATCAAAACGTCGGATGATTCGAGGTGCACCTGCAATCGCCGTCGCAGCGTCGGCAGATCATCTGGCAGGTGGTCTTGATTCAAGTTCGAAAAGCCGCGTCGCTGCAGGGCGGCGAGTACTGCGAATGCGTTGGATCGAAAGATCTGCCACTCGGTGATCGGATGGCCGGGCTCGACGAGCTCATCACCAGTGGAAATGACCGTGATTCGAGGTTCGGCACTGACGCGTGCCTCAGGTTGTCCATTGGACGCGATGACGGCGATTTCGGCGGGCCCCAATCGTGTTCCCGGTTCGAGGAGGCGCTCGCCGGTTCGCACATCCGAGCCGCGCGGATGAATGTTTGCGAGCGGTTCAAGCCGCACCTCATCCGTCAACCGGACGAAATCGTTGCTGCGGATCGTCTTCTCGATCGGCACCACACAGTCGCATCCCTTCGGCAGCATCGCTCCCGTCATGACTTCGATGCAGTCAGCGGGGGAGGTGAGCTGAAGCGGTGCTGCGCCCGCTGCTTGTGTCCCGGCGACGGCGAATTCGCGGCGAGCTTGGGCTGCGATTTTCGAGTCGAACGCGAATCCGTCCATAGTCACCCGGTCGAAAGGCGGTTGGTCGCGTGCGGCCACGATGGGCTCATGCAAGGTCGCGTGGTTGAGCCGGTGGAGCGGTCGGATTTCAGTGCGCAGTGCAGCCGCGCGGGCACGAATGGCGGCTTCTGCTTCGGCCGGAGTGATCATGACGACAAAAAGCAAAACGCCCATCGGTCGATGGGCGTTTTCAGTGTGTCATTTCTGAGCGGCATCAGCCATAGGCGTGCCGCATGGGGCATTAGCCTGAGCGGGACTTGAAGACCCGAACCTGCTCGTTGAAGGCGGCAGCCTTCTCCTGCAGCTCCTTCATGGCGGCGTCTTGCTTCTTTTTCTGCAGCGTTTTGAGCTGCATCTTTTGCGGCGGCGATAAGGCAGGGTCGTTCGACTCCTCATCCAAGCACTTCGCAAAGCCCTGGACTTCCTCGTTATACGCTTTGAACTCCTTCATTGCCGCGATCATGTCCGGCTCACTGGCCGTCTTCCCGTCGGGGATGGTGGAGGGAGGTTTAGGAAACGGGCATTCGGCCTGTGCAGTTAGGGCCATGCCCATTAGGACAGAAGCGAGCAATAGTCTTTTCTTCATAACGGATCCCAGTGGTCATGAGCTTCTGCAATGAAGCAGCGGAGATATCTTCTGGGGCGTTCATCGGCCCTCGACCACGAGACTTGAGCGATCGCATTTCACATAAGTGCGACGAACCCTAAAACCGAAACATGGTTGGCATAACGCGACCGCAGGGATGGCGTTATGTCCGGTCAGCCGCGGGCCTCAACCGGGGTGGATCTTCAGCAATAAAAAAGGGCAGCGGACTTGCGGCCCGCTGCCCTGGTCACTCGACATCCGGTGCGGCAATTAGCCCTTATCGCGCGCCTTGAACACCTTGACCTGCTCGTTGAAGAGCGCAGCGTTCGATTCGAGCTCTTGAGCCGCGGCGTCCATTCGCTTCTGATAAATCGCTTTGATCTGCTCGACCTGCTCTTTTGTCGCGCTCGGTCCCAAGGCTTCGACGCGTGCGTTGGATTCTTGGTCCAAGCAGTTTTGATAAGCCGCTACCGCTGCGTTGTATTCCTTGACGGCTCTCATGCCGGCAACCATCTCGTCCTTCGTCGCCGTGCGACCGTCCGGGCTGTTAGCGGGCGCCTTCGGATAAACACAATCAGCCTGTGCGGCGCCGGCAAGCAGCAGGCCTGCTACGACAAATCCGCCAATCATTCGTTTGCTCATGCGAAACCCCTAGCGAAACTCGTTTGATATTGATGCTCGGACACGGAACCTGAGCTGAACGCGGCGGCGACCGTGCGCTGCGACGATTCGTGAACCGTCGCGAGCGGCATCTTACGGCGGCCTCCGTTCGTTGGCTATGCTGAAAACGGCGACAGGCAGGTATTCACCCGGCATCATTGATGCCGATGCTAACTCTCACCCCCGCAGAGCTGGAGGCCCTTCGTTTAAGCCTTGGGATTGCGCTCAGGAGCGTGCTGTTCAGCTTGCCAGCCGCCATTGCAATTGCCTGGTTGATCGCGCGCGGGCGGGGGCCGATTCGATTCATTCTCGATGCGTGCGTGCATCTACCGCTCGTATTGCCGCCCGTCGTGGTGGGTTATGTCTTGCTGCTTCTGTTCGGAGTCCGAGGTCCCATCGGCGCGTGGCTCGATGCGCACTTCGGTGTGCGGTTGGTGTTTTCCTCGGCGGGCGCCGCACTCGCGACGGCGGTGATGACGTTCCCGCTATTGGTGCGCGCGATTCGCATTTCGCTTGAAGGCATCGACCGAGGTTTGGAAGACGCCGCGTGCACGCTGGGTGCCGGCCCATGGGATCGCTTCTTCAGTATCACCTTGCCATTGATGGTGCCAGGCATTGTCGCCGGAGCGGTCACGGCGTTTGCTGCGGGGTTGGGTGAGTTCGGCGCGGTGATCACCTTCGTCTCGAACGTGCCGGGCGAGACGCGAACGTTGCCGCTTGCGCTATACACGGCGCTGCAATCGCCTGATGGCGATGCGTTGGCGGCGCGGCTTGCATCGATCTCATTTGTACTTGGTTTGGGTGGGCTGCTCGTCTCTGAATTCATTGCGCGATATGTGCGCCGCGTGTTGGGCAGAGGATGACCAACATGTTTGAAATCAAGGCTCACCTGCAACGCGGCGAGTTTCAGTTGGATGTGGACATTCGGGCGCCTTCGAGCGGTGTGCTGGCGCTGTTCGGACGGTCCGGTTCAGGCAAGACGACGCTGGCTCACATCGTCGCGGGATTGCTGCGGCCAACGCACGGACGCATTGCCATCGACGACACGATCTATGAGGACACGCCGTCGCGGCGTTTCATTCGGCCAGAGCAGCGACGCATCGGATACGTGTTTCAAGACGCGCGTTTGTTTCCGCACCTGAATGTCGCGAGCAATCTTCGTTACGGTCAGCGGCGGGCAACTTCCAAGCAACAGGCAGGTCATTGGGAGCACGTTGTGCATCTACTTGGACTACAGAGTCTCTTGCACAGACGCGTTCATGAGCTCTCTGGAGGCGAGCGACAGCGCGTGGCGCTCGGGCGAGCGCTACTTGCCCGGCCTCGGCTCCTGATTTTGGATGAACCGCTAGCTTCGCTCGATGCGGCGCGTCGAAATGAAGTGTTGCCTTACTTGGAACGGCTTCGCGATGAGTTTGCAGTGCCCATCATTTATGTGAGCCATGACTTCGATGAGGTCATGCGGCTGGCGGACCATGTTGTCTTGCTCGAACGCGGAAGTGTTGCGGCACAAGGTGGCTTAGGTGCGATGAGCCTCGAGCCGAAACTGCGACAGATCGTCGGATCGGATGCAGTCGGCGCCGTGCTCAGCGGTGAAATCGAATCGACCGATCCGCGCGGCCTTGCGACGGCCCGCGTGGGCGATGCGCGACTTAGTGTCAGCCGGCCGCACGCACGCACGGGTGCTCGCGTGCGAGTCCAACTCCTTGCGCGCGATTTGATTCTTGCAATCGAACCGCCGCGCGGACTGAGCGTTCGTAACGTGATCCAAGGTCGCGTTGTCGATGTTTCTCGCGATGACGATGAAACGGATTTGGTGAGAGTGGATATCGGTCGAGCCGAAGTCATGGCGCGCGTCACAGTCGCGGCGACGAACGACTTGAAGCTTCGACCTGGGCTGCCTGTATGGGTGCTGGTCAAGGCAGTCTCGATGCGTGCGCACACCTTCTCGATGCACAGTACACAGCACAACGGAGCGAGCCATGCCGATTGAACACTTCATCGACGGCGCACGTACACGCGGCGATTCACAACGCAGTGCTCGTGTGTTCAATCCTGCAACCGGCGAGCAGATCGATGAGGTGCTACTAGCGAGCCGCAATGACGTGGATGGGGCGGTGAAGGCGGCATCGGCCGCGTTCCAAATGTGGTCCCAAGTTCCGGTGCTGCATCGCGCGCGAGTGATGTTCAAGTTCAAGTCATTGTTGGACGAACACTTGGACCAGTTGGCGCGTGTCATCACGCGCGAGCATGGCAAAACATTCTCGGATGCCCGCGGTGAGGTGACACGCGGGATCGAAGTCGTGGAGTTTGCATGCGGCATGCCGCAGTTGTTGAAGGGCGAGTACTCGAATGATGTGTCTCGCGACATCGATTCTTGGTCGATGCGCCAGCCGCTTGGCGTATGCGTAGGGATTACGCCGTTCAATTTTCCCGCCATGGTTCCGATGTGGATGTTCCCGATCGCGATCGCGTGCGGTAACACGTTCGTTCTCAAACCGTCCGAGCGCGATCCATCGTGTGCGTTGAGGCTTGCCGATTTGCTTAGCGAGGCCGGGTTGCCTGCCGGCGTATTCAACGTCGTTCAAGGCGATCAAGAAGCCGTCAATGCGCTGCTACAGCATCCGGATGTGTCGGCGGTGAGTTTCGTCGGCTCCACGAAAGTGGCCACGCACGTGTACGAAACAGCGGCGAGATTTGGCAAGCGCGTTCAGGCGCTCGGCGGCGCGAAGAATCATCTGGTCGTGATGCCGGATGCCGACGTGAATGCGGCTGCGCAAGCGCTCATCGGCGCCGCTTATGGATCCGCCGGAGAGCGCTGCATGGCTATCTCGATTGCCGTCGCCGTAGGCGATGTCGCAGACAGATTGGTCGCAGAGCTCAGTTCAAATATCGAACGCTTGAAAATCGGCGCGGGCGATCAGACTGGCGTGGATCTCGGTCCGCTGATCACGCGTGAACACCGTGAACGAGTCATTTATTACATCGATCTCGGCGTCGCAGAAGGCGCGTCGATCATCGTCGATGGACGCAATGATCCGGTTGCACAAGATCCTGGATTCTTCTTGGGCGCCACATTGTTCGATCATGTGACTTCCTCGATGAAAATCTATCGCGAGGAAATCTTCGGGCCTGTGCTGTGCGTCGTGCGCGTGCCGGATTTGAGTTCAGCGATCGCGCTGATCAACGCACACGAGTATGGTAATGGCACCTCGATCTTTACTGCGAGCGGCGAAGCGGCTCGCAGGTTTGCTCACGATGTTCACGTGGGTATGGTGGGAGTGAATGTTCCGATTCCCGTGCCGATGGCGTTCCATAGCTTCGGCGGCTGGAAACGATCGCTCTTCGGCGATCTTCATGTTCATGGACCTGATGGAGTCCGCTTCTACACTCGCACGAAGACCGTGACAGCTCGGTGGGCTGCAGCAGAACGTTCATCCGCGCATTTCGATATGCCCACCGCGAAATGATATGCCTGGCTAGAAATTAAGCGTAGGACGCAACACAAAGGTGCATAGAGTTGAATGGCGAGAGCATCGCCCAAATCGGCGGTGGCTTGAGGCTCAACGCGTCTGTAGATGGATTGGCGAATAAGACCGGACGCAACACAAAGCGCGCATAGCATGAAATAACAGGGAAGGAGTGCATGGAAAGCATAAATCTACTGGCGGATCTGGTTCGCCAGACTGCCTACGAATTGCACGTTTATCACAGCACAGGTCACCTCGAAAGGATCTACGAGAACGGCCTGGCCAACCGGCTGAGGAAACGGGGGGTCGAAGTAGACCAGCAAGTACCTCTACCTGTTTACGACGAAGATGGCACCGTGCTCGGTACATACGTGGCGGACATGTTGGTGGCGAAGACGATACTGCTTGAGCTTAAGACGGTTCGAATGCTGACGCGCGAACACGAGGCGCAGGTGCTTGCTTGTTTGAAATCATGTCGCGTGGAGCATGCGCTTCTGATCAATTTTGGCTCATATAAATTTGAGATCCGGAAATACGCCAACCGGTTCTCGCTATCGAATGCTCAATTGGTTTCCTAGTCCGTGCGCGCTGTGCAGTCACGGCAGCGCACCTCCTTATCGTTATCGGCTCAGGTAAGCTGGATGTGTGGTGTGTCCCTCTGCGCCTTGCCTCCTTCTTCGTTATCTGTGCTTCTCTGCGTTCTTTGTGTTGCGTCCGATTCTTATCCTCGAATTGGCAGCTCCCGAGTCTTCTGCACAGTGCGAAGCGCAAAGCTCGAGTGAACGCGAGCAACACCAGGCAGGCGAGTGAGATGCTTGCTATGCAAACGCTCGAAGTCTTCCGTATCCGCAACGACCACGCGCACTAAATAGTCGTAGTCGCCCGTCATCAAGTAGCACTCCATCACTTCCGGGATTTTGCGGATCGCTTCTTCAAACTTGCGCAGATCGATCTCGTCTTGGCGATCCAGGGTGATGTTGATGAACACGTTGACGGGACAACCGGCTTTCTGCTGATTCAGTACCGCCACATACCCTTCGATTAACCCGGATTCTTCCAACGCGCGGACGCGGCGGAGCGACGCGGATTCCGACAGGCTGACCTTTTCGGCCAATGCGCTGTTCGAGATTCGTCCGTCGTGCTGAAGGGCCTGCAGAATGGCGCGATCGAAGCGGTCGAGTTTCATGCGCAAGATCCCGTCTTGAGGGTGAGGTATTGCGCAATATTCTTGCATGTATACCGAATATGCGGCTATAGCCTGCATCTTTTTGCTCGGGCCGGGCGTTTACAGTGCCGACACGATCTGGAGATCAGTGCTATGCGCATCGGCATTCCGAAGGAAATCAAGAACCACGAGTATCGGGTAGGGCTTGTGCCCGCCGGGGTACGAGAGTTGGCCGCGAGCGGTCATCAAGTGTTCGTGCAGAGCGGGGCGGGGCTTGGCATCGGAGTTGACGACGCAGCCTATGCGCGCTCTGGCGCGAAAGTCTTAACTACCGCCAAAGACGTATTCGATGCCGCCGAACTGATCGTCAAAGTCAAAGAGCCGCAACTATCCGAGTGTCGGATGCTGCGAGCCGATCAAACCATTTTCACGTATCTCCATCTGGCTCCCGATCCGCAGCAAGCGCAGGCATTGATCGCATCGCGAGCCACTGCAATCGCGTATGAAACTGTGACGTCCCCGGACGGATCGCTGCCGCTACTCACGCCGATGAGCGAAGTTGCGGGCCGCATGTCGGTGCAGGTGGGTGCGGCATCGCTGCAGAAGGCGAACGGCGGTATGGGTGTGTTGCTCGGCGGCGTCTCGGGAGTGCCAGCGGCGAAAGTTGTGATTTTGGGTGGCGGTGTGGCCGGTACCAGTGCTGCGGAAATGGCCGTCGGTCTGCGCGCAGACGTTACGGTCATCGACAAATCGCTCAAGCGGCTGCGAGCGCTCGAGGACATTTTCGCGGGCCGACTGAAGACGTGTGCATCTACGGCCGAAGCGATCGAATCGCTGGTTACGCAAGCCGATCTGGTGATTGGAGCCGTCTTGGTTCCTGGTAGCGCAGCACCTAAGTTGGTCACGCATGACATGGTTCGACGTATGAAGCCTGGCGCAGTGATGGTCGATATCGCTATCGATCAAGGTGGATGCTTCGAGACCAGTCGTCCCACAACGCATGCGGATCCGACGTATGTCGTGGATGGTGTCGTGCACTACTGCGTAACGAATATGCCCGGCGCAGTGCCGCGGACGTCGACCTTTGCATTGACCAACGCCACATTGCCTTACATCAAGACGCTCGCCGATCACGGTATCGAAGCGGCCCTGTCGATGGATCCTTATCTCGCGAGCGGGCTCAACGTGCATGCTGGTGCGATCGCGCACGAAGCTGTGGCTCGCGATCTTGGTTTGCCGTATCGGCCGTTCCGTCCATTCGACGCGCATGCTGCATGAATATTTAAGTTTTCTCCCGCTGTTCCCTGACCCCTGATTTGGCCCGCGCGTAGCGGGCCTTTTTTTGTCCGCACGATTCGGACGCCACACAAAGCGCGCCAAGAATCCAGTGAGTAGGTGAGGGCGAGCGATGCTCGCGTGAGAGCTTCGCGCAACGACGGAAGAACCTTCATGCGGACCTGGGAATCTGGGCTATGAGATCTCCCTCTTTCAAGTCACCAGTCACTAGTCACTAGTCACGAGTCACGCATCGAAGACCTCTGGCCTGCGCGCAGCGCTTGCCTGCCAGTGGCTTGCTTGCCGTTAGGCTTGCCTGCCGATGCAGTCGGCTTGCCTCTTTTTTCTTCCGTTCTGTCCCGACGTCAGACTTTTTCGCCCGGAACATTTGAATCACGCTGTTGCGGCCCCATACTGCCGCGATGTTCGATCGAATCACTCCAGTCAATCGCGCGCTCATTCTCGCCAACATAGGCGTATTCCTTTTGCAGCAGGTGGCTGGGCGCAGCATCGAAATATTGTTCGCGCTGTGGCCGCCGGGGGCAGCTGCATTCGGTGGCGGTCACTTCCAAATCTGGCAAGTGCTCACGTACGGCTTTCTACACGGAAGCCTGACTCACATTTTTTTCAACATGTTCGCGCTGTTCATGTTCGGCTCTGACATCGAACGTCTGTTCGGGCCGAAGAGGTATCTGATCTATTACCTCGTGTGCGTCGTCGGCGCCGCGTTGATGCATTTGATCGTGGTTGCATGGGCTGGGTTACCTCCGTTTCCGACTGTCGGCGCGTCCGGCGGAGTGTTCGGGTTACTGCTCGCATTCGGCATGGCATACCCGAAGCGAATGATCATGCTGTTGTTTCCGCCGATCCCGATGCCGGCGTGGTTGTTTGTGACGCTCTACGGCATCTTCGAGCTGTACATGGGTGTGACTCAGACGAACTCAGGCATTGCGCACTTCGCTCATCTGGGTGGAATGGCGACGGGGTTTGTGCTGATTCGTTATTGGACTGCTCAGGCTCGCCGCCCTCGGCGGTGAAAAGAATATTTCCACGGAGCACACAGAGAGCACGGAGTTCCAATCAAAAGCCAAAAACAGCTGCAGCGTGCTCAATGCTTTTGGCGATCTCCTTCGCCATTCATGACTTCCGTTTCTCTGCTCCGTGATCTCCGTGTCCTCCGTGGGGATATTTCTTAGCCTTGCTCTTAGGCCAGCTTCGCATTGCCAAACTCAGAACCACTCGGCTCGAGTTGCGCCAGGATTGCGGCCAGATTCTCTGAGCTCACGGGTTTGACTAGGTGCGAGTCGAAGCCGGCGGCGCGCGATTTTTCGATGTCGCCGCGTTGGCCCCAGCCGGTCAGAGCCACGAGCACAACATCGCGTCCCCATTCTTGTTTGCGGATTTCTGCTGCGGCTTCGTAGCCGTCGAGCATCGGCATGCCGATATCGAGGAAGACGAGATCCGGTCTGCATGCCTCTGCTTGTTTCACGGCCGCAGCCCCATCGGCCGCTTTGAACACCGAATGACCATCGCACTCGAGCAATAGCGCCAATGTGTCCAGTGCGTCTTGATTGTCGTCTGCGATAAGAATGCGTCGTGGCGAGACCGCTAAGGTTTCCAGCTGCACGGCATTGGCCGCGGAGGAGGTGAGTTCCTCGGCTACGTGCGTAAGCGTCGGCAGGCGAACTGTGAATTCGCTGCCTTCATTGAGGCCTTTACTGAAGACGGTGACTTCGCCGCCGTGCATTTCAACCAGCTTGCGCACGAGCGCGAGCCCTATGCCTAAGCCGCCGGTGGTGCGTTGCTCGCTGCCTTCCAAGCGCGAGAACAAATGGAATAGCTTGCTCACCGATTCCTGTGGGATGCCGATGCCGTTGTCGCGGACGCTGAGTTCCACATGCGATTCGTTGCAGCGGACGCTAAGGGCGATCTTCCCGCCGGGGTTCGTGTACCGCGCGGCGTTGTTCAGCAGGTTGCCCAGAATTTGAACCAGGCGCGTGGCATCGCCCTTCACAAATACGCCGTCCTCCGGGCAGTCGATCGTGAGTTCGTGGCCGTGCTCAGCGATGACCGGCTGCAGTGCTTCGATGGCTCGTGCAACGACTCCTGAAATCTGCACAGGTTCGCTCGCGAGTCTGATGATGCCGCGAGTGATGCGGGAAATATCGAGCAGATCATCCACGAGCCGCGTTAGATGCGCGGCCTGCCGATCGATCACATCGCGCGACCACTTCATCTGCGGATTATCGATGGGTAGCCGGCCCATGATTTCTACTGCATTGCGAATCGGTGCCAATGGGTTACGCAGCTCATGCGCGAGGATCGCCAAGAATTCGTCCTTGCGCCGATCCGCTTCTTTCAGTGCGACTTCTGCACGAGTACGCACGGCGATTTCGGCCTGCAGCGCCGAATTGGCTTGTTCGAGTTCGGCGTTTGCTTGTTGAAGGTCGCGGTTGAATTGCTCCAGCTCGCGAGTCTTCTCCGCCTGCAAAGTCGTGTTCGCTTGTGCCAACTGCGAATTCGCATCGGCCAGGCTGCGGTTGAGTTGCTGCAGCGTGCGACGCTGCAAATGCAGCTCGACAAGCACCGAAACCTTACTGCGAAGGATTTCCGGCACGACCGGAATGGACACGTAATCGACAGCGCCGAGTTTGTATCCCTTCAGCCGGTCGAACTCGGAATCGTGCACGCCCGTCACGAAGATGATCGGGGTTTTCTCGAAGCGCGGATGGTCGTGAATCATCGCGGCGGTTTCGAAGCCGTCCATTCCCGGCATGCTGACGTCCAACAGCACCAGCGCGTATTCGTCCTTCATCAAACGCTCGAGCGCTTCGACACCCGAATGCGCGCACACGAGGTTCTGGCCTAGTTCGGCCAGGATCGTTTCGTAGGACAACAGCCGAGCAGGCTGATCGTCCACGAGCAGGATGTTGACTCTTTCGTCAGTCGCCGCGCCTAGCATGATGCTCTCGACACCTCAGCGATGCAGCCACATTCGGACCAGGGAAAGAAGTTGCTCGGTGTTCACGGGCTTCGCGACGTAGTCGGATGCACCGGCTTCCAAACACTTCTCGCGGTCGCCCTTCATCGCCTTTGCCGTCAGGGCGATGATGGGCAGCATGCGGAACTTCGGATTGGTGCGAATGCGCCGCGTGGTCTCGTAGCCGTCCATCTCGGGCATCATCACGTCCATGAGGATGAGCGCGAGATCGTCGGTGGATTCGACCAGATTGATCGCGTCCTGTCCATTTGTCGCGCTGATGACTTCCATCTTATGACGCTCGAGTACGCTGTTGAGCGCGAAAATATTGCGTATGTCGTCGTCGACGACCAACACTTTGCGCCCGTGCAGCGGCTCGTCGCTTCGATGCAGCGTCTCGATCATGCGCTGCTTGGACGTCGGCAGGTCGGTGATTACACGATGTAAAAACAACGCAGTTTCATCCAGCAGACGTTCCGGCGAGCGCACGCCCTTGAGCACGATGCTCTTGGCCTTGCGGCGCAACTCGGTTTCTTCGTGCTCGGAGAGTTCCCGTCCGGTGAACACCACGATCGGTGTATCGCGTAGCCGTGGGTCCTGCTGCACTTCGGTCAGCAAATCGAATCCGGAGATGTCCGGAAGCTTGAGATCGAGTACCACGCAGTCGAATTGTTTATCGCGCATCGCTTTCAGCGCTTCTGCGCCGTTCGCAGCCGCGGTGATCTTCACGTCATCGAAGCCGATGAGCTCGGCGATGCTCATTTGCTCGGCGGGATCGTCTTCGACGACGAGCAATTCGCGGATGCGCGATGACGCGAAATCCTTGATTCGGTTGAGCGCAGCTTCCAGGCCGTCGGTGGTTGCGGGTTTGTTCATGAACGCGAACGCTCCGCGCTCGAGACCGTATTGACGCTCCTCATCCGCAGTGAGGATCTGCACTGGGATATGTCGTGTGGCCGGGTCATGCTTGAGTTGGTTCAGGACCGTCCAACCCAGCATGTCCGGCAAGAACACATCGAGCGTAACTGCCGTCGGTCGATGTTTGCGCGCAAGTGACAGCGCTTCCGCACCGGTTTTTGCGACGATTGCTTTGAAGTCGCAGTCGCGCGCGAGATTGAGCAACACACGCCCGTAATGCGGATCGTCTTCGACGATGAGCAGCACGCGATCGTCCGGCTGTAAGTCTTCGCGATCGTCGATGAGTTCTTCAACGCGAGCGACCGGTAACGCGATTGGCTGGAATTGCGCATTTCCTGTGGCCGGTGTGCTCGTCGCTTGCGCCGGCGACTCGTGGACGTTGCGATACGCCGCTCCGAGGTAGGTCAGCGGCAGATACAGCGTGAACGTGCTGCCTTGCCCCGGGACGCTGGTGAGTCTCAATTCGCCGCCGAGCAAGTGCGCGAGTTCGCGGCTGATCGCAAGACCCAGGCCGGTGCCGCCATACTTGCGTGCGGTACCTGCGTCTGCTTGTTGGAATGCCTCGAAGATGATTCGCTGTTTTTCAGGTGCGATACCGATGCCGGTGTCGGTCACCGAGAACTGCACGACCGTGGGCGCTTGACTCAAAATCGGATGATCTGGCGACCAGCCTTCGCGAGCGACTCCGGCATGGAGTTTGACGCTGCCTTGGGCAGTGAATTTGAAGGCGTTCGACAATAAGTTCTTCAACACCTGCATCAGGCGCTTCGAGTCCGTCGTGATGTGGCGGCCCAATCGCGGATCGAAGTCCGTATGGAACGCGAGCTTGCGATTTTCGGCTTCGTGCCTGAAGTTGCGCTCGATCGTTTCGCGTAGATGCGAGAACAAGATGTCCTCGGATTCGACGGTCACGGTGCCCGACTCGATCTTCGACAAGTCGAGGATGTCGCTGATGAGATTCAACAGGTCGGTACCTGCACCGTGAATCGTCTTCGCGAACTCGACCTGGCGCGGAGTCAAGTTGCTGTCCGCATTTTCGGCGAGCTGCTGACCCAAGATCAAAATGCTATTCAGCGGTGTTCGCAACTCGTGCGACATGTTCGCCAAGAACTCGGACTTGTAGCGCGAGGTGAGCGCCAGTTCGCCGGCCTTTTCTTCCAGCGCACGACGCGCCAACTCGATTTCCTGGTTCTTGCGCTCCACCTCGGCGTTCTGCTCGGCAAGTAGCCGCGCCTTGTTCGCAAGTTCTTCGTTGGTTTGCTGCAGTTCCCGCTGCTGAGCTTGCAGTTCGCCCGCCAGCTCTTGCGATTGGCGCAACAAGCCTTCGGTACGCATTGTCGCTTCGATCGTGTTGAGCACCACACCGATACTGCCGGTGAGCTGCTCGAGGAACGCGATGTGCGAGGCGGTGAACTCGTGCATCGAGGCGAGTTCGATCACGGCTTTCACTTGACCTTCGTACAACACCGGCAACGCAATCACATTTTTGGCACGAGCACTCAAGAGGCCGCTGCGAATGTGGATGGAATCCGGTGGAATGTCGTTGACGAGGATGCGGCGGCCATCGGCGGCGCATTGGCCGACAAGACCTTCTCGCAAGCGATAGCGGCGCGGTTGGTCGGATTCCTCCGCGTCGGCATAGGCCGCCAGTTGCTTGAGTTGAACGCCGACTTCGTCTGCATCGACGACATACATGATGCCTTGCTGTGCATCGACGAGCGGTGAGAGTTCCGCCAGCAGCATCTGACCGACCGTCACGAGATCGCGCTGACCCTGCATCATGCGGCTGAACTTCGCGAGGTTCGTCTTCAGCCAGTCTTGTTCGGTATTGCGTTCGGTCGTGGCACGCAAGTTACCGATCATCGCGTTGATGTTGTCTTTGAGGTCCGCCACTTCGCCGCGTGCGTCGACCTGAATCGATCGCGTCAAGTCGCCCTTCGTCACCGCAGTCGCGACTTCTGCAATCGCACGGACCTGAGTGGTGAGATTTGCGGCGAGCAGGTTTACGTTGGCCGTCAAATCCTTCCATGTACCTGCGGCACCTGGCACGTTCGCTTGACCGCCGAGCCGGCCTTCCACGCCGACTTCACGTGCCACTGAGGTCACTTGATCGGCGAAGGTTGCGAGCGTGGTGGTCATCGAGTTGATCGTGTCCGCGAGCGCCGCCACCTCACCTTTGGATTCCACCGTAAGGCGCTGACGCAGATCGCCGTCGGCCACCGCCGTCACCACCTTCACGATGCCGCGCACCTGGTTCGTGAGGTTGTTCGCCATCGTATTGACGTTGTCGGTCAAGTCCTTCCAAGTGCCTGCGACGCCCGGCACCTGCGCTTGGCCGCCGAGTTTGCCTTCTGTTCCCACTTCGCGGGCCACGCGCGTCACTTCAGCGGCGAAGCCGTTCAACTGATGCACCATCGTGTTGATGGTTTCTTTGAGCTGCAGGATTTCGCCTTCGACGTCCACCGTAATCTTGCGCGACAAGTCGCCGCGCGCGATGGCCGTAGAAACCTCAGCGATGTTTCGCACCTGACCGGTGAGATTCGACGCCATCGAGTTCACGTTGTCGGTCAAATCTTTCCACGTGCCTGCGACACCCGGCACGATTGCCTGTCCGCCGAGCTTGCCTTCCGTACCGACTTCGCGCGCCACGCGCGTCACTTCGGCCGCAAAAGAGTTGAGCTGATCGACCATGGTGTTCATGGTCTCTTTGAGCTGCAGAATTTCGCCGCGCACGTCGACCGTGATCTTGCGCGTCAAATCGCCTCGTGCGATCGCCGTGGCCACTTCGGCGATGTTGCGGACTTGGCCGGTGAGGTTCGAGGCCATGGAGTTCACGTTATCGGTGAGGTCTTTCCACACACCGGACACGTCTTTCACATCGGCCTGTCCGCCGAGCTTGCCTTCGGTACCGACTTCGCGCGCCACGCGCGTCACTTCCGCAGCGAATGCGTTGAGCTGATCCACCATCGTGTTGATGGTTTCTTTGAGCTGGCGAATTTCTCCGCGCACGTCCACCGTGATCTTGCGCGACAAGTCGCCATTCGCGATTGCCGTTGCGACGTCGGCGATGTTGCGCACTTGTCCGGTGAGGTTGGAGGCCATGGAGTTCACGTTGTCCGTGAGATCCTTCCATACGCCCGATACGCCTTTCACTTCAGCCTGGCCGCCCAGCTTGCCCTCGGTGCCGACTTCGCGTGCGACACGCGTCACTTCGGATGCGAATGCGTTGAGCTGGTCCACCATCGTGTTGATGGTTTCTTTCAACTGCAGGATTTCGCCTTTCACGTCCACGGTGATCTTGCGCGACAGATCGCCGCGTGCGATGGCCGTCGAGACTTCGGCGATGTTGCGGACCTGGCCCGTCAAGTTGGAGGCCATGGCGTTTACCGAGTCGGTCAGGTCTTTCCACGTGCCGGCCACGCCGTGCACGTTGGCCTGTCCGCCGAGTTTGCCTTCCGAGCCCACCTCGCGAGCCACGCGTGTGACTTCAGATGCAAAGGAGCGCAACTGATCCACCATGGTGTTCATGGTTTCTTTCAACTGCAGAATTTCACCACGCACGTCGACGGTGATCTTGCGCGACAAGTCGCCGCTTGCGATTGCGGTTGCCACTTCGGCGATGTTGCGCACTTGGCCGGTCAAGTTGCCGGCCATCGAGTTCACGTTATCGGTCAAGTCTTTCCAAGTACCCGCGACGCCGGGCACGATCGCCTGACCGCCGAGTTTGCCTTCGGTACCGACTTCACGCGCCACGCGCGTCACTTCCGCTGCGAAGCCGTTCAACTGATCCACCATCGTGTTGATGGTTTCTTTGAGTTCGAGAATTTCGCCTTTCACGTCCACTGTGATCTTGCGCGACAAATCGCCGCGCGCCACGGCGGTGGTCACTTCAGCGATGTTGCGAACCTGACCGGTGAGGTTCGTCGCCATTGCGTTCACGGAGTCGGTCAAATCTTTCCACGTGCCGGCGACGCCGGGCACGATCGCCTGACCGCCGAGTTTGCCTTCGGTGCCGACTTCGCGCGCCACGCGCGTCACTTCGGAGGCGAAGCCACGCAGCTGATCCACCATCGTGTTGATGGCTTCTTTCAACTGTAGGATCTCGCCGCGCACGTCGACGGTGATCTTGCGCGACAAGTCGCCGTTCGCCACAGCGATGGTCACTTCCGAGATGTTGCGGACTTGGCCGGTGAGGTTCGAGGCCATGGAGTTCACGTTGTCGGTGAGGTCTTTCCACACACCCGATACGTCTTTCACTTCGGCCTGACCGCCGAGCTTGCCTTCCGTACCGACTTCGCGGGCCACGCGTGTTACTTCCGCCGCGAAGCCGTTCAATTGATCCACCATCGTGTTGATGGTTTCTTTCAGTTCGAGAATTTCGCCTTTCACGTCGACCGTGATCTTGCGCGACAAGTCGCCGCGCGCCACGGCGGTGGTCACTTCAGCGATGTTGCGAACCTGACCGGTGAGGTTCGTCGCCATCGCGTTCACGGAGTCGGTCAAATCTTTCCACGTGCCGGCGACGCCGGGCACGATCGCTTGACCGCCGAGCTTGCCTTCGGTGCCGACTTCGCGCGCCACGCGCGTCACTTCGGAGGCGAAGCCACGCAGCTGATCCACCATCGTGTTGATGGCTTCTTTCAACTGTTGGATTTCGCCGCGCACGTTCACCGTGATCTTGCGCGACAAGTCGCCGCTAGCGATTGCGGTCGCCACTTCAGCGATATTGCGCACTTGGCCGGTTAGGTTGCCGGCCATGGAGTTCACGTTGTCGGTCAGATCTTTCCAGGTGCCCGCGGCGCCCGGCACGACAGCCTGGCCGCCGAGCTTGCCTTCGGTGCCGACTTCGCGAGCCACGCGCGTCACTTCGGAGGTGAATGCGCTCATCTGTTCGATCATGGTGTTGACGATGGTGGCGGAGCGCAGGAACTCGCCGCGCAGCGGCCGCCCGTCCACTTCCAACGCCATCGTTTGCGACAGGTCGCCTTTCGCGACTGCGGAGATCGTTCGCGTCACCTCGGCAGTGGGCCAGAGCAAATCGTCGATGAGCGTGTTGATGGACGATTCCATTGCCCCCCAGGAGCCGCTGCGACGATCGATCGTCACTCGATGTTTGGTCTTGCCGTCTTTGCCGACCAACTGGCCGGCTTTCTCGATTTCGCGCGCCATGCGCTGATTCGAGGCAACGATCTCGTTGAAGGTGTCGGCTACCTTGCCCGCGATGCCAGTTTTGTCCGACGGTAGGCGGACCGAAAAGTCGCCATCTCGTACCGCCTGAAGAGCCCGCAACAGCTTGCGCAGATCCAGATCTCCGTCATCCACGCCTTGGCCATTCTTGCGGTTGATGGCTTGGGTGGTTCGGCGCCGCACACGCTCTTGCGTTTCCATCTAGAACTCCAGACGAGTCTCAAATCGTTTGCTGATCAGGGAATGAATCGAATAAGCGCAACAGAGGCCAAGCTGCGTTTGTTCTCCCCCGGAATGGAATAATCAGCTCGGCCCGGTCCGACATGAAAAAATTGCCAGGCCGTATAAAAGTTCCATGGCGCCGCTGCTTTTTTGGCTTCCGTTGCGTAAGCCCACTGTACCCAGGGTTTGGATGAATGGAAGTTGGGGAAAAGATGACAGGCCAAACGCCGGAATCAGGGCAGATTGGAAGGAGGACCAACGTCGGGACCGTCGGGACAGAAAAGAAAAAGAGGCAAGCCGACTGCGTCGGCAAGCAAGCCTAACGGCAGGGAAGCCACTGGCAGGGTAGCGCTGCGCGCAGGCCAGAATCGGAAAGGTAGAGTGGTTGGACGCTTCGCATCGAGAAGAACTCACGTCGGATAGGGTTGCTCTGCACTCGGGAAGGACGTGTCGGGTCAGGATGCAGGAGCGCGCGGCGGATCGCTTCGCGATCTCTGGCCTGCGCGGAGCGCTTGCCTGCCGTTGAGTCGTGCGCGACGACCGGCCAGCCTCTTTGGTCGTTGATGAGTCGCGCGTCACGGCCGGCTACTTCTTGAGCCATTGCCGACGTTCTTTCTGGCCTGCGCGGAGCGCTTGCTTGCCTATGGCTACCTTGCCGAAGGCTTGCCTGCCGGTGAGTCGTGCGCGACGACCGGCTACCCTCTTGGGTCGTTGATGAGTCGTGCGCGACGACCGGCTTGCTTCTTATCGGGCCGGAACCGTACATAACCTGCCTACGTTGCTGTCCTATCTCAGCGACGGATTCCTTAAATGTCTTCTCATCCGAAAATTCGCGTGCGCGAAGGGTTACCTAATCCCCGCGGAGCCGTATGGGACGGACATGCGGTCAACTTCGCATTGTTCTCCGCCCATGCGACCAAAGTGGAAGTCTGTCTGTTCGATAGCAATGGTGAGACCGAGCTCGAGCGCATCGAGTTGCCGGAATACACCGATGAGATTTGGCACGGGCAATTGGAAGGCATCGGTCCGGGCCAAGTGTATGGGTATCGCGTTCACGGTCCCTACGAGCCGGAGAACGGGCATCGCTTCAATCCCAACAAGTTGCTGCTGGATCCGTACTCACGCGAGTTCGTCGGGCAATTGAAATGGGATCACGCTTGCTTCGGATACACGATCGGAGCGGAGGGCGACGATCTCACCTTCGACGAGCGTGACAGCGCGCCTTTCATGCCGAAGTGCGTAGTGGTCGATCCGGATTACGACTGGAAGCAGAACATCAAGCCGCTTGTGCCATGGGATCGTACGGTCATTTACGAGACGCATGTGCGCGGATACACGAAATTGCATCCGCGCGTCCCCGACAATTTCAGAGGGACGTTTGCCGGACTCACGATTCCGGAGGTCATCAAGTACATCAAGTCGCTCGGCGTCACGACCGTCGAATTGCTACCGATTCATATGTTCGTGAACGACAGCTACTTGCTCGACAAGGGACTCACGAATTACTGGGGCTACAACTCAATCGGATTCTTCGCGGCCGATCCGCGTTACTACGCCGATCCGATGCGCGGCGTGCAAGAGTTCAAAGAGATGGTTGCCCGCTTCCACGATGCGGGGCTCGAGGTCATTCTCGATGTCGTCTATAACCATACGGCCGAAGGCAACGAGCGTGGACCGACGCTGTCGTTCAAAGGTATCGACAACGCGTCCTATTACCGCCTGATTCCCGACCAGCGACGGTATTACATCAATGACACGGGCACGGGAAACACGCTGAACTTGAGCCATCCGCGCGTGATTCAAATGGTGACGGATAGCCTGCGCTACTGGGTGCAGGAAATGCACGTCGATGGTTTCCGATTCGATCTCGGCACGATCCTCGCACGCGAAGACAATGGATTCGATCATCGCAGCGGCTTCCTCAAAGCGTGTTCGCAAGATCCGGTTCTGAATACGGTGAAGCTGATCGCCGAGCCGTGGGACTGCGGCCCGGGCGGTTACCAAGTCGGCGAGTTTCCGCCGGGTTGGGCGGAGTGGAACGACAAGTACCGCGACACCATTCGGGATTTCTGGCGCGGTGAAGCCGCCGCGGCAGCAGTGGCGCCACGGCTTTACGGTTCCGCCGATATCTTCAACAAGTTCGGCCGCCGACCGTATGCAAGCGTGAACTTCATCACTGCACACGATGGCTTCACGTTGAACGACCTGGTGAGCTACAACGAGCGCCACAACGAGGCCAACGGCGAAAACAATCAGGATGGCAGTTCAGATAATCGCTCTTGGAACTGCGGCGTCGAGGGATCGACCGACGATCCCGCCGTACAGGAACTGCGCGCGCGGCAAATGCGCAATTTCTTCGCGACTCTATTCTTCTCGCAAGGCACGCCGATGATGTTGGCGGGTGACGAGTTCGGTCGTACGCAGCAAGGCAACAATAATGCGTACTGCCAAGACAACGAGATCAGTTGGGTGGATTGGTCGCTGTGCGAGCGCAACGAGGCGACGGTGAACTTCGTGAGACAACTCGTCGAGCTGCGGCACAAGTATCCGATCCTACGTCGCAACCGATTTCTGTCCGCGGAGATGAACGAGCGCATCGAGCTCAAAGAGATCACGTGGATCAATGCGTCGGGCACCGAGATGCAAGACGAGCAGTGGGCCGACAGCATGATGCTGTGCTTCGGCATGCTGCTCGATGGGCGTGCACAAGCCACCGGCATTAAGCAGCGCGGTCAAGATGCGACACTGCTGGTGATTTTCAACGCGTATCACGATGTCGTGAACTTCACATTGCCCGGCGATGCGACCGATGCGCGTTGGGCGCTGCTCATCGATACCAACCTGCCGCTGGGCCTTGCAGAGCACAAAGTGAACTTCGCGACCGGCGATACGTATGCCGTCACTGGCCGCTCAGTGCTGGTCTTCCATCTGGAAGGCGAAAGCGATGCCGCGATCGATCGAGCGAAACCTCCGCGCCGGACGCGTATGGCGGAGGCTCCGATCTCGGAGAAGAAACCGGACGCAACACAAAGCGCACAGAGAAGAGGTCTGTAATGGTACGTGCAGGTCTTAGCCGTGCCGTGTGGTGAGCTAGTCCGTCGCTGGCGCAGCTGGGTGCCTATTCCCTGCGACGCAGCAGAACGCAGAAAAGAACAATGCACAGGGACAACAGGATGCTCAGAGCTAAGCGAAGCTGACGTGACTAAGCGGCGCGAGTTTTCCCTCGATCACAGCGCTCAACGCATCATCTCTTTTTTTTTGGGTTCTCTGCGGCTAATTCTTCATCCCGCTTCCGGCAAAGCCCTTGTGCGAGTAGCGTTCGCTGTTGCGTGCTTACCATTTTCCTTTGTGTTCTTTGTGTGGCCGGCTCCGATAAACGCGGATGCATCGCACCCGAATGCTCACATCCCATACGCCACTTTCGCATATACCGACCGTTCGATCTCGCCGCGGCCTTCGGGTGTGCCGAATTCGACATGATGTTTGTCCAGCAGGTTTTGGCCAACGACGGCTACGGTCCATTGCGGCAGCGGATGCCAAGCAACGTGCAGATCTAAACTCGAGTAGCCATCGATCCCGGTGCCATCCACGATCTCAGGCAAGCTGCGAATATCGCTCAGATAGCGGAACTGCGCGTCCACTTCGATCTCATGCGGAAGATTCCAGGATGAACGCAGCCCGAATTGATTGCGCGGGGTTGAGCCTTCGAGGAAGGTCCCGCGATTCAAATCTTGGCCATGCGAATCAAGATGCAGATCCACATAGGCATACGTCGCCGTCAAGCGCCACGATGATGTCGGCGCGTAGGTCGCTTGAGTTTCGATGCCCTGCGAATGACCATCGGTCAGATTGCGGTTGACGATCGGGATCACCGTTTGACCGGTTTGCGGGTCCAAGAACGGATCGCCGAACTCAAGCGATGCGAGTCCTTGGTACTCGTTGCGATAGGCGGCGATATCGATGGATAGACGCGAGGCCGCTTGCCAGCGATAACCCACTTCGTAAGCCAACAATTCTTCCGAGTCGAAGTCGTCGCTGCCGAGGAGGCGAGCCACGGGATTTCCATTCGGATCGGTCGCATCGATCGCAACGTCGCGCTCGAGTCGTGTGGGAACGCGCACTGCACGCGAAATGGATGCCCACACGTTGCTCGAGGCCGGTAGCTCCCAGGCCAGGCATATGCTGGGTTGCCATTCGAAACCGCTGAAGTCGTTGTATTCGACTTTGGTGCCGAGCGTGAGTTGTCCGCGCTCTGTAATCGCGATTTGATCTTGTACGAAGCCGCTGGCGACAGAGTCTCTCGAGGACTCGGGACTCAGAGCGAACACGCCACGTCCGTGATTGCGATTGTTGGTGTAGCGATAGTTCACGCCCCACAATGCTTGGTGGATGGATCCGGCAGCGAAGCCGTACTGAAAGTCGAGATCGAACGTATCGAGATCGTCGATGAAGCTCGGGTCATTGCGATGCGTGCGATCGTAGTAAAAACGCGTCTGCGCATTCGCTCCGGATACGGTTCTGTGCTCCCATCGGCCCAGTACGTTCGCGCCGGTCGTTTTGACTTCCAAGTTGCCCACTGGCTCCTCACGCCCGATGATCGATACGCCTGGTCGCAGTTGGCCTACGTTGCCCTGGTACGCATCGCCTTGTAGCGTGAAAGAGTCCGCATCGCTCGCGTCCCAGTCAGCGCGGAATCCGGCGTGACCCATGCGCCAATCGTCGGAACGATCGTTGTCGGGATGGAACGAAGCGTCGCGCTCGCTGTACTGACCGAACACACGGAAAAATCCGTTGTCGCCGAATCGCCCGCCGTATCGCGCAGCGCCCATCGCGCGCTCCTCGGTTCCTGCGCGAGCTTCAAGATAGAGATCCTGGGTGTCGCGTGCGTTCTTCGTCGTGATGTTGATGACGCCATTCACAGCGTTCGAGCCCCACAGCGCTGCGCCCGGGCCGCGAATGACTTCGATGCGCTCGATGTCATGCAGCAGATAGTCCTGGGAATCCCAAAAAACGCCGGAGAATAGGGGCGTGTAGAGACTGCGCGTATCGCTCAATACCAACAGTTTTTCGGAGTTGACGCTGCTGAATCCCCGCGATCCGATTGCCCACGAATTGGCATTGCGTTGCGCAACATGAAGGCCTGGGACAAAGCGCAGTGCGTCGGGAATCGTAGTCGCGCCAGATCGACGTATTTCATCGCTCGTGATGACGGTCACTGCCGCCGCCGCATTCTCGAGCGGCTCAGTCGATCTCGATACCGACGTCACTTCCAGATTCATCAGTTCATCGAGAGACAGATCCTTGAGCGAACGCGCATCTCGCGGTTGTCCCATTGCCTGCGCGCCCACGCACAACCATGTGCAGCAGCACGTCAACGTGAGTCCCGCGCGCAAGATACTACTGAACTGAATGTTCACCGTCTGAGTCCTCCTGCGAAGGCACCGTGAAGCGGAACATGGCGCCTCGTCCCGGTGCTGCTTGTGCATCGATGCGTCCACCATGACGCCGAATGATCCGTTGCACGATCGACAAACCCACTCCAGTACCCGGAAATTCGGATGTCGAGTGCAAGCGGCGAAACGGGCTGAACAAGCCGCTTGCTTGATCGCTGTCGAAGCCTGCGCCGTTGTCTCTAACATAGAAACTGCCAGCTCTATCGCTGCCGACCTCGATGCGCGAAGGCGATGTTTTGGCCGTGAACTTCCACGCGTTGCTGAGCAGATTCTCCAGGGCGATGCGAAGCAATCGTGGGTCAGCCTGACAATGCATCCCTGGCGCTACGGCTGTGTCTACCACGCGAGCCCCATCCTGCGTGCGCAGATCGTCCAGAATCTCCCCTGCGAGTGCGGTTAGATCCACGTCGCGGCGGTGCAGTTCGGCCTGCGAGATGCGGGAGAGCCGCATGAGATCTTCGATCAGCTGTTCCATGCGCTTGGTCGATTGCAGGACTCGATCGAGGTAGTCGCGTCCTTGGATATCCAACGAGTTCGAGTAACGATCGGCGAGCAAACGGCTGAAGCCGTCGATTGCGCGCAAGGGCGCACGCAGATCATGCGAGATCGAGTGAGTGAATGCGTCCAGCTCTTTATTGGCATCCATGAGTTGCTGCGTTCGGTCGCGAACGCAAGCCTCTAAGCTCACGTTCAAATTACGAATCAGCTCTTCAGTTTGGCGCAGCTCCACATTCTCCTTGCGTAAGCTGCGTACGGTGTAGGCGCGATCCAGCACGGGAACGATCATTCGCAGCGTGAAGGGCTTCAAGATGTAATCGAGTGCGCCAGCCTTCATTGCCGCCACGGCACTATCGATCGTACCTTGGCCCGTCATGACGATGCCGATCACGCTTGGGTCTCGCTCGCGCAGCGCCCGCAAGAATTCGATTCCGTTCATGTCCGGCATGGTCAGGTCGGTGAGCACCAGATCGAACTGATTGGCGTTGAATTCGCTAAGCGCCTGGCGAGCGGAGGTGTATCCAGTGCTCGGATAGCCTTCTAACTCCAAGGTCGTGCACAGCGCACGCATCTGAGATGGATCGTCATCCACAATGAGCAAGCGGGGATGGGTGATGTGCGACATGGACGTTAGGCTCGCTTCGGCCGCAGCGCACTGACTTGCGCGAGCGTGCGACGCAGGTCCTGCAAGCTGGGCGGTTTGCTCAAAACGACATCGACGTTCGGCGGCACGGTTTGCTCGGTGTTCAAACGCTGTCCCCAACCCGTAAGCATGATGACGGACGCGTGCGGATCGTTCGCTTTGATTGCCTTTGCCACCGCCCGTCCGTCCACATAGGGCATGCCAAGATCGGTAAAGACTGCATCGAACGGAACCTCGCCCATCGAGGCTACGAACGCGTCGATTCCTGCTTGGCCGCCGTCGGCTAGGGTGACCGTGTGGCCTTCGCTTTGCAGGATGTTGAATAGCGCCTCGCGCAGCAGCGGATCATCGTCGATCACTAAGAGTTTCAGCGAGCGTGCGCGCAAATTGGAGCCCGCTACATACGTCTCGGCACCAGTATCTTCAGCGCGTGCAAACTTGATTCGTATGGTTGTGCCGCCGCCGACGGCACTGTCGATCTCCAACTCCGCGCCCTGGCGTTTGGCCATGCCGTAAACCATTGCCAGACCCATTCCCGTGCCGCGTTCGCCCTTGGTCGTGAAGAAGGGTTCCAAGCATCGCCGCCGCGTTTCCTCGTCCATGCCGACTCCGGAATCTTGGATCTCCAAGACGATCCATTCGCCAGTATCGGCAGTAGCGTCGGTGCGAGTGCGCAATGTGAGTCGCCCACCATCCGGCATCGCGTCGACCGCATTGAAGATGAGATTGGTTAGCGCATCGCGAATGTCGCTTGCGATCCCCTTGATCTTCGGGAGGGTCGCTGTGAGTTGCCGTTCGATCTCGATCACGATGCCGCGCTCTTGGGGCATATCGCTCCACCGAGCGCGCGTCAGGGTGAGCGCCTGATCGATGAGTGCGTTCAGGTCGACGGCAACCAACTGGGTTTGCTGATCGCGAGTGCGATAAAATTCTCGCATGCGCGCAACCGTCTGGCCCACATCGGCGATGGCACGCTGAATGGTGCGCAGGTATTCGCGTGCCCGCTCGCTCAAACCCGGTTCGCGTTCCAGCAACGACTCCGTATAGAGGGAGATGGGGGAAATCGCGTTGTTGATGTCATGAGCGACACCGCTCGCCATTTGTCCCAGTGCCCGCAACCGTTCTTGTTGCATCAGGGTCTGCTGGCTGACGCGCAGTTCATCGAATGCTTGTTGCAGCTCCGTGTAGAGCTGCACTTGATTTGCGGCCAGTGCCACGTGCTCGCTGAGCTGACGCAAGAATTCGCAATCCCCGCTGCTGAATGCTTGCGGCAAGGCGCGCGCGCAAATGAGCACGCCGAAGACGCGATCCTCCACCGACATCGGTGCTGCGATCACGCTCGCCAGGCCCGCTTTTTCGAACCGCTGCAGTATTTCGTAATTAGTGCCGCGAATGTCCGGCTCGTAGACCAACACGCCCTGCAGGCATTTGGATAAGCCGTTTTGCTCGATGAAGACTGAAGCATTCGGATGCAATTGCATCACTGCTGCAGGTTCAGCACTTCGACTGCCTACGCCTGCAACTCGCAACGTCGCTTCCGTGGAGTCGCGAACGGCTATGCATGCGAAGTCGACCGGTAAGTTGTCTTCGAGATTGTGCAGAATGACCTGATAGATGCTGTGCAGGTCCTGGCGCTCGCCAATGGCGCGTGTCGTGCGGTGTAGCAGGTTGAGGCGCGAGAGCTGTGCCCATAGGCGTTGCTCCTTGTCGCGCAACGCCGAGTTTTGTTCCTCAATGCGCATCAGCATTTCATTGAACGTCGTGGTGAGGTGCTGAAATTCGGCAGCACCCACCGGTTCAACGCGAACCGAATAGTCGTTCCTCTCCGAAACGGCATGTGCGGCCTGGACCAAAGAGGTGATGGGACGCGAGATCCGTTGATGCAACATGCGCGAGAGCAAGTAGGCGAGCAGCATCGACGCGCTCATCACTACAGCGGCGATCAATCCATAGAGCCAGTAACGCTGATAGAACCGATGCATGTCCCAGCGGATATACAACGTGCCCAGTCGCGCGTCGGATCGTTCATTCACTGGGCCGAGCCAGCTCCATGCGCCGTTCTCGTAGCTGTAGCCATCGCTGCCGAGCACTCTAGGAAAGTGCTGAAGCGACTCTGTTGACGGATATCTTGCGAATACCGCCCCGTGCTCGTCATACAGCGCCGCGGTCGACACACTCGGTTCGTTGCGCAATGCTGCCAACACTTCTTGCGCATCATCGACATCATGAAACGCCAACGCTGCGGTGCTGTTGGTCGCGATGATGCGAGCGAGGGTGCTGATCTGTTCGAGAACTTGCTGACGCGTGGCAGTGAATTCATAAATGACGAATCCGCTACAGGTCAGCAAAATGGCGGCGGCACTGGTGATCAGCATCATTCCCATGACGCGGCGACGGATGGCAGATGCGGACTGCGGCATGTCAGCCCCCCACCGTGGACGCCACGATCTGCGATTTGCGTAGCAGCTTCGAACTCAAGCGGAGCTGGGCTTGGTTGGCTGCCTGCAAATTGATGAGCAGCCGGATGCGGTTGTCCCGAACGTCGAGCTCAATGATGCCGCCTCGTGAGGCGAAGTCATCCGCGTCGCCCACAGTCAAGATCGGCTTGGACTCCAAAGCGGCGAGCGCTTGGCGCTCGCGAGTTGCGGAATCGTTCGCGATGAAGACGAGATGGCAGTGGCTGGTTTCCGCGACGTCCTTGTGTCGCTCCACGACGATGGGGCGACCTTCTAGGCGTTCGCCCGCCATGACCCCATCGAGCTCATCCCCGAATGGGTCGGTGCCAAGCACGCATACATATATAGGAGAGTGAGGGTCGCTGAACGCCTTCGCCGGCCAGTCGACGAATTGTAGGAAATTGAAGAGGAATACCGCTTTGAGTTGGTATTCCTCATTGATCGCGGTGGCAGAGACCGCGGTCATTGCAGTTGCGAACAACGTGATCGCCGCGACTTTGGCGATGCGGCCGCAGTGTCCCCAAATTGGCGGCATGTCTCCAGTTATCCGTAGAGAGTGCAGTGCAGCGACACGTTACCACTCTGTGCTCAACTGAAAAGATGTAGACGTAGTGGAAAACCGCGATAAGAACTCGTGATGAGGTGAATGTGTGAGGGCGCTTCGCGCGTGAGCTTCGAAGATCGGTGCGGTGGATCGCGTGCCACTCAAGTCATGTGGAGAAAAGTGAAGGTGCTAAGAGAGCGGAGGGCGCTACGCAGTTCACCCGCGAAGCGCCCTCGCATCTCACGTTCTCACCGTTTTATTTCGGGCACACCGCATCACCTTCATTGCTCGCGAGGCGAACTTCACGCAGCGTGAGCTGCAGTTCGCCGTCGGTTGAAAGGATGAACGGCTGATCGACGCGAGTCATGTCGACGCCCTTGGCCGCGAAGCAGCTCAATTTCACCTTCAACGACTGCGACTTGCTGGTCCCGGCGTTCTTCAAGTACTGAGTGACATCCAGCGTTGCGCGACATCCATCGCCGCAGCCCATGGAGAGCAGAACGGGTTTCGTCGGCGCCTTCTGAAGCTGATAGGACATCGCGATCGCCATATCGCCATTCGACTGACGAGAGAGGTCGCGCGAAATGCCGATGAACTGCAGCGTGCCCGCGCCTTTACCGTTCCAGGTGAGGCTGCGTGCGTTTTCTTGGGCGCCCGCATCGACGACGGTCATCTTCAAGACTCCTTTCGGACTGTCTGCGCCGCCATCGACGGGAGCGTGACGTTCGCCACCTTGATCGCGCAACACTGCGCGGGCGCCGCCTTGCATCCGTCCAGCGCCAAAGAACACATCTCCACTGGCAGCGGCACTCATCGCGCCTGCTTCGGAAAGGTGCGCAACTTTGCCCGGTTTCGCATAGCTCAGGCCGTACCCGTACGCGAACAGCGGGTCGCTGTTGGTGTCGCCGCGATTCAGCGTTGCCTGATCAGGACGCTTCGGCCAAGTACGCGCGAGCCGGCCGGCGAAATCAAAGCGCGGCTTGCCGTTTGCGTCTGCGACGAGCACATCAGCGACGCCGCCGCCTTCGGTGCCGGGCAACCATGCGGCAACGAATGCATCGGAGGTATTGATTTCGCGATTCATCCACAGCGGACGTCCCGACAGAAACACCGATACGACCGGCACTCCTTTCGCCTTCAGAGACTTCAGCAGATTCAGATCGCGATCGTCGCCGGGCTTGTAATGCATCGTGGCCAAATCACCTTGGAACTCTGCATAGGGCTCCTCTCCGAATACCACGACGGCCACATCGGGTTTGGTTTGGAATGAACCGTCGATGCTCAACGTTGCTTTGCCGCCGGCGGCATCCACCGCTTGTTGAATGCCCGCAAAGATGGACTGACCCTTCGGAAAGTCTTTATTCGTGTTACCGGTGCCTTGCCACGACAACGTCCAGCCGCCGCACGCCTTTCCGATGTTGTCCGCTGCATCGCCTGCCACCAGGACGTTGGCATTGCCGCGAATCGGCAGTACGCCTTCGTTCTTCAGCAATACGAGAGACTTACGAACTGCTTCGCGCGCGACTGCGCGATGTTCATCAGAGCCGAGCAACTCGTAGCGGCCTTCCAATGGACGCTCGCTGCGGAACAGGCCTGCCTTCACTTTCACGCGCAAGATGCGATGCACGGCATCGTCGAGTCGCGACATCGGCACGGTGCCGTCTTTTACTTGCTTGATGAGATTGGTGTAGAGGTTCTTCCAATCCGCCGGCGCCATGTACATGTCGACCCCGGCGTTCATCGCTTGCGGGCAGTTGTCGTTGGTGCAGCCGGGAATTTGGCCGTGTGCGTTCCAATCATCGACGACGAATCCCTGGAATCCCATGCGTCCTTTGAGCACGTCGGTGACGAGAGACTTGTTTCCGGCGTGCTTCTCGCCGTTCCAGCTCGAGAACGACGTCATGATCGTGAGAATGCCGGCATCGATCGCGGGCTTGTACCCTGCGTTGTGAATGCGGATTAGATCGGCTTCGGAAATTTTCGCATCGCCCTGATCTTTGCCGTTTTCGGTACCCCCGTCGGCGAGAAAGTGTTTCGCGGAGCCGGCGATCTTGCCGGTTGCAATAGGCTGGCCGGCAACGAGCTCGCCCTGCAAACCGAGAGTGATCTCCCTTGCGTACTTGGCGACGATCTCGGGATCTTCCGAATAACCTTCGTAACTGCGGCCCCAACGATCATCACGCGGCACCGTAACCGTGGGCGCGTACGTCCAGTCGGCGCCGGTCACCGCAACTTCTTGTGCGGTGATCTCACCGATCTTGCGCAACAGTGCTGGATCGTTGGCCGCACCCAAGCCGACGTTATGCGGAAAGATGGTCGCACCGACGATGTTGTTGTGTCCGTGCACCGCATCGATGCCGAAGATGATCGGGATTGCTTCGCGATTGCCCCAATAGGTCTTGTTTGCGGCACGAAACTCGCGCAGCAGTTTCACCCATTCGGCAGCGGGTGCACGTTCATCGCTGTTGGGAGAAGAGTTGCCGCCGGCTTGCACTGAACCCAGCGGATAGGTTTTCAAATCCTCAGGCTTGATCGAGGTAATGTCCGCTTGGATGACTTGCCCGACTTTCTCTTCGAGCGTCATTTGTTTCATTAATTGCGCGACCTTCGCTTCCGTCTGCGCGTCCGCAAGTGCTTTCGGCGATGCCGCTTGAGGCCACAACTCGGGGTGCGCCGTTGCCTGCGGCGAGGCTGCCCACGCCGGTGCGGCGATCAATGGAATGCATGCCGATCCCAAGGTCAGCATGGCAACACGAAGGGATGAACGTAATCGACCTGACATATCTCGTCTCCAAACCGTCTTTTGTTGTGCCGTAAGGCTGTTGGAAAACGCCTGCTTGCAACGCACGTGAGTGGTCAACGACACGATGCGTCCCCCGTTCCTCACCGCAGGCACGGCAAGGGCTGGGGATTGTAGGCTATTCGTCCGAGGTTAGGAGACAGTAGAGCGGCCGGAGGCAAGGCGAAGAACGGTAAAGAGGAAGTGATGGAGTGATGAAGTGAAGGCGCGATGCGCGTGAACGGCGGGCGTCGAAAGCTGGGCTGCCGGGGAATGCAAAAGGAAGAATCTAGACAGGATTAGCAGGATGAACGGGATATCCGAGAGCAGGCACAGATCTCTTAGGTCTGACCATCCTGTCAATCCTGTTCATCCTGTCCAAACTCTTAAGTTCCGTGATGGAGTAAGGGCGCGGAGCGCGTGAATGGTGGAGGTCACCTCGTGATTCGGGGCGCGTGTGACGTGATCGTTGCTAAGAGCCGGACGCAACACAGGGCGCGCAAAGTACTGCGGTCTGAGAAGAAGAAAGATAATTTGGCCTGAAATTAAGAACAGATCTCGCACAGCGCCGGTGGGGTGACCTTCACCGGTTCACGCGCTCCAGCGCCTTCACTGCATCACGCCATCACTTGGCTCAAAACTCAAACTGAAACCCAAACGACGGTAGGCGAGGAAGCCAGTATCCGTAATCCGTATCGAGAACGGGTGAGCCGCGATCCGTTCCGAGGTAATAACGCTCCACGCAGCACACGTTCTGCCGTCCCAGCAGGTTGATCACTTCGAAGTAGTAAGACAGATCGCCGGATTTCAAATGCGCCTCGCGCGCAATGCGAGCGTCGATGCGCAAGAACGCAGGGAAACGCGCTGCATTGCGTTCGCCAAAGCGCCACATGAGGCGTTGGCTGTTGTCTGGCATCGTGGCGATGAATGGAATCGCTTCTGTGGTGGCAAATCCAGAGTGATACAGCCCGGTTAAGCTGACGCTCCAATCGTTCGCACTGTAGTGATAGCCGGCGGACACGTTGTGGCGTTGATCCCAGGATCGTGCACGCCAGCGATCAGGTTCGCGATCTTCGGCTTTGCTGTAACCGTAGCTCAGATACCCGCCCCAATTGCCAGATTGTTCGCGGCGAATCGTCAGCTCCGCGCCACGAGATCGTGCTTCCCGAGCATCGATGCGTACTCGATCGATGGTCGCCTCCGGTATCAGTTGAATCGGATCCACGGCATTCTCATACCGCGGGTGCAGAGTATCGTAATCCTTCTGATACAGATCGAGGCGCAACGAGAAACCCGCTCCGATTGGTTGAATGAACCCGAGTAGGGATTGAGTGACTCTCTCTGGCGCATAGAAATCCGTTGCACCATCTTCGACTTGCAAGTCGTTCACGTTCTGGCCTTGATAGATCGTTCCCCATGCGGCGCGCAGTTCGCTTCCCGAATCGAATTGGTAAACGGCGTTGATTCTTGGACTCGTCTTGCGGAACGTTTCGAGATGCGGATAGCGATATTCATCCGCCCGCAGGCCGACTTCGGTCGTCAAGTGCGGAGTGATGCGGTAACGGTAGGAGGCGTATGCGCCGGCCTTTCGAGTTGAAACATCGAATCTCTCTTGGCGCAGCGCGAGTATTCCATCGAACGTAACCGCAGGATCCACGATCGCCGAACGCAAGTCGTAGTCGAACTGGCCCCTTTGGCGACTCGCATTCAGGCCCCAGCGCAGCAGTTGGTTGCCCGACACAATCCAACTCCAGTCCTGACGCAAATCCGTGAACGTAAAGTCATTGTTCGTGCGCACGAATGCGAATACGAGATCCGGTTCGGTGTCATCCGCTTTGCGGCGCTGGCTTACATCTGCGTTGCTGATCGTGGTCGAAACGTGCAGCCGGTCAGTGAAGTCGTGATCGAGCGTGAGCCATACGTTGCGTGAGCTGGCTCGCCCGTTCGACGTGATCGCGCCATCCTTGTCCGAATAGTTGAGATGATCCGCTCCGTACAGAACATGCGCCGACAGGTTCGTTTGCGAGCCGATTCGATAGCTCGCATGCGAGAACACATCTTCGTAGCGCGGCACGATGTGTTCGGAATTGTTTTGCACTTGATCGACGAGCAGATCCATGTACCCGCGTCGTGCCGAAAACAACCACGACCCTTTGCCGTCCGCGAACGTGCCCGAGTTGCGAGCAAAGGCGCTGATGAAGCTGATGCCGACGGCATTCTTATGACTGTCCTCAGGTGAAGGTGAGATCGAATCAATGTTCACCACGCCGCTCATGTGATCCGCCCAGTCTGCGGTCATGCCGCCGGTGATGAACTCCATGCGGTCGACGAGATTGGTGTCCATCACGCTGAGCAAGCCGTCCACCTCGCTGAAGTGGAATCCGTTGTGAATTTCAGCGCCATCCACCATGAGCATCACTTCATCGCGCCTGCCGCCGCGGATGTTCAACTGAGCGGAAAAGTCGCCGCCGGAGACGCCTGGCAAGCCCTTCAACACGCGAATGGCATCGTCCATCAAATGCGGAGTTCGCTTTACGTCTTCACGATCGATCGAATCGGACGTGTTGGTATCCGCCGCAATGGAGTAACGACTCGCCGTGACGTTTACTCGCTCGATGTCCTCGACGGCCGTGGGCGGGTCAGCCGAGGCGCTTCCCCGCGCGTGCTCGACTGGGCGCACACGAGTGATGACCCAGCCATCGCCGGATTTCACTGCCTGCAGCTTCCAAGGAGTGAGCAGCTCGCGCAACATCGTTTCAATGTCCGCTCGGGTGACAGGCTTCGCAACCGTCATGCTGGGGCGAACGATCGCACTGCTATAGCTGATGCGGTATCCGTCGGAGTTCAGAGCTTGTAGCGCCGATTCGAGCGTCATCCCTCGCGACAGTCCTGGCGATGCGAGTTGTTCGGCATCGCTCACGCTTGCCAAAATCAACAATGCTGTAAGGGCGGCGGCGAGCTGAGATGCGCGCCAAGGACGAGCGATCATTGCGCATCCTCGCTCTGACTTACGATCAAGACGCCTTCATCAACACGCAGGTCCATGCCTGTCATCAGTGCGACGTCTTTGAGTTGATCGTCGGCTTTAGCGGTGAGCAGCGATCCGTGCAGGCGCGTCGATTGCGCGGCACGTTGCAGGTCGGCAGATGCATAGCGCAATTGCCATCCATGCTCACGCGTTATCCATGTCAAGAATTCTGCAAAGGGCCGGTCTTCGATGTCGAACGTCGGGGCGATGGCGCTCGCCCATTGCCATTCATCTGAGTACGCGCTCAATCCATGCCGCACGCTGAGGCTGGATCCATCGACGCTTGCGCCGTCGCCTGCAGTGAGGTCGATTGCTTCGTGGACCTGAGCTGTCTCCAAGTGCACTCTACCTTCGCGCACGAGAACGCGAGTGTGGCCCTGCTCGCTCGCCACTTGGAATTGCGTGCCTCGATGCTGAATGACCGCCCCTGGTGCCACGATTCGCAATTCGGAGTGCGCATTCACGCCGCCGGAATCGACATATACGCGGCCGTATTGAAGCTCGACTTGTTCTGCATTCGCTGCCACGAGCCGAGTGTTCCGGTCCACTCGCAAGGACAGCGAGCCGATTGCAATCGCGATACGCCCGTCCGCAGTTTCGATCGTTTCGCCTGCCGTGATCGTGTTGGAGGGGATGGGCGCTGCATGCGCTGGAGTTCGATGCACGTCGCCTTCGATTCTCGCTATCTGTGCGATGGCGACCGGACGATCTGAAGTTACGTGCGGCAGGACGAATAGGATGAACACCGCGGCAGCTGTCGCCAGCGAGGTAAGGAACAGCGTCGATCGAATCCATCGCTGTCGAACGCGCTGCTGCCGTGCTTCGACACTGCGCTCCCAACTCAACTGCGCAGCAGCGCGCGCACGCTCCGTCGCATCGGGGTTGGGCTGGTGTCGTTCGCCTGCCAACTTTAGCAATGTCGCAATCGGACGCTCACTGAGTGAGTCGGGTGTCGAGTGATCGCGGGTGTTGTCGGCGTTCATGAGGTTCACTTACTGGCCGGGAGCGACGGCGAGTCCTGCAGCAGCGCAAAGGTTTCGCGGAACGACTCGCGAGCCCGTGTGAGAAGGGATTCCGTCGCCTTGGCGCTCTTGCCGATCCGCTGTGCAATGGCCTCGACGCTCATCTCCCTGACGTATTTGCTCTCGAGGACATCCGCGTACAGCGGAGGCAAATAGTCGAGTGCAGCGAGCACGGCGTCCCTGAGCTGCGATGCCTGCGTTGCGGCGAGCGGCTCGTCCGCTTCTGCATTCATCATCGCTTCAAGTGCGGCGCGAATTTCGGGATCGTCTTCCTGCAGCCAAGGACGCATTTCTTCTTGCGACCAACGGCTGCTCATTTCGCGGCGACAAAGGGTACACAGCCAACTCATCAGCGCGGCCTCGCCGCGGTAGGTGTGCAGGCTCTCCAGCGCGCGACACACCGTGGCCTGCGCCACGTCTTCTGCAACGTCGCGGGCGAGCCCTCGCCGCAGCGCGAATCGAAAGAGCCTCGGGTAGTACTCGTTAAAGAAAGCGTCGAACGCCCGCTGCTCCCCGCGCAGCAGCTGATCGACCAGAGTCTTGTCCGCCTGTGGCATGTTTGCGTTTTCGTGTGTGCCCGGCTGCTAAGTGCGAAGGTTGCATGAAAATCCTTCGCCGCGCTTCGAAAAACTCCACCGAGCATCGGATTTCACACGGAGGACACGGAGAGCACGGAGGGCCAAAAGCAAAGACGCAAGATGTCCACGGAGGACACGGAGAGCACGGAGGAAGACATATATCGAGTCGGGCCACATCGGTTTGCGCCATGACCGACTGCCAACGCTCAACCGTCAATTGAAAACCGAAGAGAAGATCTCCACGGAGCACGCGGAGAGCACGGAGGGTTAAGAGCAAAGACGCAAGATGTCCACGGAGGGCAGGGGAACGCCGGAGAAGACATATATATATCGACCACGGGCGAAATCGGCTTGCGCCATGACTGGCTGCCAACCATCAACCGTCAACTGAAAACCGAAAGGAAGATCTCCACGGAGGACACGGAGAACACGGAGGGCCAAAAGCAAAGACGCAAGATGTCCACGTGGGCATTGGGAGCACGGGGAAGACATATATCAGTCGGGCGGAAATTGGCTTGCATATGTCTGGCTGCCAACGCTCAACCGTCAACTGAAAACCGAAAGGAAGATCTCCACGGAGGACACGGAGAGCACGGAGGGTTAAGAGCAAAGACGCAAGATGTCCACGTGGGCATTGGGAACACGGGGAAGACAGATATCAGTCGGGCGGATATTGGCTTGCAGTGTGTCTGGCTGCCAACGCTCAACCGTCAACTGAATACCGAAAGGAAGATCTCCACGGAGGACACGGAGAACACGGAGGAAGACATATCGAGTCTGGGCCAGATCCGCTAGCACCATGTCTGACTGCCAACGCTCAACCGTCAACTGAAAACCGAAAGGAAGATCTCCACGAAAACACGGGGTAAGAAGGACAGGCAGCGCCGCTGCTGAAGGGTCGGTCGCCTACACATTTCCTTTGCGAGCTTTGTGTTGCGTCCGGCTCGGGGTCTTCATTTGCCCGTGACACGTCGTCAGAAGCACCAAGAACCGGATTTCACAGCAGGTCGCGGCGAGCACCTGCGGTCGGCGCGAGGAACTTTTCAACCGAGTACGAATTTCCAAGTTGCATTCGCTCGGCCCCACCAAGGAGAAGTCATGCCCACGCCACCGACCGGCTCGAAGAGTTCGCGCAAAGCCCCACCCGCATCCCGTTCCGTTCAGCGCGCGGCCGGAGATGCATTCACGAACGCTACATCTGAGCAGCAGATAGATCAGATTCATGTCGGCCAAACCCCACCGGCAGAAGTCGTATCTTCCGAGGGTTTGGAACAACATGAGATCCCATCGTTTTCTCATTCGCGCGCAGAGCGCATCGCTGAGGCAGCCTACTGGCGGGCCGAGCGCCGTGGCTTTCAGCCCGGCCACGAACTCGACGACTGGCTAGCAGCCGAACGGGAAATCGACGAACAACAGTCCATCGTGCGCCGCTAATCTCCTTGACGCTCGGAGCTGATTTGTTCAGCTCCGAGATCCGCAGCCGTGGATCACGTGCGACCATGACCGACGCAACACAAAGCGCGCAAAGGAATTAAGTAGCTGGCGAGGGTCGGACAGTCATTCTCATGCCGTCCTTGCATCCGTGTTATCCGTGACCTCCGTGCTGGTCGCCCTGCCGCGCCGTTCACGCGCGTAGCGCTTTCGCCTCATCACCTCATCACATCATCAGTTAAGGTTCCGCTGCACCGCGACACCCCACGGACCTTTACCCACCGCGACTTTTTTGATGACGGCAAACTGTTTCGCATCGATCAGAGTGACGTCATTCGATGGACCGTTCGCAGCCGCGAGGATGGCGCCATCCGGACTCATGGCGATTCCCCAAGGTCGCGCGCCCACGGCGAGTTCGCCGCTGAGTTGCATTGGCTGTAGGTCGATGCGTGCGAGGGTGCCGCCGCGGCCCGTCGTCACGAACAGATGTTGATCGTCGCGTGCGACCACCAATCCCATCGGCCGCGCCGATTTATTTTCGAAATGGAACGTCTGCAACCGCGCGCGAGCGGCGGTATCGATGACCGTGATCGTGCCGTCGCCTTCGCCGCTCACATACGCTCGCCGGCCGTCATGAGAGAACGCAATCGATCGAGGGCGTAAGCCGACCTGTATCTTGCCGACCACCCGATCGCTGCTCGTTTCGATCACGCTGACGACGTGGTCAGCTTCAGACGTCATATATATGTAGCGGCCGTCCGGGCTGAGCGTGGTTCCCTCTGGCTCGCCGCCCACGTCGACCTCCGCCAGCCGCCTCCCGTTCTTCGTATCGAGCACGATGGCCCGGCCGGCATCTTCGCTCGCGACGTAGATGCGTCTTCCATCCGCGCTGACTGCCAGTTGTTCTGGATCGGTTACGCCGCGCAGCACGCGCTCGACACTGCGAGTCTTGGTGTCGAATACGCCGATTCCATCGGCGGTTCGGTCCGGTGGCGGCAGTTTGCTTTCGTCAGTGCCGGGCGGGGCAGCAGGGGATCCGCTGAAGGCTATATATAAGTGACGTTGATCGGGTGCCGGCTGAATGCCGCGTGGCCGTTTGCCCAGCGGGATGGTCGCAGTGACTTGAAGCGTGTGCCCATCGATGATGCTCAGATCGCCGGATGATTCGTTCGTCACATAGAAGGACCAACGCGCTGCATCCGCGTTGGCGGTGAGGTTTGCTCCAACGCAGGCGAATAAGGCGACTGCAGCACGCCACGACCGTGCCAAGCGGGTTGATTCGAACATGGATTGCCCTCTCTGGTTGCGAGGGCATCAATAGATCGAGTAGGCGATTGTTCCACGCGATTGTGAAACGTAACTCGACTGCAACGATGTTGGGCGACTCACGGAGTGAGTGATCGCCATGATCTTCAGCGTAAGAACCGTTGTCGCTGCGCGCCTGGCTTATTGATTAGAGTCGCGCAAGAACGAAACAGCGGAGGGAGGTTGAGCTTCTGCTCGCTCCTTGGGAACGAGCAGAAGCCCACGGTCATGAACTCAACTGAACTGGATCAATCGGGTCCTAGCGGTCACCCAGGTAATGGAAGGACACGACCGGCTTCAGCGGGTACTTGTACTGAGACGTTTTTTGGGCACTCACGTGCGTCACGCCCGCGCGCTTCGACCACATGATCGCATCCGATGCGCTATTGGCCACGACGATCACGCGGCGTTGCCCAAGATTGCCGAACTTCCGCTTTGCATAGTTGGCCTGATACGCCGAATTGGCTGGGTGCTCCATCATCACGCCGTCGACATACTTCTCGCCGGCAAAACCACGCGAGTCGCCACGGTCCCACTTGCCGTTATTGATAATGAGGAACGTAGGCCGGATCGCGCGGCGCTTGGCATCCAGGCGACGAACGAGATCGACAGCGCCATCGGTCCACCTGTCGCGCTCTGACTGCGACCAAGAACCCCAGTTCGCTGCCGACGTCCACAAACGCGCACCGAGCACGTCGAGAAACACGCCGTCGACCTTGTTCTCGCGCATCAGCTTCTCGACATAGCTGACCACCCAGTTGGACCACGCGGATCCTTTGCGAATGTCGGTGAGCCTGTGATTCCCATAGTTGGTGCGTACGCCATATTTGGGATAGGGCCACAGCGGCACCTTCCCGTAGTTGTTCATGTAGAACGCCTGATCCAACGAACAAATCTTGTGGTCGGGGCGTTCAACGACGTTGATATAGGCCAGGACTTCTCCGCCCTTTTTTCTGACAGTCTGAAAGGCGGAGCTATACCGATTGCAGCGACCCGTTAGGACCACGCCGGTAGATTTGGCGTAAAGGGAAGTGTTGGTGGTGGAGCTAAAGGCAATGCCCATCGGATTACTGGCAGCATTGGCGCCCATGCCGAAAGCGAGCGTTACCAATGCCGAACCCGCTGTAACGAGCGTACGCATACGAAACATTTTGGATCTCTCCCACGTTTATGCTGGAGACTTGCGTATCCAGCCGCTGATAATTTCAGCCATGTGATCCGCGCCGATTTTTAATCGTCATGTGCGGATCCACGACCATGGTTGTGGCCCAAAAGCGATGCGGGTGCCATCCACCTAGTCGACTCAAGCCGTGGACGGCGACCGCATGACTTCAAAGCGCGGGGCGGACCGTAAACACAACAAAAACAGCCCGCAATTGTCTCTATTGCTCCACGCTGAATTTCACTACATGTACTTGCAGGCTTCCCTGGTGTGAAAGTGAAAAACACCGAGAAAAATAGGCATTCCAGCAGATGCGAATTGCGACAGACTTGCCGTCAAAACGACCGCTCACGCTGCGCACCTCGAACGTGCTTGCGCAAATGTCGAATACGAAACGTGGAACAGCTCACATTTGTTTTGGTTTCGATCTAAGACGTCTGCCTAATGATCTGCGCGGAGAGAGATGATGTGCGAATGCGATACCTCCTCTTTCTCTTGCATGCGGCCCTTATGACGCCGATTTCTTCCTTTGCGGCTCATTGCGATCGGGTAGAGCTGCGCGGAATCGAAGCCACCGTCTGCACGATCGATACACGCCGCGATCGAGTCCAAGTTTTCTTGCGAGATGAGAGCGGCACTCCCTTCAAATTCTTCTCCGCCCTGCAGCGTCACCTAAATCGCAAACAGCAGGAGCTTTTGGTGGCGATGAATGCGGGCATGTATCACGAGAACTACGAGCCCGTCGGATTGCTGGTGGCCGGTGGTCATGAGCTTGCTCCGCTCAATCTACAAACCGCGCCCGGCAACTTCTTCTTGAAGCCGAATGGAGTGTTCGCGATTACCCGTGCGGGCCCTCGCATTGTCGAAAGCAGTCGCTACTCGTCACTGGCTGATGTGGAGCTGGCGACCCAATCGGGTCCGATGCTGGTCATTGATGGCGCCCTGCATCCATCGTTTCGAAAAGACAGCACATCGAAGTACGTACGCAATGGGGTGGGAGTTCTAGATGAACACCGTGTGCTCTTCGTCATCAGCGAGCAACCCGTCACGTTCTATGAGTTCGCAACGTTATTTCGCGACGGGTTGGGATGCAAAGACGCCCTGTATCTGGACGGTGGCGTCTCGAGTCTGTATTCGGCCGCGTTGAAACGCAGCGACGTTCGCGCTGCACTAGGGCCGATCCTGGCGGTGGTGGGTGACCGCCCTGACGAATGACTCGCTAGTGCATTCAAGCAAGCAATCGCCGCCCAAAATGAAAGGGCTCCTGCTCGCCTGAGCAGGAGCCCTCGTGATCGTCAAACAATCGAATCGCGGCTAGCGGTCGCCGATGTAATGGAACGAAACGACCGGCTTATTGGGATATTTGTACTGTGAAGTGGTTTGGTTCGAGATGTGGGTGACGCCCGCGCGCTTCGACCAAGCCAATGCATCTTCGGTCGTGTTGGTAACCACGAGGACTCGGCGTTGGCCGAGATTGCCGAACGTGCGGTTCGCGTAGTTGTATTGATACTGCGAGCTTGCAGGATGCTCGAGCATCACGCCGTCCACATACTTCTCCCCGGCAAAACCGCGCGTGTCGCCTCGGTCCCACTTGCCGTTGTTGATGACCAGAAAGGTCGGGCGGATTGAGCGGCGCAGCGCGTCGATGCGACGGACGAGGTCCACAGCGCCATCAGTCCATTTGTCGCGCTCTGATTGCGGCCAGGATCCCCAGTTCGCTGCTGAAGTCCACAAACGCGCACCGAGCACGTCGAGAAATACGCCGTCGACCTTGTTCTCGCGCATCAGCTTTTCGACGTAGCTGACCACCCAGTTCGACCATGCAGATCCCTTGCGGATGTCGGTGAGCTTGTGATTCGAGTAGTTGGTACGCACGCCATAGGACGGATAGGGCCACAGTGGCACCTTGCCGTAGTCATTCATGTAGAAGGCTTTGTCCAAAGAGCACACAGTGCTGCTCGGGCGCTCAACAGTGTTGATGTAGGCCAAGACTTCTCCGCCCTTGGTGCGGGCAGTCTGAAACGCCGAGTCGTAGCGGTTGCACCGGCCAGTAATCAGGACGCCGGTCGATTTCGCGTAAAGAGAGGTATTGGTCGTGGAACTAAATGCGATCCCCATGGGATTAGTAGCTGCCAAGGCGGAACTGCCGACCCCCATGGTGAGTATCAAGGAAGCCGCTGTAACAAGCGCGCGTGTGCGAGACATATGGATTTCTCCCGTTTTGCTGGACGCTTGCGCGTCCAGCCGCTGATGTTTAGCCGCGTGGCCCACGCCGATTTGTGAACATTGTTCGTGGATCTACGACCTGTTGGTTGGCATTGAGAGCGATGCGGGCGCCATCGGCTTGCTTGGTGTCTCGAAGACGGCGACCGAATCACTTCAAAGCGCGGCGGGAACGTAAATTTATTTCACCTACGTCGCAATTGTCGCTATTGCTCCACGCTGAAATTCAGTACAAGCATTTGCGAGAGTGACTCCTGGATATTCGCAAAGCTCGAAAAAGACAGACGGACGGCGCCCGGGGCATCGAATGCACGCGAGCCGTTGTGTCGGCAACACGCCGACGGTCCAGAAGGCATTTTGAATTTTTGACACGCGCCAGAGCAGAGACGACTGGTCCGACCCTTATCTCGGGGCTAAGACATCTTCGCAGCGACGGGGCTGGGTCTAGATGAACGCTGCATGCGATCACTGCTTTTTCGTATTTTTTGTTGCAGACGGAGATCGCAATCCGCTTGGCGGCGTTGATGGTCGATGCCGATTCTGCGCGCAACCGCGAAGGGCGCAGCGGTCAACTCAGCTCTAAATCGATCGATTGGTAGCGGGCAAGGAGGACACGTGAACAGCCGTCATGGTGTTCGCGTTCAGTCGTGCACTCGGGTGTGAAGAGACGTGCTACGAGTAGCGGAAGGCGCAGAGCCGTCGGCGCATGAGGCGCGATCGCGGATGTCGAAGGTCGAGGAAAAGTAGAGGGTGATCAGGACGCGATGGGCCTGGCTGGATGCGAGCGTCTCGCCATCCGCATCAACGCCCGTTACGCGCTAACCGAGCTGGCGCAGCGCTTCTCTCGACCCACTTGCGGACGCGCCGTGCATCGGCAACACGTGTGTACTTGCCGAAGGAATTGAGTAACACGATCACGGTGGGGCGGCTTTCGATTACCGTCTTCATCACCAGGCACTGTCCTGCATCCGAGGTGTAGCCGGTCTTCTGCACTTCGATATCCCAGTCCGCTTTCCTCACGAGCGAGTTCGTGTTCCGAAACTCCATGGATTGCTTGCGAACCGTGACGATGTGCTTCTCATCGGTCGAGAAGCGGCGGATGGTCGGGTTTCGAGAGGCGGCGAGCACGAGTTTGCTGAGGTCCACGGCGTTGCAGACGTTCTGACTCGATAAGCCTGTCGGATCCGAGAATCGTGCGCTCTTCATCCCGAGGCTGCGCGCCTTCATGTTCATCGCCGCGATGAAAGCAGGAAGGCCGCCTGGGTAGTTTCGCCCCAACGCATGCGCGGCGCGATTTTCCGAAGACATCAGCGCGAGGTGCAGCAGATCGCCGCGCGAGAGCTTCGTGCCCGGCGCGAGCCGCGAACCGGAGCCGTGAATGGTGTCGCGATCGGCTTTGGTGATTTCGAGCATCTCGTCCATCGGCTGACTGGCATCGAGGACGACAAGCGCGGTCATGAGCTTGGTAATCGAAGCGATCGGCCCGACGCTCTGCGCGTTGCGCGAATACAGAACTGTCCCGCTCTGCTCGTCGATGACGAGTGCTGAACCTGATTTGAGCCCCGGATTGCCGGACGGAATGTGCACGACAGAGTCGTGCTCCGCCGCGGATGGCGCCTCCAGCGAAACAGGATCAGCTTCGGACTGTGCGGATCTGACCGCCGCGTTCGACGCAAAGACGACAGAAGAAGCGAGAAGGGCTGTCGAGAGAAACAGGCTGAGCTGGCCGAGAGTGCGGATTCCCAATGCGCCGTTCATTTCGTGATTTCTTTGCGCTCAGTGCCGTAACGGTGCGCGATTGTGAAGCTTTTCACATTTCGATGAAAGCAGCTTGAAGCGAAAACTTATTCGATGGTGGACATAAAAGCTGTGAGCGATTCCCTGTTTGGATCGGATAAATACGACGGACGCTTCGCGTCGAGAAAAGAACCGGAGGCAAGCCGACTGCATCGGCAAGCAAGCCTTACGGCAAGCAAGCCATTGGCAGGGTAGCGGTACGCGCAGGCCAGAATTCCTGAGTGACTGCTGACTTGTGACTGGTGACTAGCCACCGCTCGCGTTTGATCCTGTTGAGCTTGTTAACCCTGTCTGCTCCGGAGCAAGCAAAGAAGTTTCGGCGGCGAGTCACGGGTCAGAGGAAGCCGCCGGACGAAACACAAAGCGCGCAAAGAGAAATGTGAGTAAGGTTTCTTAGCAGTCACCAGTCGCTTTGGCGAGATGCAGACGAAACGTCTTCTTATTCCCTCCCCCTCGATGGGCCTCGACGGGGGAGGGTTAGGGAGAGGGTGCAAAAGTTCGATCGAACAATGCTGGCGGAGCGTGGTTCGACAAGCTCACCACGAACGGGCAATCGACAAGCTCACCACGAAGGGATAGCAGGCTCACTACAGATTATCGGGATGCGAAGTCCATTTCCGTCGCATGGCAAAGAACGACACCGGATCGACAACACAAAGCGCGCAGAGAGAAATTTCTGGCATGCGCATCGCGCTCCCTTGCCAGTGGCTTCCTTGCCAACGGCTACCCTGCGCAAAGCGCTTCCTCTTCGTTCTTCTCTGGCCTGCGCTTCCCTGCCCAACGGGCTTGCCTGCCGATGGCTTACCTTGCGCACGAGCGCTTGCCTTCTAATCCGTTCTGTCCCGACGAAGTCCCTCACGACTGCGCAGCAGTCCTTCCCGACGACAGTCCTTCTCGATCGCGAAGCGATCTATCTTCCGCTCTGTCCTGCCGGCAGGCCCTCCTGACGCATCAGCGTCCTTCCTGCCGAAGGCCTACCTGATCGCGAAGCGATCCGTCGTCTCCCTTCGAACGAAAGCGGTCCGTCGTCCCCTTCAGTCTTCTTCAGTCTCCATCCCATCCCGCTGCATGGCTTGATATCGCGTTCTGCGGGAATCGGGTTGCAGCTTCGGCTCGACATCGATCGTCATCCTCGGATGCGAGTCGTTCGAGTTGTATGCGTCCCATTGAGCGAGACCCTTGCCGTTCGGGTTGCCGGTGCGGATGAAGTTGGCGAAGTACGCCATCATCAACTGGGACACGGTGCGGTCGTCATCGGTCCACGCAAACACTGGATTCGTTCTGAGATTGCCCATGACGTATTCGATCTCCGCAGAGTGAACCGCGCCAGTGGGTTTCGGTGCGTTGGGATTGGCGCGAGTCACAGGGCGTGGATGCGCATAGTAGTAATAGAACGTCGGTTTGCCGGACGTGCGAGCGTGGGCGTCGACCCATTCCCAGGTGTTCAACCCCAAGAAGCGATCGCTCGCGAGTTCGCGAGCTGCATTCTCGACATCCGCATCGGTGCGTGCTGGATAGAGCGCGAATACTTCTTCGGCGCGATTGCCATACAAGCGCTGCAGAGCCTCGCGATAGTTGGAGACGGTCATGGGCTGTTGACCGAGTATCGCGCCCGCGTCCGACTCTGCGGAGTTAGTGCCGGCGAGGAGCGGAACGTGCGCCTCATCGCCTGCTTCATAGAGTTCTTGTGGAGGCTTCGGAAAGAAATAGCCGTCGACGATCATTCTCAAACGCGGCAGCGAATCGTTAGCAGCGGCTTTTAGCAACTGATCCGCAGGCATCGCTCGCAGCGCTTCGATCGAATTCGCGCCAATCATGGATGCGTACTTCGCTCCATCTTGTTCCGCTTCTTGCAACGAGGTCTCGGTGCCGAAGATCGAACCGCTTTCGCCGATGCCGCCGGCAATGAGATCGCGTGATAGCGGAGAGACCATTTGCGCGCTGACCGATGCGGAGCCCGCCGACTCGCCTGCGATCGTGATGCGTTTCGGATCGCCACCGAATGCGGCGATGTTGTCGTGAACCCAATGCAGTGCTGCGCTTTGATCCAGGAGCGTGTAGTTGCCGGATGCGTGGTGCGGGCTTTCCTTGGTGAGTTCCGGATGCGCCAACATGCCGAATACATCGAGACGGTAGTTCACTGTGACGGTAACGATGCCTTCTTCGGCCATATTTGCACCGTCATATCGATATTCAGAACCATCGCCGGCTCTGAACCCACCGCCGAAGAAATAGACCAGCACCGGCAGTTTCGCCTTCGCGCTCTTGGCGGGCGTCCACACGTTCAAATACAAGCAGTCTTCGCTGATCCCATTCGAGCGAAACATCATGTCGCTGAAAAGCGGGCGCTGCATACAGCGCGGTGCGAAGCGAGTGGCCTCGCGAACGCCTGTCCACTTTTCAACCGGCTGCGGTTCTTTCCATCGTAAGGATCCGACGGGCGGCTTCGCGAAAGGCACTCCTTTGAAAATCCGTAGATCGCCTTCGGTGGTGCCGACGAGGGTGCCGCTCTTGGTATGGACCTTGGCTTCGGCGGCAAACAATGCGGTCGATACACAAAGCGAACAGATGAGAGTGACGGCGCGTAACTGGGACATACTTCCCTCCTGTTGGCGCAGCCTAGCAAATTGGTGAACAATCCTGGTCCGAAGATTTGTACAGGGGGAACCGATCGATGCGACTCATCATTACGTGCGCTTCCTTGTTCGTATCTGCACTCGCCATGGCAGCCGATTTGCCGCCGCCCGAAGCCACTGAAGTGTGGCAACCCGTGCCGCCGATCGTGAAACCCGGTTCACGAGAGGGCGCACCGCCATCCGATGCAATCGTCTTGTTCGATGGCAAGAGTCTCGACGGATGGGAAAGCGCCAAGGGCGGACCGGCGAAATGGAAGGCTGCGAACGGCGAGCTCACCGTGGTGCCCGAAACGGGCGATATCCAGACGAAGCAAAAATTCGGCGATGTGCAGCTCCATGTCGAATGGCGCACTCCAGCCGATCTGCCTGCCGACAAGAAGGGGCAAGATCGCGGCAATAGCGGCGTGTATTTGCAGGGGCTCTATGAAGTCCAAGTGCTCGACAGCTTGGAGAACCGCACGTACTCCAACGGCCAAGCCGGCGCGATCTACAAGCAATCCGTGCCGCTTGCAAATCCTGCTCGCCCCGCAGGCCAATGGCAGACGTATGACATCGTCTTCGTCGCGCCGCGCTTCAATGCGGATGGGTCAGTGAAGTCGCCGGCACGCATGACAGTCTTCTTCAACGGCGTACTCGTGCAATACGACTTCAAGCTCAAGGGCCCCACGATCTATCAAGGCCAGCCGAGCTACAAAGCGCATGGCGATGCACCGCTGTTACTGCAAGAACATCATCATGCGGTGAGTTTTAGGAATATCTGGGTGAGGAAGCTGTCGCTTACGGAGTAAGCGACAGCACTTAACGACGGATCGCTTTGCGATCAGGAAGGACAGCCGTCAAGTAGGACTGCTTCGCAGTCAAGAAGGACTATCGTCAAGTCAGATTCAGAGGATGATGCAAGCGGGGCGGCGTGCTGTCTTGACGTTAGTCCGTCCTGACGCGAGAGCGTCCTTCCTGCCGAAGGCCTACTTGATCGCGCAGCGATCCGTCGTTTCGAGCTAGCCGGTAAACTGATCCTCCGGCTTCACCTCGTCCACCTGCTCCGCATCGATTTCCTTTTCCGCTTGCAGCCAATCGTCGAGTTCGTGGCCAGGCTCGAATCCGCGCTGAGCAGCATGCCAATGCGCACGTTGGGCGATCCGTTCTTCGCGATCGTGAGATTCATTTGCCAACTGATGTGCACGGGCGCGTTCGGTCGACGGAATCAAAGTCTCTGGCGCGAGTTCGCTCGCTTCGCGAGGATCCGACTCGAAAGCTTTGCATCCTTCCCGACGTCGGTCCTTCTCGACGCGAAGCGTCCTACGACTTTCCGTTTCGATTCTGGCCTGCGCGCAGCGCTACCCTGCCAATGGCTTGCTTGCCGTTAGGCTTGCCTGCCGACAAAGGCGGCTTGCCTCCTATTCTTTTCTGTCCCGACGTCCGTCCTTGCCGACGACGTAGTCGTCCGTGTTTTTTTGCAACCCTCCGAGAGGCTCGTCATCATTGGCCACACATCGCGCCTCTCAACACCAATGATCCGCTATCTCGCCCAGCTCAAGACCGGACGCATCGTTCTGTGGTGTTATTTGATTTGGTACACGGTCGTGGTGATCCGACATTTCGATTCGACGCCGCGAATTTGGCTCAACTCGCTCGGCATCAGCTGCGTGATCGGCATCGCTCTACTCCTAAGTGTCGATGCATCCGCCCGTACACGCTCGGACCGGTGGCAGACGATCCGTCTTTTCATGATGCCGTTTTGCGTGTCGAGCTTCTCGGCGTTGATCAAAGGACAAGGCTTCGTGCTGATTTTTCCGCCGAACCTCTACGAGCTCGCAGTACTCATCGGTTGCTGCGCATCCTTCGTTGCCGTGGTTGCGCTGACTAAGCACTTGACGAATGCAGCGGCAGGAACGAACTGACGCTCTCAGCAATTCTTACAGCATTAGCAACGAAGCTGGGAGAACACCATGCCTCAACACAGTACCTCGGGCACGAGGAAATCGACTTCGCCCGCGAGCTGTTGCATCGGGAAGGACCGGCGTCGGGACAGAAAAGAATAGGAGGCAAGCCGCCTTTGTCGGCAGGGAAGCCTAACGGCAAGCAAGCCCGCTAGGCAGGGTAGCGCTGCGCGCAGGCCAGAATTTCTGAGTGACTGCTGACTTGTGACTGGTGACTAGCCACCGCTCGCGTTTCATCCTGTTGAGCTTGTAAACCCTGTCTGCTCCGGAGCAAGCAAAGAAGTTTCGACGGGATGAACAGGATTGACAGGATGTCAGATGTGAGAGGTCTGAAGGCAGGACGAACGGGATCGGCAGGATGCGAGATTCGTTTCCGTCACGTGTGAAAGGTCACGAGTCACGGGTCAGAGGAAGCCACCGGACGAAACACAAAGCGCGCAGAGAGAATATGAGTGAGTTTGCTTGCCAGTCACTAGTCACCAGTCACCAGTCACTTTGGTGACCTGGCATGCGCATCGCGCTCCCTTGCCAGTGGCTTCCTTGCCAACGGCTACCCTGCGCAAAGCGCTTTCTCTTCGTTCTTCTCAGGCCTCCGCGAAGCGCTTCCGTGCCCGACGGGCTTGCCTGCCGATGGCTTACCTTGCGCACGAGCGCTTGCCTCCTAATCCGTTCTGTCCCGACGAAGTCCCTCACGACTGCGGCGGCTGTCAAGCTAGTTGTCGCCTAAAGGTTAAGCAGCGTTCTGCATTAGAGGGTTTGATGCAGGACGGTTGAGCCACACTTCATCGCAGAGCGACCAGTTGCGAGTGTTGCCGCTCCAAC
>JAEWBG010000032.1 GCA_023391335.1 Pseudomonadota bacterium | reverse complement strand
GGACAGTGTGATGCTTTCATCCGGCTGCAAACGAATGATCAGGCGATTCACGGCATGGGCTGAATCGGGACGCTCATAGATCGAGTGCGGCAAATCGGCGAAGGTCACGACGATTTCGGACACGCGTTCTTGCAGGCGTTTGCCGGTGCGCAAGTAGAACGGCACGCCCGCCCAGCGCCATGAATCGATCTCCGCCTTGAGCGCAACGAACGTCTCAGTCGTGCTCTCCGGCGGCACATCCTTCTCTTGCAGATAGCCGACGACGGGCGCGCCGTTCGAGGCTCCTGCCTTGTATTGACCGCGCACGGTCTTCGCGAGCACATCGCGGCCGGTCAACGGACGCAGCGCACGCAGCACCTTCAATTTCTCATCGCGCATGGCATCCGGATCGCTCGTCGCCGGCGGTTCCATCGCGATGATGCATAACAGTTGCAATAGATGGTTTTGCACCATATCGCGCAAGGCGCCGGTTTGATCGTAAAAGCCCGCGCGCCGCTCGACGCCGAGATCTTCAGCAACGGTGATCTGCACGTGCTGGATGTAACCGCGCCGCCAGAGGGGTTCGAACAACAGATTGCCGAAGCGCAGGGCCAACAAGTTCTGCACCGTCTCTTTGCCGAGATAGTGGTCGATGCGGAAGATTTGTTTTTCCGAGAACATCGCACCGACGCGCTCGTTGATCAGCGCGGACGAGGCACGATCTTCTCCGAGCGGCTTTTCGAGCACGACGCGCGAAGTCGGCGTCACTAATGAATGACGCGCGAGTCCTTCGCAGATGCTCGCAAACAAATCCGGCGCCGTGGACAGGAAGAACACGCGGACTTTGCGTTCACAGTCGCGCAACACTTCTGCAAGCTTGTTGAAATCGGCATCCGATTGCGCATCGACCTTCACGTACGCAAGTTGCTTGGCGTACTGATCCCAGACGTTCGAATCGAACGCTTTGCCGATGTACTTCTCGCAAGTCGCACGCACCTGCGCCAGGTAGTCTTCCCGAGACAAATCGCTGCGCGCGACGCCGATGACACGAGAATTCGCACTCAATTGCCCGGCGGCCAAACGCCGGTAAAGCGCCGGCAGTAATTTGCGCATGGCCAAATCGCCGGTGCCGCCGAACAAAATCAAATCGAAGTCAGAAAGGACGGATTGCATGAAAAGCTGTACGGAAAGACGCCTGCGGACAGCGCAGACAAGGGCCGATACGTTACCGTTCCAGGGGGTTTGCCGCAAACGAAGCCGCCGCAAACTGTGTGCTGGAACTGGGCGCAAAGCGGGTAAAAACGTAGAATTCACCGCTCACCGGGCTCACGCGAATGGCGCTTCGCCTCATTCATCATCCGCTCTGCCCTTTTTACCCGTTGCGCTCGACGCGACGCTGACGGGGCCAGGCATCTATTCCGAGGTCTTACATCTGTGAAATCCGTTGCTCCCTTGCATGAGCGTCTGCGTGAAGTCACCGAGCGCATCCGCGAGCGCAGCGCCGACTCTCGCAAGGACTATCTCGAACGCATGGAGCGGGCCCGCACGAATGATGTGATCCGCGGGGGTTTGTCCTGCACGAACCTCGCGCATGGCTTCGCCGCAATGGATGGCGTCGATAAAGAGAAACTGCGCGCTTCGCGTTGGCCGAACCTCGCAATCGTCTCTTCTTATAACGACATGCTCTCCGCACATCGGCCGCTCGAACGCTTTCCGATGCTGATCAAAGCCGCAGCGCGCGAAGTCGGTGCGGTCGCTCAGTTCGCAGGCGGCGTGCCCGCGATGTGCGACGGCGTCACCCAAGGACAACCCGGCATGGAGTTGTCGCTGTTCAGCCGTGACGTGATCGCGATGGCCACGGGCGTCGCACTGTCGCACAACATGTTCGACGCCACCTTGTGCCTGGGCGTGTGCGACAAGATCGTGCCGGGCCTTCTGATGGGGGCCCTTGCATTTGGCCATCTGCCGACCGTGTTCGTACCCGGCGGCCCGATGCCTTCGGGCATTCCTAACAAAGAGAAAGCACGCATTCGTCAGTTGTATGCAGAAGGCAAGGTCGGACGGGATGCCTTGCTCGAATCCGAGGCGCAAAGCTATCACTCGCCCGGCACCTGCACGTTCTACGGCACGGCAAATAGCAACCAGGTGTTGATGGAAGTGATGGGCCTACACTTGCCGGGCGCCGCCTTCGTTCCGCCGAACACGACATTGCGCGATGCACTCACAAGTGCCGCAGCCAAGCGTGCGGCCCAGATCACTGCGTTGGGCGAAACCTATCTGCCACTCGCGCGCATTGCCGATGAGAAGGCCTTCGTCAACGCCATCGTCGCGCTGCTCGCCACGGGCGGCTCGACGAATCACACGATTCATTTGATTGCCATGGCGCGGATGGCCGGGCTCACGGTGAATTGGGACGACTTCAACGATTTGTCCGAAGTCGTGCCGTTGTTAGCACGCATTTATCCCAACGGCAGTGCCGACGTGAATCACTTCCACGCAGCCGGCGGCGTCGGCTTCTTGATTCGAGAATTGCTGTCTTCAGGTCTATTGCACGCGGACACCACGACGATCATGGGTCGGGGACTCGAGACATACACGCAAGAACCCTGGCTGTCAGAGCAAGGCCTCGCTTGGCGCGATGTTCCGCAGACGAGCGGCGATACCGAAGTGCTACGGCCCATCACGAATCCGTTCGGATCCGACGGCGGTTTGAAATTGCTCAAAGGCAACTTGGGCCGCGCTGTGATCAAGACTTCGGCAGTGCAGCCACAGCATCGTGTCGTCGAAGCGCCCGCGCGCGTGTTCGACGATCAGGCGGATGTGATTCGTGCGTTCAAAGCGGGCGAACTCAATCGCGACTGTGTCGTCGTGGTGCGCTATCAAGGTCCACGTGCGAATGGGATGCCGGAGTTGCACCAGCTCACGCCGACGCTCTCATCGTTGCAAAGCCGCGGATTCAAAGTTGCCTTGGTCACGGACGGACGCATGTCCGGCGCATCGGGCGCGGTGCCGGCAGCGATTCATGTGACGCCAGAGTGCTTAGCAGGCGGCATGCTCGATCGCGTTCGCGATGGCGATGTGATTCGCCTCGACAGTCACGAAGGGGTCCTCGAAGCCAAAGTGTCGGACGCGGTATTGCAGGCACGCGCGACCCCAGCTCCTGACTTGAGCGGCAACGAACATGGAGTTGGCCGGGAGTTGTTTGCGAGCTTCAGACGCTCGGCAAGCGATGCCGAAGCAGGCGCGATCGCGCTGGCCTAAGTCGTGAACCCAAGTCAATCAAATGTGGCCGTCACCGTCGCGGCCACGAGGGAATCTGAGAGGTTCTAACTTCCAGTGGCGAGTTTCTGATCGCTCGGCGGATCCGGCAGCAGTTCGAGCTGCATGGCTGAGCGCTCTTCCACCGTGCTGCCCTGTTCGCTAGATGTGTCGATATGCGAAGAGACCGGCGACGGATCTGAACTGGGAGTGGCAGGTGGCGTTTCCGTTGCCGTTGCCGTCGAGGTTGAGACGGCGACCGCCTTGTCGATCATGAGATCCGGCATGTCGATCATGTCCTCCGCGAACGGACTCGACTGATCGGCGCTCTTACTCGCAGCGGAAGTCTCTGTCGGTTTCGATGCGGCACCTGCAGCAACAGGCTTCGATACCGGCACGAGCTGCGGGCTGCTCGGACGTGTAACAGACTTCGCCTGTGCCAGCGTCGCAAGATTCGTATCGCGGAATTTGCGCTCGGGCGCGTCTTTCACAGGCTCGGGCGCTTTAATCGTCCGCGACACCGGCGGACGCGTCGAGGGACGCGGGATCGCGACCGGCGGCGATCCGGCTGAGGGCTTCTCTGCTGCAGGCAACACGCTCTCTTTGACTGGCGCGGCCAGCAAATCGGGTGCCAGCAAATCTTCGTGATCTTCATCGGCCTTCGCCGCTCGCACTCGCTCCGTCGGCGGCGCAATGCTACTGCTCGTGCTGGTCGCGATTTCAAAATCGCTGAGCACATCGGATTCGTGCTTCGGCACGTCCTGTTTGGGAGCTTCCGTCGGTACGCGCGCCAAGTTCTCCAACGAATCCGGATCGGAGATTTCCACCAGCGTGTTCTTCTTGCGCTTCGCTGATGTTTCCGCCGTCTCCACCGGCATGGCCGGGCGCACGGGCAACGTCAGATCGACTTCAGGTGTCGGTACGTCTTCTTCGACGAGCGACTCGCGACCGATCAAATCGTAGTAGACCTGCAGATACTTCTGCAGCGATCGCACGTTTACGAAATTTTCCAGCGCGTGCTTGCGCGCGTTCTGCGCCATGAAGGTGCGCTTCTCCGGCGTCAACTGCATGATGCGATTGATCCCGCGAATGAAAGCTTGCGGACTGCCGGGTTCGATGGCGACACCGAACTGCCCGATCACTTCGCCCTGCGCGCCCATGCCCGTGGCGACACACGGTACGCCGCACAACATGGCGGTAACGAGCGACATGCGCTCGGTGTCGGTGAGCGCACTGGAACACGCCACGTCGCAAGCGTTGTAGAACGCCGAGACATCAGAAATCTCTCCAAGCAACTGCGTGCGCGTGCCGAGCGTGCCGCCACCCACCATTGCCATCAACGGCGCATTGCCGCGCTGAATGCCGTGCCCCGCCAACAATAGATATACGTGCGGATTCGTTTTGATGAGCTCGCCGACTCCTTTCAACAACGTCGCGTGATCGAACTCCGGCTGAAATGCGCCGACCATGCCGACGACGAACGCATCCTGCGGCAGATTCAGCTGCTCGCGATATTTCACGCGCGCGTGGAAGTCAGGCTTGAAACGTGTTGCATCGAGACCCGGCGGAATGACGGCATGACCGTCTTCCGGGAACGACACGCGCCGATGCTGCGCAGCGCTCGCCTCGGAGGCGTAGACGACCCGGTTGGCTAGCGCGGCGAACCTGGCGGCGTATTTCAGCTTTTGCCGATCGATGAAGCCGGCGCCACGCGGCAGCGGAGTCGTTTCGGTCACGGTCCAGACGACCTTCGGACTCCAAGCGCAACGCTTACGCAATCCGATCGAGAGAATTTGCGCGGTGTGACCCCAAGCCTGAATGACGTCGGGACGAAAGATCTTGGCGTGATTGACGAGCTGCTTGAACGCGCCCAGCGCGAAGCGCCGACGCGAGAGCGCGAGATCGTGTACCGGTACACCTTGTTGCCGCAGCACGGCTGCCGGGACAGCACCCGGCGACAAGCACGCCACTTGCGATTTCACTCGCTGCTTCGGCAAGCGCGTCAGCAACGGCATGAAAAGCGTCTGCTGTAACGACTTCGCAACGCCACCGCTGCTGACCAGATGCAGAACTCGCAATTGTCGAAGGTTTTCGCCTGCCACGATTCGATATGTGATGTTGCAACCCTGTAGAGATCGTAACAGTAGTTGCTTTGAGGACGAGGAGCGCGAGCGCAAATTGTTAAGCGCCCCACAAATCGCAGGTGACAAGAATTGGCAGGTCGAGAGCTAGTTCACACCAAATCGAGCGACGCTTCGAAAAGCGAGACACATGGCTAGCCATGCATCCACAGATAGGCCGCTGCATACGCGCGAAACGGTCGCCAAGATTCGGCGAGCTGGAGTAGCTCTGCCGACGAGGACGCGCCCACCGCACGCAGCAGACCAATGTCGCTGGCAGGGAATGCATCCGCTTCGCGCCCAAGACGAATCGCAAGATAGGTGCGAGTCCAAGGCCCGAAGCCCGGCAGCTCGGCGAGTGCGGCATCGATATCGGACCACGATCCATCGAGATTCACTTTGCGCTCTTTCGCTGCGCTTGCGAATGCGAGCAGCGTCCGCACGCGTGCGCCTGGCATGCCCAGCTTCTGCAAGTCGGCTGCGAGAACCGCTTCGGGAGTAAGGCTGCCGCAGCGCTGGATCAATCTGCCCATCAATGTGTTTGCGGCTGCCACCGTCACTTGCTGACCGAGGATGGTGCGGCAGCAGAGCTCAAACGGCGACCAAGTGCCCAGCGGACGCAAGCCCGGACACGCTCGCACGAATTGCCCTAGGGGCTCGTGCCGGCTTAAGAAAGCATCGATCCGCGCGGCATCGTGCTCGACATCGAACAGAACCCGCACGCGCCGGACGGTATGCTCCGCAATAACGGCGTCGCATTGAATCCGCAGTGAGCAGCTGGATTCATCGAATCCGACCATCGCCTCCCGATCGCCAAAGCGCCGAATGTAGCTTGAGCCTTCGATGCGCTCGGCACCTGGAATCATTCGGTGCGATAGATATTGCAGTAAGCGCGCCCACGGGAACGGTGCACCCACTTTGACTGCGATCGTCTCCACGCAGCCGCGCTACGACGAGGTCGGCACATCGCTCGCGGCAGACCCCGCTGCACCCTGCGAGGTGACGCCGCCGATCAAGATCATGCGCATTGCTTCTTCGACGGAAAGATCGGTTTCGACCAGTTCGTGCCTTGGCAAGTAGAGTGTGTATCCGCCAATTTGATAGCTCATCGGGAAATACACGGCGACCAGGTCGGCGGAGCTCTCCCCAAATAAACGCGGACTCACGTGTTCTTCCGTGACGAATCCAATCACGCGCGCGCTACCGAATGTCCACCAAACCACGCGGCGCAAGTCGCGGCCTTTGCCGCCAATGGGCAGAAACCGCGACACATCTTTAAAGGCGCCGAAAATCGTTTTGACGATCGGAATGCGTGCGAACACTTTCTCGCCGAAACGAAATATCCGCTTCACGATGTACGCATCGACGATCACGCCTACGAGCAAAATGATTGCGCAAGCGACGAGCAATCCCAGACCCGGCCAATAGCTATCGGACGGCAACACGACTTTCAACGGGCCGCCGAGAATGCGTTCCGCCGTTCGACCGAGCCAAAAGACGACGAAGACCGTCAGGCCGATCGGCAGAATCGCGGCGAGGCCTTTGAGAAAGGTATTCCACAAACGACGCATTGGGCGCTCCGGCGGCGACGGTGAGCCGCGTAGGCGCGAAGTATGCGGCCAACGCAACGCGAATAGAAATGCGCGACCGAAGGTTCATCAGCCGGCTCATCGCTTTGCACGATTGCGCTCGGTATTCTTGCGCGCCCTACTTCGCGAATCCTGTGTCGAGATGAATGTGTCGCGCCGTATCGCCTATGCGATAAGCGTTTTGCTCGGTTTCGTGCTACCCGCGTACGCGGCTCAACTGCCGCCGTCGGTCGCGCGTGCAATGGAACGCGTCGGCATCCCTGCCCGCGACGTGAGCATCTACGTTCCCGACGCCAACAGTAATGAAGTGGTGGTCGATCAAGCCATCGATACGCCGCGCAGCCCCGCTTCGACGATCAAGGTGCTGACGACGTTCGCAGCGCTGGACATGCTCGGTCCCGCCTACACGTGGAAGACGCGTGCTTATGCAAGCGGACGGGTGACGAACGGCGTACTGCACGGCGATCTATATCTTGTCGGAACCGGCGATCCCTACATGACGAGCGAGCGCTGGTGGAGCTTCGTGCAGGGCCTGCGCGAACAAGGACTCGCCAAGATCGACGGCGACATTGTCATCGACAACAGCTACTTCGCACCGGTACTCGCAAGCCGCGCCGACTTCGATGCTCAGCCATTTCGCAGCTACAACGTGCTGCCGGATGCGTTGATGGTGAGCTTCCAGACCTCACGCTTCACCGTCATAGCAAACCCGGAACGTGCGCATCCGTTGATCACGGCAAATCCACTACCCGCGAATTTGCAACTACGCAACGAGGTGCGCCAAATCCCCGGCAGATGCGGAGGCGGTGCCGGCGGTGTGCAGTTCGCAGAATCCAAGGACGACGCAAGGACACTCGTCGTGAGCGGCGATTTTCCGCTGGCATGCGGCAGCTTCACGATCTCCCGCGCCATCATGAACGCACCCGATTACGCTTACGGCACGTTTCGCACACTGTGGACGCAATCAGGCGGAGCTATTCTCGGTGCGAGCCGCATCGCGACCGTGCCCAGCAATGCGACATTGCTCTACGAATTCGATTCGCTACCGCTCGCCGAGGTGATTCGCCTCGTGAATAAATACTCCAACAACGTGATGGCACGTCATCTGCTTCTCACGATTGCAGCAGAGCGCGTCGGCGCACCCGCCACCACCGAGGGCGGCCGCAGCGCGTTGCGCACTTGGCTGCGCACCCACAACATCGCGATGCCTGGATTCGTCCTCGATAACGGCTCTGGTCTTTCGCGTGCAGAACGCGTCACCGCCCGTGGTATCGGCGAGATGCTGGATGTCGCGTGGCACAGTCCATTCATGCCCGAGTTCGCCGCTTCGCTGCCGCTCTCCGCGACGGATGGAACTCTTCGCAATCGCTTCAACGCAGCCGGCATGCAAGGACGAATTCGTCTGAAGACTGGGCATCTAGATGACGTGAGTGCGCTCGCTGGATTTGTGAATGCTGCCTCGGGAAAAACATTCGTCGTCGTCATCTTCATCAATCATCCGGGCGCGCACACCGGCACCGGCGAATCGGTTCATGCGGAACTGATTCGTTGGGTCTTCGGCCAATAGGTCTCGACATACATTCACACCTATGTGTCGCACTCGCGACACCGCAGTTTCGCTGTAGCAATTGCACGCGTGCGCGCAGGAACTGCGCCTATATCGATTGCGTTTTCCTCTCAACTATCAGGTGCGTCGTTACAACATGCGACGCTTTCAGCTTTGACAGAGGAGACGAGCTTATGAAGTACGCAATTTCAGCCGCTGCCGCAGTGGCACTTTCGCTGTCGGCGAGTAGTGCATTCGCGCAGGAACAGAACGACGCAGGCCTTTATGTCGGCGCAGGTGTCGGTCAATTCAATGTGCAGATCGACGACGTGGATCAAACGGATGAAGCGATTCAAAAGCTCGACGATGACGACAATAGCTGGAAAGCATTCGTCGGCTGGCGATTCAATCCATTCCTGTCGCTCGAACTCGCCTACATCGATTTCGGCAGCGTCAACGGCACGTTCAGGGGTGGAAATTCGACCACAGCCTCCGGATCCGGCGGCAACTACGACGTGAGCATCAGCGGCTTCGCGCCCTATGTAATCGGCACGATTCCGCTCGGTCCGGTGGAGTTGTTCGGCAAGGCGGGTTATTACTTCTACGACGTCGATCAGTCGTACAACTTCGATCAGCCTCTCAGCCAGGACATCGTGGACTCGAGCTCGAGTGAGAGCGACTTTATGTATGGCGCTGGCGTTGGCGTGACGTTCTTGCAGCACTTGAACGTACGTTTGGAATACGAGCGTATCGACAGCAGCGTGGTGGATGATGCGGACGCGTTGTGGCTCTCAGGAGCGTGGCGCTTCTGATCTACGGTGAGCAAGTGAGAGGTGAGGGAGTGAGATGTGCCGACTTATAGTGCAATGACGAATTGCACTGTTCACGCCTCACTTCCTCACTTCTCTCACCGATTCTCCAGAGCGAATTCGGCATCGCCGAGGCGAACCGGCAAGCGCCGGGCGCCCCAGATGCCCGGCCTTGTCTCGAAACGACCGCTAATAGCAGTCCCGCAGGATTTGCAGCATCCGCTCGCATCGAGATTCCATTCGCCGAGCACATACCAATCTCGCTCAATCACTCGTGCATGACAGTTTGGACAGTACGTGCTCGCACCTTCTGAGTCGTGCACGTTGCCGGTGTAGACGTAGTGCAAGCCGTTATCCAATGCGATGCGGCGGGCGTTCGTCAGCGTCGCGGGCGGCGTATGCGATTTGTCGCGCATCTTCCAATCGGGATGAAACGCAGTAAAGTGCAGCGGTACGTCAAGACCTAGATTCGTCGCCACCCAGCGGGTGAGTTCCTCGATCTCTTGGCTGGAATCGTTTTCACCCGGAATCAGTAAGGTCGTCAGCTCCAACCAAACATTCGTCTCGTGTTTGATATACACGAGCGTATCGAGCACTTCATGCAGCTCCGCACCGCAGACATGTCGATAGAAGCGCTCAGTAAACGCTTTCAGGTCGACATTCGCTGCGTCCATGTACGAGTAAAACTCTTTGCGCGGCTCAGCGGACATGTAGCCGGCCGTCACCGCGACACTCTGCACTCCCACTTCACGGCATGCTTTCGCGACATCGATCGCGTACTCCATGAAGATCACCGGATCGTTGTACGTGAACGCGACGCTCTTGCACCCCAGTCCTTGAGCAGTACGCGCCAGCATTTGCGGGCTCGCCCGATCGGCGAGCGTATCCATCTCCCGCGACTTGCTCATATCCCAGTTCTGACAGAACTTGCAGGCAAGATTGCATCCTGCCGTACCGAACGACAAAACCGACGTACCCGGAAAAAAATGATTCAGCGGCTTCTTCTCGATCGGGTCGACACAAAAACCGCTCGAGCGTCCGTACGTGAAGAGTTTGACCTCGCGTCCTTCCACGCCGCGTACAAAACATAGCCCGCGTTGGCCTTCATGCATCTTGCAATGCCGCGGACAGACGTCACATTGGATGCGACCATCTTCGAGAACATGCCAGTAGGTAGTTGGATGACTCATTCGATACTGCGGAGGTTGAGATCGCCGTTATCTGGGGCGGCAAAACGCAGTCACAATTGCCCAGACTCAATAAGTTCTGACCGGACTTGCCCCACAAGGTGCTGCCGATGATGGCTTCCAGTCGTCGAGTTCGTCCTGCCGCCGTTGCCGGAACGTTCTATCCGGACGATCCGGATGAGCTGCGTGCGTACGTCACCACAGCGGTCAACGAAGCTCGCAACACGGTCGGCGATATACCGTCCGGGCGCGCGTATATCGTTCCCCATGCGGGCTACATGTACTCTGGAGCGATTGCGGCTGGCGCCTTTGCCCGCATTCAGCGCGATGCACGGCGCATTCGTCGCGTGATCCTGATCGGCCCGAGTCACCGAGTTTTTTTGCGCGGCGCAGCAGTACCGATCCATGACGCCTTCAGCACGCCGCTGGGCGAGGTCCCGATTGATCGCGAAATTCGCAATGAACTCGTGACCTCCGGCTTGGCGTTGCATTCCGACGTGCCGCATGCGAACGAACATTGCCTCGAGGTGCAGCTGCCGTTTTTGCAGTCTGTGTTGGATGACTTCACGTTGCTGCCGATCGTGATCGGCGATGCGAATGCTCAAGAGATCTCCCGAATCATCGCGGCGTGTGCGGTCGATGCATCGACTCTGATCCTCGCGAGTTCGGACTTAAGTCACTATCACACGTACGCCGAAGCACAGCGGATCGACGCTGCGACTGCGCAAGCGATTCTGCGACTCGATACGCATCTGGTCGGAGATCAAGCATGCGGCGCGGTGGCGATCAACGGATTGAATCAATACGCCCGCGATCAATCGCTCGTGGTGCGAGAAATCGCGCGCTGCAATTCTGGCGACACAGCAGGCGATCGCGCACGCGTCGTGGGCTATGCGAGTTTTGGATTCCATGGCCACGCTTAGTGCCGAGGATCGAGCCGAACTCCTGACGCTCGCGCGCTGCTCGATTACCACGAAGCTCGCGGGCAACTGGAACAACGATCCGCCGCCACCATCGCGATCGTCGATGCTCGGCGACCTGCGATCGTCATTCGTGACGGTGCGCATGGAATCGGAACTGCGCGGATGTTGCGGAACGCTCGATGCTGCTCGACCGCTACACGCCGACGTGTGGCGCAACGCGGTTGCCGCTGCCTTCGGCGATCCTCGATTCGAACCGATCACCGAACGCGAGTGGGCGGCCTGCCGGTTACATCTGTCGGTTCTGACCGTGCCCGAACTGCTTCCCATTGAAGGCGAAGCCGAGTTGCGTGCCGTACTACGGCCTCACGTCGATGGATTGGTGTTGGAATTGCCCCGGAGTGTGCAAACGCAGGGCGGTTGGGTGCGGGCGGGACGCTCGACGTTCTTACCTGCAGTTTGGGAGCAACTGCCCGATATCGACAGCTTTCTGCACCATCTCAAACGCAAAGCTGGCTGGCCCGCCGATTTCTGGTCGAGCGAATTACGCGTATCGCGCTATGTCGCCGAGGAGTTCGGCGAGTAGTCCAGTTACGGTTTGCGCTCGAGCAGCGAGAGCAGCGCACGGCACGGCACCGAGACCCAAGCCGCTCGATACTCGATTTCGCTTTGCACTTCGCGCAAGGCTCGATCGATCTGGAATAGATCGAGCAACCGCATCATCCCCGCTCGATCTGCGGGCGCACAGCTCGCGTCGCCGAACCCGCGCTGATAACCGGCTATCAACGCTTCGCTGGACAAGTCTTCCCATTCCTGCAACCGCGGCTCGAGCCGCTCGTGCAAATCCGGTCGCGTCGCAAGCGAATGCTCCAGTGCGGCGTAACGTGCGTATTGGAGCGACCGCAAGATGCTCGCGACATCGCGCAAAGATGAGTCTTTCTTGCGCCGCTCCGCCGTGGGCAACGCGATGTCGCCTTCGAATCCCGTAATCATGAAATCATCCGCAACCAACATCACCTTGCCTAGATGCAAGTTGCCATGGATGCGAATCTTCATGGCTGCAACCGGCTCGCAGCACAAAGCCCGGACATGAGCGTTGAGTGCCTCGCGCGAATTCAACAGCATCTGCGCCGGGCCGCGGGCAACCTCGGGCAAGCTCTTCGCCACGCGTTCCAAGCGATCGAGTGTCGACTGGGCACTGTCGAGCACATGTTTCACCCAATGAGTCAGATCCGTCTGCGAAATGGGTTCGGGCGCAAAGGCAGGATTCGCTTGCGATCCGCACAGCAGCGCGTGCATCTCCCCGAGCCGGCGCCCGAGCGTCTGAATTTGCGCGACAAACAGCGCGTGCGGTGCCTCGATCGTGGCCGAATCGCTGGCGCTGAGGGCTCCGATGAATCGATCGAGATGGTTCAACGTGTACGTCCATGCATCGCCTTGATTGCGCACGTACGCGAATAGCGACGCCAATTCGGTGCGCTCGTCGGCCACGTGGGCGATGGTCCCCAAGAGCGGTGCAACCGCCTTGAAGCCGATTGTCGACAGATGCCGCACCATCTCGACATCCGGGTGAACACCGGCCTCGGCGCGCCGATATACCTTCATGAAGAAGCGATCGTTGAAGACGATGCTGGTGTTCGTCGACTCGCTACCAATGTGATGGACCGCAGCGAGTGCCGTCTCGATGTCTTCGAGGTTCGCGTCCTGCTCGAAACGCAGCTCGCCGTTACCGAAGGGCACTGTGGCTCGCTGCGCAATGCACTTAACCAAGTGCGCACAGAACAGCGGATCCGCGAATGCGTCGATGAGCACGCCGGCGCGCGCATGTTCTCTGACCTTCGCTAACGTCCATTCCGCCGTACGCAGCGCGCCGCTGTCGGTTGCGTCTTCCCATGCAATCGTCATCGGCAAGAAATAACGAGAAGCGCGCTCGCCATGCTGCACTTCGAGGTAGTTCAACAAGAAGGTGCGCTGCTCGAAGCGCCAAAGGGTACGCACGCCCAAGCGCGCCGAGCCGATTTGACCTTGATCCTTTAACAACCAACCGCGCGGGGCAAGAAACTCCGGGAGCACTTCGTGTTCGAGGTGCTTCATGGTGCGTTTCGCCACCGGAGTGCTCGGTGCGCCCGACGCATCGGCGAGCAGCGTCGCCAGACCCTCGGTCAACACCAGCACCGGCACCTCCGCAGTCGGCAAGCGCTCGACGTGCCATGAGGGCGGCGCGGCCGAATCGCTCAACAGCAACCAAAAGAAGCCATGCGCTGGGAGCGTCAAGAAATATGGCAGTTCACCGATCGGCGGAAACGCATTGCGACCCAACAACTCGACGGGCACGCGTCCCTTGTACTTCGAAAGATCGAGTTCCACCGCTTGCGCCGTTTGCGCGAGGTTGGCCACACACAGAATGTGCTCGGCACCGAAGCTGCGCACATACGCCATGATCTTGCGATTGTGCGCGCGCACGAATTCCAACGTTCCGCGGCCGAAACAATGATGCTGCTGGCGCACCGCGAGAATACGGCGCGTCCAGTTCAACAACGAAGAAGGATCTCGGCTCTGTGCTTCCGCATTGACTGCTTGGAAGCCGTAGATCGGATCCATGATTACGGGTAAATACAAGCGCTGCGGATCGGCGCGGGAATAACCGGCATTGCGATCCAAGCTCCACTGCATCGGCGTGCGCACGCCGTTGCGATCGCCGATGTAGATGTTGTCGCCCATGCCGATTTCATCGCCGTAGTAAATGATCGGCGAGCCTGGCATCGATAGCAGCAAGCTGTTCATCAACTTGATGCGATCGATGTCGTTATTGAGCAGCGGGGCCAATCTGCGCCGGATGCCTACATTCACACGCATGCGCGGTTCTTTCGCATACATTCGGTACATGTAGTCGCGTTCGCGATCCGTCACCATCTCGAGCGTGAGCTCGTCGTGATTGCGCAGGAAAATGGCCCACTGGCAGTTGTCTGGGATATCGGGCGTCTGCCGCAGAATCTCGGTGATCGGATAGCGATCTTCCAGCGCCACGGCCATGAACATGCGCGGCATCAAGGGAAAGTGATACGCGACGTGACACTCGTCTCCGTCGCCGAAGTATTCGCGCACATCCTCAGGCCATTGATTGGCTTCAGCCAGGAACATTCGGCCACTGTATTGCGCATCCATAGCCGCGCGCATGCGTTTGATTACCTGATGCGTCTCGGGCAGGTTTTCGTTGTTGGTGCCTTCGCGTACACATAGATATGGAATCGCATCCAGGCGCATGCCATCCACGCCCATATCCATCCAGAACTTCATCACTTCGATCACGGCATCGACTACCGCGGGATTGTTGTGATTGAGGTCGGGCTGATGCGAGAAGAAGCGGTGCCAGAAGTACTGCTTCGCAATCGGATCCCAAGCCCAGTTCGAACTTTCGGTATCGGTAAAGATGATGCGCGTGCCGGCGAATTTCTTGTCGTCATCGCTCCACACATAGAACTCGCGTTCCGGCGAACCGGGCGGAGCGCGACGCGCGCGTTGAAACCACGGATGTTGATCGGACGTGTGGTTGATCACGAGTTCTGTGATCACCTTCAACCCGCGTCGATGCGCCGCTTCGATGAAGCGCCGGAAATCCTCGAGCGTGCCGTAGTCGGGATGGACGTTCGTGTAGTCGGCAATGTCGTAGCCGTCATCCCGCAGCGGCGATGGATAGAACGGCAGCAACCAGATCGTGTCCACGCCCAACTCGAGGATGTAGTCGAGCTTTTCGGTGAGCCCCACGAAGTCGCCGATGCCATCGCCGTTGGAATCGAAGAACGCTTTGACATGCAGTTGATAAATGACTGCATCCTTGTACCAAAGCGGATCGCGGGATAACTCGTGGCGTGACGCATACGAATTCGCTTCGCTGGCAGAGCCAAGCTCCGCCGTCTGTGGCTGGGTGCGCAAATCGTCGGTCATGCGGGAACGCGGCTCATGTGAGATCGTTGAAATAGGTTCTAACGCCTACGCCCGGTAGCAAGGTTCCTTGCGCAAGGCTCAAGGAAAAGCGTGCGGGGCCGATTCAGGAGTTTGCCCAGTCTCGCGACGCTCTTTCAATTGGGAAGTCCGTCACAGTCGGCGAGCGAGCGCCATGTGGTGTAGGTCATGAATCCTGTCTTCGAGCGTACGCTCGGTCCGGGCATCAGCTTGATGCAGCACTTGCGGCTGCCAGGCAAGTTTGCGTGGATCAGCGCCGCATTCCTGCTCCCGCTGTGCATAGCGCTGTACGGGCTGATGAATTACGCAGCCGGCAACATCGATTTTGCAGCCGAAGAACGGTTAGGCGCGCAATGGATTGCGCCGCTGAATACGCTCATGGACGGCTCGGTTCAACGCAATCGAGCGCAAGTCAAAGAGTCGCTCGACCGACTGACCGCGTTGAACGAACAGCAGCGAAACGTCCTGCAGCCGGATGAGATGCTGCAAGCTCTCCCGCATGCCGCGAGCTCGGACGCGGACTTCCTCAAGCTCAACAGTGCGATCGTGCAGTTGTTTTCGCAGACGAGCGACGACTCCAAGCTGACGCTGGATCCCGACTTGGATTCGTACTACGTCATGGCGTTGGCGATGGATGCCGTACCGAAGCTGGCTGAGGCGGCGGCGCAATTCGATGCGATCGAAAGTAAGGCTGCTGCCGGCACCCTCTCGCAGGACGATGCTGTAGCGATTCAGTTCTTCGCCGCCAAGGCCGCGACCTACGTCGAGACCATCGAACATGCGGTCAAGCGCGCGACCAGTGCGAACAGCAGGTTGCGTGAACCCCTTGCGCTGGATCGGTTGCAACAGCGCTTCAATGCATTTCGGATGCGCGCCGATACGCTGCGCGACCCAGGTTCGAACAGCGCTGCACAGCACACGGGCGCTGCGCTCGCCCGCGAGGCACTCAATCTTTCCGGCAGCGCTGCCCGTGCGCTCGATGAACTGCTGGTTCGACGCATCGAGGGCTTTCGCGCACATCGAAACTGGCTGCTGCTGATTTCTCTCCTGAGCGTGGCCGCGGCACTGTATTTGCTGACAAGTTTCTACGTTTCCAACTCGCGCGGATTCGACGGACTCATGCGGCGCATGGGTAAACTCGCCGGCGGCGACCTGACGGCCCATCGCCCTTCGCAAGGACGTGACGAGCTGGGCAAGCTTTTCGAGACCTTCAACGTGAGCCGCGGCCAGTTACAGACGCTGGTTGCGCGGATTCGCGAAGTCAGTGCCACGATCGACAGTGCGGGCATCGAAATCTCGCGTGCGAACGAAGAATTGGCCGAACGAGCCAACTCGCAATCCGCCGCCATTCGCGAGACGTCGCACAGCACGCAAGAGGTAGCGACACATATCGAGCGCAATCTGCACAACGCGCATCAAGCCGACAAACTGGCCGAACAGGCACACCAAATGGCTACGCGCGGCAACATGATGGTGTCGCAGGTCATCGCGACGATGCAGACGATCAACGGTTCATCCAAAAAGATCGGCGACATCATCGGCGTCATCGACGAGATTGCGTTCCAAACCAATCTGCTGGCGTTGAATGCGGCTGTCGAGGCTGCCCGGGCCGGAGAGCAAGGCCGCGGATTTGCGGTGGTCGCCAGCGAGGTTCGCAATCTTGCACAGCGCTCCGCATCGGCCGCAAACGAAATCAAAAAGTTGATCGGCGACTCATTGCAGGATGTGCACAAGGGTGCGCAATTGGTCGACGGCGCCGGCACCACCATGCAGGAACTATTGAGTTCGGTACAGCGTGTCTCCGCGATCATGAAGGAGATCGCCGCCGCAAGCCGCACCCAAAACGAGGATATCGGCAGACTCAACCAGACTATCGATCGCATCGACGGCGATACGCAGCAAAATGCCGCGTTCGTCGAAGAGACCTCGCAAGTTGCCGCGTCGTTGCGTAGTCAAGTGGATGCGCTCGTCGCCGCGGTGGCCTCGTTCAGGTTAGATGGACAAGAGCAGCACGCGCGCCTCAGGCAAGGGATTGTCGCTGCACCGGCATCGCCACGGCTGCGCAACGCCGCTTAGATTGCATCGTTTCGCCGCTCTCACCGAGCGCGCGACGCGGAGTTTGGCGCTTGTTTCCCCCAGCTTCCCGCCGTAGCCTGTGCTCAAGATTTGCGCAGGTACGAAACCGTGTTCAGCTCTGCAAGTTTTCTTCCACGCCGCATCGCGGGCGCCGTCCTTGCGTGTGCCGCTGTCAATATCCCCTTTGCTGCACACGCGGATGACCAGCCATCGCGACAGGAATTTGCGCCAGGCACCGTCCAACCTGATTTGAGCGCTGCGCTCGAGTCAGCGCAGAAACGCGTGACTGCAGCTCGCACCGAGGCCGGTACCAACCCGCTGCAGCTCTCCGATGCCCTGGTCGCATTGGCAGACGCTGAACGCGAGTCGGGCATTTATAGCGAGGCTGAGGCGTCGTATCGCGAAGCGTTGGAGATCGTGCAGAAGGAAACGGGCCCGACGAACAGCCGCCGCTTGCCACCTTTGCGCGGACTGGGGCTGACCCTGGCAAAACAAACCAAACACGAAGAAGCCGTACCGTATCTTGCACGCGCGCTCGAACTTTCGCGGCGCACCGACGGGCTATTCAACACTGGTCAGTTCGAGATGCTGAATCAGCTTGCGACCAGCGAAGCGATACTCAAGGACTACGAAACCGCCCAGCAGCATATCGAGTACCTGCAAAAGGTCGGCGAATACGCTTACGGCAAGCGCGACCCGCGCATGATTCCCGTGACCTGCACGGTTGCAGATTGGTGGGCGACGGTCCGTGCGTACATTACCGCGCGCCTGGTCTATCAACGCGCGATTGCACTTGGCAAGAAGATCTTAGGGCCCGACGATCTCGCACTCGTGAGGCCCTTGCGCTCGATTGCGCGCACCTACGTCTCGGAGCTCGTGGATCTCTCGGACCACGCCAACGAAGGCATCCGCGTGCGCCGCGATTCGATGCATTTGGGAGGTCACGGCACCGACGAGCCCGGACCTGATCCGAAAGCATTGAGCGCCGATGGCGAACAAGCACTGCAGCGCGCGATCAAAATTTTGGAAGCACATCCGAACGCGCGCGGAGAGTTGGCCGATACGCTGCTGCAACTTGGCGACTGGTACATGATCAAGCAGGATCGCGACGAAGCAATGCCGGTGTACGCCAGGGTCGCGGAGCTCGCGAAGCAAGATGCGGCGGCGGCCGCTGCGCTCTCGTTGCCGCTGCGGCTCTACTACCCGTTGCCGCCGATTTTGATTTCGAGCCGCAGGATCCCACCCGGGGAAGCGTCGGAGCGTTTCGTCCTCCTCGAGTACAGCGTCACTGAGGCAGGCGATGTCAGCGAAGCTCGCGTTGTCGAGACCAATGCATCGGCGCGCCAGGCCGCTCAAATCCTCGAAGCACTTCGCAATTCCACGTTCAGGCCGAAATTCGCGGGCAGCACGCCGGTCAATGCCAACGCGATTCAGTATCGCGAGGTGTACAGAGTTCGTAGAGACGTTGCTGACGAACAGGACTCTTGATCGAGCGAATTGCGACTGTTCGCGTGTTGCCCCTCCTTAACGCGTTTGCGACTCGGATTGCGCAGCGTCCGAGGGCGTAGCTGCCGGTGAATCGGATGGTGTAGCCGGCGTGCTCTGCTCGACTTCTGGTGCGCTCGCGGAATCCGAGGTTGCGGCAGGCGCAGTCGGCACTGCCTGCGGCGGCGGTGGTGTTGGATCTGAGGTTGCAGCCGCAGGCGCCTCTTGCTGAGCCTGCGATACCGCGGGCGCGTTCTGAATTGCTGGTGTCGCGTTGACGTTCGGCTGCGGTACCCCCGACGATGCCCCAGCCGCCGCCGTCTGGCTCGCAGGCTGTGCGCCCGGCATGAGGTCCCGCACCATGGGCTGCTCACGGAATTCGACCGCTAACTTTGCGCCCGCATCGCGCATCGCGAGCGAGGTCGCCTGAATCAATGGGTCCTCCATGATCACGCCTTGCGATTGGGCCGTGCCGTAACCCGTAAAGCCCCACGAGTCTGCAAGCTTGCCGTCCGGCGAATACACGTTCACTCGATACTTGATGCTGACGGCGAAGTACGGGGAGCCTGCATCGCGCGGTGTCACGAAGGCGAACTCTTCAACGCTGGGCTCCAAAATCGCGCGAATCTCGCTGGCGTGAGTGGTGCCGGCATTGACGCTATCGACTGGAATCACGCGCTCGAACATCGCGTTGATCAGACGCGTCACCGTCTCAGTCTGCGCCTGACCGATTTCGATCTCCCATTTCGTGCCGCTGCGCTCTTCCTTATGGACGTACTGCGAAAATTCCGTCGGAACGTAGAGCGCGACCCCGACCGGCATCTTCGCGATCAAGGGTTGCGGGATGTTGCTCTTCGCAACGAGATGCACCGGACCGCACGCCGCCAACGCTGCGCTGGCCAGGATGAGCAACCCAGTCTGTACACGACCGACGATGAGCCGCGCTTTCGAAATTCTGGTGTTCAAGATTGTGTCTCGTCGTGTTTGCGTTCGGCCGGTGTCGATGTATCGCCAATGCGGAAGGCCGGGCCATGCTGCTCGGGCTCGGGCAACCCGACGAACGTGCCGCCATTGCGCTGACAAATGATACGCATGAGGGTCGCGAATCGAATGCTCGTGAACTGCGGTGCATCGGGCCGCACTGGGAAGCCGAATGCATGAATGCGCACTCTGCGCTCGCCATTCTCTTCGCGATTCAAAAGATCCACACCTTTGACGACCGCATCGATGGATGAGCCGGTGAATTCATCCCCGAACACGTACAAGCTGATCTTCTTGTCCGATGCGCGATAAGTGCGAATCGCCTCGTCGATGCCCTCGATCGGGCTGGAGTTGGAGAACGGCGCCCAATTGCGGATCCGATCCATCACTAAACGGCGCTGCTCCGGCGTATCCGTGATCCATTTGCCGCGATAGCCCGGAAACATGTATCCGCCTTCATCGCTCATGACTTGAAATCCCTTGAGCTTCGGATAGATGTTCAGCGTCTCCTCCAGCTTTTCCATCATCTGCGACCACTCGTAGTTCTGCATACTGCCCGACGTGTCGATGATGAAGATGACGTATTCGCTGTCGACCGGAATACCGCCGATCGCATCGTCCTTTTTGCGTCTGAAGCCTTTGCCGAGCAGGCGTTTCATCTCGTCCGTCAGCGTTTGTTGCGCCGAGGCGAGCCGGCCTTCGAGTTGGTTGGCGACATCCGCCTCTTGCTTCGAGGCTTTGTACTTGCCGCGGATATCGCTCAAATCGCCCTGCAGCCGCGCAACGCGCAACTTCTCTTCCGAGAGCTGCTTCTGCTTTTCGGTGAGATCGCGATTGAGAATGTCGGTTTCGCCTGCGATTTGAATCAACTCATCCTGCAGCTTCAGCAACTGTTGCTTGCGATCCTGATCCGATTGCTCGATCGCGGGCGTACGGATGTTGCTCAACACGAGCAACAGCACGACCGATCCCAGACCGCAGGTGATGCAGTCCAGAAACGAGATGCTGAAGATCTCGGTTTCGCGGCGTTTGAGTCGGCGAGGCATGGTGCGAAGTGAACTAAGGCCAGTCTTTCGAAGGGCTCATGAAAGCCCCGCCCGTACGCCGTGCCAGTTGCCAAAACGCACTGGGCGCGGATGGATCGCCTTCCATCGGCATCAAGATCACATTGAACGGAACCTCGCGCGGATACTTGCCGACCGCGCGTTCGAACAATTTCAGCCGCGCATCGCCATCGACGACCTTCTTCAACAGCGGCGGCGTGGCGCCTTGGGTGGGCAAGCCGTCGGTGATCATGATCACGCTGTCCGGCTTCGGCGTGAGGGTGTTCATCGCAATGAACGCGTTCTCGATGCTGGTGCCATCTTGCGGTACCAACTTGCGCAAGTTGGTGATCGCATCGTTCATCGAGTTCGGATCATTCGCCTTGAGCCATTTGCCTTCGCTGCCCGGCACCAGCGGCCAGGCTTTGGTGTTGAAGGCAAAGATCTGGAACTCGCTCTCGAGCGGCACTTGCGCAGCGAGCCAATCCACCGTTTGTAACGTGCGGCGCCATTTCTCGGAGAGCAGTTTGCGAGTCTCCGGCATGTTGCGCATGCGCAGAATGTTGACGAGCGTTTCATCCAACATGCTGGCGGACACATCGACCAGCAGCACGATGCGTTTGCCGCCCACCTTCAAACCCGTCAGGTACTGACGATCGCCCTGTCCCACGAACCCACGCACACGCGTGCCGGTCGAACTCGCATCGCGGGTTGCGCCTTCCAAACGGCGATTGCCTTCTTCCAACGATTTCAAATCGGCTTTGAGTTTCTCGATCGCTTCACGTCGCGAAAGTGTGTCCTTGTCGGAATCGGCCAACTCCACCTTCAGCCGCTCGGTTTCTTCCAACACGCGCGTGCCCAAGCCCTCCGTCTTCACTTTTTCTTCGTCGGTGGCCTCCATGGAGTTACGCATCACGACCAGACGCTGGTATCCCTCTAGCACTTGCTCTTCCAGCTTATCGACTTCGGCCTGACTCACGGTTTGTTCGGTGATGCGACGCAATCCACCCTGTGCGTTGATCAACGTGTAGACGAGCACCACCGACCCGAACGCGCAGGTGATGCAGTCCAAGAAGGACATGCTGAAGACTTCAGTCTTGCGGCGCGCCATGATCGTCGACCATCTGAATCAGATCCAACGTGATGCCCGGCGTGCCGACGCGCAATCGATCGCCGACTGCTAGCGTGGTCCGCCCATGTACACGTTCATCGTTTACGAAGGATCCGTACGTGCTGTGATCTTCTACGAGCACCGCGCCGTTCTGGCGCACCAGCGTGCAGTGCGCACGCGAGATCCCCGGCAATGAACCGGGCAGCAAGAGTTGGCGCTTGCCGGGTGCAGACGTCCAACCCAGCGTCAACGGCTGATCGGAAATCTTCCATGCTCGGCCTTGATACAACACGTGCGTCGGTCGCAACGCAGGCGGCGTCGGTTCGAACTTCGCCACCTGATCGGGCGTCTCGCTGAGTGCCGCACTCGGGAGGAAGTAAACGAGCGCGAGCGAATCGGCAGAACGCGCAATCGCGCTCTCGTGATGCAGAGCACCCAACGCTGCGGCGCCTTTGGGAAGTACCTTGATCGTGCAGTCCCGCAGGCTGCCTAGACGATCCAGAAGCCCAGGCAGTGCCGCAACTCGATGCGACACACGCAATTCGATCGGTAGCCCTGCGACCCGCGCGCCTTGCACCAAGCGTACTAACTCCGAGTAGTGCTGCTGGCCGGCGGCGATGAGTTCGTCGCGCTTGAGCTCGATCTCGGGCGTGCGATCCGCAAGCGGCATCGAAATATTGATGCGATCGTTCGCTTGCAGTTGAGCTAACCAGTGAGGCAATTGGTCGACGAGCTGCTGTTCGTTGTTCGCATCGTGCAGCGGGTCGAAGCGCGTCTTGCGAATGAAGGTATCGGCGATGAATTCGATCCAACTTTGTTGGATGGCAACGAGTCCGTGCTGAAGTGCGATTTCGTAGCGGCTGCGTTTCAAGCCTGCACGATCGCCTCCAACATACTCGAGCACCGTCAGGATGGCTTGGTGTAACTCAAGATCCAGATGGAGCACGCGCGCGGGACCGCTGTCCATGCTGCACGCCGCGAGCGCCGCATCCACGAGTCCGGCGACGCTCACGCCGGTTTCGTTGATCACGCCCAGCAAGAGCCCAAGCTGTTCGCGGCTGTAGCCGCCGGGCAGTGCGACGAGAATCCGCGACTCGGCATCGCGCCACTTGCGAAGCAGCGCATCAGCGTGGGCAAACGCGATGTCCGCAGAAGTCTGCGTCGCTTGCGAAGGCCTAGTGAGCGGCTCGGTGCTCAGCCCGCGCCAGAAGTTACTCTGCGCCAAGAGCGGACTGCGCCGAACGCGCCGCGCAGCGTCCTCGCCGGTGATCGTCGTGCGTTCTTCCAAAATCGCGACGCCCGGAGATTCCGCGAGCAATTCGACTGCCTGGCCCGATTGCCGGGCTAGCACCAAACCAGAATCGATGAGTTCCAGCGCCAGCATTGCGGTTGTTTAGCGCACTTGCATGTGACGAATCAGCCGATGATCAATCCATTGATCCGTGTCGTGAACGAGTTGCTCTTGCGCCTGCTGTAGCTGATGCAGAAAGAACATCAGGATGATGGTCAATAACAGCGCGACGAACGTGGCATTGAACGCGATACCGAGACTCGAGGTGACGGCAGTGATGTCGCCCGTCACGGCCTTATGTGCTTGCAACAGCGCATCACCGATATGACGCACGGTGCCGATGAAGCCGATGGCCGGGATCGCCCAGGCGATGTAGCGAATCATCGCGAGGCCCGAATCGAGTCGATCCGCTTCCGAATCGCAAACCGCTCGCGAAGTCTCGGCGCTATCGCGAATGCTGCGCGTCGCACCGAAACGATCGAGTGCGCGCTGCAGGGCTCGCACGACGAGCATCGACTTCTCTTCGGCAGGCAACGATTCGATCTGCCTGGCGTAATCTTTCGCGTCCTCGGGTAGCACGCGAATGCCTTCCGGCACGTTGATCAACTCGCGTTGTAACAGCTTGCGCTCGCGGCGCACCAGCAACGCCTTGTAGCCGATGATCAACATTGCCCAAACGAAGTGGATGATCTCCGCTTCCTGTTCGTAGTCTTTGATGACGAGATACAGCGAGCGCTGCGGCACGTAATCCTTGTCCGCGACCATGCGCGCTTGTTCGGCGGCGATCACTTCCGTACCACGCGGACGAATCCACGCAACGTAAGCGGAATGGATCGTCACGATGGTGATGATCAGCGCGAACAGAGTGACGTAGAACTCGTTCGGATAGTGATGCACGCGCGGAGGCGTATAGACGGCGGCGGTGGTTGCCATGGTGTGCTCAGATATCGATTGGAAATGAAACGTCGAAGTCCGCCCGAACCTGCTCCGACGGCGTGAAGCGCTGCGGAGAAGGCGCTGCCTTGTCGGCGGGCGTCGATGCGGGCGCTTTTTCGCCTGGTGCATTCGAAGCTGCTTTTGCGGTTGCGGGCTCTGCGCCATTCGCAGCCGGCTTCGCGGCATCCGGCTTCGTCGCGGGTGTTGGCGATGCCTTTGCATCCTTGTCAGCCGCGGCAGGTGTAGCGGGTTGGGTAATCGGCTCTGCGGCGAACAGCGGCGATCCAACGGTGCCGGCAGCCAGCATCAAACTCAGCAGTAGTCTTTTCATATGCCCCCCCGAACCCACTCTATTCCGCGTAACGCGCAATCCGGAAGCCCACATCATTGCGCTGACCGTCGCCGAAGTCGCGAGCTGAAAGCCGCAGGTCTGTGACACTTGAGTTCCGCCAACTCGCGCCGCGGATCACATGTTGCTTACCTTCAGGCGGACCGAGTGGATCGAGGGCCACGGCCGCAACGTCCACTCCCACGGTGTAGTAATCGTTCACCCATTCGGCGGCGTTGCCGCCGATGTCGTACAGCCCTAGAACGTTGGCCGGAAACTTCGCAACCGGTGCCGTGACGGCAAATCCGTCGTCGTAGTCGGGAATCGTGTCTTGCAAAATCAGGCGGGCAGTCGCGTCAGCGTAATTTCCGGAGCGAGGCGCAACGGGCAGCGCATTGCCCCACGGATATCGCAGCCAATTTCCGGACGTGTTGTAACGCGCGACCCATTCCCACTCGGCATCGGTCAACAACCGGTAGCCGGTATTCAACGGACGCACCAGCACCCAGTCGTCGCCCTTCTTCTCGTATGCGAGGGGCAAGCCGTCCTGCTGTGACAGCCAATTGCAGTACTCAGCCGCTTCGTTCCACGTCACCGACACCACCGGCTGACTGTCGAGATCGAGCGTGTGTTGACCAACCAACCCGGAGCGATGACCGGCGCGGAAGCGCCTGAATTGTCCGTTGGTGACCTCCGTAGTACCGACATAGAAAGCACGGCGGAGTTCCACGTCGTGCTGCGCTTCGTTGGCCCTGCGTCCCGGTTCGTGACGCGGGCTGCCCATCGTGAATCGCCCGACAGGCATGAGCTTCAATGTTTGTTCGGCCTTGGTCTTGATGATCGTCGGTACTGCAGCGCGTTTGGCTTCTTCAGGCGTGAGCAGCGTAGTCTCGATGACCTGCGGCACACCGGGCCGCGGCGTCAGCGTGGTCTTGAAATCGATATACCCGGGTTTGCGGATGACCACCTCGTGCGTCGTTGCGACGAGCTTTACGGTCTGATTCGCATTGCCGCTCGGTGAACCATCGACCAAGAGCTGCGCATCGGCGGGTTTGGCCTTGATGCGAACTTCCCCGAACACACCCGCGAGATCCAGCCGCACCGTGCGCTGCTGGCCGGGCTCCAAACTGATCTTGCTCGTGGCCGCTTCGTAGCCGGGCTTGGTTACGACCAAATCTTGCGCGAGATTCGGTCGCACCTCCACCTTCAGCGGCGTTTGCCCGCGATACACACCCGCGATCGATACCGCCGCCCCGCTCGGATTGGTGACGACGGAAAGCTCGCCATCGGGCAAGCCCAATTGCACCGGCCCGAGCTTCAGCGGCTCCTGCGCCTTGACCTGCACGTCGCTCGTCCACGGCTTGAACCCTTGCAACCGCAATTCGACCGGGTGGGTGCCCGCGACAATTTCAGTGTCGAGCGGCGTGACGCCACGCGGCTGACCATCGACCAGCACCTGTGCCCCGGCCGGCTCGGAACTCACGCTCACCACTGCCCAGTTCGGCACGAGTTCGGGTGTAAACGATTGGGTCTTGCCGGCACCCTCGATCTCGAGCGTGGCCGTAAATGGTTGATAGCGTTCCGAGGCAATCGCGATTTCGTGTTTACCCGGTGCGACTTCCAGCTCGCCTGGCGCACTCCCCGCCGGTTTGCCGTCGATCGACACCTGAACCGACTCCGGCGTTTGAATGCGCAATTTGCCAGGCAGCTTCTGCAACGGCAGCTGGAATTGCTGACCCGTCGCATCGGTGACCTGGGCGGTCATGTGTCCCGGTAGATAACCAGGGAACTGCGCGCGCACTTCGTATTTACCGGGCCGCAACAAGAAGCGATCGCCAAGCGGCACCACGAGCCCGCCGCTCACCTCCACGTTCGCCGCGCGAGGATCGGGCTGCACGCTGATGGAAACGGCAGTGAAGATGAACCACAAGATCGCAGCCGCGACGAGACTCACCGCAGTCAGCACGATGCGTGTCGGACTGATGTGCAATCCCCGAGCGCTGCCGGCACGTTCGTTACCGCGAAACTGCACCGCATCGACTCGCTCGGACTCGGCATCGCCACCGCCTTGAACACGCGGCGGGAGGATCGGCGGCAGGGTGATGTTGCCTTCGGCGCCATCTTCGACGCTGAGAATGCGGTTCGTGCCGGAGTTCGAAACCCGTATGCGTGAGGTTCCGAAGTTGACGACGTCGCCCGCATGCAACCAGGTGGAACCTTGAATGTGCTCGCCGTTGTGAAGCACCACCGCGCCAGGAACCGGCTGCACGAACAGTTCATCTTCATGTAACCCGAGATGCGCCTCGGGTGCTTCGCCTAAACCGGCGATGACGATCGCGTTGCCTGGTCCTCCAATCGAAAATGGAAACTGCGACGGATCGAGACGGCGCTCGCCAAGGGCTTCTCGAAGGATGAACTCGCTCAAATGCGATCCTCGCAGCGGATGACGATTGGCTCCAATGCAGCCATCGGCGTTACCGCAATCTCACGGCGCACATCGCGATAACCGGCTCGAGTGCCGACGACTGTGTAATGCCCAGGAGTGAGCTGCAGTTGGCGCTGAGTGAACGTGCCGAGCTGACCGACACGGTAAATCGTTACTTGAGTCTGATTGTCGGATTCGAGTGCGACCGCAACCGGCGCATCGGCGCGTACCAGCCACTCACGCAGCTGCGCAATTTGCTGTTGCAAGACTGGCCCGGGATTCTCGATCTGCGAAGCGCGGGCCAACGATTCTTGCGCCGCGGCGCGCACCGGCTGACTGAACATGCGTTCGGGCTGCGTCAAGTAGAGCTGTAGTTGTTCATGCAAAGCGGCTCGAGGCTCGGTGCGGGCAATGCCTTCGTTGGCCGCCGCGACCGTCGCATCCAATTCGTGCGCTTCACGATACGTCTTCAGTGCCTCGGCCCAATGTTCTTGCGTTTCGGATTGCGCTGCCTGCGCCAGCTTCGCTTCGATGCTCTGAGTACGCTGTTCCTGTTCGATCTGCTTGATGCCTTGATCTACTTCTGGGGCGTTGGGGCGAAGCTTGCGCGCCGCTTCGAATGCGGAACGTGCGCTCGCGTAATTCTTTGCCGCCAGCGCGCCATAACCGCGAGCCATCGCACTTGCGAACGCATCGTTTGCCAGATGCGCTTCGATTCGGCCGACGCCTTCCGACGCACGCGTCGTTTCCGGATCTAACGCGAGCGCTTGGCGGAAGAGGTTCAGTGCGCCGTTCAAGTCGCCCATCTTTTCGGTCTGATCGGCACTCGCGAGCAGCCCGAGCACTTGATCCAAGGTCCCAGCACGCTTCAACCCATGTGTGGCATGGGCGTTGTTGGGATCGATCTGCTTGACCAACTCGTACGCGCTCTTCGCGTCTGCAGAACGGCCGTCGGCTAGCGCCGCATCGCCGAGGTTGAGCTGCTCGTTGAGCACGGATGGAATGCGGGCTTCCAAGGTTTCGATGTGCTTCTCGAGCGCTGCATAGTGCGATTCGGCGTCCGTGTATTCGCGACTCTCCATGTTCTTTTCCGCTGCGTCCCACTCGGATGTCGCCTGCTGCAGAATGTCGTTGCCCCATCGATCGGCAGCCTTGTTACGCAGCTTCGTCAGGCGCTCTTCCAACGCGGTGCGCATTTCTTCGGCATGCTGTTTCGCGCGCGCGAGTGCCGCAAAATCCACTTCTTTCGGTGCGGTCGCGGCCGTCTGATCCCCAGGAGCAGCAAGATTGCTGGCGGCTTGCCTGTATGTAACTGTCGTCTGTGCACTGCCGCCCACCCACTTCGGCAACACCAGAAACACAAGTGCAACTGCGATCAGGCCCACCGCAACGGCGGCCACGCCGACGCCGCGGCGAAATCCTTGGCGACGCAGCGCCAGAGGATCGACAGCGGCTTGATTGTTCTTGCGCCACTCGGCTTTGAGCGGTTCACCCTGCACCGCGCGCAAGCTCGGCGGCTCGATCTTCACCGAGTGGGACGTGCTAGCCGGTTCGCCGGCAGCGGATTTCAGTTCACGTTCTACGGTATCCATATTGCGTGGCCGCTCCGACGGCTCATGCGCCAACATTTGCATCACCAGTGCTTGCAACCGCGCCGGTACCGAAGCCGGTAACGACGCGGGAGCTGGAGATTGTTGCGGATCTGTATGCGGATAGAAGGGCGGATATCCGCAGAACAGTTCGTACAACAACGCACCGAATCCAAAAATATCGTCCGACACTGCGGCCGGCATCCCGCAGCGCTGCTGCGGGCTCATTGAATATTTGGAACCCGCTGCAGGATGCAGTGCGCCGATCGTACAAGCGATACCCAGATCGCTCAGCCGCGCCGTGCGATCCGACATAACCAAGATGTTGGACGGCTTGAGATCGCGATGAACGTATCCCGCTCGATGCATGAATCCGAGCGCGGCCGCGATCGGCACTGCGATCTCCACAATGTCACGAATCGGGCCGGCGCGAAGTTTCGATACGTCTCCGCACGGCGCGTACTCCATCGAGAGCGCCAGATGCAGCTCGCTCGCATGCATGCCCCGATGCACACCGAACGCCCGGATGACATTCGGATGGCGCAGCCGCTGCAACAGTTCGTATTCGTGCTCGAGATCGACGGCCGGTCGCGAGTTCGACCCTACCCGCATCAGCTTGAGTGCGACCTCGCGCGGATGCTCGCGATCCTGTGCAAGCCAAACTTCTGCGTGCGAGCCCGCGCCGAGCTGACGAATCAACGCGAACCGAGACGTGAGCGCCTGGGCCTGCCCCTGCATATATCAGGAAGACCGTGAACGCCGAGGGCTTATTACCCACCCTGCTTCGGTGCGGGCGCGACCGATTGCGCAGGCGTCTGCACGGTCGTACCCGTTTCGTTTTCGTACAGCTCCTTCAATAGTCGCCGCCATTCCATGTACTGCTCTTCAGCCGTGCCCTTCAGTTGCAGAGTGTGTCCTTCCACATCGACAACCATCGGCGCGACTTGTGCTTGGAAGGACTCGCCCAACTGTTTCAGCGACTCGGAATGCATCTTCACTTCGGCACTCTTGTCGAAGCCGCTTTTCACGGCATAGGCACCGCCGAACACGGCGCCGGTTCCCACAGCCTGTCCCACATACGTATTGGACTGCGTACCCAAGACCAAACCACCGACGATCGCCGCTGCACCGACTAGCTTGCGCGTGAGCCCTTCGCGTCGCGCGTCGTCGCTGGCTTCCAATTCGTCATAGCTGTAGCGCCGCATGCTCGTGTATGGCTCCGCCATGTTGTCGGCGAAGACGGCATAGTGCTCGTTGATGGTGTCGAGCAACGCGTAATCGCGCTCGCGCACTTTATCGAGCCTCATCTTGAGCGGATCGTCAGGCGCCGGCAGACGCGTGACGGTGTACGTGTCTTTGCGCTTGTCGTGACTCAAGTAGGACTCGAACGCATACGGGGCCAGGTCGCTGGCAAAACGCAGATCAGAGACGCGCCGCACGTTCTGCAGATCCTCGGCAGCGAGATGTTGCTGACGATACTCCAGCATGTCGTTCGCCAGATTGCTGTAGAGGTTTTGGAACGGATCGCGCGGCTTACCGCTCGTGTCTTTATAAGAGCGAGTGTCGGCTGGTTGTTCGTAGACCTTCTGGAACCATTCGCGGCCCGTCGCATCGCTGACGGTAATGTCCAGCTTCAGCACTTGACCGGTGGACTGCAGAATCTTGCCCGCGACATGTACGTCGAGCGCATCGGACTCGGCCGGGATGACGCGAACCTGTCCCCATTGGCCCGTGCCTTCGAGGGTGTTACGCACTTGCATCGGGAAGTAACGCGCTTCGGCTTTGCGCACATCGGGAAAGATGTGCTGCTTTTCCATTTGCTTCTCGTCCTTGGGCACGTTCTCGTCGAAGAGCTTCACGCCGACATCGAGCAGTTGCGAGGCGGGAATTTCCGTAGAGGCTTGAATCGCTTTGATCTGCGGCAGCGGTCTGGTCTCGTGCACGACGCACCCGCTTGCTGCAATCACCGCTACCGCTGCTACCACCAAGTCTCGTAATTGCATTGTGCTACTCGTCTATGTGGAGCTCGCCCGAGCGCAAGTCGCCTGCGTTAACCTGCGCCCTTCTTGTAATTGCGATACTCCTGCCAAAGTTTCTCTCTCAACTCAGGGTCCGTTTCCTTCATTGCTGCTTCGCGCAACTGACGCGCGACGACGTCATCGTCGCTGCCGTCGGGAATATCTGCGGGAACCGTATTGGGGCCGCTGCCGCCACGCGCACCGCCGCCACCGACTCCACCGCCACCGCCGTGATCGCCATTGCCCGCGTTGCCCTGGCCTTGGCCATTGCCTTGCGTACCGTTGCCTTGTCCACCGGAGCCCTGACCGCCTTGGCTACCGGCAGTACCCGCAGCACCGGATTTATCTCCGTTCTGCCCTGGGCCCTCACCGGCACCGTCGCCGCCTGATTCGTTGCCTTCCGCATTGCCGCCCGAACCGCCGCGCCCGTTACGCTGTCCAGCCAGCGCCCCTTGCTCATCGCGCATCCGCCCATCGAAGACACCTAGAGAGGCATCAAGTTCGCGATCGATTTGCGCAGTGCGTTCGCCCGGCGTCATCGCTCCGCCGCTGCCGGACTGTCCGGGCGATCCATTCTGACCTCCGCCTTGCGCGCCGCCCGCGCTGGGATAGCCGCCGGATCCGCCGCTGCTGCCGCCCATCTGTCCACCCATTTGGCCACCCGTTTGGCCGCCGGCACCTGCGTTGGCGCCACCAGCCCCCGGTTGACCTCCAGCGCCTCCGGGCTGACCGCCACCTGCTCGACCCATCCCATTGTTCGCGCCCGACGAACCGCCCGCCTGTCCTTGACCGCCTGACGATCCGCCTTGCGCGCCGGCCGATCCGCCCGCTTGTCCTTGTGCGCCCCCTGCGCCGCTCGAGCCGGTGAAGATACTTTCGTTGTTAGGCGCTCCGCCGCCCGCGCTCCCACCGCTATTCGGAGAGTTCGAACCGGCTGCGCCTCCTTGCTGTCCTGCACTTCCGCCGGCGGCGCCACCGCCTGTGCTTGGCATTGGAATTCCGACCGCAGGCATTCCTGCACCCGGCATTCCCACTGTGACATTCGGACCTGAAGAACCACCGGTGCCCGATGCACCACCGCGTCCGTTAGCCTGCGCGCCCCCGGAACCGGACTGGCCACCTGAGCTTCCGGATTGCCCTGAACTGCCGCCCTGGCCTGCACTACCTGATTGACCTGAACTGCCGCCGGACGCACTCGAATTGGAGCCGCTGCTCGATCCGCCGCCGGATTGCGAGCCAGCCTGGCTACCCGACTCTCCGCCTGGATTCGGCAGTCCGCCTGCCGTGGGCGTGGCGCCGGAACTCGAACCTGAATTCGGCATGCCCGAGCTGCCGCTCGGTGAGGACGGGCCTGGACTTGGCAGCGATGGCATCGACGAACCTGCACCTGCGCTGCCGCCTGAATTGCTGCTTTCCGAGCCCGAGCTACTGGAACTCGAGGAAGACGAACTCGATGAAGAGCTGCCAGAAGAACCTGACGAACCAGACGACGATGACGATGACGAAGGCGACGAAGGCGACGGCATCGAAGAAGGCATCTGCTGCTCGGTTTGGCAGCCGCCCATCAGAAAGGCACCGGTGGCGCTCGCCGCAGCCAACTGCAATGCAATGAAGCAGGCTCGCTTCAGTGCGGCTCGATGATGTGTGTGGCTCACTGTGCTACTCCTGCCCGCGGAGGTGACGCGCTTAACCGCGCGCGGCGGCGCCGCTGACTATGGTGCTACCGAGCTGAACGGATCCTGAGCGTCCATCCAACTTCGAGCTTGCAAGAACGGAAACGGTTCAATCGCGATTGAGTTCGCGAGGAAATATTTATTTCGCGCCGAGCCGCTCGGCCTACTCATCCGCTCCGCCCGTCAAGAACGACTTAAGTTGCCCCGCTAGTCGATTGCACGCGGTGCTTTGCACCGGAGCGACGAGCGGGATGGGTGCGATCGCCCCGATCATGAACGACGTACCTTTCACATCTGTAGACAGCGTGCCGACACTGGTCCCGCTACGTAGATCCCAAATCGTCGCTTCGTAGTCGGACGTCTTCTGCCACCAACCGAGGCCCAGGCAACCCGCGCCACCCGGTCCCGCAGCGCACGCGATGCTGCCGCCCCCATCGGTTTTTTGGGTCGTGCCATCGACCCAGACTACGTATCGGACACCCATTTCCGTCACACGCTCGGAAACGCCAGGGCGGGTCAAGAAGGATGAAAACGCCTGTGCATTCGCTGGGGCCGTGCTCGGCTCGAGCCAGGGATACAACGCATCGATGAACTGAGCGTCGGCATAAATTTGGAAGGGGCTCTTGCGTAAGTTGCTGCGAGCCTCGAATTTCTTGCCGGCTCGCTGTCTATCCGCCGCACGAGCCGACACCATCGAACCGACGAGGTGCTCTTCCAAACAATCGAGAAACTGATCTTCGGTGGCAGCGCCTTCCAGATGCGGCTTTGCCAAGAGCACGATCGCATCGCTGGAAGCGATCTGTGTCGGTGCTTGCCGCACTTCCTCGATCTTGGCAGTCATGCACGCACTCAGACCGCAGCAAGAGGCGACGCAGACGATTGCACGAGCGCATCGCACCGCTCGCGCATGCCAAACAAACGAACCCGATCGCATGTGAATCTCCAGGAGCTTTGCCAGCGGATCCTTCCTGAAGTTCGCGCCCTGCCGGGCGCTCCGTGGATTGCGAAGCAGTATAGCCACGCGTTTTGCGCGAAGCACAGAGTGAAACACCTATATTCCCCATCGGAACGCGAGCCTTGTCAGTGAGTACCCTGAAAACGCAAAAGTGGATTTGCGTTGGCTTAGCAACGTGGTCATTGACACCGACATTCTGGAAAGTCCCACGGCAAACACGTACTCGCGTGGGAGACGAACGCGCGGCCCACATCTCCGTTCCGCCGGCGCGACGTCCCTCAGAGCAAAGACATTTGCCGAGGATCGGAGGGCGGGGCGAAGAACAGCGAGCGATTGTGAACGAAGCGCTCGTCTCGATTCAGACCGAAACGTGCACAGGCTTTGGCGAACCGCTGCTCCAGCAATTGTGCATACTCGCCCTGCCCGCGTTGGCGTTGACTCCATCGCGAATCGTAGTCGCGACCGCCGCGCATCGCATTCAATCGCGACATCACGTGCTTTGCCGCAAGCGGCTGATGCTCTTGCAACCAATCGCGAAATAATTCCTTCAACTCGTAAGGCAGCCGCAGCAACACATAGCCGGCCCATTTCGCTCCCGCCTGCGCCGCCGCTTCCAAAATGCGCTCGAGTTCCGAATCGGTGAGCACCGGGATGATCGGCGCCACCATGACGCTCACCGGTATACCGGCCGCACTCAGCGACTGGATTGCTCTTAGCCGAGCGCGCGGTGAGGCGGTGCGCGGTTCGAGCGTGCGTTTCAATTCGTTCGACAGCGTCGTCACGCTGACCAAAACATGTACCAAGTCATCTTTCGCCAACGGCGCGAGCAGATCGATGTCGCGTTCGACGAGTGCGCTTTTGGTGATGATGGAAAACGGATGTCGGTACTTGGCCAGCACCTCGATCAATTGCCGAGTCACACGGTACTCGCGTTCCACGGGTTGATATGCATCCGTATTCGCTCCCAGCGTGATGGGCGAACAGCGGTAGCCGGGCGCAGCGAGTTCGCGTTCCAGCAACGCCGCGGCATTCTCCTTATAGAAAAGCTTGGTCTCGAAATCCAAGCCCGGCGAGAGATTTAGATATGAGTGGGAGGGACGTGCATAGCAATAGATACATCCATGCTCACACCCTCGATACGGATTGATGGACTGATCGAAACCGACATCCGGTGATTGGTTGCGAGAGATGATCGAGCGCGCCGGATCGGGCCTGACAGTTGTATCCAATGGGGGCAGCACCTCATCCAAATTGCCCCAGCCGTCGTCGATCCGTTCGCTTTTGGTGTGCTCGAAGCGTCCCTGCGGATTGGATACCGCACCACGGCCCACGATGGTTTGAGTGTGCTTCGCCATCGCCTGATGTTACTGGATAAATCATCAGGCGCAATAGTTCCGAAGGCTACGTATTAAAGCCGTCGCCGCGCCTCGGGGAAACGATCGAGCGTGCGTAGCCCGGGAAACAATCGCATCCATAAGCCAGTCACGATGAGCGTGGCCGCGCCACCGATCACCACCGCGCGAACCGTGCCCCACCAACTCGCCGTGACGCCGGATTCGAATTCACCGAGCTCGTTGGATGCGCCGATGAACACTGCGCTGACGGCGCTGACACGGCCACGGATTTCATCGGGGGTTTCAAGCTGCACCAGCAAATGACGGATATAAACACTCACCATGTCGCCGGCACCCAAGACCACTAGCGCTAGCAAGGACAGATAAAAAGAACGGCTCAATCCGAACACGACAGTGGCAATGCCGAACGCAGCTACACCGCCGAACATCCATGCGCCGGCACGGCGTGTAATCGGACTTACTGCCAGAATCATCGCGCACAGCGCCGCCCCTACGCCCGGTGCGGTGCGCAGCAAACCTAATCCACTAGGGCCGACGTGCAGAATGTCGCGTGCGAACACGGGTAACAACGCCGTGGCTCCGCCGAATAACACTGCAAACAAGTCCAATGAGATCGCGCCGAAAATAATCGGCCGCGAGCGTACGAATTTCAGCCCGGACAGTAGCGTCGCAAGGCTCGGAGGCTCGCGAACTTGTACCGAACGCGCTCCCCCCTGGACGCGGTACATCAACACCGAGGCCGTGGCGGCAAAGACCAACACTGTCAGATAGACCACCTTCGGACCCGCTAAATAGAGAAGCCCGCCCATGGTCGGACCGACAACAGTCGCGATCTGGAATGAGGACGAATTCAATGCAACCGCGCGGCTAAAACTTTCAGGCGAGACCAAATTCGGCAAGAGCGCCTGACCGCTTGGCATCGAGAACGCGCGCGCACAGCCTAAGATCAGCATCGCCGCAAACACTGGCCACGCAACCGTGATGCCGCGAATCGTGAAGAACAGCAAGAGCCCTGCACAGCATGTCTCGGCGATGTAGCACATGCTCAAGATGCGACGGCGATCCAGGTGATCGGCGACATGACCGGCCGGGAGAATCAGAACGACGAACGGCAAAAACTGCGACAGACCGATGAAGCCAAGATCGAGCGGATCGCGCGTGATGGCATAGATTTGCCAGCCAACGGCAACGGTCTGCATCTGCGCCGCCAACGTTGCAAGCAATTTGGCTGCAAGAAAACGCACGAAGTCGCGCTCGCGCAGAATCTGCAACGCGCGCATACGAGAATCAGGCATGTGAGAAGGCTCGAGAATTCGAGCGCGCAGAATAGCGCAGATGCGCCCTTGAGCTCAGCAAATCGACGGTGCTAAGCCGCTCGCTTCGGTTCCGCTCGGGGCGGCACCGGAAAGCGCACTTCGACGACCGTTCCGTTCTCGGAACGAGTTTCCAACTCGCCGCGCAATTGACGCACAAACGCTTCGATCAGCGAGCGGCCAAGACCTGCGCCATTGTGTGTGTCCGCGTTCGGATCGAAACCCGCGCCATCGTCGCGCACGCGCACGAGAATTCGCTCGTCGCTCTCGCGCGCAACTTCCACGCGGATCTGTCCGGCCTCGCGATCCTTGAATGCGTGCTTGTAGGCATTCGTGATTGCTTCTGTCACCAGCAGTCCCAACGGCACCGCCAGCTCCGGTCCGATCACAGCACTCGGCGAATCGACGATGAGATCCACATGCCGGCCGCGCGATAAACCGCCGCGCCGCAGTTCTGCGCACAAGTCTTCCAGGAACCAACGCAGATCGATCTCCTGCAGGCTGTCCGATTCGTACAGGCGCCGATGCAGCGTGGCGAGCGCGTTGATGCGGCTGCGCGCTTCGGCGAAGGCTTCCTCGGCGCGCGGATCGCGAATTCGACGCGCATGCAGATTGAGCAGACTCATGACGAGCTGCAGATTGTTTTTGACGCGATGGTGGATTTCGCGAACCAGCACTTCCTTCTGATTCAGCGACTCTCGCAATTCGGTTTCGCGTGCTGAGATATCGTCCGCCATGCGCGAAAACGTTTCGCCCAGACGACGAATTTCGTATGGCGCTGCCGCCACTCTTTCGGGACGTACGCTGTGACGCCCAGCGACGTACGCCGATGTAATCCGCTCGAGATAGGTGATCCATCGCACGACCAAGTATTCGACGCCGAACCACACGACGAGAACCGCGAGAATCCACATCAACAACGGCGTTGCCACGCCCCACGTAAACTGCAACGCGAGCGGGCCGACTGCACTGAGCACTGGGATGCCGACGACCGCAAAGATGCGCCCATCTAACAGAGGACTGATCGCGTACAAGCGCCAAGTGCCATCCTCGCCTCGCGCCCGAAACGTTCGCGTGCCGCCGCTGTTGATGTGCTGGTGAATCAGATCCATGTCCGGTAGGCGCCTGCTCGAGGCTGAGCCGGTTGCTCCCTCGCGCGTGATCACATCGCCTTTGCCATCCAACAGCGCGAGCGCACTGCGCTCCGTGTGAGACGCCTGCGCCATGCGCTGCGCCAGCCAGTCCAGACCGATGAACAACGCGACGGCGCCGCGAATCACGCCTTCATCGTCCACGAGCGGTACCGCCGTCACGATGCCCTGTTGCTTGAGCCAACGGCTCACGATCAAGTCGCTGACGACGAACGGTTCGCCGCGCATGACAGCCTGAAACCATCGGCGATCCGCCACAGACACCGAACTATCGATGGGACCGGACGCGCAAGTGAGGGCGCCTTGATCGTTGGCCACGGCAGCACCGGAATATTGATCCAACCCGCCAATGGCTCGCTCGAGTGCGCGCCGGCACATTCGATCTTGCCTTCGCACGTCCGGGTGTGCGGCCAGACTGGTCAGAATCTCGCGCGATGCGGAGATCGTGCTGACTTCTTCGTTGGCGGAGAGTTGTGCAGCTTTGGCGAGATTGTCTTCGAGAATCGCCATGCTGCTGCGATAACTCGATACGGCCTGCAGTACAGCGAGCGCACCGGGCGCCAACATGGCCAGACCCACGATCAGCACGAGCCGCGGGCGCAGACCCGCATTGCGGCCGAACCAACGGAGCCGCAGTGGAAAGCTCTGCTGCGTTTTCAATCGCTAGCTCCCGCTGCCGCTGGTTAAGACACTCCGGAACGCTGCGGCGCGAGTGGTTCTGATTCCGTCATGGAGGGTACTGGGATCACTCCGGCAACCTGAGCTGCATCCTCACCCAGCAGTTCGACGAGGCGATCGCGAGCGCGGGCAATTCGGCTCTTGATCGTGCCGACCGCGACTTGGCACACGTCGGCCGCTTCTTCATATGACAACCCGGTGGCGCACACCAGGATCAACGCTTCGCGCTGATCGGGCGGCAGGTGTTGAAGCGCGCGGCTCAAGTCCCGCAAATGCAGCTTGGCATCGTGATCCGGGGCGATTGCGACCTGCGCGGCGCAGACGCCATCAGGATCTTCGATCTCGAACTTGCGATGGCGCAGTTCCGAGTAGTAGCAGTTGCGCAGAATCGTGAACAACCAGGCCTTGAGGTTGCTGCCTGACTGAAACTGTTCGCGATTCGTCCAGGCCTTGAGCACCGTGTCCTGCACCAAATCGTCGGCACGCGCTGGGTCGCCGCATAACGAACGCCCGAAGGCGCGCAACGCGGGCAGCAACGCGGTGACTTGCTCCAAGAATGTGTCTCGGACGTTCATGCACTCTCCACGCGGCCCGTTAGGACCCGCGTTCCTTATCTTCAAGTTGCTTGAGAAGCGCCTTGAATTCGTCCGGAACCGGCTCTTCCATTACATCTGTAAACATACGTCGCAGGCGATTGCCGAGCCAATCGGGGACCTGCTCCGACGGTGTCGCGGCCGCTGTCGCTGCGACCGACTCGCCTGGCTTGGTCTTCTCATTCATGATCATGGCTGAGTCTTGAAAGGCACTGGATGAGGGTGCACGGGTTCATGGGTCTGTCCCAAACGTAGCTGAATTGCAAAAGTTCCACGCGGGACGGAACCTTTCGTGTGGTTCGTACATAGTAATACCGCAATTATTTGTGCGCGCAACGCGCTCGCTATAAAGACGCAATAAAGAATTAGGAGTCTCTCCATGGCCTTAGCTCACGCCATCGCTGAACATTTGCCGTATTTACGGCGCTATGCCCGGGCGCTATGCGGGACCCAAAAGAGCGGCGATACCTACGTGCGCGCTTGTTTGGAGGCCATCGTTGCCGATCCGAAGGTGCTGCCGGCCGAATTGCCCCCACGCGTCGGGTTGTATTTGCTGTTCCATACCCTTTGGGGAAGCACCGATGTCGAATCGCGCTCGCTGGTCTCCACCGCTTCGACCGACACCGTGACGAAGCGCTTGAGCGAGCTCACTCCGGCGCACCGCCAAGCGCTGCTGTTGACGGCAATGGAGGGCTTCAACGTCGGTGATACCGCGAGAATTCTGCGGGTCTCCGAAGAAGACGTGAAACAAATGGTTCAGCAGGCCGTGAAGGAAATTTCGAGTCAGCCCGCGACCAAGGTTCTCATCATCGAGGATGAGCCAATCATTTCCCTGGATTTGCAGAGCATCGTGCGCGAAATGGGGCACTCGGTCGCGGCCATCGCGACCACGAAAGACGAAGCAGTACGAGCGGCGCGCAAGACCGAGCCGGGTCTCGTCCTTGCGGACATCAAGCTCGCCGATGGCAGCTCGGGTATCGATGCGGTCAAAGAGATCCTGAGCGACGTGCAGGTCCCGATCGTGTTCATCACCGCTTATCCCGAGCGCTTGCTGACCGGCGAGCGTCCGGAACCCACTTTCTTGGTCACCAAGCCCTTCGTTCCCGAGACCGTTCGCGTGGCAGTCAGCCAAGCGCTGTTGTTCACCTGATCCGCTGATCCCTGACGATACAAAAACGGGAGCCTCGCGCTCCCGTTTTGCTTTTCCAGACCGTCGCATGCATGCAAATTGCGGCGGGGTTTTGCGCTCTCTCGTTCACCGAGGATCGCCTCGGTGAACTGCATCGGCACCGTCAAACCGGTGGCCGGCCCCGCAATGCGCCTGCGACCAACGCAACCAACGTCAAGACCAAAAAGATAAAGAACAGGATCTTCGCAATTCCCGCTGCCGCCCCGGCGATTGTGGTGAATCCCAGAACGGCTGCGATGATCGCGACGATGAAGAACGTCAACGCCCACGACAACATATCAACCTCCTGCTGCGGAATGATGCGAATCTCGCATCGAGCTTCGATGGCGCAACGCCTGGAGAATCCGATGGTTCCCTGCAATTGTGAGCCGATCGCTGTAACTCGCGTCAGCGCTCTTCGTCGGGGGTGAGGGAACTTCACATGCAGGCGTGTCGTTGACGACGCAAACGATATTTACACGAGGAGGAACACCATGCGTCCCAACGTTCGCCATCTGTGCATTGCATCTCTCACTGCGTTTCTTGCGCTCACCGCTGCGGGCTGCGACAAGAAGGGTCCAGTTGAACAAGCCGGCGAAGAAGTCGATGAGGCGATCGATACCGTCAAGAATGGCGGTCAGGAGTCCACGGCGAACAAGGTTGACGACGCGATCGATGAAGCGCGCGAAGGCGCGGAAGATGCGAAGGACGAACTGAAGAATTGAGCGAGCTAGATCGAGCGGGTCGCGTCAGAGGCGCGCCTGAACGAGTCGGCATGCTGCCCGCCCAAACGGGCAGCATGCAGTGCAGAGAGCTTATTGCGGTACGCGCACGACCCGAGTACCTGCACGTTTGGTGCGCTTAGCTGTCTTTCTTCGGGCTGTTTTTTTCTTGCCAGCCTTCTTCTTGCTCGTCTTCTTCTTTCCTGCCTTTTTCTTCGTTGCCATGCGGCCTCCAGTTAGTCCCCACTTGTGGTCTTGAGACGAGTTTCTGCGAAAAACTCGCCGTTTTGATTATTACATGCGGCCCTGCGACTGTTGCATCATTCGCAGCCCATGAGCCACGAGCCCCTCACCACCATCGTTCAACGCGCACGCAAGCTCGGCCAGGGCGAGCGCATGGACTATGTGCGCAAGGCGTGCGGCGATGATGAAACGCTGCTTTCGAAGGTAATTCTCGCGCTCGCCGACAGTCCCTCGCAGGAAGATGACTGGGACGTCCCGGCGGGCAATGTCGAGGGCGCTCCCGAATCGCTCGAAGGCCGGATCCTCGGCAACTATCGCTTGCTGCGCAAATTGGGTTCCGGCGGCATGGGCGATGTGTATCTTGCCGAGCGCGCCGATGAAGAATATCGGCAACACGTCGCGATCAAGATCGTTCGCGGCGGCTTGTTCTCTGCACAAATTCAGGGTCGGCTGCGGCAAGAACGGCAAATCCTCGCGAACCTGCAACATCCAAACATCGCGCGATTGCTCGATGGCGGTCGCGCGCAGGACGGCACTCCTTATCTGGTGATGGAGTACATCGAAGGCGAGCCGATCGATTCTTATTGCGACCGACGCCAACTCACGATCGAAGAGCGCATTCGATTGGTCCAACAGGTGTGCGCAGCTGTCCACTATGCGCACCAAAATCTGATCGTCCATCGCGACCTGAAGCCGAACAACATCTTGGTCACGCCCAACGGCGAACCCAAGCTACTCGACTTCGGCATCGCCAAACTCCTGGAAGCCAAGCACTCCCCGCAAACCGTTGCGATGACGCACATCGACTATCGCGTCATGACACCGGCGCACGCGAGTCCCGAACAGGTCCGCGGCGAGACGATCACGACCTCCAGCGACATCTACGTGTTGGGCGTCCTGCTTTACGAGTTGCTCTGCGGCCGTAGGCCCTACCAACTCATCGGGACCTCGTTGAACGAGATGGAACGCATCGTGTGCGAGCAGGAACCGCTTGCACCCAGCGCACTGCTCGCCAAGACCGAACAGGAATCGCCGCAACTGCTGCAGGACATTGCGAGCTGCCGCGCCGTTACGTCCACGCGGCTGCGTAAACAGCTGGCTGGCGAATTGGACAGCATCATTTTGATGGCGATGCGAAAAGACGCTGAGCGCCGCTATAGCTCGGCCGAACAACTCGCGACTGATCTGCAGCGCTATCTGCAGCGAGAGCCCGTACTGGCAACCAAGGACACTTGGCGTTATCGCACCGGCAAATTCATTCGCCGACACGCGTGGTCCGTTGCTGCATCGGTGGCCGTCTTGCTCGCGCTGAGCGCCTTCTCTGCCGTTACGTGGATTCAAAGCAAGCGCATCGCACAGGAGAGGGATATCGCAACCGCGCAGCGTTCGCGGGCCGAGCAGGTTTCATCTTTCTTGGTCGAGCTGTTCGAACTCTCCGATCCCTCGCACAGCCGCGGCAATCAAGTGACAGCACGCGAAGTTCTCGACATCGGCGCTCGCCGTGTGAGCTTGGGCTTGAGCGACCAGCCCGACACGCGCGCTGCGTTGCTGAATACGATCGGGCAGGTTTACCGCAGTCTTGGCCTGTACCCGGATTCGATCAACCTATTGCGGGATGCCTTGAAATCGCAAATCGCATTGCATGGTCCGGACGATCCGCAAGTGGCCGCCACTCAAGCGGCACTGGGCGCGGCATTGTGCGATCTCGGTGACTTGAATGCATGCGAACAGCAGTTGGATGCAGCGCTTGCGTTGCAGACGAAGCTGTTCGGCCCACGCTCGACTCAAGTCGCCACGACGCTCAAGTCGAAAGCCGTGCTGGCACAAGATCGAGGCGAGCTGTCGCAGGCGATCGAATTCGATCAGGCCAGCCTGGCGATCTATCGCGAGCATCAGCAGGATCGCACCCCCGCCGCCGCCTCGGTCTTGGATGATTTGGCGAGCCTGCACACGTATCAGGGCGATTACGAAGAAGCGGTACGCCTCTACCGTGCGGCGCTCGACATCGATCGGCAAGCGCTAGGCAATGATCATCCGGATGTCGGCATGCACGTGCTGAATCTGGCACAGGCGCTGCACTTGCAAGGCAAACTCGCCGCTGCCGAACCGCTGTACGGCGAAGCGATCGCCACGTTGTCGAAGGTCCTTGGCGATCGCCATCCGCAGACGATTGATGCGCGGGCTGCATTCGGTCGCTTCCTCCATCGCAAAGGAGACTTCGAGCGCGCCGATCAAGTGTTGAGCGATGTCCTGCAGCAGGATCGCCAAGTTCGCGGTGAGCGTCACGCGTTCGTCGGCCATGATTTGGTGAGCCTCGGGTTGCTGCGGCTTGACGCGGGCAGGCTCGATGAAGCGATGCGGGACTTCTCGGAGGCCTACGACATCTATCGAGAATCGTTGCCGGTCGATCACCCGTTCATCGCCTCTGCACTGACGGGCATTGGGCGCGTACATCTCGAACAGCATCGCTACACTCAAGCCGAGCAATCGCTGCGCCGAGCGCTCGACATCTCGCAACGCTCATCGGCCAACGACAATCCACAACTTGCGACGATCAAGAGCGCACTCGGGCAAACGCTCATTGCCTTGCATCGAGCGGCGGAAGCAGAACCCTATTTGCGGGAGAGCTTTCCTCTACTGCAGAAGGCTCAAGGCGCAGATGCGCCAATCACATTGCGAACCGGCGCAGCGCTCGCGCAGCTCAATGCTGCGAACTCGCAGTAGTAGTAGGTTGAGCGAAGTCGACGACCTGCGATGGGACGCCGTGTCGAAGCGTGTCGTCAACCGCCCAAGAAACGCCGGTACGCTGGATTCTCCGTTTCTTCAGCGTAGACGTACTTCAGTTCGCGTACGTGCAAATCGAAATCCACGCTCTCGGCAGCGGGAATTTGCACGCCAGCCAGTACGCGTCCGTAGTCCGACCCGTGATTGCGGTAATGGAACAGCGTGATGTTCCACTGCGTGCCGATTGCATTTAGGAACTTCAACAATGCACCCGGTCGCTCGGGAAATTCGAAACGGAATAAGCGTTCGTTCTCGATGCCGTGTGCATGCCCGCCAACCATGTAGCGGACGTGCAGTTTCGCCATCTCGTTCTCGCTCATGTCGATCACCGGGTAACCCGCATCGCGGAGCGATTTGAGGACGGCTTCCTTTTCCTTGCGACCTTCCGACAACGCCAAGCCCACGAACAACTGAGCTGCGGCGCCGGAGTTGTAGCGGTAGTTGAATTCAGTCACGCCGCGGCGGCCCAACGTCTCGCAAAAGCGTAAGAAGCTGCCCTTCTGCTCTGGGATTTCCACCGCGATCAATGCCTCGCGTTGACCGCCGATGTCGGCGCGCTCGGCCACGTGGCGCAATCGATCGAAATTGACGTTGGCACCTGAGTTGATCGCGATCAGCGTGCGATCTTTGCATTGCTCGCGCGCTGTGTAGCGCTTGATGCCAGCGACGGCGAGAGCGCCGGCGGGTTCGACCACAGTGCGATTGTCTTCGAAGATGTCCTGCATGGCGGCGCAGATTTCATCGGTGCTGACCGTGATGATTTCATCGACGGATTCTTGCACCAACCGGAACGTCTCTTCGCCCACGCGTCGCACCGCCACGCCATCCGCGAAGATGCCGACGCGATCCAACACGACGCGTTTATGTGCTTGCATCGAGCGCGCCATCGCATCGCTATCCTCGGGTTCCACACCGATAATGCGAATCTTGGGAAACAGATACTTCACGTAGGTGGCGACGCCAGCAATGAGACCGCCGCCTCCAACCGGAACGAAGATCGCGTCGATATCTTCACCCGCGCGCTGCCGCAGGATTTCCATTCCGATCGTGCCTTGGCCCGCGATCACATCGGGATCATCGAAAGGATGAATGAACGTGAGCTGGCGTTCGCGTGTCAGTGCCAGGGCATGTTCGTACGCTTGATCGTAATCATCGCCGTGCAGAATCGCCTCGCCGCCGAGGTCTTTCACGGCCTGAACCTTGATCTGCGGGGTGGTCTGCGGCATGACGATCGTCGCGCGAATACCGCGACGCTTCGCGCCAAGCGCCACACCTTGCGCGTGATTGCCTGCTGAGGCGCAAATCACGCCGCGCTGTGCAGCCGTGTCGGACAGGTGCGCAATCTTGTTGTAAGCGCCGCGAATCTTGAACGAGAAGACCGGCTGCAAGTCCTCGCGCTTGAACAACACTTGATTGCCAAGGCGGCGGCTCAAGCGCGGTGCGGATTCCAGCGGCGATTCGATCGCCACGTCATACACGCGAGCTTTCAGAACACGTTCGAGATATTCGTGCGACATCGGAGCACAAAAGCGTAGGAAGGCGCATACGTTAGCAGGAAAAGCGCGGAGCCTTCACTATAATGCGCGGCATCCCGATCATGACCGACTCACCTTCTCTCATCGATTTGTCGAATCCGATTTCCCGTCGTGAACTTCTCGCCGGCAGTGCCGGGATTGCGACTCTGCTGGGTGCCAATGCCGCTTTCTCGCAAGCCGACATTCCCAGTTCGTCGCGAGAGTTGTGGCCATGGGTGCGCAGCCAGCCGGTCATGGACGCGCAGCTCAGTTATCTCGATGTCGCAACCGCCGGGCCGACGTTTCGAGCTGCGCTAGCGGCAGAGTACCGGGCGCGCGAGGCACAAAGCCTCTCCGCCTATGCAAGCGGACGCGGCGGTTACTGGGCGAACGAAAGTACTCGCCTAGCAACGCGATGTGCTGAATTTTTCCATTGCACTGCAGATGAAGTGCAATTCACCCGCGGCGCAGGTGAAGCACTCGGCATCGTTGCGAATGGACTCGATCTGGCGAACGGCGATGAAGTCATCACCACCAACCGCGAACATCCGGCCGCGCTCGCACCTTGGCTGACACTTGCACGTCGACGCGGCGTGGTCGTGAAACAGATCGAGTTGCCGGCACCGCTTGCCGGGCCCGAGCAGGCGCTCGGCCTGTTTGCCGGCGCAGTGACCGAACGCACGCGCGTGTTCGCGTTTTCGCATGTTCAATACGCGGACGGTGCAGTCATGCCCGTCCAGGATTTGGCGCAGTTCGCGCGCCAACGCGGTATTTTCACCGTCGTCGACGGCGCCCAAGCCCCAGGCATGTTGGACTTGAATGTGGGCGAGCTCGGCTGCGATTTCTATGCCGCTTCCTTTCACAAATGGATGAATGCCCCTTATGGGACCGGCGCGTTGATCGTGCGCCGCGAGGCACTCGATCGGCTATGGCCGATCGCGCCACGTGGATTGGATGGCTCACCACCGGCGCCCACGGATGCGCTTGGTTTTGCTGACGTGCCGAGTGCCCTTCACAAGCTGGGCAACAACGTCCCTGCCATGTGGCCTGGATTGCGCGGACTCGAAGCCGCGTTCGAACTGCATCAGCAAATCGGCCGGGCGAAACTTGAAGCACGTATCCGCGAGTTGGCGATCTACGCACGGCTGCGCTTTCAAAAAATTCCGAAGCTCGAACTTCTGACGCCCGCGCGACCTGGGCTGTGGGCCGGCATCCTGGCCTTCCGCATCGGCGGACGTGCCGCAGTGGATGTCGCCACCGTGCTTGCCAATGCCCGCATTTATGTCGCGGCCCTGCGCTGGCCCGGGATCGAAGCCGGTGCGGTTCGCGCCTCATTTCATTTCACGAACTCGCATGACGATGTGGACAAGCTCGCGCAAGCGCTCGAACACATCGCCGCTTGAGCATTCGCGAGGAGATCGATCTGAACAGTCCGACACAGCTCTACTTATTGATGTTCACCGGCGGCTTGAGCGGGCTGCTTAGCGTGTTCGCGCATTCCGTGGCGTGGTCGGCCGCCGACAATCTAGGACTGAGAAATCCCGCTTCGCCGCGCGAAGTTCACCCGACCGTCATCGAAATGCTGATGCACCTGATTGCCGGGATCGCGTTGGGCGCATTGTTTTGGTTGAGCTGGGGATTGGCCGCCGTGGTCGACGTCTCGTGGCTAACCCGCGGCCTTGCATTTGCCGGCCTCATTTTCGTGGCCGTGGGCTTTCCCATCCTGGCAAGCGTGTTATTCGCCGCGCGCGAAGCGAAACTCTCGGCCGTTGCCGTGATCGTGCGCTGGGCCACTACGTGCCTGGCCGTGAGTCTTTCGTGTTCGTGGAATTGGGCTCACGCGCTCTAGCTCGAAACCAACTGCGCAAAAAAAAAGCGGGCGACCGAGGTCGCCCGCCTTTCCTGCCCATCCCCAAACCGGAAATTCAGTCCTTAGCGATCGAAGTACTCGCGCGCGATCGATGAGAAGCGCTGCGGAGATGCGCTCAGGATGCCTGAGCCTTGGTCCGGCAGATCCAGCAGCGAGCCATTCGGCAACATGCCGCGCACGCGCGGAGCCTGTTCCCAATGCTCATCTTTGACTCGCAGGACTAGGGTCGGCTGCTTCATCAGCGGCAAGCGCTCGCTAGCGACGTATTCCACTGACGCCGCATGCACTTTGGCCGCGATGTGCGCGGACCGCAAGCGATCCGACAGCTCTTCAGCGAGGGATGCCGTCGATGCATTCGGAGCCTTGCGCTCGATCAAGCGGCGCCATTCCTCAGCGACGTCGCTGCCGTCTTCGCGGCTGCCGAGCGGTGCCGGCGGCTGCAGCAAGCTGACGCGATCCTGCGCCGAATATGTCGGCACACCCCATAGCATCACGCGACGGATTTGCTGAGGGCGTGCGATAGCGAGTTCCGCGGCGATCTGCGCACCGAATTGATAACCGAAGACATCAACCTGACGCAGGCGCAAGCTGTCGAGGAAATCCACAACCGAGCCGGCGATATCCGCCACCGAGAACTTCCCGTTCGGCGCGTCGGACGTGCCGTGTCCAGGAAGATCCGGTGCGTAGATGCTGCGGTCGTGCCCAAGCTCGCGCAGAATGGGCCCGAACAATCGCGCCGAGCCGCCCGCATGATGCAAGCAGACTACTGGCGTACGTTCGTCGAAGCCGCCGCCGGATGGATAAGCGGTCCAAATATGCGTTTGACCGTAGCGGCTTTCCGCGTACGAGCGACGAACGTGAACGACAGCGGGCTGCGGCAGCGGGAGACGATTTCGATGTTTGGCGTGAATCACTAAAAAGCCCCTTAGAACGTGTTCATCAGCAATTCATGTTCCGTTGAACATATGCTGATGGAATGCAAGGTCCCCAACAAAGTGCGCAGATTCTACGTAGGCGGGTGACATCGAAAATGGATGCACTTCTCAGCTTAGAGAGCGTGCGATCCGCTTGGCGAGTATGTATTTATTCCTGAGTAGATCTCGCGTGCGCCAGCGCGATGAATATGTCGCAGCGGCCTACACGCTGCCACGCTTCGAGACGAGGTGAACCGATGTCGAAACACTTTCGAGACGCGAACTCGGCGAGCGACGCGCGCGAGCTGCTGCGACGGAGCGGTAAGGGAAAATCTCAATGGCTCGCAATTCTTTTGGTATTCGCCAGCGCGTCGGCATTTGCGGAACCTTATTCCGCCGCGTCCATGTGGCAGTTGAAGCGTCTCGGCGATCCGGCTATTTCGCCCGATGGACGCTTGGCGGTAGTGCCCGTCACCGAATACGACGTCGAAAAGAATCGAGGCCTTACGCACCTGTGGCTCGTACCCACGAAGCCCGGCAAAGCGCGGCAACTCACCAGCGCTGAAGCCAGCGATAGCTCACCTGTATTCAGTCCAGATGGCGAGTCGATCGCCTTCGTCTCGCGGCGCGGCGAGGACAAGGAATCGCAAATCTATGTCATCGCCGTGAACGGTGGCGAAGCGCGCCGCGTGACCGACGTGCCGACTGGCGCCGAGTCGCCAAAGTGGTTTCCGGATTCCAAGCGCATCGCGTTCATCACGCGCGTCTGGCCCGACACCAGAACTTGGCCAGAGGTCGAAGCACGCGTGCAGCAGCGTGCGGACAGCAAAATGACGGCGCAGGTCTGGACGAAAGCGCCGATCAGTTACTGGGATCATTTCCTCGATGATCGCGAGGCGCACGTGTTTGTCGCGGATATCGACGGCGGCGCGCCACGCGCGATCACGCAAGGCAGCGGACTTGCGTTGGATGCATCGGATCCCGATGTGAATTCTTATGACATCTCGCCCGACGGCACCGAAATCGCGTTCGCCGCGAACGTCGATCGAACCGGCGTCGATCCCAACTTCGATGTGTTCGTCATGCCGATCGAAGGCGGCTCGCCACGCAATCTCACCAGCGACAATCCCGCGGACGATGGTTCGCCTATTTACAGTCCCGACAGCAAGCGCATCGCCTTCCAACGCCAGACGATCAAAGGCTTCTATGCCGACCGTGTGCGCGTCATGATTTATGAACGGCGCGCGCAAACCACGCGAGAAATCACCGAGGGCTGGGATCGCTCCGCAGAAGGGTTGGTGTGGTCGCCGGACTCCGATGCATTGTTCGGCGCCGTCAACGATGCGGCAGTGCGACGAATTTTCCGCTTCGATCTGAGCGGCGGCACACCGCAACCGATCACGCGCGGTCACAGTTTCAGCTCGCTTGCGATCGGCGGCAGTGGGCCCACGCTGATTGCATTGAGGCAAAGCTTCAGCGAACCGCCCACATTGGTAAGCGTGATCGCGCGGAATGGCACGGCAACGAAGCTCACCGATTTCAACGATGCCGCGCTCGCAAGGCTCAACACCGGCAAGACCGAAAACGCGACGTATCCAGGCGCGAACGGCGATCCAGTGCAGATGTGGATCGTGTATCCCCCGAACTTCACGCCCGATCGTAAATGGCCGTTGTATTTGTTGCTGCACGGCGGTCCACATAACGGCGTCGAAGACGCATATCAGTGGCGCTGGAACGCACAGATTTTTGCGAGCTGGGGCTATGTCACCGCATGGCACAACTTTCATGGCTCGAGCGGATTCGGCCAAGCCTGGGCCGATTCGATCACTCGCGACTGGGCTGATCTGCCCTATGAGGACACGATCAAGGCCGCTCAGTGGTTCGCAGCCAAACCATGGATCGATGGCGAGCGGATGGCCGCGGGCGGAGGCAGCTTCGGCGGCTACCTCGCCGCACTGCTACTTGGCCGCGAGCATCCTTTCAAAACCTTGGTTGCCCACGCCGCCGTGTTCGATTCGTACAGCCAATATGCAACCGATGACGGCGCGGTTCACAAGCGCTTCGGGGAGTACTGGGACAATCTCCAGGAATTCAACCGCAGCTCGCCCAATTTGAACGCCGCCAACTTCCGCACGCCGACATTGATCATTCACGGCCAACTCGATCTTCGCGTGCCCGTGAACCAGGCGCTCGAGATGTTCAATGTGCTGCAGAATCGCGGCGTGCCGAGTAAGTTCGTGTACTTTCCCGATGAGAACCATTGGATTTTGAAACCGCAGAACTCCTTGTTCTGGTACCAAATCCAGCGCGAATGGCTGGAGCAATATGTGAAACCGGGCCCGGGCGAGCCGGTACCGCCTGCAGTGGAAACACCTGCTGCAGCCGAGCATTAGTGATTAGACGTTATCGATCGGAGTAACCCATGCGTGCGTTGCGACAGATGATCTTGGTGTGCCTCGCTGCGAGCACAGTCGGTGCGACAGCCGCGTCCGGAGCCGATGCGACAGCGGGGCAGCAATTGACGTGGGCGCGACAGGCGCTGCAACGCAATCCGCAGCTTGAACTGCTCGCGACCGATGAACACAAGCAGGTATTCACGGTGCGCGACAAAGCGACCGGCGAAGTGTTCGTGGTCGCACTGGATCAACTCGCCGCCATTCCAGTAAATCAACTTGCGAGCGGCAACATCAGCGAGGAGCGTCCGCGCGGCGACTCCTCTGACGAGGCGACACCCGCCTCTGCAAATGCGAGCACGCCTTCGGGCGACGCCGCCAAGCCTTACACGATCGATCGTTCGGGAGGCCAAATACGAGTCACCGGACCGGGCATTAGTGTGGTGAGTTCGGGACCGAACTCTGCAACCGCGGATCAAAGCGCACGCAACCGCGCTAGCGATCCGATCATCTGCGAAGGCCGTCGCATGATGCAGCTCGATAGCCGCGACATTTATGTGGACGGCAATGCAATTACCGTTCGAGGCGGCTGCGAGTTATTCATCACCAACAGTCACATCGTCGCGACGGGTACCGGCGTGGTGGTGAACGACGGCATCGTGCACATCTCGAACAGCTACGTCGAAGGAGCGCAAGGCTCTTTCGAGGCTGGCGATCGCGCCAAGGTCATCGTGCGCGGCTCAACCTTCCAGGGACTGTCGAAGCGCGATGAACTCGCAATGGTGCAAGACCAGGGCGGCAATCGCTGGCGCTAGAACCTACTCATTCCAGGGGCCCAAAGGGCGCGGCGTTGGCGAGATCGTGAACTTCCGCGCCCTTCGCATGGCGAATGACGCGCTTGCCCAGTTCGGGAAAATCCGCGACATCGAAATCGCGATTCTCGCCCCCCATCAAATAGACGAGTTCCTGCTCGAACGGGTTACGCAGGTGATGCGCTATCCCCGTCGGAAACGCTAGAAAGTCTCCCGCCTTCACCTCGAACTCCGAGTCGTCCACTTTGGCGACTGCTCGGCCTTCGAGAATGTAAATCCATTCCTCTTCCTGCCAGTGCGAGTGGTAAACGAATGATTCTTTGCCCGGCTGAATTCGCGCGAAATTCACTCCGGTGCGCCGCAGCCCGCTCGCCTTCGCCATCTGATATCCGGTGATTTCCGAGTTCGCGTTCCAAGGATGCGAAAACGTTTGCGACCGCGCCGCAATGTCTTCGGCGCGCAGGAGGTAGAGGTTGGGTTTGGAATCCATGGTCGTGAGGAAGTGAGAAGTGAGGGCGCTTTGCCCGTGAACCGCGAAGCTCAGCTTAGCATTGAAGCGAACACCGAGGCGGAGGGAGAGCTGAGATCGTGTAGCACATGATCACGAGTTTCCGTCGGCACCTACAGCGCCACACTCACACTCTGTTTTCACGCGAGCGAAAGCTCGCACACACTTTCATCACTGCGGACACCTTGATAAAGGTCGCACGCGTCGGCACCCTTGCGCCGTGACGCACACGACCGCCTTCTCCTACACAGCATGAATCGGCGCCGCATCATCGGGCTAGTTCTGCTCGCATGTATCGTGATTCTATTGGCAATTCGCGGATGTCTTCCCAGCCATCGGGCTCCGCAGCCCGCTTCACCGCCGCCTCGAGAAGTTTTCGACAGCACGAAGCCGTTCGTTCTGCGCGTGATCAGTGGCAATGCGAACGACGCTGGGCACGAGGCTGGGCACGAAGCTTGGCTTACGCGTGAATTGAACTCATTGCTGAGTCTTGCGGGCCTGCAGATTGCCGCTTCGCAGCCGATCGCACCAACGCGGTTGTTCGAACTGCAGGTGCTCTATTCGGGAACCGCCGCCGAACTCAAACTGGTCGCACCAGATCAAGTCGTCGAACACCAGGAGTCGATCTCGTTCACTGACGCCTCGCGCCTGCAAGTGACCCAAGAACTCTTACGGCATCTGCTGAAAGTCGTCGGCCACGCGAGCAATCGCAACGTGGAGCTCGCACTCGATTTCAAGCCCGCGCACTTCGATGCGCTCACCGAAGCAATCGACGAGATCGAAGGTGCAAACTCGCGCGGCTTCACTGATGTCGGGGACAAAGTCAGCCATGCGCAAGCGGTCACTAAGTTGGAGCGAATCGTACGACTCCATCCGCGCAATCCGCGTGCGCTGGGTGCACTGGCATTGGGTTACTTGAGTGTCGGCGGACCCGACCACCAATCGCTATTGGATCTCGCGGAAAAAACTGCGCAACGCTCGCTATCGCTGAATCAACAATTCGCCGATTCGCACGCCGCGCTGGGTCTGGTGGCATTCAGACGCAATCAATGGACGAGCGCACGGGAATCGTTGGATCGCGCCCTCAAGCTCGAGCCGAACTCGTTGCCCGCACTGGAAGGTCTTGCCTGTGTGCTCGCGAATGCCGGGCAACTTGGGCAGGCGGCGGTATACGCGAAACGAACGCTGACGTTGCATCGAGAAAATGTCGGTGCGCGCGATTGCCTAAGCTATGCGCAACCGTTGCAGCCTCAGGACGCGACTCAGACTTCAGCTCAGAAGTCAGCAGCGGCAATGGTCGCTGCCACGGTGGCTATGCTGAGCAACAATTATTCGTCGGCCCGGGAATTGTTGTCCGCCGCCACTTCGGCGTCCGCGATGCGCTCTTGGGGCGAGTCGCTGCTGGATGCCGCGCAGCATCCGACGCACGTCTCAATCGCGCTACAAAGGGTTACTGAAGCCGCATTGGAGGATCATATCGACAGCACACAAGTGCTCCTCTCCGGCGTGGCGTTGCAGAACAGCGACTTCGTCTTCAATCGAATCACACGCCTGCGCGTCGACCAAGAACCTGAGCCGCTTCGCATCCTGTGGTTGCCGCAAGCGGCGTTCTTGCGAAAGCATTCTCGCTTCGAGCGCATCGTCAGCGATGCGGAGCTGCCGGCCTATTGGCACGAGTACGGGCGGCCCGATATCTGCAACCGCGAGCCGACCGTTTACGGATGCAGCGAGTTGCCCCCGCCCCATCCCCCGCGTGGCCGACAAAGCAGCTCGCCTCGTTAGCAGCGTCGATCACCAAACGTATTCGACCTGCGCCCACCACTTTGTCGTGTCCGTCATGAGCGCGTCCGCCTTATAGCCAGCGTATTTCAGCAGCAGATTCACGCGCTGCCATTTGCCCTGGAGCTGCACGTCGATCTCATCGCCGTAGTCTTGCGAAATTCGCTGCGCTTCATAGACGTGATAACTGGTAACTGCCGCCAGTGTTTCAAGCACCCCGACGCCTTTGAAGTTCACGCCTGCTGTTACGTAGCGATCATCGATGCCGTTCGCAGGTGTCGCGAGGAATTTGTCTGCCCAACCTTGGAACTTGTGAAGCGTCGCAAGCGGCGTGGAGAAGCCCACCGTGCCGTTGCCTTCGAGCCACTCGTAGCCCGCGCCGAGCGTGAACTGACGATAACTGCCAGTAAGTTCTGCGAAACGGTAGTCGAGCGTGAAATCGAAGGGATTCTGACCCGCATCTTTTTGCTTGGCGAGCGAGGCAGCGTAGCCAAGCTTGAACTCACTCAAACGTCGCTCACCGGCGAATCGCAAACCATACGTGGACGTCGATGCCCGCGTCGGATTCAATGGAGCAGCTTGCGCTGCAGTCAGGCCCGGAAAGTCAGTCTGCGTGAGGGGGTCGAACTTGAGGACGTAGTTGAAGGCCGTCAGTTTGCCCACCGGCATCTGATACGCGAGATTCGCCAAGTACACGTCACCCTCGTAGCGACCTTGCGGCGAGTCGGGTCCATAGATGCGATTCACCTGATCGACGTACGCGACGTCCACGGTGAAGTTCTTAACCGTCTTGTTGACGACGCGCAGACCATCGAAGGTCTGTTCGTTCTGCCGCCAGCCGACATTCCCGACGAAACGCTGATCATCCAGCAGAATGCGCTGGCGTCCGAGCGTAATCGTGGTCGACGGAATCGACGTATTCGTCAGCTGCAAACGATTGATCTCTTGAGCCTCACGGTCGGCAACGATCGGATACGCGACATCTTTCGCCACTGCGTTGTCCGACCTGTAGTCGCCATTCACCGCCCACACGAACTCTCCCTCTGCGAGCAATGAAGTCTCCCAAGCTTTGCCGGTCTCGAATCCAGCCCGCAGTCGCAACGTTTCAACGTCCGCATCTTCCGTGAGTGCATCCTGATCGACCGTTTCATATCGCAAGCGCGAATCGAAGATCGGCTTGGTCTCGGTGATCGCGGCGATGAGCGAATCGGCCGCGTGCGCAATGCTCGCGGCGATGAGGCAAGTACCGACCGTGGCGATTTTGATTGCAGCAGAGACTAGAGACGAAGTGCATTGCGAATTCACAAAGATTCTCCCAGATTCGATATTGATTCTTGAGCAGAGATTCAGCGGCGTGAGCGCATTTCTGCGCGCCTTTTGGTGTGACTGAGTCTCACCGTATCAATGTACTTGCAGACATGTTCGACACGCTTCCGTGGGGTCCACTTAATGAACACAGCATCGACCCCTAAGGCGACCTTCCGGCAGAGGTTGAGCCAAGGTACCGACGAATAGTTTTGGAACATGATTCCGCAAATGACTCCCGCTTCGATCGCGTAATAAAAAATGCCGCCGACCTACACACGCATTAAGTGTGGGTACGTCGGCGGCATTGCCTGGCACGCCCGTTCTTGGTCGCGCCCGAATCAGATTGTTGCGAGCCCGAGTTGCGCAGCTCGCGGTAGCTGTAGTGCAACCCGTATGCCAGCGCTCGATCGCACGCTCTGCCGCGGCGTCAAACGATGTGGCGGCCGATTTGCAAACGCGAACTGAGCAGAGACGGAGCAAATCGCAATTGGGCCGCACGAAGATCGTGCAGATGCGTGCATCGCATGGATCGAACGTGCCGCTCGCCACCGCATCCGACCGCGCCATCGCTTGCTTCGTCAAAACCGAGAAGCCGCAAAGCGGCCTGGCATGGCCGTTGCAAACATGTCTTTGCGATGACTGAAGACAAGACCAACGCGGGTACTGGCTTTCACGTTCTTATCGTGGATCAAAACGTGATGCGTGCTTCTGTTCTCGAAGATGGATTGAGAGCGGCGGCGAATGTGCGCGTGACGGTATTGCGCGAGATGCAGAACCTGATGCGCCGGATCGTTGAAATCGATCCGGAGGCCATCTTCATCGACCTCGAAAATCCCCATCGCGACGTCTTGGAGCAGATGTTCCAACTGTCGCGCTGCGTACGTCGGCCGATTGCGATCTTCGTCGATCGGTCCGACAGCGACATGATCGAGGCTGCCGTGGATGCCGGCGTGGGCGCCTACGTCGTCGACGGCTTGAAGAAGGAGCGTGTGAAAGCCGTACTCGACATGGCGGTGAGCCGATTCAATGCCTTCAACAAACTTCGCGACGAATTGGACAAGGCGCGTGCAGCACTCGATGAGCGGAAACTCATCGAGCGAGCCAAAGGCATTCTTATGAAAGAACGAGACATGAGCGAAGAGGCGGCCTACGTACTGCTGCGCAAGGCAGCCATGAACGAAAACCGCCGCATCAGCGAAGTCGCGCAAAGCGTCGTCACCGCTTCGCGACTCCTGAAATGATCGATTCCTTCACAATCATGCATCGATGAACTCACCGAGCGCCCATGCGCTCTCTCATGGCTGCGTCTCGCGTCCATCTCGACCAGGAGTTCACATCGTCCCCTCTGCTTGCGAAACTTGCTGCTGCCGGACGGCGTTTGTATGAGCTGAGATAGCGCTTAGCAGCCCCCGTACGAAACTCAGCACGTTGCAGAGGGCCGCACGACCACGAAGGAGAGAGTGTGATGCGTCAAGCCGTCATTGTTTCGGTTGCCCGTACTCCGATTGGCAAAGCGTACCGAGGCGCCTTCAACAACACTCAAGGTCAAGAGCTCGCCGGGCATGCAATCGACCAGGCGATTCAACGCGCTGGGATCGATGCGGCGGAAGTCGAAGATGTCATCTTGGGTTGTGCGCTTCAGCAAGGCTCGACGGGCGGCAATGTTGCAAGACAAGCGCTGCTGCGCGCAGGGATTCCAGCCGCAGTGCCTGGAATGAGCATCGATCGACAGTGCTCATCTGGCCTCATGGCGATTGCTACCGCAGCGAAGCAAATCATGGTTGATGGCATGCAGGTGGCTGTCGCCGGCGGTGTCGAATCGATCTCGCTGGTGCAGAACGACAAGATGAATCGCTTCCGTGCGGCCGATCCTTGGCTGATCGAGAACCTGCCGCAGATTTACATGACGATGATCGAGACCGCCGAGATCGTGGCGGATCGGTACAACGTCAGCCGCGATGCTCAAGATGAATACGCATTGCAGTCGCAGCAACGTACGGCGCTAGCGCAAGCCGAGGGGCGCTTCGATGCAGAGATTGCACCGCTCAAGTCAACGATGCTCGTGACCGACAAAGAAACGGGCGCGACCTCGGAGAAGGAAATCACGCTCAAGTTGGATGAGGGCAATCGCCCGAAGACCACACTCGAGGATCTAAAAACATTGAAGCCGGTTTTCAAGGGGGGCCAGATCGTCGAACAGGGCCGCTTCATCACCGCCGGCAATGCCTCGCAGCTCTCCGATGGAGCGGCAGCGCTCGTACTGATGGAATCGCAAGAGGCTGAACGCCGGGGACTCACCGCGCTGGGTGCCTACCGCGGCATGGCAGTCGCAGGTTGCGGCCCTGAAGAAATGGGCATCGGCCCGGTATTCGCGGTACCCAAATTACTCAAGCAACACGGACTGAAGGTTAATGACATCGGCATTTGGGAGTTGAACGAAGCGTTCGCATCCCAAGTGCTTTACTGCCGCGACCAACTCAAGATCCCGAACGAGAAGCTCAACGTGTCCGGCGGCGCGATTTCGATCGGACATCCTTACGGAATGTCCGGCGCTCGCATGACCGGTCACATTTTGATCGAAGGCAAACGCCGCGAAGCCAAACTCGGTGTCGTCACGATGTGCGTTGGCGGCGGAATGGGCGCGGCGGGGTTGTTTGAGATTTTCTAGTGATGGGGTGAGCTTGTGATGGAGTGAAAGCGAGCATTGCTCGCGCACCAAAATCCTCAGACGAACGCGGCGCCTCGAATCCGGCGAAGGGCTACCCCGTTCACCTCATCACTCCATCACCCCATCACCATGTTCTGAGCACGATGTGCTCAGAACATCTCCGATTCATCCGGGCTGCGGATCTCCGCCTTGTTGCGTGATGGTATGAAATCGCCGGTGATCATCTCGTCGTAAGCCTGGCCCGGTCCCACCATCGGATACACACCGGCATCCGGATCGATCATCACTTCCAAGAACGCCGGGCCTTTGAACTCGACGAACTCGCGCACCACGCGCGAAACATCCGCCTTCTTCTCGAGCCGAACGGCATACGGGAAACCATCGGCCTGCGCCGCTTTGATGAAATCTTTCTTGTGAAGCGACTTATCGCTCGCCGAGAGGCGACCTTTGAAGAATAACTTCTGCCATTGCTTCACCATGCCGTCGCCGCAGTTGTTGAGCACGATGACTTTCACGGGCAAGTCATATGTCGTAACGGTTTCAAGCTCGCCTAGATTCATGCGAATGCTGGCATCGCCATCGACATCGATGACCAAGCGATCGGGATTGGCAATTTGTGCGCCGATTGCTGCAGGCAAGCCGAAGCCCATCGTTCCCATGCTTCCCGAGGTCAGCCACAAGCGCGGGCCGCAGAAATCGAAATACTGTGCGGACCACATTTGATGCTGGCCGACTCCGGTACTGATGATTGCTTGGCCGCGGGTGATCTTGTTGATCTCCTCGATGACGTAGTACGGCTGAATCAGTTCGCTGTTGCGATCGTAGTTCATCGCGTACGTGCGCTTGAGTTGCGCACAATGATCGAGCCACACCTGCCAATCGCGACGGAACGCTGTGCGCCGGCCATACGCGCGCAGTGAACGCAACGCATCGGGCAGTAATCCAACATGCGACCATTGCACCGGCTTGACCTTATTGATCTCGGACGCATCGATGTCGAGCTGCACGATGGCCCGCGCTTTGGGCGCGAACTTAGCAGGATTGCCCGCAACTCGATCATCGAAACGTGCGCCGAGCGTAATGAGGAAATCGCAATCTTCGACGGCGTAATTGGCAAATGCCGCACCATGCATGCCGAGCATGCTCATGGAGAGTGTGTCCGTCGTGTCGAACGCCCCCAGTCCCATGAGGGTCGATACGACCGGAATGTGGAAATCGGACGCGAATTCCTTGAGGGCTTGCGCTGCACCAGAGTGAACGACGCCGCCGCCTGCGTAAATCAGCGGACGGCTTGCCTGTCCTAGCAGACGGAAGAATTCTTCGCATTTCGATTCGGCGAGTGTGCTGCGCGTCAATCGCGTCATACGGTGGCGGTAGCCGGGCACCGGCAGGCGTCCCGCTCCTTGAAACTCACCGCGCCAGTTCTGAACGTCCTTCGGCACGTCGACGACCACTGGACCGGGACGGCCCGTGCGAGCGATTTCGAATGCAGTTCGAATTGTGGCTTCGAGCTTGGATGCGTCCGTGACAAGAAAAATGTGCTTCGCAACCGAACCCATGATGCTGGTGACGGGAGCTTCTTGGAATGCATCGCTGCCGATGGCACCCGTAGGCACTTGGCCACAAATCACGACGATGGGAACCGAATCCGCGTAGCAGTCCCGCACCGGAGTCACGGTGTTGGTGGCCCCTGGTCCAGATGTGACCACACAGACGCCGACTTTTCCCGAGGCACGGGCATAGCCCGCCGCCATGAACCCAGCGCCTTGCTCGTTAGCCGGCACCACTAGCCGCATCGGATTGCGGGCTTCTTCAGCGCTTTGCTGGTTGTAGACGAAGATGGCGTCGTAGGTCGGCAGAATCGCGCCGCCGCTGTAGCCGAATACCGTATCGATGCCCTCGTCCGCGATGACCTGGACGATGATCTCGGCGCCCGACATGACTTTGCCGGCCAGAGGATGGGCGGCAGAACTCACTGCATGACTCTCTTTCACTTAACTCTACCGAACGGAAGCGGCCGGAAACGGCCGGATAGCGCGAAAACCCGGGCGGTGCAGACTAGCAGCAAGCATCCTCAGCGTCTATTTGGGCCAGAATCAAGGGTCTAAGGGATCAGCAGCCCGCTTCTAGTCGAGCTCACTCGCCTTCCCTTATGCTTCGCGCGCCCGCGCCAAAGTGCGCCAAGGTAGACTCGAATGACGAACGTAGTGACGCCACCGGCCGCCACTTGGAACACGCCTGCTTCGGAGAGATTCGCAGAAATGACTGCGCGCAAACGCCACATCATCACCATCCTGCTGCAAAACGAAGCGGGCGCACTCACGCGAGTGACTGGATTGTTCGCCACGCGCGGTTACAACATCGAGTCGTTGAATGTCGCGCCGACCGAAGATCCTACCCTCTCTCGCTTGACGCTGGTGACAAGCGGCACGCAAGCCGTCGTGCAACAGATCGTGAATCAATCGCTGAAGCTCATCGACGTAGTGAATGTCGATGACGTCACGCCGGATCAGCACATCGAACGCGAATTGCTGCTCATCAAACTGAACACTCCGCCGAGCTTGCTTGCACCATTGCGTGCCAGCGTCAAGAAGGCGGGAGGCCGGGTCTTGTCCGAAGAGCCGGAAAGCTTTACCGTCGAACTGACGGACAGTGAAGCGCAGATCAATAGATTCATCGCCGAAGCGGGGAATTACGGCGAGGTACTAGAAGTGGTGCGCAGTGGAGCACTGGCCGTATTGCGCGGAGCAACGACGCTTCACGCATGACGAAGGCGCGTTACGCGCCGCGAAGAACCACAGCCGGTTCGACATCCTTCGAGCATCAAGGGCAGATGTTTCGAATGGCGCCATAAAAAAATTGGCGCGGGCACGGCTGCGCGTCGCTTGCGCATGGAAATGCGCGGCGACTGATCACTCTTAGGAGCGACCATGTATCGACTGTATGACTATCTGCCCTCCGGCAACGGCTACAAAGTTCGCCTGGTACTAAAACAACTGAAGCTCCCGTACGAGCTCGTCGAAATCGATCTGCAAAGCGGCGGCACTCGCACGCCGGAATTCCTTGCTAAGAATCCCAACGGTCGTGTGCCGGTTCTGGAAGTGCCCGGCCAAGGATTCTTGTCCGAGAGCCACGCCATCATTTCCTTCCTCGCGGAAGGGTCGGAACTCATTCCCGATCATCCATTCGACCGCGCTCGCATGTGGCAATGGATGTGCTTCGAGCAATACCACCTGGAACCGAATGTGGGCTCGGCTCGCTTTTGGCTCGGTGTGTTAAAGAAGACCCGCGCCGAACTCGGCGAGAAGCTGGTCGAGAAGAAGAAGCTCGGCTATGCCGCCCTCGATGTGCTCGAGGAAGGACTCCAAGATCGCAAGTTCTTGGTCGCCGATCGTTATTCGCTCGCCGATGCCTCGCTATTCGCTTACACGCACATCGCGCACGAAGGCGGCTTCGACCTCGCGCCCTATCCGAATATTCGCGGCTGGTGCGACCGTGTGATGGCGCAGAAAGGTTGGGTGGCGATCAACGAGAAGTAGCGACGGATTGCTTCGCAATCAGGAAGAATTATTGGAAGGGCGACTGCGTCGTCAGGTAGGCCTTCGGCAGGGAGGATCCTCTCGGATCAGGTTGGGTTGACGGCAGGACAGAGATTGACGGGTGTGAAGTGTCGGGTGTGAGCTGCGCGTGTCCGTGACTTGTGACTTTTGACTCGTGACCAGATGGAACTCGGAACAGGGAAACCAGCCAGCCAAAGTCTGACCCATCAATTCTTTTTTGCGTTCTCTGCGGCTAAATTTCTTCTTCCTCTGAACAGTATCTCCATGCGTTCTATGTGTTGCGTCCGGAATTCCGACGCTTGCTTCGCTCGCTAGAAACTTTTCTTCGTCTCGACCACGAGCTGCACCTTGTCGATGCTCGGGTCGCCATCGAGAGGGAATGCCAGGTCGACATGGATCACATTGCCGAAGGCGGAGCGGCTCGATCCAAAGCGCAGACCAATACCAACATCCTTGAGCAGTCCTTCTGTCGGGCCGGAGATCGTGCCGCGACCCCATGTGCGGCCCATGTCGAAGAACACCGCACCGCCTACATGGAACAGTCTGAACAAGTAGTACTTGGTGTAGATGCGTTGCTCGAGCGTTAACAGCGCGCGAGCCGAGCCGTCCTGATAGCGCAGCGGATAACCGCGCAATCCATTATCTCCGCCCAACAGCACTTGCTGATCTTGGTCGAGATTTTTGCTAACCGTACCGCTCAAAGATGCGAAGAAGAGCTGACTCTGCGAAACGCGCCAGTAGTAGCGGCCTTCGGCTCCGTACAACGCATTCGCAAGCTTGCCATGTTCAAAGCGCGCCCCGCCTTTGGATTCGATCAGCAGCGAATATTTGTGTTCGTCCCCGTGCTCGATCGTAGTGCCCGCCTTCAATGCGAGGATGACGGAATCGCGATCGGACCCCCACGCCGTCGACGAATAGCCAATGCGAGCGCGCAGGTAAGGGCCAGCATAGAAATCTTCGGTGCGTTCGATTTGATCTTGATTGCGGCGCTCTTCGAATGCGTCCTGCAACAGTTCGACATCGAAGAACGGATAGGTGAGGCGGCGATCTTCGGGTAGCGCCGTGGCGGCCAGCGGATCGGCAATCGCCTCGAACCGATCGGTGTCGTACGCGAATCCAAACGAAAAACGCCGAACCCAATCGCTGTTCTGCGCCTTGCTCGACCAACCTGCAGAACCTTCGACGCGTTCTTCGACATGGCGGAACTTGTCGACCACCTCGCCTAAGTTGTAGCGCGAATCGACCCGATCCCAATCTTCGTATCCCGCACCGCCTGCATGCGCCGTTGCGAGGGAATAAAACGGCTGTTTGTATGAGACCTGACGCAACTTGCCATCGCTGTTGTCTGCATAGGCGAGTCGCAGCTCGTTCCAAGTGCCGCGGAAATGCGGATCGACGTAGCGGATTTGCCGGCTGTTGCGATCCACATCTTGATCGTAGCCGAGCATGATCGATCGACCGGTACCGAGCAGATTCGATTCTTCGAACTGGAATCCCGATGAGTTTTCACCGCCGCTGCGACCGAAGTTCACGCCGGGATTGAGCGTCCACACATCTTTGGTGTGAACGATGAGATCGACCGCTCCGTCGTGAATTCGCACGGGCGTGATGCGCGCATCGAACAGGTAATCGTTGGCACGCAGAATACGCTCGCTTTCGCGAAGCAAGTGGGCCTGGAAAGGATCGCCGGGCTTGAACAGAAGTTGATCGCGGATGACGTTCGGCCGCGTTTCGATATGCAGGCGATTCGCGAGACGAAAGATGGCGTGATTTTCTTCAGGAATGCTGGGATCGAACACGTCGCCGTTGTCGATGATAACTTCACCGATTCGCAATCCCGCGGCCTCCAATGCCTCGGGTTTCAGCTCTCCACGGGTATCTTCAACGTGCGTCGGCGGCGCGCCCGGCCGTGCGAGTCCGTCGGAGTTCTCGCTGGGAGCTGTATCGCTCACCGGCTGAGCCGCGGCAGCGGACAGAAACAACGCCGCGGAGGCAATCCATGTGCTGCTCGCTAGTTTAAATTTCACGCCCAGAGCCATCTTGAACGCTCGTTCGCCCCGCTTCGTTGTGGGACCCGGCGCGATGTAATCGTTAGGCGCTTACGTCCCCTTCAATGTTTTTCAAGGCAACAACACCGTGGAGCCTGTCGTATGCCGGGACTCGAGCTCACGATGTGCACGGCTCGCATCCTGCAGCGGATACGTTTGGCCAATGTGCACGCCGATCACAGAACGCGCTGTCAGCTCGAACAGTTCCTGGGCCGCTGGTTCCAGCTCATCCAAGGTGGTTATGTAATCGAACAGACTCGGCCGAGTTAAGAAGAGAGATCCGCGCTTTGCAAGCTCGAGCGGCGAGATAGATGGCGGTGGACCGGATGCATTGCCGAACGTCACCATCATGCCGCGGGGCTTGAGACAATCCAGCGATTCGAGAAATGTGTCCTTGCCGACCGAATCGTAGACTACATCGACGCCATTCAGCGCGCGGATGCGTTCGCCCCACGGTTCGCTCGACAACCACACGTGATCGACACCGCGTGCTCGCACGAGTTCGCGTTTCTGCTCAGAACCGACCAGGGCGATCACGGTGGCACCGATATGTTTCGCCCACTGAACCAGGATCGATCCGACGCCACCGGCAGCGGCGTGGATGAGTGCGACGTGATGCTTCGCTAACGGGAACACCCGGCGCACCAGCATGTGCGCAGTGAGTCCTTTGAGCATGAGGGCCGCGGCTGAACGATCGTTGATCGCATCCGGCAGTTTCACCAGTCGATCCGCGTCGATGGTTCGTTCCTGTGTGTACGCGCCTACATCCGCGTTCGCATAGGCAATGCGATCGCCTACTTTGAGCCTGCGAACCGCGCGACCTACTTCGACGACGACGCCGGCGGCCTCGTGTCCGGGAATGAACGGCAACGCCCTCTGGTACAGGCCGCTTCTTTCATACACATCTACGAAGTTGAGGCCGATTGCGCTGTGTCGGATGCGGACATCGCCGGGAGCGAGCGCGGCTGGCTCGTTGGATTTCCATTGCAGAACGTCGGGGCCGCCGAATCGATGTACTTGAATTGCGTGAGTCATGTCGCGAGCCATGGCTGGTCTAGATCACAGCCTAACGCGGCCTGGGCTCGTCGGTTGCGACACGCTGAAGCGAGTCGAGTCCATCAGCGCCGAAAGGCCGGCGCATGAACGCAAGCGGGCGGCGGGG
>JAEWBG010000005.1 GCA_023391335.1 Pseudomonadota bacterium | reverse complement strand
GTAAAAGCCGCTGCGTGCAACCCCGAGTACTCGACACATCATCGCGACGTCATGCTGACTTCGAAGCGTGTCGATAAACTTATAGATCTGCCGGACGTTTCCAGGACGTGATCTTGTGGACATGTCGCTCTCCGCCTAAGTTGCGGTACTTACTGTCCACCAAATCCTGGTAACTCCAGGTCCATACCATCAAAGAAAGAGGAAGTGATGGTGTGATGAAGTGAGTGCGCTACGCGCGTGAAGGGCGTAGCACTTCACTGAAGCACCCCCGCGGTCCACAAACTTGCTCCCGCAAAGCCGCGGAGCCTCTGGGCACGCAAATCGGCAATCGGTGCGCCGTTCACCTCATCACCTCATCACCCGATCACCATTCCTGCGCTTCGCGCGCGAAAAAAAGCCGCCTTGCGGCGGCTATGCAGGGGGGATCGAGGAAACTGAAAACTAAAAGGTGTGCGTCAGTTGAACTGCACCCCAGAGAGAATCTCGGACAGCATCGCCGTCGCGAAGTTCAGAGCTTTGATAGTTCAGCGTGTACGTGAGCTCGGTACTGTCCGCGAGCTGCATCGCCAACCCTACCCACGCGTCGATCAGGAAATGTTCGATCTCATCGGATGAGTAACGAACATCGCTGTCGCGAAATTGACCTTGCAGAAACGCGTTATAGGCACGCGCCTTCACCCGGACGCCGGAAAACACATAGAGCTCATCGTGCGAACGCGAGTTCGCCGGAACGGGGGCGGCCATGTAGTCCGTCAACTCCGGAGCGAAGCTCCACCACTCGCTATCCAATCGGCCCATGCGTGCTGAGATGGCGACGCTGGCTTCAGTCAAATACCCCACGCTTCCCGTCACTGTGGTCTTCACATCGAGCCGGCCGCTGGGGTGCGCAATCCATAAGAATTGACGCGCCACCATGTAACGCGCGGTGGGCTCACCGCCCGCTGAGATCTGATGCTCGTAGCCCTCAGGGTGCTCACCGCCGACCACTTGGTGAACCGCTGTTTGCAAGTCCCGCGAGATACCGAGCCCCAGCACGCCGACAGTGAAGCTGCTCACCCAAGCGGTACGATCATCCTCGACGCGCACGCGGCCATTCGCGACGTACAACAGACTCGCGTACGGACGTTCGCGCGTCAGCGCTTCGCTGCTCTCGAGATCCGCAGGCGTGAACGTAAGCAAGCCGAACTGACGCGCGTAGTGCAGCTCGCCTTCATCGCCCAGTACGAGCGCGTCGAGACGCGCGAGCAAAGGATCCGCCGAAATCAGCGCATCCCGTGCAGACGCGCCGGATTGCGTGATGGCGATGCCGCCGGTGTAGTCGCGGTCGCGATGTCGACCGGAGAACAAATCATTGTCCAAGTGGACTCGCACAGGCGCGTCATCATCGATGCCTTGTGCCGATACAGTACTCACGAAAAAAGCGAATACAGTCGCGGCGAATAAAGCCGCTGCAAATTTCACAACCCTCATACATCAGTCCTTTCCCATTGCAGCGCATGTCACTTCTGACGTTTCGCATTGCGCTGCACCGATCACTTTTTGTTGGTTGCTACTTTCTGCGAATCGGTCGCTGCGATAAATGCGGGAAAGGGAATGACATTCGTGAATGGGCGTTCACGAATGGCGATGCAGTGATGACGTGAGTGGCTGCGCCGTGAAGCGTGTAGGTCAGCGGTGCGCGGAAGCGCAGCGAATGACTCAAACGAATGAGCACATGTTCGGAACGATGAGCTCGCATCGCGGTGCTCGCGGCGCCTTTCACTCCCTCACGCCTCACTTCTCACCGTGCGTTCTCGGCGCGCTCCAATTCCCACTGCATAAATGGCACACCATGGCGCACATACACGCCGATGCCTGCATGGACGAAATGTTGCGAGAGTTGCTTGCGGTACCAGGCCGCCGAGCGAAGGTGAACATGGGTGTCGCTGCAGTTCGGATCGACGTTCTCGCGCCAATCCTTCACCGTCGGTGCGTGGAAATACAATGCGCCGCGGCACCAGCGCGCCAAGTTCTTGAACGCGCGCTTGGCATCGCGCTCATCTAAGTACTGCATGACGTCGTGGCAGATGATCAAGTCGAACTGGCCACGCGGTTCATAACTGGTGAGCGAGCCTTGAATCCAGCCCATCCGGCTACATAAGTGTTCGCTGACTTCCACCCCTACATAGCGAGCTTCGGGAAACGTTCGTAGCAGCGGGCGGCGCATCCACCCCAGCCCACAGCCCATATCGAGAATGCGAGCGACCGGGATGTCGAGCTGGCGCAGCAATGCACCGACGGATGTTGCGCGACGTTCCAATTCGGCACGCGACACCGCTTGGGTGTGTCGATTGACATAGAAGCGTCGGTAGTAAGCAGCGTCGAACGACTGAGTCATAGGGAATCGGCAAGTTGAAGAGGCGCGCATCATGGATGAGCCCGGCGTGTTGCGCCACATACAGGAACCTGTGCGAACCCCTGTGCCTTGACTACTGACGTTGCGACCCAAGGTAGCCGGCATGAACCCGAATTGTTCGACCGTCAAGGATCAGCACTGTGGCCGTTCGTAATCCGCATTCCTGGATGTGGGCGGAAGCCTGCGAGTTGTTGGAGCAAGCGCAGCGCATGCAGCGCCAGTTCTTCCGCTTCGGCAGAGCAGTCGAAGCCGAGCCGCGCTGGGAACCGCCTGTCGACATCGTCGCTTACGGCCATGAAGTCCAGGTGACGGTCGCACTGCCCGGCGTCTCTGCGGAGAACGTCGAAGTGCGCATCGATGGCCACGGAACGTTATCGGTGAGCGCACAACGGCGGCTGCCGTTGACGAGACATACGACGGCGCTCCACCGATTGGAGATTCCCTACGGACGCTTCGAGCGGCGCATCGCATTGCCTCACGGTCGCTACGAATTGCGCGAGCAAGCATGCGTGAACGGCTGCTTGGTACTTCGCTTGGAAACGGTTTAACCGGAGTCCACATGACAGAGAAAGATCGAATCGAAGAGACGGCAGAAACGACGAGCACCGTGTCGGACGACATGCTGATCATCGTCCCGGTGCGAAACATGGTGCTGTTCCCCGGCACCGTACTGCCTGTCGCCATCAATCGCGACTGCTCCCTAGCAGCGGCGCAGGAAGCCGTGCGCGCCGAGCGCAAGGTGGGCTTCCTCTTGCAGCATGATCCGGAAACGCAAATCCCGACGGGCAACGATCTGTACCGCGTTGGCACTGTGGCGAACATCGTTCGTTACGTGACCGGTCAGGACGGAACGCATCATCTCGTCGTCCAAGGCGAGCAGCGCTTCCGCGTCCTCGATTTTCAGAGCGGGTTACCGTTCATGGTCGCGCGCGTGGAAATGCTTCCCGAACCGGCGAACAGCAACGCCGAGGTCGAGGCGCGTGCGCTCAATTTGAAGCGGCTCTCTGCTGAAGCGATCTCCTTGCTGCCGCAAGCGCCGGCCGAATTGTCGAACGCCATCCAGGCTGTCGAATCGCCCTCTACGCTCGCCGATCTCGTCTCGAGCTTCATGGACATCAAAGCGGCCGACAAACAGCAGCTCTTGGAAACGACCGATCTTAAGGCACGGCTCGACCGAGTCACGGAGCTGTTGACCCAGCGTATCGAAGTGTTGCGCTTGCAGCGCCAACTCGAAGAGCAGACCCGCGAAGCGATCGATGAGCGCCACAAAGAAGCGCTGCTGCGCGAACAACTGCGTCAGATCCGCAAGCAGCTGGGCGAGGACGGCGAATCCGGCGAAGAGATTCAGGAACTCACCGAAGCGATCGAAAAGGCCGGTATGCCGGAAGACGCGCTCGAGCAAGCCAAGAAAGAGCTCAAGCGTTTGGAGCGCATGCCGGATGCAAGCGGCGAATATTCGATGCTGCGCACCTGGATCGACTGGATGACTGCCCTGCCATGGTCGAAGCTCGACAATGAGTCGATCGATATCGAGCGCGCACGCCGGGTACTCGATGAAGATCACTACGGCCTCGAGAAGATCAAACGCCGCATCCTCGAATACCTCGCGGTCCGCAAGTTGAACCCGCAAGGGCGCAGTCCGATTCTGTGCTTCGTCGGGCCTCCGGGTGTGGGCAAGACGTCACTCGGCCAAAGCATCGCTCGCGCGTTGGGCATTCAGTTTCAGCGTGTGAGCTTGGGTGGTGTACACGACGAGGCCGAAATTCGCGGTCACCGCCGCACGTACATTGGTGCCTTGCCGGGCAACATCATTCACGCGCTTCGCAAGGCGGGAACACGCAATCCAGTGTTGATGCTCGATGAGATCGACAAATTGGGCAGCGGCATCCAAGGCGATCCGTCGTCCGCGCTCCTCGAGGTGCTCGATCCGGAACAGAACAACACATTCCGCGACAACTATCTCGGCTTGCCGTTCGATCTATCGAAGGTGATGTTCATCGCTACGGCGAACATGCTGGATACAATTCCCGGGCCGCTGCGTGATCGTATGGAAGTGATCGAACTCACCGGCTACACCGAAGACGAGAAAGTCGAAATTGCAAAGCGCTATTTGGTGAAGCGCCAGCTCACCGCGAACGGTCTAAAGCCTGAGCAGGTGACGATCACCGAAGAGGCACTGCGGCACATCGTGCGCGACTACACCCGTGAAGCGGGCTGTCGAAATCTGGAGCGTACGATCGGTGCGGTCCTGCGTAGCGTTGCAGTGCGAATCGCTGAAGGCAGCATCTCCTCGCAAACCATCGATGAAGGCGATCTCGCACCGATTCTCGGGGCGCCTCGCTTCGAGAATGAAGTGGCGATGCGCACCAGCGTCCCTGGTGTGGCGACTGGACTGGCCTGGACACCGGTCGGCGGCGACATCCTGTTCATCGAGTCGACTCGAGTGCCAGGCTCAGGAAAGTTGATTCTGACGGGCCAGCTTGGCGATGTGATGAAAGAGAGTGCGCAGGCGGCGCTGTCGTTGATGAAGTCGCAAGCGACCCGCTTGGGATTGGATCCGAGCGTGTTCGACAAGTCGGATGTACACATTCACGTTCCGGCGGGTGCGATCCCGAAGGACGGCCCAAGCGCCGGCGTGGCGATGTTCACCTCGTTGGTCTCGCTGTTCACGGGACGCACGGTCGGCAGCGACTGTGCGATGACAGGCGAAATTAGCCTTCGAGGGTTAGTGCTGCCAGTCGGCGGTATCAAGGAGAAGACCGTCGCAGCGCATCGCGCAGGGATTCGCAAAGTGCTGCTACCCGCGCGCAACCGCAAGGATCTGGAAGATGTGCCGCAAAGCGTTCGCGATGAAGTGAACTTTGTGTTCTGCGAACGTGTCGATGATGTGATTCGCGAAGCTCTCGGGCTGCAGTTCAATGTGACGCAGGTCACTGCCGCGGCTTAGAGCGCGCTTCGCTTCGCCAAACGAGAAGGCGCACGGTGTCATGCCGCGCGCCTTTTTCTTTGCCGTTCGAAATTAACAACACCTGAATCGTCGAGTGCTCTTACGCAGTGCATCGCTTGCGCATGAATCGCATTGCAAGATGGAAAATAAGAGAGTAACTAGTCAACACATAGGTCGCACGTTGATGCGATCGCTTCTTTAAATTCCTCCCGCGCACTGATTTGTGACGCATCTCTTCGGATCGCGCTTCGGAAAGGCGCAACGTGTTACTGCGATGGAACGTCACTTCCGACGGAACATGTTCGGCTTTGGATCAGTCTTTGTCTTACGTTGCTTTGCGCGTTGGTGGAATGGCTCAAGGTGTGTGAATTGAGGCTTATGCTCGAAGCGAATTCGATGAACTGTGACTTTGATGTGATCGATGAACGCGCGTTGGCACGCGCAATGAATCCTATTCATCCAAACGGATGCTTAGGTAAGCACATAAGTATGGAGGGCGGTTTCAATGCAGTCAGACAGCCCGAAAGGAAGTTCGCAGCGTAACGAGAACTTCGTTGAGGCGTTGAGCGCGTACAGTCGGTTCCATCGCGCTCAACACTGGTCGGGAACCTTCGGCGAGTTTCTGCGCACCATTGTCCCGGGTAACGCGCGACAACTCGCACGCACAAGCCACGAATACCTCTGGGACATGCTCAACTGGTACGGTCGCAATTCCGCGAACGGCACCTCCAACGACCCCGCAAATCCGAAGGAGCTCTTCAAGCGCGAGCTCTACGGCATCGACGAGCCCCTCGGCCGCGTCGTCGACTACTTCAAAGCCGCCGCCGCAGGGTCCGATGTCGGCCGCCGCTTGCTCCTGTTGCTAGGTCCACCGTCGGGCGGCAAGTCCACGATGGCCATCTTGCTCAAGCGCGGGCTCGAGGAATACAGCCACACGGACGAAGGCGCGATGTACTCGCTCCAAGGCTCGCCGATGCACGAGTCACCGCTCAACCTGGTACCCACCAGCTTGAGAGCGGAGTTCCGCGATACCTACGGAGTCGAAATCAAAGGCGAGCTCAGCCCCTGGGCTCGTGACCGGCTGGAGCGCGAATTCGAAGGCGACTTCCTGCGCATGCCGGTCGAACGCATCTTCCTCTCCGAAGCATCTCGCGTAGGTGTGGGTACGTATGCGCCCCATGATCCGACGACGGCCGACTTAGCTGACCTGGTCGGCTCGGTTGACCTGTCGAAGGTCGCTCAGTTCGGCGATGAGGGCGATCCACGTGCATGGTCATGGTCAGGTGCGGTCTATGCCGCAAGTCGCGGCGTGTTGGAGATGATCGAAATCCTGAAGGTCAAACGTGAGTTCTTGTACCTGCTGCTCACGTTGACGCAGGAGAAGAACGTCAAAGTCTCGCGTTTCCCTCTGATCTATTTGGACGAGACGATTCTCGCGCACACGAACTTGGCGGAATTCCACAAGTTTCTGCAGGAGAAGGAAAACGAAGCGCTGCTCGATCGCATGGTGATCGTCAAAGTACCGTACACCCTCTCCTACAATGAAGAGGCTCGCATCTATAACAAGCTGGTCTCGGCGGCGCCTGCATTCCGGGACGTGCACTTGGATCCGCATGCGATGCGCGTAGCTTCCGTGTTCGCCGTGCTAACGCGTCTCGTGAAACCCGAGCGCGAAGGATTGGACCTCTCCAAAAAGGTTCGTCTCTATGCGGGCGAAAGCGTCGAAGGCTTTGCCGAAAGCGAAGTGACTCGGCTGCGAACTGAAGCACCCGAGGAAGGTCTCACCGGTGTGAGCCCACGCTTCATCGTGAACTCGATCTCCAATGCCATCACTCGCACAGATAAGAAGAGTCTGACGAGTATGGAAGTGCTGCTGGCACTCAAAGATTCGATCGAGACCGATGCGCGTATGGACGCCAAGGCGAAGAAGCTGTGGATCGACTACCTCGTATTAGCACGTAAGGACTTCTACAACCGCTGGGTCAAAGAAGACGTGCATCGCGCCCTGTTCGCCTCCTTCGAGGATGAAGCCCAGCAGCTACTGGATAAGTACCTCGATGAAGTCGAGGCATCCCTCGATCACCGCGAAGTAACCGATCCGATCACCGGCGAATCACGTCCGGCAGATGAACGGTTCCTGCGCTCGGTGGAAGACAAGATCAAAGTGTCTGAGTCCGGCAAGCTCACGTTCCGTCAGGAAGTCGTACGTAAAGCGATGGTGGCTTACAAGGTCGGCGAGAAGTTCACCTTGAACAGCCATGCGCGCATGCGCGAAGCCATCGAACAGTATCTGTTCGAGGAGCGTCGCGACGTGTTGCGTCTCGTGACCTCGGCTGCGCGCCCCGATGACGAAGCGCGTAAGAAGATTTCCGCTGTACAAGAGCGCTTGACCGCGGAATATGGCTACGACGAACACAGTGCTAAGGAAGCCCTGAGCTACGTCACAACATTGTTGGCGCAGGAATAACGAGATAGCACGGCGATGAGCGACAAACCTTGGGACGAATCGGGCGGCGCTTCTGCAGGAGAGGCCGGTTGGTACGACCTATTCTCCCGAGGCGCTCGCGACTGGTTGCGGCACAACGAGAAAGTCCGCGATGCGGTACGTCAGCACCTGCCGCAAATCGTAGCGGGTGCCGATGTATTGAACGGCGGTGCGACGACGGTTCGCGTACCGGTACGCATGCTCGAGCACTATCGCTTTCGTCTGCGCAACTCCAATGAGCAACAAGGTGTCGGGCAAGGCCAGGCCAAGCCCGGCGATCGCATCGGCCGCCCCCAACAAGATAGCGACGATCAACGTGGCCAAGGCGGCAACGAAGAAGGCGGGATTCAATACACGCTCGAATTTCGCATCGACGACATCGTCGATTGGCTGTGGGAAGAGATGCAGCTGCCGAACTTGGAAGCGAAGGCCGGCAAGTCAAAGGAAGACGACTGGACGCGCGAAGGATGGGATCGTCGCGGTGCGCGTTCTCGATTGGATCGCCGTCGCTCGTTGAAAGAATCGATCAAGCGGCGCGGTGTGCAAGCAGCAATCGGCGCGGATTCCCCCGCGTTCACCGATGACGATCTGCGTTATCGACAGCTCACCAAGCGAGAACAACCCGCGACTGAAGCAGTCGTGATTTTGTTGCTCGACGTATCGGGCAGCATGGGTGAACGCGAGCGGCAGATCTCGAAGACGTTCTTCTTCTGGGCGATTCAGGGTCTGCGGCGTCAGTATCGGCATCTCGATCTGGTATTCGTCGCGCACACCTCAGAGGCCTGGGAATTCGAGGAAGAGGAATTCTTCCGCGTGACCGGCAGCGGCGGAACGGTGGCATCCGCGGGACTCAACAAGGTTCGCGAGATCATCGATGCTCGCTTCGATCCGGGTCACTACAACATCTACTTGTTCTACGCCTCCGACGGCGAGAACTTCCCTTCCGATCAACCGCAAGCCCAAGCAGCGCTCGCCGACGTCGCAAGCGATTGCAGCTATGCAGGGTTTTTGGAAGTCGCAGCGCTATCCGGCTCGCACCCGGACAGCGAAATCGGCAAGTTGTTCGTCGATCTTGCACGCGACGAAGCTCACGTCGGTGCTTATCGCGTCAGCAGCAACGAAGACATTTGGAATGCGGTGCGGCACTTCTTTAGCAGCGAAGCGGTAAAAGCATGAGCGAGGATTGGCGCAACTACGTCGTTCGCATCGAGCAGCTCGCGCGCTCGCTCGGAATGAAATATCACCCGGTCGAATTCGAGGTCGTTCCCGAAAGCTTCATGACGGAGATCGCGATCTATGGGCTGCCGGTGCGCATGCCGCATTGGTCGTTCGGCGTTCGCTACATCTATCAACTCATTCAGCACCGAATGGGCTTGTCGCGATTGTTCGAGGTGGTGTTCCCGGGCAATCCCGGTCGTGCATATCTCGCGAAGAGCAACAGCGAAGCCGAGAACGTGCTTGTCACTGCGCACGTGCTAGGCCACGCGGACTTCTCATCGAACAATCTCCTCTTCGCGAACAGCCAAAAGCAAGTGGGCGAACACATCGTCGAACAAGCTGCGGCTCACGCGCGCCAAATCGGGCAAGCGATTCAAGAGCATGGTGTCGAGCGAGTCGAAGCGGTACTCGATGCTGCACTGTCTCTCGAGCAACACGTGGATGTGGACCAGCCTTTGCGTCGCGAGCGATACCCGGAACTGACTGCAGAACGCGCGGCGCCGAGCCATGACGAGTTCGCCCGTCGCTTCGCGGCACTCGGCCCCGATACTGTCCGCAAAGCGGGTCCTGAACCGGGCAAGCGCGCACCGATCCCGCCGCATCCGGAAAAAGATTTGTTGTGGTTCATCGCGCAGTACGCGCCGGACATGGAGCCGTGGGAACGCGACATCTTTCTCGCCGTGCGCGAAGAGTCGTTCTACTTCTATCCGGTGTTTGCATGCCAAATCATGAATGAGGGGTGGGCCTCGTACTGGCACGCACGTTTGTTACGCGAAGCGGACTTTCTACCGCAATCCGCGTATGTGGATGCGATCAAGTGTCACTCGGATGTCGTGCGCCCGACTGCGAGCGGCGAGAACGTGGCGCTCTCCACCAATCCGTATCACTTGGGTTTTTCGATTTGGGAAAACATCGTCGCCCGCGAAGGCTTGGATCATGCGCGTCGCATCATGCAGGAGGACGATGACTTCTCGTTCGTACGCAACTACCTCACGCAGGATCTCGCGACCGAACTGAATCTGTTCCGTTATCGCGGGCCAGCCAATGGGACGCTGACGGTGCAAGAGATGGATCTCTCGGCACTACACGATGCCCTACTCGCGCCGAAGTACGGTTTCGGCGCGCCGACAGTGAGCGCAGCTCATATTTCGGTGGATGGCAAACTCGAGCTGCTACACGATCACGTGACAGATGGCCGCGGCCTGGATCCCGAACGCGGCCGCAAAGTGCTCGACTACATCGCCCGCGTGTGGCGCCGGCCGGTATCAGTGATGACGGTGGACAATGATGGCCGCGCGAGCGAGCTCGAGGTCACACCGGCTAACACTTAATAGAGCAAGATCAGGACGGACGGCCGGCTCAACTGATCAGCGCAACACTTTCTGCCAGCTTTTCTGCTGGCGTTTGGAACTGCAATGTCTCACGAGGTCGGCCGTTGAGTCGATGGGCAATGCGATCTAAATGAGCTTGTGAGTGCAC
>JAEWBG010000028.1 GCA_023391335.1 Pseudomonadota bacterium | reverse complement strand
ACTCACAGGTTCTCATCGCTGCGTTGCGCGCCCCGCTATCGCTGAAGAATGGCGTGCCCGACAGGATTATGACCAAGCGCGAGAACCGCGCGGGAAATCCCATGCGGACTCCGCACTTCCATGTGCTCCGGCCCGCTGGGCCCAACATCGAGCCCCACTCGATGTTGTTCAAAATCGCTCCCGGCAATTTTGTCGAACCTGAAGAAGCGTAGATGGCCCGACTACCCTGACCTACCCAGGTTCTGATGATCGCAATCTGCTAGTTGGAACTGTGGTGAGCGTGGACGAAAGTTTGACCTGCGGGTGAGCAACTCACAGGTTCTCATCGCTGCGTTGCGCGCCCGCTATCGCTGAAGAATGGCGCGCCCGACAGGATTGCTACGTACGTCCATGTACTCCGGCCTGCCAGGCCCAACATCAACGCATTGATGTTGTCCAAAATCGCTCCCGGCAATTTTGTCGAACCTGTTTGACTCACAGGTTCTCATCGCTGCGTTGCGCGCCCGCTATCGCTGAAGAATGGCGCGCCCGACAGGATTCGAACCTGTGACCTACGGCTTCGGAAACCGTCACTCTATCCAACTGAGCTACGGGCGCGTGATTGAGGGTCGCTAGTTTCGAGCATTCGCCGACCCAGATCCAGCGAGATGATTCCATGCGGCGATAAGGCAGCCTGCACCCCCCATGGCAAAGGGATCCGACGCAACGGCCTTGCGCATCCATGCTTGCGTATTCCTACTCCGTGCTCCCCATGTCCCAAGAGGGGTCCTTTCGCCTTTTTGTCTGAAGCTTCAGGTCCTTAGCACGACCTATCGGCTTTTGTTTATCCGCCTTCGTCGGGCCGCTATACTTGCGCGCCTTCGAATTCCGACCAGCTCTGGAGATGCCGTGAGCGCCGCCCACGATAAGAAGTTTTTCGACACTTTCATGCTCGTTTTGGGCATCTTGATCCTCATCGCCGTTGGCCTGTGGATCACCGCGCGCATCGTTTCGGCCAACACCCAAGAGAAATATGTTGCGCTCGAGCCTTCGGTGAAGGCTGCCGTGAATGAGCGCATTCAACCGGTGGCCAAATTGGCGGTCGCGGGCCAGGACAACTCGGCACTTGAGCCTGCGAAGCCGGCTGCGGGTGAAGGTCCTGCAGCAGCGACGGCAGATCTCTCCGGCGAAGAAGTATTCAACTCCGCTTGCGTCGCGTGTCACGGGGCGGGGGTGGCCGGAGCACCCAAGAAGGGCGACAAAGCCGCTTGGGCACCTCGCATCGCGAAGGGCATCGACACCTTGCATCAGCATGCTCTGCAAGGCTTCCAGGGCAACTCAGGCGTGATGCCTCCTAAGGGAGGTCGAGTCGATCTTTCCGATAAGTCGATCATGAATGCGGTCGACTACATGGTCGCCGCCGCGAAGTAATCCTCACTGCATCGCGAGCGGTGTGGCCGGTCCCATCGCTCGCGTTCGATCCAGTCTCCGCAACGAAATCGCCTCGGTGATATGCGTCGCCTCGATCCGCTCGCTCGAGGCCAGATCCGCAATCGTTTGACCCACCTTCAAGATGCGGTGATACGCGCGGGCAGATAGTCCTAGCGCAACTGACGCGCGCTCCAGCATGCTGATCGCATCGCGAGTCGGTTTGCAGAATCGTTCGATCTCTCGATTGTTCAGGCGCGCATTCGTCGCGCGCTGACGCTCTTCTTGCCTCGCGCGAGCAGCATGTACGCGCGTGCGCACTGTCGCACTCGACTCCACTTCCTTTGAAGATGCACGCAGGGCCTCGCTCGGAATGCGCGGCACTTCCACATGCAAGTCCAAACGATCGAGCAGCGGCCCTGAGAGTCGATTGCGATAGCGCTGCACCCGCTCGCTGGTGCATTTGCACTTGCCTTGGGGATCTCCCAAGTAACCGCACGCACATGGATTCATGGCTGCGATGAATTGAAAGCTCGCTGGAAACTCCGCGTGCTGCGCAGCTCTTGAAACCGTAACGACACCGTTCTCCAAGGGCTCGCGCAGCACCTCGAGCACGCGCCGATCAAATTCCGGTAGTTCATCAAGAAACAGCACGCCGCGATGAGCCATTGAGATTTCGCCAGGCCGCGGATACGCACCGCCTCCGACTAGCGCAATCGGCGAACACGTGTGATGCGGACTGCGAAATGGCCGAACGCGCCAGTCAGCTGGCTTCAATGCGACGCCCGCAACGCTGCGAACCGCGGCGACTTCGAGCGCTTCAGATTCCGTGAGCGGCGGCAACAGGCCGGGCAGACGTTGCGCGAGCATGCTCTTGCCCGTCCCTGGCGGGCCGATAAACAACAAACTGTGCTCGCCTGCCGCGGCAATTTCGAGCGCGCGTTTGGCATGTGCTTGCCCACGAACTTCATTGAGGTCCGGTGCATTCGGCGCGACGTCTCGGGGTGGCGCTGCATGTTGCGGCTTCAACCGCTTCGATCCATTTGCATGTGCAACCACATCGAGCAAATGTTTGGCGACGATGACCTTGCAGCCCGATACGAGCGTCGCTTCGTTTGCATTCGCAGGCGGCACGATCATCGTCTGGCCGCATCGCGATGCAGAGACGGCAGCCAATAACGCACCTTTGACAGGACGCAACTCGCCGCTTAGCGAAAGCTCTCCGTAGCACTCGTGATGCGCGAGCGACTCGGCAGGCAGTTGTCCCGAGGCGAGCAGGATTCCAAGAGCAATCGGCAGATCGAATCGTCCGCCTTCTTTCGGCAAGTCGGCTGGAGAGAGATTCACGGTGATACGGCCGGAAGGCATCTCGAAGTGGCAATTCAAGATCGCGGCGCGCACGCGGTCTTTGCTTTCTTTTACGACGGCCTCAGGCAGACCGACGATAGCGAAGGCGGGCAATCCGTTGCTGATGTCGACCTCGACTCGAACCACCGGCGCGTCCATTCCGTACTGCGCTCGGCTTAAGACTTCTGCCATTGCCATCCTTGGCCCTCACTTGATTTCGAAGACCGGAAATTTCACACAGAGCACACAGAGTGCACAGAGCAGAAAGACGATATTTAAAGAGAAATGCGCGTTATGCCGTCGGCGAGACGGGGATGCAAAGGATTATTTCCACGGAGTACACGGAGATCACGGAGGCTAAGAAAAGTCCGAAACTCGCCGAATACCGTCCTTCATCAGACGAGCATTGAAGTTCAACAGCAGGCCCGTGCGTATTCCGGTCAGTCGAAGATACGTCAGAAGCTGAGTCACATGGGACGCGTCAAACACGCGAATTGACTTGATTTCTAGGATGACAATGCGAGCAACAATGATATCGGCGCGAAATCCGGTCCCTAGATTCAATCCTCGATAAACAACGGGTATCGGCACCTGCGTTTGTATTTCCAAGCCCGCTGCAGCCAATTCGTAGCTCAGTGCTGCCTCGTACACAGATTCGAGGAGCCCGGGTCCGAGCTCTCTATGAACGAGGATTGCTCGTTCAAGAACTCGATCGATTGTCTTTGCCTCGCAATCCTTTGCCATTTTTTGACTCCATTCATTGCCCGTCTGTTTCTTCCGTTTGAACTCCGTGATCTCCGTGTCCTCCGTGGAGATACTCTTTTCTGCTCTTACCCCGTACTTTCCGTCGAGTTCTTCGTCCCTTCCAACGCCGCCAAGCGAGCCTCAAGCGCTTCCAGCTTCTCGCGAGTGCGGCGCAGCACGCCCGCTTGCACATCGAACTCTTGGCGTGACACCAGATCCAGCTTCGCAATCCCGGATTGCAGGATCGCTTTGAAGTTCGCTTCCAGGTCATTGCGAAGTGCAACCAATCCAGGCGGAACGGCCGCAGACAAGCGGCGGGCGAGATCGTCGAGTGAGCGTGGGTCCATCAAAGATTCTCCGATGTAGCGAGGCCGCAATGTAGAAGCCGGCTGCGGGCGTGGCAAGCACACAAATGCGCCCGCTTTGTGACCACGATGCACGCACGTGCACCGCTGAGCGGCTTACCAGAATTCAAAACTGCCCTGCACTGAAGCAGCTGGTGATTTTTTGCGCACCAGCGCAGTGCGATTGCGGTGTGCACACAGCCTCCCCGCCTACGTTTCTCATGCACGAAATCGTGGCATAGAAGATGCATTTCCGTACCGGCGCGAACGTCTGCTCGACCTAGTCAACGGCGCTCGCTTCACGAACGGGAGCCGTAACGCAATGAAGTTGATCACCGCGATCATCAAGCCATTCAAGCTCGATGATGTTCGTCAGGCCGTCGCGGATATCGGCGTTCAAGGCATCACGGTAACCGAAGTGCAGGGCTTCGGACGACAGCGGGGACACACAGAGCTCTATCGCGGCGCGGAGTATCGCGTCGACTTCTTACCGAAGACGAAGATCGAGCTCGCCGTTGACGATTCCATCGCAGAGCAAGTCGTGGAAGCGATCACGAATGTCGCACGCACCGGGAAGATCGGTGACGGAAAAATCTTCGTGATCGATCTGGAGCAGGCAGTGCGGATTCGCACGGGCGAAATCGGTGTTGAAGCAGTTTGAGTATTAACAGAGCAATCCTGGCACATCCACAAATCGAGCTATCTCTTCCGTAGGAGAACGACAGTGAAAAGACCTTTGGCAACGAGCCGCGCGCTCACTTTCCTGTGGAGCCTCGCGCTATTCGCGCTCGGCCTCATCGGGCCGGATCTCGCATCCGCGCAGGACACGCCGGCAGCAACGCCTGCCACGACTGAAGCTGCGGCACCGGCTGCCGATCAAGCGACGGCTGCTCCCGCAGAAGCCGCACCCGCTGCAGCACCTGCAGCAATCCACTACGAAAAGGGCGACATCTCGTGGATGCTCGTCAGCACGCTGTTGGTGTTGATGATGGCCGTGCCGGCACTCGCACTGTTTTACGGCGGCATGGTCAGAGCGAAAAATATCCTGTCGCTCTCGATGCAAGTCTTCGTCACGTTCAGTTTGATGTCGCTGCTCTGGGCCATCTACGGCTACAGCGTTGCGTTCACCGAGGGCAATGCGTTCTTCGGCGGATTTAGCAAACTGTTTTTGAGCGGATTGTTGGACGCGGCGGGGAACCCCACTCCTGCAGCGACTTTCAGCAAGGGCGTTTACATCCCTGAATACGTCTACTGCGCTTTCCAAATGACGTTCGCGGCGATCACGCCCTGCCTGATCGTCGGCGCATTCGCAGAGCGCATGAAATTCTCTGCAGTGCTGTTGTTCATGGTGTTGTGGTTCACGTTCTCGTATCTGCCGATCGCGCACATGGTGTGGTACTGGGCCGGTCCGGATGCGTACACCGACGCCGCCGCAGCTGAGGCAGCCGGAAAGACGGCGGGCTTCCTGTTCCAGAAAGGCGCACTGGACTTCGCGGGTGGCACAGTCGTGCACATCAACGCAGGCATCGCCGGTCTCGTCGGTTGCTTGCTGATCGGCAAGCGCAAGGGCTACGGCACGACGGCCATGGCTCCGCACAACGTCCCCTTCATCATGATCGGTGCCGCGCTACTGTGGGTCGGTTGGTTCGGCTTCAACGTGGGTTCGAATCTCGAAGCGAACGGCTTCGCGGCTCAGGTGTTCATCAACACGTTCCTGGCTACGGCGGCTGCCGTGCTCGGTTGGACGTTCGGCGAATGGATTTTCCGCGGTACGCCGACGATGCTCGGCGCAGCTTCTGGGGCGGTGGCAGGATTGGTCGCGATCACCCCGGCATGCGGTTGGGTCGGCCCGATGGGCAGCATCGTGCTCGGTCTGCTCGCTGGTGTGGTGTGCTTGTTCGCGGTAACCAAGCTCAAGAGCGCGCTCGGCTACGACGACTCGCTCGATGTGTTCGGAGTGCACTGCGTCGGCGGCATCTTGGGCGCGATTCTGACAGGCGTGTTCAACAGCCCGGCCCTCGGCGGCACGGGCATTTACGACTATGTTGCAGGTACTTGGGGCTATGCCGGCATGGGCACGCAGGTGATCTCGCAGCTCTGGGGTGTGGGCATCACGATCGTGTGGTCAGGCGTGGTGGCGTTCCTCTGCTACAAGGTCGTGGATGTGGTCATCGGCCTGCGCGTCACGGAAGAAGTCGAGACGGAAGGTCTCGATACCGCAGAGCACGGCGAACGCGCCTACAGCCTCTAAGTTCCACCCGCCGGCCGGACGGCCGGAACTCGACTCGAACGGGCGCCTAAGGCGCCCGTTCTTTTTTGTCCGTGAGTTCAAGCGTGATCCAGCGCACAGTCCATCGTCATGGCAGGGACTGTCTTAATCCGATTCGGAACCCTTCCTGATACACTGCCGCGCACCTCGAGCCGACGCCCCTCGCACGCAAGTGCATGGCGAAATTGATGAAACTGGTCACTGCAATCGTCAAGCCTTTCAAAGTCGATGAGATCAGAGAGGCATTGTCGGAGGCCGGCGTCGCAGGAATCACCGTGACCGAGGTGCGCGGCTTCGGCCGGCAGCGCGGCCACACCGAGCTGTATCGGGGCGCTGAATACGTCGTCGATTTCTTGCCCAAGTGCAAGATCGAGATCGCCGTTGCCGACGATCGGTTGGATGAGGTTTTGGAAACGTTGCGCAACGTCGCGAACACCGGGCGAATGGGCGACGGCAAAGTTTTCGTGACCGAGTTGAATCACGTGGTGCGCATTCGAACGGGCGAAACCGACACGCAAGCCCTGTAGCGCTGTATCTGGAGATTCCCATGCTGCGAACCGTTGCGACTCTCACCCTGGCTGCCTCAGTACTGCTCGCGGTGCAGAGTCATGCCGACGTCTACAAGTACAAGGACGACAAGGGCAACGTGCTCTACACGGATAAGCCCGCGACGTTGCCAGCCGAACGTCTCAACGTGCAATCGCAGAAGACCGACGTGGTCGCGATGCAAGCTCGCCAAGAAGCGGACATGAAGCGGTTGCAAGAACAGGACAAGTCGCGGCAACAAGCAGCGAACCAGCAAGCCGATCAGCAGCAGGCCGCTCAGCTCAGCGCAAAAGACAAAGCCGAGAAGTGCACACAGGCACGCGAGCGCTACGACAAATATATGAACTCGCAAAAGCTGTATGAGCAGCAAGCCAACGGCGAGCGTCGTTACCTGACGAGCGAGGAGCTCGACGCCGCACGCGCCTCGGCGAAGGCGACCATGGACGTGCTCTGCAAATAACGCGCGGAGCTGGCGCACGATGCGAGTTGGATTTATCGGTTTGGGCGCCATGGGCCAAGGGATGGCGCGCAATCTACACAAGCACGGACTACTCACCGCAGTCTGGAATCGCACCAAGGAAAAGGCGGATGCGCTCGCGCGCGAGACGGGCTGCAAAGCGGTAGCAACCGCCGAAGAGCTGCCGGCACTCTGCGATGCAATCGTCATGTGCGTTTCGGCGGATGACGATGTGCTGTCGATAGTCGGCGCACTGCTGCCGCACATCAGAAAAGATACCTTGGTGATCGATTGCTCGACCGTGAGCGCAAGCACTGCGCGCTCGGCAGCATTCAGACTGCGAGAACGCGGCGCTCACTTCCTCGATGCACCGGTCAGCGGCGGAACCGAAGGTGCTCGCGACGGCACACTTGCCGTCATGGTGGGTGGCGAGGAATCTGCATTCCAACGCGCGTTGCCGATTCTGCAAGCCATGGGCCGAGCGGTGACTCACTTCGGCGCGAGCGGCTCGGGCCAAGCTGCGAAAGCGACCAATCAAATCATGTGTGCAGGCGTCATCCAAGCGGTGGCCGAAGCGATGGCCTTTGCCAAGTCAGAAGACCTGCCGCTGGACAAACTGATCGACACGCTCGGGAAGGGCGCAGGCTCCAGTTGGTACTTCGTGCATCGCGCGCCCAACATCGTTCACGACGACTACCCCGCAGGCTTTCGCGTCCGCTTGCACGAGAAGGATTTGAAAATCTGCCGCGCGATGGCGGCCGCGCACGGCGTGCAACTGCCGCTTATCGAAATGACGCTCGTGCATTACCGACGGCTCATCGAACAAGGACACGGAGACGAAGACATCTCCACGCTATTTCGCTTGAAGGACGCGCTGTTCGCAGCAGCGCGCGATTCGAAACTTCCTCCCGAAAATTAGCCGCTGGCATGGCCGCGACCCAATCGCAGTTGCGTGCCACGGCGCCTGCCTTCTTCGTACCGGATTTGTGCCGCCCGCGCGCGGTGCTGGCCGTGGTACTAATCGTCGAGTTGGTCGCGATCATATTTGCGATTGCACGCCAAGCTCTACACAGCAACTTTTGGATCGATCTGGCAACGTGCTCGCTGTTCCTGCTGTGGATGGGACTCGCCTGCGCGGCCGTTCTGTGTCGCATGCGTCCTTACCTACAGCGGATCGCACCGGCACGAGCATCTTCGCTCGCGTTGTTCTTGCTCGTACTCACGGTCGGCGTTGTCTCCGAAGTCGTCTATCAAATCGGCCAGTTCTATTCCCTGCCCGAACAGCCCGATCCGCTCTTCCCGCAAGACCACGCGGGATTTCTACTGCGCAATCTCGCGGTCGGCTTCATCGTGAGTGCTCTCGCGCTGCGTTATTTCTATGTGAGTGCCGAATGGAAACGCAGCATCGAGATGGAAGCACTCGCACGAATTCGTGCTTTGCAGGCGCGCATACGGCCACATTTCCTGTTCAATAGCATGAACACGATTGCCGCATTGACGCGCTCGAATCCGGCGCAGGCCGAGCAAGCGGTCGAGGATCTCGCCGATCTGTTTCGCGCGAGCCTCCACGACGCGAACACGCAAATCACCTTAGAAGAAGAACTGGACATCGCGCGCACGCACGAGCGCATCGAACAGTTGCGGCTCGGCGATCGATTGCGGGTGACCTGGGACATCGATGAGCTACCGATGGATGCGCATGTACCTTGCCTGATCGTGCAGCCGCTATTGGAAAACGCGGTGTATCACGGCATCGAAATGCTCTCCGAAGGCGGGCACATTCGGATTACCGGCCGCCGCAAGGATCCGATGCTGGAATTAGAAGTGCGCAATCCCATTCCGCCGGCTGCCGGCTACAGCGAACGCGAAGGCAATCGGATGGCGTTGGAAAACATCCGTCAAAGACTCGAACTCGCCTGGCCAGGTCAAGCACGCGTGACAATCGAGCAAACCGAGGGCGAATTTTGCGCGCGGCTGATATTTCCGTATGCTGCGGGCACTGAAGATTGATCGCAGACCACGCTGCCTGGCTTGGTCCTCATCGAACAACTTCCAAAGATGCTTCCAACATGAAACTGATGATCGTGGACGATGAGCCTCCGGCTCGCGACCGCTTGCGCCGCCTGATTGCCGAGTTCGAAGATTGCGAAGTGATTGCCGAAGCCAGCAACGGCGAAGAGGCTTTGGCGCAGTGTAGTGCGCAACGGCCCGATGTCGTTCTACTCGACATCCGCATGCCTGGGCTCTCCGGGATTCAAATCGCACGGCACATCGACAGTCTCGAAGACCCACCCGCTATCATCTTCACCACCGCCTATGATCAATACGCGGTAGAAGCCTTCGAAACCGAAGCAGTCGGTTACTTATTGAAGCCAGTGCGCAAAGAAAAACTGGCACACGCATTGCGTCACGCGGCGCGTATCTCGCCGAGCAGACTGATTAAAGTCGCCGAATCGGCCCGCGTCGAACATCGGCGCGAGCAGATCTGTGCGCGGCTCGGCGAACAACTGAAGCTCATTCCGATCTCGGATATTTATTACTTCCTCGCCGATCAAAAGTACGTCACCGTTAAGCACGTCAACGGCGAGAACTTGATCGACGAATCGCTGAAATCGTTGGCCGAGGAATTCGCGCCCGATTTCGTGCGCATTCATCGCAATGCACTCGTAGCAGAGAAAAAGATCTCTGCGGTCGAGAGAACCGATGCCGGACAATACGTGGTGAGAATGCGCGATTGCGGCGATGTGCTGGAAGTCAGCCGCCGTCACGCGGCAGAACTGTTGCGCCGAATCCGCGGCGAGGGTTGAAACTCGCTTAGCGGACGATCTTCCCCATCCGACGCACGCTTGACCATAGCATCAGCCCGCGTGCCACAAGCTTCAGAGCGCGCCCCGGCCCCCACATCGAGATCGCCGCAACACCGATGGAAATCACCGCCGGGTGGGTAACCACCGTGCGCACCATTCGCAAGCCGCGATCAATGCGTCCAAGGTCTGTTTCGATCGTCTCGACTTCGTGCGCTAGCTGACCACGCTCGACGGCACATCGCTGCTGGAGCTGCTCGCGACGTCGAGTGAGTGCAGATGATCGGGACTCGGAAGGCATTGCTGAACTTTCGGTCTACAACTTGGCTCGCAATTGATCGCGATCGCGAGCGAGTTCGGTGAGCGTGCCGCTCAACAAACGCGGTTTGTTCTTCAGCCGAGCGTTCAGTGTCAGAGCGCCACCCAACGCGATGAGAACAAACACGATCACCATCGACAGCGCGGCAAGCACGCGATGCGAATCCCAAAAGACGAAGATCACGGTCAAGGCTGCAAGGAACAACGCCATCATCGCGGCGAAAGCCGCGACGAAGGCCCACATCAGTAGGCCCGCGGCTCGATGGATTTCTTCTTGGACCTCAGTCGTCAGCAGCTCGAGCCGCGTGTGCAACAGGCCGATGAGCGTACCCGCGAAATGGGTCAGCGAATGAAAAAGCCCGGTTGCTGATGCGGCAGGAGGCGACTGAGAATCTGGCATGTGCGGTTAGGATCGGCGGCTGAGCAACATGCCAACCAGTAGACCGATGCCGGCGGCAATCCCGACCGACTGCCAAGGATTGTCGCGAACATATTCATCCGTTGCGTCTGCGATTTCCTTGGCGCGACGCACGGCATCTTGTTCGATTGCGGTCAATCGCGCCTTGGCTTGGCGCAAGGATTCCTCTGCACGCGCCCGCACGGCCTGGATCTTTTCGCCTGCTTGCGAGGAGGTTGCACTCAGCAGTGCTTCGGCGTCGCTGACGACGCTCTTCAAATCGGACACCAATTGATCGGTTGAGATTTCGGCATTCATACATTTCTCCATCGATGCGCCAGCGTAGCGCTACACGCAGGATCTCGGTACCGCTCGGCTGTCACCGAAACACGGCGCCGATGTTAGCCCTGCGCAGCCGACACCGGCAATAAACCCATCCCGAACAGACCTACGTACTTCAGGCGGTGCTAGCATTGCGGCCCGTTTAGCGCCACCGAGAAACCGGAGCCTGAAGATGAACTCGCCGCAACGAGCAGTGGCGCCTCGCGATCGCTTCTACGCACGCACGTTTGCGGTGCTGACGACTGTCACGCTCGGCATCGCGTTGTTCAAAATCGTCGAGCCTTTCATCGGTCCGCTGCTGTGGGCCATGTTCCTCGCCTTCCTGCTCCATCCGCTGCAGATTCGTCTGACTAGACGCCTGAAAGGGCGCGCGCACATCTCTGCATTCTTGCTGACGGCGCTCACGGTGGTCGTGATCATCGGCCCGCTCACCGGCTTGGGTACGGCCTTCGTCACGCAAGTGAACGAACTGTTGCAACAGGCGCAGACTGCTGTCGGAGCGGAGTCCAGAAACAACGTACTTGATCTCACCAATGTTCCTAAGGTGCAAGAAGCATTGGGTTGGTTAGATCGCACGTTCGACATCGACGTGTCACAGGTTCGCTCGTGGGCAGCTCAAGGTTCACGCAGCCTATTGCAGGCGCTCGCCTCGATGAGCGGGCGCGTCTTTCTCGGCGCGGTAGGTGCGGTCGTCGGCTTCGTGCTGATGATGTTCATGATGTTCTTCTTCATTCGCGACGGCGCGGAGATGCTGCGCACCGTTCGCGATTTAATCCCGATGTCGGAACTCCACAAAGACAAGCTGTTCGATCATCTCGCGGGTGTCACGCGCGCGATTGTGTACGGCACCGGGCTGACGGCACTCATTCAAGGCACCCTCGTCGGCATTTCGTTCCTGATCGTGCATCTGCCCTCGCCGGTCGTATTCGGCGTACTTGCCGCTTTAGCAGCGCTGTTGCCATTTGGCGGCACAGCGCTCGTGTGGATTCCGGCTGCTATCGTGCTCGCGCTGCAGGGCCGATGGGGCGCGACGATCTTTTTATTGATCTGGGGTGGACTGCTCGTGTCCTTGGTCGATAACGTCGTGCGTCCGATGCTGGTATCAGGCCGTGCAGCGGTCGGCACATTAACTGTGTTTATCGGCGTGTTGGGAGGCGTCGCAGCGTTCGGCGCGATCGGCCTCTTCTTGGGTCCCGTCGTATTGGCGCTGATCATTGCTCTGATTCGATTTGCCCTCGAACTGCGACGCAGCGACACGCGGATTGTGACGGAGTAGCTGAGTAGTCATGCCTTCGATTCGAATCGCCACACGCCAAAGCCGCCTCGCCTTGTGGCAGGCGGAACACGTCGCCGGTTTGTTGCGAACAGCGCACGCGGATCTGGACGTGACGCTGGTGCCAATGACGACGCAAGGCGATCGCATTCTCGATCGCGCGCTGAGCGATGTCGGCGGCAAGGGTTTGTTCATCAAAGAACTCGAACTGGCGATGGCCGAAAATCGCGCCGATATCGCGGTTCACTCCATGAAAGATGTGCCGAGCGAATTGCCCGATGGGATGTGCCTCGCCGCAATGCTGCCGCGAGCGGATCCGCGCGATGCGTTCGTATCCACTCGCTTCGATTCTTTCGATGGCCTTCCTCAAGGCGCGCGCGTAGGGACTTCGAGCTTGCGGCGGCAAAGCCAGTTGCTAGCCAATCGTCCCGACCTGGAACTGATCACTCTGCGTGGTAACGTGGACACTCGCCTACGCAAGCTCGATGAAGGCCAGTACGACGCCATCATTCTCGCCGCCGCTGGGTTGCTGCGTCTGGGGTTAGAGCAACGCATTGCTCATTACATCGATGTGGAGCGCTCGGTGCCGGCCGTCGGCCAAGGCATCATCGGAATCGAATGCCGTTCCGCGGATGCGCACACGATCGAGCGGGTCGCCGTGCTCAACGACGCCCAGGCCTGGAAGTGCTGCGAAGCCGAGCGCTCATTCGCGGAGCGGCTGCAGGGAAGTTGCCAGTCGCCGATCGGCGGTTTCGCCGACATTCGCGATGGGCAGTTGCAGTTACGCGGCGTCATCGCATCTCCGGATGGGCGCGAAGTATATCGAGGCAACAATGCTGGCTCGCCTCTCGATGCGAAGAATTTGGGCCGCGCACTGGCGGAGCGTCTCTTGGCAGCCGGAGCCGCAGCGCTGCTCGAGCGGTTACGCGAGTGAACATCATTCCGAAAGTCGTCGCACCACTGACGGGGTTGTCGGTGCTGGTGACCCGTCCGATGCCGCAGGGCGAGATGCTCTGTGCCGCAGTACGCCAGCTCGGCGGCGAAGCGATGAGTTTTCCGACCATCGAGATTCAACAACTCACGACCTGTCTGACTGCAACGTATGACCTGGCCATTTTTGTCAGCGTGAATGCAGTGCAATTCGGTCTGCCGTTGTTGGCCCAGCAGCCGCACATCAAGCTCGCCGCGATCGGACGCGCCACGGCCGCCGCATTGAAGCAAGCGCAACGTCCAGCGCACATCGTCCCGGAAGGCGAGTCGAACAGCGAATCGCTACTCACCCATCCTGAGTTAACAGCCGGCGATATCCGTCGCGCTGTGATCGTCCGGGGCGAGGGTGGCCGCGAACTGCTGCACGAGACGTTGACGATGCGCGGCATCGAAGTGCATTCGTGCGAGGTGTATCGCCGAGCTGTACCGCAGGTGACGGCGGACGCGCTTGCCGCATTGGAGCAGTATTGGTCTGAGACCGGCATCGATGCGGTGACTCTCACCAGCATCGAAACGCTGCAGAATTTGCTGACGCTGCTGACCGATCGTTCGCGCGAGTGGTTGCGGAGTACTGTACTGATTGCGGCCAGCGATCGAATCGCTCAGGCTGCGCGGTCACTTGGGCTCGGCGGTTCGATCGTCAACGCGGGAGGTGCAGACGATGCGTCCATGCTCGGTGCACTGAGTACATTGCACACGCGTGCACGCGCCTCGCTCGTGCACGGGCTCGGCTAGAATGTCCGCGCGCTCACACAGTTCACGCCTATGTCTGATCCCGCTTCCACTTCATTCATTTCCGAGCCGCCCAAGGGTAGCCGGCGCGCCCACAGTTACAGCCGCTTGACCACTGCCATCGCGGTGCTCGCGTTGGCGACGGGCATTTATACGTTGCTGCGGCTGGATTCCACTCGCGACCGGGTCGACGCCGTCAAAGACACCGCGCGCGCGATCCAATCCGAGAACGAGCGGCTGCACCAACAATTGGCGGATGCGGCAACACGCGATCAAGACGCCCTTGCCGATTTACGCCGACGCGCTGACGCGATGAGTTCAGTGCCACAGCAAATCGAAGAGCTGAACGCCGGTGTCGATGAGCTACGCGGTCGCGCCCAGGGGCCCGAGCGCGCTTGGTCTCGCGCCGAAGCGTTGTTCCTGCTGCAACTCGCCCAGCGACGACTTGAATTGGATCGAGACGTGCAGACCGCCATCGTCGCGCTGGAGTCAGCCGATGCACGGCTTGCGGCGTTGAAGTCGGATGCTTTCGCGGCGGTACGCAAGCAAATCGCGCACGATCTACAAGCGTTACGCGCGGTCCGCGAACCGGACATCACCGGCATCCTCGCTCGACTCAGCACGCTCGAGGAGCAGTCCGAAAAGCTTCCCGTGAAGGGGATCGTCGCCCAAGAACGCAGCACCGCGAACCGCTCCGAAGTGCCGCAAGGTGTGTTTGCGCGCGCTTGGGGATTGCTGCGTAACGCACTCGCTAATTTGATTGTGGTCCGCCGCGTCGACATGGCCGAAGGCACGGTGCTGACTCGACAAGAGGCGCTGCTGCGGCGTGAGCATTTGCAGTTGCTGCTACTCTCGGCTCGCACTGCTGCCTCCCGCCACGACGCGAAGAACTATGTGGCCTCGTTGGAGGCCGCGCGAACCTGGATCGGAGATTTGTTCGACACGGCTTCTCCGGCCACTCAGTCCGCACAGACTGAAATCAGAGCACTCGAGCAAATCGATGTGGATCCGCCCTTGCCCGCAATCGACGCCGCGGATGCACTGCGTCGCATGAGCGGGTCTTCAGGGGTGGAACGCTAGGCGCCATGAAGAAAGGGCTCTATCTCGCAGCGGCGCTGCTTCTCGGCGCGATTCTCGCCTCGGTGTTAATGCGCGACACGGGGTACGTGGCGATCCGTTTCGCAGGCTACCTCATCGAAATGTCCGCGGTGACTTTTGTCTTGGCGGCGATCGCTCTGTATGCATTGATTCGATTGCTGGTACGTGCCTTCATCGCCCGCCGATTGTGGAAGGAACAGCAACGCGCGCGGCGGTGGGAACGCGCTCGCCGCAGCATGGCGCAAGGCACGCTCGAGCTCGCAGAGGGCCTGTGGGAAACCGCGGAGAACACGCTTACTCGTTACGCCCGAGAGGCGGAAATTCCGGCTGCCCATTACCTAATCGCGGCGCGCGCTGCCGACTTGCAAGGCGCCGAACAGCGCCGCGACGAATGGCTCAACAAGGCGATGGAGTTTGCTCCGACGCAGCGCGCACCCGCGTTGATCATGCAGGCCGAGGCGCATCTGAAGCACAAGCGATTCGCCGCCGCCCAGACGGCGCTCGAACAGCTTGAAGCAAGCGGAGAAATGAATGCACGCGGGTTGCTGCTGCTCGCGCGCGTTTACCGTCAGACTGGAGATTGGGAGCGTCTGCAGACGCTCGAACCGAAGCTTCGCAAGACACGCGGCATTCCGGCATCGGTTGCCGATGAAACGGTGGAGCAAATCCATCTCGACCGCCTCAAGGGCGCCGGTCAGGCGGGGGATTTCCAGCAGTTGAGCTCAGTCTGGAAGGATTTGCCGAAATCAATCGCGCAGAGAACCGAAGTCATCGTCACGTATGCACGCGCGTGCATGGCATGCGGACGGCAAGATGTCGCCGAAAAAGAATTGCGAGATGCAATCGAGCGTCAGTGGGATGAACAACTCGTCCTTCTGTATGGCGAGTTGGAGCCCGACGATTCGCTCGGAACATTGGAGCGGGCGGAGCGCTGGCTACCCGATCATCGCGAAGACTCGGCGCTGCTGCTCACGTGCGCCCGGCTATCCGCTCGCGCCGAACTTTACGGCAAAGCGCGCAGCTACCTGGAAACGAGTGTCGCCATCAAACCTCGCCTCGAGGCCTATCAACTCTTGGCCGATTTCATGGATCAAACCGGCGATCGCGATCGGGCGTTGCAGGCATTGCACGAAGCCCTTGCGCTCGCAGCCGGCCGCAAAGCTCGCTTACCTAAGATTCGTTCGCGACGCTGGCTCGAACGTCGCCAGCAAGATCGCCGCCGTAGCTAGCGCGCAGCACGCCGGCTGTGAACTCCCGAGTCACACTGCTGCCCGCTCATCAGCTCATCACGGTCACGGGCGACGAAAGCATCTTGGATGCAGCACTTCGCGCGGGCATCAACCTGCCTCATAGTTGCCGAGCCGGTCATTGCACGTCGTGCCGAGCGCGCATCGTTGCCGGTGCAGTCTCGTATCCGAAAGGGCGTCCGCTGGGACTGATGCCGGATGAAGAGCTCGACGGTTATGCGCTCCTTTGCCAAGCACGTGCTGCTACTGCGGATCTGCAGATCGAAGTTCGCCAAATTCGACCGCCCGCACCTGACATCCAGGTCAAAACCCTTCCTGCGCGAATCGATCGCATGCAGCCCCTTGCGCCTGATGTGATGCAAGTCTTCTTGCGATTACCCGCGAGCGAGACTTTCCACTTTGCGGCGGGCCAATATCTGGACGTGCTGTTGAGCGGACACCGTCGCCGCAGCTTTTCGATCGCAAGTCCACCGCACGATGCTGCGCTGCTCGAATTGCACATCCGACGGGTCGCGAATGGAGCATTCACCAAATCGTTGTTTGGGGAGGGTCCTCAAACAACGCTGCTGCGGATTGAAGGGCCGCTGGGTCAGTTTTGGTTTCGCGAAGAGTCCATTCGACCTGCGATCTTGATTGGCGGCGGGACCGGTTACGCGCCGCTCAAGGCCATGCTGCGGCATTTGTTGGAGCGCGGTGATCAGCGTCCGTTGCACCTATTCTGGGGAGCACGCACGCGCGCAGATCTTTATGAACACGATCTCGTGCTCGAATGGTGCAGGCGATTTCACAACCTGAAGTACACACCCGTTCTCTCCGCGGCGCACGCAGCAGGATTCGAAAAGGGTTTGGTGCACGAAGCCGCCTTGCGGCAGTATCCAAATCTCGAGGGAGTCGATGTCTACGCCAGCGGCCCACCGCAAATGATCGAAGCGATCCGCAGCGAGTTTCCCGCCCATGGGCTGCTTGAGTCACAATTGTTCTTCGATTCCTTCGACTACGCAGCCGATTCCAGCGCCCAGAGATCATCTTGATGCATCGCTTCCCTCTTCGATCACGAGCGCGTCATGACTGAGCCACGACCGCACGTGCTCATCGCGGGTTGCGGATATGTGGGCCAGCGTTTAGCACTGCGTCTGCAATCGCAATTCGATGTCACAGGAACGGTGCGCACGCCGGCCCGGGCGATGGATCTCGGGGCGCTCGGTATTCGCGCCTACATCTTGGATCTCGATCGGCTGCGCACTGCTACGAGCGTGCCCGAGCGTTTGGACCAAGCCGCCATCGTTTATCTCGCTCCGCCCACTCCGAGCGGCGAGAGCGATCTGCGCTTGGATCGATTTCTGCAAATCGCCACCGTGCCGCCGCACGTATTCGTTTACATGAGCACGACCGGCGTTTATGGAGATACCGGCGGAGCGTTGGTCGACGAGAGCAGCCCATTGCAGCCGCGCACCGAACGGGCTCGCCGTCGCGTCAGTGCGGAAGAAATGACTCGCGTATGGTGTACGGAACGGCGCGTGCGACGGGTCATTCTGCGCGTGCCTGGAATTTATGGACCTGGGCGCTTGCCGCTCGATCGTTTGCGCGCTCGCGAACCCGTGGTGCGCGAAGAAGACGCGGGCATCAGCAATCGCATTCACGTCGAGGATCTCGTCGAAGCCTGTGCCGCTGCCATCACGAACCCCGAGGCTCGAGGCGTCTACACGATCAGCGACGGCAGCTCGATCACTTCCACTGCGTTCCTCAATGCCGTTGCCGACATCGCAGGGTTGCCGCGTCCGCCGCAGGTCTCGATGGAAGAGGCACAACTGACGTTCAGCCCCTCACGCCTCTCCTTCATCGATGAATCCCGCCGCGTTAGCAACGAACGCATGCTCAAGCACCTCGGTGTACGACTGAAGTATGCGGATTATCGGGAGGGCATCACGGCGAGCCTCGCCGAGGGCGAGGCGGAAGGTGATGACGTGATGAAGTGATGAGGTGAAAGCGCAAAGCGCGTGAACGGCGTAGCGTTGCTCTTTTTGGACGGACGGTTGTCCTATCGTCGGCTTCGTAGAACTCGACCTTCGAGCTAGGAATGAGCGACACCCTTCACTCGATCACCTCATCACTCCATCACTAGCTGGCGATGGGCTACGCCCTTCACCCCATCACCCCATCACGCCTTCACCCATCACCGCGCATCCGCGCGCTCAACTCGGCTGACTCCGCTTACTCTCCAGCCACTTGGTGATCGGCTCCCATTGTTTCCAATCGGGCCAGGCGAGGTATTCAGGCAGCTCGAAGATGCCCATGCCGCGCTGGAAGGCGCGCAGGTAGTTGGTGGATTGGCGCAAGGACGAGAGATACGGCACTTTGAGTTTGCCGAGATATTGATCGAGTTCTTCGTACAGCAGCGTGTTCTCGCGAACGCGGTTCGCGACCACGGCTAGGCGAGCCTGTTCGCGCTGCACCTTGCCGAGTTCGAGCAGTTCCTTCATGAAGTGCGCGCAGGCCTTCATGTCGATGGGGGATGGCATCACGGGCACGAGGATGGTCTCCGCCCGGCGCACCAACTCGTTCATTTCAGCGCCATGGGTCCTGGCCGGGGCATCGATGACGAGGATCTCGGTGTCGCGCGGTACCCCACGAAGCCCTTCTTCGCAGGCGTCTATCGGGGTGATCTTCGGCAAGTCTTCAGGCCTGACCGACAACCAATCCAGACTGGTGCGCTGCGGGTCATAGTCGGCCAGTGCGACCTTATACCCCTGCGTGGCAAAGTAGCTGGCAACGTTCGTCGCTAGCGTGCTCTTGCCGCAGCCGCCCTTCGAGTTCATAACCATGACGTGGCGCATGAGACCCTCTCTTCTGCCTGCGCGGCGCATTCGCCGGAACCGAGGCAGGACCCGACTGTTATTCTGGAGGCCGCGCTAACTTAAGGTGCCGCGCAGCAAATGTCACGAGGGCGGTCTATGTCGTTTCATAATCCAACCCCGCAACGAATCCGCCAACTCCTCTCCGAGGCACGCACGGTTGCCATCGTCGGGCTATCCGATAACCCCCAGCGGCCGAGCTACGAGGTGGCCGGCGTGTTGCGCGATTACGGGTATCGGATCATTCCGGTGAATCCGAGACTCGCCGTGTGGGAAGGCATTCGCGCCGTTCCTGACCTTGAACAGGCAATCAAGCTCATGGGCCCCGGGGAGCGTATCGACATCGTCGATGTCTTTCGCAAGCCGGAGGAAGTCGGCGCGGTCGTCGACGAATGCATTCGCCTGAAGCTACCCGCCGTCTGGCTGCAGCTCGGTTGTGTAGATGAAGCGGCGGCACAGCGTGGGACGGATGCGGGGCTCACCGTCGTGATGGACCGATGTATGAAGATCGAACGGATGAATCTCGACTGACGGGAGTACGGAGCCGCAGCGGCCGATCCGCAGTTCAACGTTCGATGAACGAGGGCGATTTCAGGGTGGATCGCGCCGCAGTTCCCACCTTCTCGCTGACATAAATTGCCCACCCTGCTCTGCTATTCTCACGCCATGCTGCTCTCATTTACAAAGATGCAAGGACTCGGCAACGACTTCATCGTGTTCGAAGCCGATGCCGATGCCGCCGTGCCAGACTCTGCGACATTCCGTGCGCTGGCCGACCGACGTACGGGAATCGGTTTCGATCAAGCATTGGTGCTGATGCCTGCGCGCGATCAACACACGGATGTCTTCTATCGCATCTTCAACGCTGACGGCTCTGAAGTAGAGCAATGCGGTAACGGCGCACGGTGCATCGCTGCATTGATCGCGAAGAAGCTGGGCCGCAAGCAAGTACACCTGGATAGTCCCGGCGGTCGCATTGACGGCGTGCTTCGCGACGACGCTTCAGTTGCGATCGACATGGGCATCCCGAATTTCGATCCCGCCGCGCTGCCGTTCGACGCATCACGCGAGGCCGATGTGTATCCGCTGCGGGTCGGCGAAACCGAGTTGCAGATCGGAGCCGTCTCGATGGGCAACCCGCATGCGGTCTTGCAGGTCGCGAACGTCGCTGAAGCAGACGTGCAAGGGCTGGGGCCTGCGATCGAAACTCATACCCGATTCCCGAATCGAGTGAACGTCGGATTCATGCAAGTCGTCGCGCCCAATCACATCCGCCTGCGTGTGTTCGAACGCGGCGTCGGTGAAACACAAGCATGCGGCACGGGCGCGTGCGCTGCCGTCGCGGTAGGTCGTCGGCTCGGCTTACTGGAGGATGACGTCAAAGTTTCGGTGCCGGGCGGCGAGATGTCCGTGAAGTGGGAAGGACCAGGTGAACATCTGTGGCTCATCGGGCCCGCAACCACGGTGTTCGAGGGAAGCGTCGATACCGGCTCCTTCCGTCGCAACAAAGCGTGAGCATGGACTTTCGCGCACGAGAGGCGCAGATTCGCCAAGAGACCGCGAACAGCGGCGAGCGTATCGTCGGAGAGATCTAGCGCATGAACGTCGGACTAGCGTTCATGACGTTTCAACACAAAGACAACGAGGCACTATGAGCAAGCAACCGGTCCGTGGCATCGAGACGGAAACGCTGGACGAGGACAAAATCGCTCACTACCTGCAACTGAATCCTGAATTTTTCGAACGACACGCGGGGCTGCTCACGAAGCTCAAGCTTTCCCACAACGGCGGTGCGGCCACGGTTTCGCTCATCGAACGACAAGTCGGTGCGCTGCGCGAGAAGAACCAAACACTCGAATCCCGTTTGCGCGATCTCATCGAAGTTGCGCGCGCGAACGATGTGCTCGCGGGCAAAATCCATCGCCTTGCATGCCGCTTGGTCCGCTCAAGAAAGGCGGATGTATTGCTGGATGCGTTGGAATCGTCGTTGCGCGAGGACTTCGGTGCTTCGGAGTGGTTGTTGCTGCTGACGAAAGGGTCGGAATCCGAATACGCGCAGGTGACCAGCCGACATTTGCGCTTGATCGATGCCAATGCGCCGGAACTGAAAATGTTCGAGACACTGTTCGAATCGGGCAAGCCACGCTGCGGTCAAATCCGCGATTCGCATCGCGACTTCCTTTTCGGTGCCGGCACCGTCGAGATCGGCTCGGCCGCACTCGTTCCGCTCGGCCCACAACCGGCTTCAGGATTACTCGCGATCGGCAGTCCCGATGCAGACCGCTTTCATCCGACGATGAGCACCGACTTCTTGGCACGCATTGGCGATCTCGTCAGCGAAGCCGTCGGCGCAAACTGATCTTCGGGGTGCTGATCGCACATGCACGACAGCACCCTGTCTTGGATCCCCAAGTTCTTCAGCCATCTTGCGAGTGAGCGACGCCTGTCCGCTCACACCGATGACAACTATCGCCGCGATTTGAGCTTCTTCGTCCAGTACTGCGATGGCCAAGCGATCGCAGACTGGTCGCAAATCGATACGCAGCACGTTCGCCTCTTCGCTGCTGCCGAATTTCGCCGCGGCTCTGCAGCCCGAACCATTCAACGCCGGTTAAGCGCGCTGCGTACGTTTTTCAATTTCCTGATCCGGGAAGGCGTCATCAAGAACAATCCAGCCATCGATGTACAAGCGCCCAAGGCGCCGAAGCGATTACCCAAGGCACTCGACGTCGATCAAATGCAGCAGCTCCTCGCGTTTCGCACCGACGATGAACTCAGCACTCGCGATAAAGCGATCATGGAGCTGTTTTATTCCTCCGGCCTGCGGTTGGCAGAGTTGGTGGGATTGAATCTGCAAGACTTGGATTTGGCCGACCGCACCGTGCGCGTCGTCGGCAAAGGCAACAAGACACGCATCGTCCCGATTGGACGCCACGCCATCGATGCATTACGCGCGTGGCTCGCGGAACGCTCAGCGTTCGCACCAGCCGATCAGATTGCGGTCTTCGTCTCGCAAGCCGGTAAACGCCTGGGTCCGCGCGCGATCCAACTGCGCATCTCCGAATGGGCGATCCGACAGGGCTTGCCGCTGCACGTCCATCCGCACATGTTCCGGCATTCGTTCGCGACTCACTTGCTGGAATCGAGCCAGGATTTGCGTGGCGTGCAGGAACTTTTGGGCCACGCAAACATCTCCACCACGCAGGTGTATACGCACCTTGATTTTCAGCACTTGGCCAAGATATACGACCAGTCGCATCCTCGCGCCCGCCGCAGAGGATGATCGGAAAATCTCCACGGAGATCACAGAGAGCACGGAGGTGAAGAGTCTCTATTCACCCACTATCTCCGTGTCCTCCGTGCGCTCCGTGGAACAATTCTTCATCTGACCATGAACCAATTCGAAGGCACCACCATCCTCTCCGTCCGTCGCCAAGGCATCGTCGCGATCGGCGGTGACGGGCAAGTCTCCTTAGGTAACACCGTCATGAAAGGCAACGCGCGAAAGGTGCGGCGCCTCTACGACGGCAAAGTGCTCGCCGGTTTCGCAGGCGGAACGGCAGATGCCTTCACGCTCTTCGAGCGCTTCGAAGCCAAGCTGCAGCAGTACGGCAATCTCACTCGCGCAGCGATTGAACTCGCAAAGGATTGGCGCACGGATCGCAGCCTGCGCCGGCTCGAAGCGCTGCTGTGCGTGGCCGACGCGCGCAGCTCATTCATCATTTCCGGCAACGGCGATGTGATCGAGCCCGAGGACGACATCATGGCCATCGGCTCCGGCGGTGCATTCGCGCAAGCTGCCGCACGTGCGCTGACGCAGAACACTGACTTAGATGCGAAGACCATCGTCGAGAAGGCGCTGAACATCGCCGCCGACATTTGCATCTACACCAATCGCAATCTGACGATAGAGGAGCTGGAAGGGACTCGCGGATAGCGGATGGTGAATAGTCGGATCCGAAGAACCCGACTGACCCGCTTCGCAGAGTCTCCCACATTCAATTGCACCGCTACCTCTTCTATCCGCTAACCGCTAACCGCTAACCCCTACCATGTCCTCCATGACTCCCCGCGAAATCGTTCAAGAGCTCGACAAGCACATCGTCGGGCAAGGCGCAGCCAAGCGAGCGGTTGCGATCGCGTTACGCAATCGCTGGCGCCGCATGCAAGTCTCCGAATCGCTGCGTGCAGAAATCACGCCAAAAAATATTTTGATGATCGGCCCGACTGGCGTCGGTAAAACCGAGATTGCTCGGCGCCTGGCCAAGTTGGCGCGCGCGCCTTTCATCAAGGTGGAAGCCACCAAATTCACCGAGGTCGGTTACGTCGGCCGCGAGGTGGATTCGATCATCAAGGACCTGATGGACGTGGCGGTGAAGATGACGCGCGAAGAGGAAATGGAGAAAGTCCGTCATCGAGCCATGGACGCCGCCGAAGATCGAGTGCTCGATGCGCTGTTGCCGCGGCCGAAGTCAATCGGCTTTGGTGCCGAACCCGAACCGACGCCGCGCGATCAAGAGACGCGGCAGAAATTCCGCAAGATGCTGCGCGAAGGCCAGCTCGATGATCGTGAAATTGAAATCGAGGTGCGCGCCATTCCTGTCGGTGTGGAGATCATGGCACCCGCGGGCATGGAGGATCTCACCAATCAATTGCAGAGCATGTTCTCGAACCTCGGCGGATCTCGCACCAAGATGCGCAAGGTCAAAGTGAAGGAAGCGTTCAAGCTGCTGACCGATGAAGAAGCCGCCAAGATGATCAACGAAGAAGATCTAAAGCTACGAGCGCTTACCAACGCCGAGCAGAACGGCATCGTGTTCATCGATGAGATCGACAAGATCGCGCGACGCCAGGAAACGCACGGCGCTGACGTGTCTCGAGAAGGCGTGCAACGCGACTTGCTGCCGCTAGTCGAAGGCAGCACGGTGAGCACGAAGCATGGGATGGTGAAGACCGATCACATTCTCTTCATCGCTTCGGGCGCATTTCACATGTCGAAACCCTCCGACTTGATACCCGAGTTGCAGGGCCGCTTCCCGATTCGCGTCGAACTCGATGCACTCAAGGTGGAAGACTTCATTCGCATTCTCACGGAACCCGACGCCTCGCTGTGCACGCAATATCGTGCGCTGCTCGAAACCGAGGGTGTGAAATTACGCTTCGACGAAAGTGGCGTGCGTCGTATCGCCGAAGTGTCCTATCAGGTAAACGAGCGAACCGAAAACATCGGCGCTCGGCGCTTGCATACGGTGCTGGAACGATTGCTCGAGACGCTCTCGTACGATGCTGCTGATCGTGACGGCTTAGAGGTTGTCGTCGATGCTGCGTATGTCGACAAATATCTCGGCGAGTTGGTGAAGGACGAAGACCTCACTCGATACATCCTGTAGCGCAATGCATCCCACCGAATTGAAACTGCGCACCGTCTCGCGCGTGTTAGCCGTTTCGTTTTCGGACGGCTCGAAGTACGAGCTGCCGTTCGAATATCTGCGGGTGTATTCGCCTTCTGCCGAAGTGCGCGGTCACGGACCGGGACAAGAGACCCTCCAAATCGGCAAGCAGAACGTGCAGATCAAAAAAATCGAACCGGTCGGCAACTATGCCGTGCGCCTGATCTTCGATGACGGCCACGACAGCGGGCTTTATACGTGGAAGTATCTTCATGAACTTGGCCGCGAGCACGCTCAGAAATGGCAGAAGTACCTCGATCGCCTGAGTGAGCTCGGCATATCGCACACACGCTCTAGTTAGCGAACCAGACGAGATCTCACACGGAGGACACGTGGTCCTCCGTGTGAAATGCCTTTCTGGTCAGTAGCCCTGTTAGAATGCGCCGTCCTCGAGCGTGGCTCCCCATGACGGCACCCGACAAATCCCCTGCTGATTCGCAGCAAGCGACGACCGACTTCGGTTACACGCAAGTGCCCGTCGCTGAGAAGGCCGCGAAAGTGCGCGCGGTGTTCGAATCCGTCGCCAGCAAGTACGACATCATGAACGACCTGATGTCCGGCGGTGCGCACCGGCTATGGAAAGCGTTCACGCTGTCTCAAACCGGACTACGTCCTGGTCAGCGCGCGCTCGACGTTGCAGGCGGCACCGGCGATCTCGCCACCGGCATGGCCAAGCAGGTCGGTTCAACAGGATTGGTGCTCCTGACCGACATCAACTCAGCAATGCTGGCCGAAGGTCGCGACGCGCTGCTCAACAAAGGCGTCGTCGGCAATGTACGATTTTCGCTCGCCAACGCGGAGTGTCTGCCATTCGCGGACGCGAGCTTCGACTGCGTGACGATCGGTTTCGGCTTACGCAACGTCACGGACAAAGCTGCAGCATTGCGATCGATGCGACGCGTGCTGAAACCTGGCGGACAACTGCTGATTCTCGAGTTCTCTCATCCAACGCTGCCGGGACTCAAGCCGATTTACGACGCGTATTCATTCGGCGTGCTCCCACTGCTCGGCAAGCTCGTGGCCAACGATGCGGACAGTTATCGCTACTTGGCTGAGTCGATTCGTCGCTTCCCAACGCAAGAAGCGTTGCTCGAGATGATGCGGGTTGCCGGATTCGAGCAGTGCCGCTACCACAATCTCACCGGCGGTATCGTCGCTCTGCACCGCGGGTACGCGTTATAGGCCCATGCTGCTCGCGCCGTTTCAAAACCTACTGAATCGAAATATCGCAGCATCTTCTGCGGCACGCGCCATGTGCCGGCGTTTGGATGGAAAACTCCTTGCGCTGAAATTCGACGGCATCCCGCTCAACGTATTTCTGCGCGCCGAGGGCGAGCAGGTGATCTTGAGCTCGCAATCAGAAGCAACGCCGACGGCAACGCTCAGTGGAACGCCGCTGGCATTCATGCGCATGATCGGCCCGCAACCTGAAAATGCGCTGCGCGGCGGCTCCGTGCACATTGCCGGCGACGCAGAAGCCGCGCAGGCGTTCAGTGAATTGCTGCAACACACCCGACCCGATCTAGAAGAAGAGCTTTCGCGCTTGATCGGCGATGTGCCGGCGCATCAGATCGGCCAGGCAGCGCGCTCGGTCTTTGGATTTGCGCGTCGCGCGGCCGACACATTCACGCAGAATGTCTCGGAGTTCCTTCAGGAAGAAGGTCGCGATACGCCCAGCCGAACTGAAGCGGACGAATTTGCGTCTGGCGTAGATAAGTTGCGCGACGACGTCGATCGATTAGAAGCGCGCGTTGCATTGCTAGAACGGAACAAGAATAAGTGAAGCTTCGCGTCCTCTCCCGGCTCCTGCAGATTCAGCGGGTGCTCGTTCGTCACGGGCTCGATGAAGTCATTCTCGCAACGCACCTATTCCGGCCGTTGCGCTTTGCATTCTTCCTCTCGCCGGCAACCTGGTTCCATCGCGAACGCGGTGGCACCCGAGCGGAACGCCTGCGTCTCGCGCTCGAAGAACTCGGCCCGATCTTCATGAAGTTCGGGCAGATGCTGTCGACACGACGCGACTTGTTGCCGCGCGATATCGCGGACGAACTCGCAAAACTCCAGGATCGAGTTCCGCCGTTCGATGCGAACGTCGCCCAGGGCATTGTCGAATCCGCGCTCGGACAACCTGTATCAGAACTATTCGCATCGTTCGAGACTCAGCCGCTCGCCGCTGCAACGATCGCTCAAGTGCATGCAGCGACATTGAAGGACGGCAAAGAAGTCGTCGTCAAAATCGTGCGACCGGGAATTCGCATCGCGATCGAGCGCGATATCGAAGTGCTCTACGCGCTTGCGGAACTCGCAAACCGATATTGGTCGCAGGCTGAACGCTTACGGCCGGTTGAGCTGGTACGCGAATATCAGAAGACGATTCTCGATGAACTCGACTTGATGCGCGAGGCGGCCAACGCGGCGCAAATCAGGCGCAATTTCGCAGGCTCGCCATTGCTGTACGTACCCGAAGTGTATTGGGACCTATGCCGCAAGAACGTGATGGTGATGGAGCGCGTGCGCGGCGTGCTTGTCAACGACGTCGCCGAGCTGCAAAAGCGCGGCGCGAACATCCAACGGTTGGCGGAGAACGGCGTCGAGATTTTCTTCACGCAGGCCTTCCGGCACAACTTCTTTCACGCCGACATGCACCCCGGCAATATCTTTGTGCTGCTGGACGATCCTGAACATCCGCGCTATGCAGCGGTGGATTTCGGCATCGTCGGCAGCTTGGATCCGCGCGATCAGCATTATCTGGCGGAGAATTTTCTCGCGTTCTTCAATCGCGACTACCGGCGCATCGCGCAACTGCACATCGATGCGGGATGGATTCCTGCGCTCGTTCGCGTCGATGAATTAGAAAGCGCAGTACGCACGGTGTGCGAGCCGATTGCGAATAAGCCGCTCAAAGAAATCTCGTTCGGCCAAGTGCTGATCAGTCTGTTCGAAGCCGCGCAACGCTTCGATGCGCAAATGCAGCCGCAGCTGATGTTGATTCAAAAGACCTTGCTGCAGATCGAAGGCGTCGGCAGACAGCTCTATCCGGATTTGGATTTGTGGAAGACCGCGCAGCCGTTGCTCAGGGAATGGGTCGCCGAGCGCTGGAGTCCGCGCTCGATCGTGCGCGATTTGAAACGTCAATTGCCGGATCTGGTGCAAGCACTGCGACGCTTACCGCCGCTGTTCGAGAACACGGTACAGAAAGCAGCGGATGGACGTCTGACGATTCCAGTGCGAACCGATGAAGTCGAGCTGCTGCGCGCGGAAATCCGTGAACACAGCCGCCGCCGCGATCGCTCGTTGATTTCGCTGTTCAGCGCCTTTACTGGCGTCTTATGGATCGGCTTCAGCCCACAACCCGCGTGGCCGGGCGTGGTGTTGCTCATCGCAGGTGCGATCTCGTGGTGGTCATCCCGAGATTAGCAATCCGGAGCAACACAAAGAACACAAAGAAGAGAGCGATCACTCAGATCGCGGCCCGTGCTGCGCCTCAGTGGAACAAGGGCAAATTGGATCGTCACGCCGCCATCTTGCTTACCAAATTCCTTTTTTGTGCCCTTTGTGGCCTTTTGTGCTCTTTGTGTTTCGTCCTATTTGTTATCTCGCTTGAGCAAGCTCCACGCAAACGGCAGTAGCGACACGACGATGATCACGATCGTCACCACGCCGAAGTTGTTCTTGATCAAAGGCACATTGCCGAACAAATAGCCGCCCCATATAAACGCGGTGACCCACGCAATCCCGCCGGCGAAGTTGTACATCGAGAAGCGGGACGCGGACATATGACCCACACCTGCGACGAACGGGGCGAAAGTGCGAATGATCGGCATGAAACGCGACAGGATGATGGTCTTGCCGCCATGGCGTTCGTAGAACTGCTCGGTGCGCTCTAGGTACTGGAGCTTCAGAAACGGAACGTTGCCGCTAAACGCGCGCGGCCCGATCGCTCGACCGATGCGAAAATTCACTTCGTTGCCGAGAATCGCTGCAACGATCAGCAGTATCCAGAGTGCCGTCGCGTTCAAGGTTCCGCTCGCATCCACGGCTGCAAGGGCACCGGCTGCAAATAAGAGCGAATCGCCCGGCAAAATGGGCGTGATCACCAAGCCGGTTTCGCAGAACACGATCAAAAACAAAATCAGATACACCCACACGTGGTATGTCGCCACGAGTTGGGTCAGGTGCTTATCGAGATGGAGAACGAAATCGATGAACCAGTGGATCAGGGACATGACTCATCCGATGGATGCGTCCACATCGAGCGATGCGGACGATTAACGCGCGAGCTTTAGATTCTTGGTTTGCAGCGGACGGTTTTGCTCGTCCACCAGAATGACCACCGGCTGATACTGCTCGAGCTCGGCTTCCGAATACACGGAGTACGCGCAGATGATGAGCAGATCGCCCACCATGGCTTTGCGAGCAGCGGCGCCATTCAGCGAAATCTGACCCGAGCCGCGCGGCGCCTTGATGATGTAGGTCGTAAACCGCTCGCCGTTGGTGACGTTGTACAGCTCGATGTATTGGTATTCCTTCAGGCCGGCTGCTTCGAGCAACGCTTCGTCGATGCCGCACGAGCCTTCGTAATTCAGATCCGCCTCAGTGACTCGGACGCGATGCAGCTTGGCTTGGAGAAAAGTTCGCAACATGACTTGAGCGGAATACTCCGACAACGGTGCTAGAGGGCGCCGCAAGGCTGAAGGCAGTGCACTGCAGTGTCAAGTTTCCGGTTGGCACATCCCGAGTGCGTCCAGCAGCGCGCCGAACTCTTCATGGATCTGCAACTGCTCTAAATCGCGCTGACTGACGAAGCCCTCCGCCGTCGCGTGATGCAGAAAGTCGATGAGCGCATCGAAGTAACCCCCCGCATTCAGAAGCGCACACGGTTTCTGGTGCAGATTCAGCTGGGTCCACGTCCACACCTCCGACAACTCATCCAAGGTGCCAAGGCCACCAGGCAGTGCCACGAAGGCGTCGCTCAGCTCCGCCATGCGCAATTTGCGCTCTGCCAGTGATTTCACGACATGCAGCTGACTTAGGCCCGGATGACCGACTTCACGATCGAGCAGCATCTGCGGGATCACACCAATGACAGTGCCGCCCGCGGCCAGCGCCGCATCCGCGATGGCGCCCATGAGACCCACACGCCCGCCCCCATAAACAAGGGCGATGCCGCGTTCGGCCAGCATCGTCCCGCACGCCCGCGCGAGTTCGACGTACTCCGGGTGGCTGCCGGCACGTGAGCCGCAAAAGACGCAAAGGCTTTTCATGACATAAGTCTACCCTGGCTGAAGTACCTCGCTGGTCTAAGGCGACGCCCGAATGAGATTTACCCCTCAGATCCTGCGGTCAGGACAATTTGCAGGGCTGACACGCTCAAGATGGGGTGGAGCCGCCCGATAGGAATATCGGATGAGCTCATCATCGCCTTGGGCGTTGCATGCACGGAATCTTCACACCCTGGGTCGTGTGCCTATCGGTCGTCCTCACGGCGATCGTCTGCTACACGGCGCTGTTGTTAGCGAAGCGAATTAGCAGGTTTGATCTGCCGCGTCGACGCACCTGGCTTGCGGCCGGTACGTTTGCGGTGGGAGTGGGACTGTGGGCGAGCCACTTTCTTGGGTTGCTTGCTGTCGAGCGCGCCGGCAACGCATCGTTCCACGTACCGGAAATCTTGCTCGCTGTTGCTGTTTCAGCCGCCACGGCGTTGGGAATTCTCTTAAGCGCAAAATCGCACGCGCAGTCGTGGTCGCGCTGCATTCTCATCGCTGCGGGTCTGACCCTTGGGGTCGCGGCGATCCACTTTCTGGATGTCGCTGCGCTGGCAACATCATCACCGCCGCAGCTTCCTATCGTGCAAAGCGCGGGTGCGCTTGCGCTCACCTTCGCCTGCTTCATGGTGGCGCTGCAGTGCCTGCGCACCACCGCCGCACACGCTAAAAGCCCTCGACGAGTTCTCGCTTCTTTGCTGGTTGCTGCCGCGGTGGTGGTTTTCAATCTGCTCTGCCTTAGCGCCCTGAAGATCGCTGCATCTGCGCATTCGCCATCCGGCATCGTCATTGAGCGCGATTGGTTTGCGCTTGCGTTGGGCATGTTCGCTCTCGGCATCACGGCGCTTTCGCTGCTCACCGTGATCTACGACGCTTATCTATCCCGACACGTTCGCGATCGCGACGAGGCATTGCTGCGCGCAAATGCAAGCGCGCAGTACGCAGCGCGACACGATGCGCTAACTGGATTACCGAATCGACTTGCACTCGTGGATGCCGCAGAGCATGCGATCGAAGAGTCGAACCGTCACGGCGATGCGTTCGCTCTCATGGTACTCAACGTTGATCGGCTCAAGCCCATCAACGATTCGCTTGGGCATCAGGCGGGCGATGAGATGTTGTGTGAGATCGCGCGTCGTCTACGCGGCGTATTGCGTCGCCACGACGTGTTGGCGCGACTTGCCGGCGACGAATTTACGATCCTGGCGCGAGAGCTCAATTCCGCTCGCGATGCTGAATCCGTGTTGCAAAAAATCGGCGATGCACTCAGTGCACCGATCAAAATCGGTACGCTGGAGGTGCATGCATCGCTCAGCATCGGCGTCAGCATGTTTCCGGGCGACGGCAGCTCCTTCGATTTGCTGGTCAGACGAGCAGATGCGGCAACCCGAATCGCGAAAGAGACCTCGCGCGGTACGTATCGCTTCTTTACGCCCGACATGACGAGCGCGGCGGACGATCGTTTGGCCCTTGAATCGCAATTGCGGGCTGCGCTCGAAGCCGGACAGCTCGAACTGCACTATCAGCCGAAAGTCGACATCGGCACCGGACGCGTGCGTAGCGCGGAGGCGCTGATTCGGTGGCGACATCCGCAACGTGGGCTCGTGCCGCCGAACGTGTTCATTCCGGTCGCCGAAGAAACTGGACTGATCATGCCCATCGGCGAGTGGGTGATTCGTGAAGCATGTCGGCAAGTGCGTCGGTGGCTCGATGCGGGCATGCCGCCGCTGCGCGTCTCCGTGAATCTTTCGGCGAAGCAATTCCGCCACGCCGATTTGACTGCTGTCGTGCGCTCAGCGCTGGATGAAGCTCAATTGCAACCTGGCTATTTGGAGCTCGAACTCACGGAGAGCGCTGTGATGCACGATCCGGAAAAATCGGCACTCACGCTGCAGCAGCTGAGCACGATGGGGGTGCACATTTCGATCGATGACTTCGGCACCGGCTACTCGAGCCTGAGTTATCTGCGCCGCTTTCCGCTCGATAAACTCAAAATCGATCGCAGCTTCGTGCGCGATCTGATGCAGAACCCGGATGATGTCTCGATCGTGCGCGCCATCATCTCCCTCGCGCATAGCCTTCGGTTGCGTGTAGTTGCCGAAGGGGTCGAGACGCTCGACCAGTTGAATTTCTTGACGGAGCTCGGCTGCGATCAATATCAAGGCTTCTACTGCAGCCCGGCGGTGCCGCCGAATGATTTCGTCGCGCTCATTCAACGCATTCGCGCCGGCAAACCTGAGTACACCGAAGCTGACATGCTTCGCACCCAGAGCCGCTTGTCGGCATTTACGCCGGCAAGATAGAGACAGACAGGTGATGACGTGATGGAGTGAATGCGCTGCGCGCGTGAAAGGTGTGGATCCGAGCGCGCTTTGCCACCTCCCACCATCGTATGTGAACAACAATGGCCTGCAATACTGATCCGGATTGCAGTATGCGACGTTCGCTGACTTAGAGATGTGCCTCGCCGTTCACGTGCGAAGCACTCTCACCCCATCACCCCATCACTGCACTCTCAATACCGATCTTCGGCACGCCGGCCACGCGTTGCACGTCGCTCAACACCGTTGAACGTGCCGGGCATGAATCCGACATCGGCGCGGCGGCGAGGACCGGCACGTCGATCGTTGTGGTGTTTGAATCGGCACGTGCACTCGGGCGCATCGCAGTTTGGTAACGGCAGGCGCGGTGCTTGTTTGGAAAGATAACGCGTGCCGGCGACTCGATGCGCGCTCGCACATGCGGCCACGCCCGGCATGACCGAGACCGCGTGGTAAGGATTGGCAGGTTGCGTGGCGCGCGCCGTCCGCGGTTGCGGCGCGACCGGCTTCTCGCGCTTGAAAAGATTAGCGATAGACCATCGCGACTTGGAATCCATCGACCTTCACCATCGCACTCGCGACGCATCTATAAGAACAAAGCAGCAAGCATTGTTCCGATAGCGTGAAGGCGCAATTGGACTTAGGGGCGTGAGCGCCTGACGGAATTGAAGAGGAACACAAAGAGCACAAGGATAAAGACCAGCGCACAAAGAATGACGAGCAATCTCTTACCCATCGACGGATGCCTACCAATCGACGCTGAAAATTCAGCATGCAGAATAGACTCGACCAGACTCGAAGTACTTCGATGGCCAAAGACATGAATCTTTTTTTGTGAGCTCTGCTTGTCTTTGTGCTCTTTGTGTCCGTCTGAATGCTATGTGCGAAGCGCCCGCAAAAATGCAGCCGGATCCTCGCCCCTCTCGATCACTTCCACCAGTGCCGAACCGACGATGACGCCATCGACATGCGGCGCAAGTTTGGTCACCTGTTCGGCACTTCGAATCCCGAACCCCGCGCACACGGGAACAGGCGAGATGCGCTTCGCGCGTGAGAAATACTCGAGCACATCGGGCGGCACGGCCACGTTTTTGCCGGTCGTGCCCGTCATCGTGACGGCATAGAGGAAGCCGCGGCTGCTTTCAGCGAGAACGCGCATGCGATCGACCGGAGTCACTGGCGTAACGAACTGCACCAACGCAATACCGCGAGCTTCCAGTGCACTTCGCAGCGAATCGCTTTCTTCGAGCGGCAGATCGGGAACGATGAATCCGCTCACACCAGCACGCTCCGCCTCGATCGGAAGTTTATCGATGCCGAATGCCAAGAGCGGATTCAGATAGCTCATCAACAACAATGGAGTGTTGGCCTTCTGAGCTTCGCGATACGCGCTGAGCTCGGACAGAATCCACTTGAGCGTCACGCCTTGTTCCAGTGCCACGCGACTGGAACGCTGAATCGTCGTGCCATCCGCCATCGGATCCGTAAACGGCACACCGATCTCGACCACGTCCGCGGCACTGGCAACCTGAGCCAGAAGTTCGCGGAAGCGCTCCTTCTTCGGAAAGCCAGCCGTAATGTACGCGACGATCGCAGGAGCACCTTTGCTCTTGGCGTTGCGGATCGCGGTGCTGATCGAATCTGCAGCAGACATCAGATCACTCCTTTCAACAGCGTCCGCTGAAGTGTCGGCATGTCTTTGTCGCCGCGACCCGAAAGCCCGATCAAGATGCTCTTGCCAGGGTTGCTCTTCGCATACCGCTTCGCACCGGCAAACGCATGTGACGATTCGATTGCAGGGAGAATGCCTTCCGCGGCGCAAACCTCCCCCAACGCAGCGAGCGCGTCGTCATCGTTTACCGCTTCGTAGCGCACACGACCGATGCTCATGTAAAGCGCGTGCTCAGGACCGACGCCTGGATAATCCAAGCCCGCCGAGACCGAGTGCGTTTCTTGGATCTGCCCGTTCTCATCTTGCAGCAGCAGCGAATAGCAACCTTGCAGCACGCCCGGCGTGCCATAGGCGAGTGAGGCAGCGTTCTCGCCCAAACCCGTGCCTTTGCCGCCCGCTTCCAGGCCCAGCATGTCGACACTGCGATCTTTCACGAACGGATAGAACAAGCCGATCGCATTGGATCCGCCGCCCACACAAGCGGTGACCAGATCGGGCAACTTCCCGCGCACATTCAAGAATTGCTCACGCGCTTCGCGTCCGATGACCGATTGCAATTCGCGCACGATGTACGGATACGGGTGCGGGCCGATGGCGGAGCCCAAGCAGTAATACGTTCCGTTCGGATCAGAAACCCAATCGCGCAATGCTTCGTCAACGGCAGCACGCAAGGTTTGATCGCCGCTCGTCACCGGAACGACTGTGGCACCGAGCAGCTTCATGCGGCCAACGTTCGGAGCCTGACGCTCCATATCGACTGCACCCATATACACCGTGCACGGCATACCCAGCCGTGCACATGCGGCTGCGGAGGCGACGCCGTGCTGACCTGCGCCGGTTTCGGCGATGACGCGCTTGGCTCCCAACTTCTTTGCAAGCAGCACTTGCCCGATCGAGTTGTTGATCTTGTGCGCGCCCGTATGGGCGAGATCTTCGCGCTTCAACCAAACGTCGGCGCCCCAGCGACGCGACAGCTCTCGTGCATGCGTCAGCGGTGTGGGTCGGCCAACCCAATCCTTGAGTTCGGCATGAAACTCGCGCAGGAAATCCGCATCGCGCAAATACTTGTCGACGCCGGCCTGCAATCGATCGAGCGCAGGTACCAACGTCTCCGGAACGTATCGTCCGCCAAAAGGACCGAAGCGCCCATGCGCGTCGGGAAACACATCATTCATCACGCCGGCGAGCAGCCGTTCGGATTCACTCGCGCTAAGCGAAAAAGCCATTTATCGATCCTCGGAAGTAATGCACTGCAAGTCACGCGCACGCTGCACGAACTCGCGGATTTTGTCGGGGTCTTTGCGTCCGGGAGCGCTCTCCACTCCACTGCTCACATCGACTCCGAAGGGATGTACGGCGGCGATGGCCTGTTCGACGTTGCCTGGATTCAGACCGCCCGCGAGCACGAGCTGCGTGTGCCTCGCCAATGAGGCGGCCGCCGTCCAATCGGCGATCTTGCCTTGTCCGCTCACCGCACCTTCGAACAAGACGCGCGGTGCTGCGATTTTTGCAGCTCCACGCACGACGGGAAGTTTTTGAATTTCGCTTGGAACGATCAGCGTTGCAAAATCGACCGCATCGGTCTGCAACACATCGGGACGAAAACCGCCCAAGACTGCGTCGAGCTCTTGCTGAGACGGATGGAGCATCACCGCAACCTTGGCGATGCGCGACGGCACGGCTTGGGAGAGCTGCGCTGCTCGAAGCGGGTCCACCTGGCGCTTCGAAGGGGCAAACACGAATCCAACTGCATCGACGTTGCATTCGATTGCCGCTGCGACGGCATCGGCCGACGTCAATCCACAGATCTTGATCCACACGCTCACGAATTATTCCGTCGCGCGATTGTGCATCGCCCGCTCGCGTCCAGCTGCGAGCATGTCGCCCAGCAACCGACACGGATCATCTGAGTTCATGAGCGTGGTGCCGACCAGTGCAAGCTGATAGCCCACGTCGACCACATGCCGGACGTCCTCAACGCTCCTGACGCCGCTTTCTGCGACCCGCGGAAACCCTGTTGGAAGGTCATCTGCGAGTTCCTCGAGGCGCGGCATTTCCACTGTCAGCTTTTGCAAGTCGCGGCAGTTCACGCCGACGAGCACTTGCTCGTTGTGCTGTTTGCGAGCGCTGAGCACTTCGCGAGCGACCGCGAGATCTTCCGTATCGAACCCTTCGAGGAGCACGAACATTTTCAAAATCGCAGCGCAGTCGAGTAGTTCGGTCATGCGGCTGCGATCCAACATTCTGACGATCACCAGCACGCCGCCCGCACCAGCCGCACGCGCTTCCATCACTTGGTAGGGATCGACCAGAAAGTCCTTGCGCATCACCGGGACGTTGAACGGCTTCAACACTTGCACTGCCTGGGCGAGATGCTCGAGCTGCCCGCCAAATCGCAGCGGCTCGGTCAGCACCGACACCGCGCAGGCGCCGCCTTTGGCATAGGCCTGCACGCGCGATTCGACGTTGGCCGTATGCCCGGACAAATCGCCCGCCGAGGGGGAATGCAGTTTGCATTCCGCGATCACATCGAAGCCTTCCGGCGACAGTTTGAGTGGCGGTGCTGCGGGCATAGCCAGTGCACGATTCCACAGTGCCTGTTCAGACTCCCGAGCCTGCGCCTGCTTTAGACGCTCCAAGCTCGCCTGGCACATCTCAGTCAGTAATCCGCTCACGTGGAACTCCCTCTCTCTGCAGTTCGGCGCCCAAAGTGCACAACCTTTTCGAGCAGCAACCGACCGGCACCCGACTCGATTGCATCTTCAGCCATGTGAGCCGCAGCGGCGGGAGAGTCGACCTTGCCGAGCAACTCCAATACGAGTGCCGCCTGCAACACGATGGCATTGCGATGTGCGCCGCGCTCGCGACCCTCGAGCACTGCACGCAGGTGCTCTGCGTTGTAAGCCGCGTCGCCACCCTTGAGTTCATCCACTGTGCAACGAGGCAGCGAAAATTCTTCGCAACTGCGTCTCGTACGCTTCACTTCTCCGGCGCGCACATCGAACAGCGTAAACGGGCCGACGGGCGTGGCCTCGTCCCAACCTGGATCGCCGTGCACGACGAAAGCGCGCTCGATCGGCATTCCCGCCAAAGTTTCGGCCATCAATGCAGCCACATCGATGTGATACGCGCCGATCAAATGAAACGGTGGTTCAGCAGGATTTGAGAGCGGCCCCAGAATGTTGAACACGGTGCGCACGCCCAGTGCTTGCCGAATCGGCATGATCGACTTCATCGCTGGGTGGTAGTGAGGTGCGAACAAGAACGTGAATCCCGTCGCATCCAGACATTCGCCGGCGAGCGTCTCATCGAGCGGCAGCGGCAAGCCCAACGCACGAATCACATCAGCGCTGCCGCTGCGACTCGATACCGAGCTAGTGCCGTGTTTCGCAACCCGGATGCCCATCGCAGCCACAAGCAGAGCAGCGCCCGTCGAGAGATTGAAGCTACCTGAGCCATCGCCACCGGTTCCGACCATGTCCACGAGCGGCGTACCCGGCGACAAGGTCGGACGGCGTGCCATGCGGCGCATGGTCTTTGCGAATCCGCGCATCTCTTCGGCCGTTACGCCTTTGACTCGCAACGCAGCCAGTAGCGCGCCTCCCATTGCAGGCGCCAGCGTCGTGTCCGTCAAAGAGAGCAATAGCTCCGACGCCTGAGCTTCATTGAGGTTGCGGCGCTCCAAGAGATCTTCGAGCGTGTCACGAAGTGCCGTCATTGCTGGCGCACTCCCGACTTCAACTTCAAAAACTCGCCCATGAGGTGCGGGCCTTGCGGCGTCAGCACGCTTTCGGGATGAAACTGCACGCCTTCGATCGCGTACTCGCGATGGCGCACGCCCATAATCTCCCCTTCAATCGTGCGTGCCGACACCTCCAAGACGCTCGGCATCGACTGCGGTTGCGCAATCAACGAATGATAGCGGCCCGCTTCGAACGGATGTGGCATGCCGGCCATGATCGTGCGACCGTCGTGTTCGACGAGCGAAGTCTTACCATGCATCAACCGAGGCGCACGCACCACTTTGCCGCCGAACACTTCGACCAGCGATTGATGCCCAAGACACACACCGAAAATCGGCACCTTACCCGCGAAGGCTTCGATCATCTTCATCGACACACCGGCGTCGTGAGGCGTGCCGGGACCCGGCGAGATACACAAATGCGTGGGCTGCAGCGCTCGCGCCTCATCGATGGTGATCTGATCGTTGCGATACACGATCACCTCTGCGCCAAGCACCATGAACGCCTGCACCAGGTTGTACGTAAACGAATCGTAGTTATCGACGAGCAGTAGACGAGGTGCTGAGTGTGTGGGAGTGCTCATAGCCCCTCCTCCGCAAGCGCAAGCGCGCGTCGAATGATCGCGCTCTTCGCCAAAACTTCTTGGTATTCGGCTTCCGGAACGCTATCGGCAACCAGGCCCGCGCCTGCTTGATAGCTGTACGTGTCGCCGCGGAAGACAATCGTTCGAATCGTGATCGCTTGATCCATCTGAATCGTTTTGCGGTTATCGCCGCCGTATCCGAAATAGCCGACGGTGCCGCCGTAGAACCCGCGTCGCACCGGCTCGAGTTCGTCGATGATTTCCATGGCGCGGACTTTCGGTGCACCTACGAGCGTGCCGGCGGGGAATGCGGCTGCAAACAAGTCAAATGCGTCTTTGTCCGGCGCGAGTTCGCCTTTGACGCCGCTTACGATATGCATCACGTGGCTGTAGCGCTCGATGCGGCGATAGGGATCGACGTACACGGATCCTGCTTTTGCAACACGACCCAGATCGTTGCGCGCCAGATCGACAAGCATCACGTGCTCGGCGTTTTCTTTCGGATCGGCCAGCAGCTCAGCTTCGAGCCTCCGATCATCCGCATCGTCGTTACCGCGCGGACGAGTGCCCGCTATTGGGCGCATCTCGCCTTTGCCGTCATGCAACTTCACTAGCGCTTCTGGAGATGAACCGACGACCACGCAATCGCCGAGATCGCAGTAGTACATATAAGGAGACGGATTGAGCAGCCGCAGCGCGCGATACGTTTCGAACGGATCCAGATCGCACTGCCCGCCGAACCGCACCGAGAGCACGAGTTGATACACATCGCCCGCTGCGATGTATTCCTTGGTGCGATTTACGCCGGCGATAAATTCAGCTTCGCTCAGGCTGCCGATCGCTGGCGAATATTTCACGCGGCGTTCGTTCACCGGAACTGGGCCACGCAGCGCCTGGATCACTTCTTTGCGCAGCGCCTGGCGTTCTGCCTCGGTGCCTGCATGAAGCAATGCCACACCGCGCGTAAGGTGATCGAAGACGAGCAACGAGCGTGGTGCGAGGTAGTGCGCTTCGGGTGTAGGTTCGATGAGTCGCGCACGCGCGGGCAGTCGTTCGAAGCGCCGCACCAGATCGTAGCCGGCTACGCCGACCAATCCTCCCAGTAGCGGGACACCAGGAATGCTGGGGCTGGGTTGCGGCGCGCGCTTGAGTGTATCCCTGAGCGCATCGAGCAACTCCTTCTGTGTCTCGGGGGCTGGCCGGGTTTGCCCGTCGACGGTGAGACCGCGTTCATCGAGCCGGACTTCGAGGCAGTCGCCAAAACCGATGAAGGAATACCGCGCCAAACGCTCGCCACCCTCGACGCTTTCCAGCAGGAAGCGCGGCTTGAAAGGCTTGAGCTTTAAGTAGGCCGAGACGGGCGTATCGAGATCGGCGGCTATGTCAAACGGTGGTTTCAAACTTCAATTCCTCGTCGGGGGACTTCGCTCAAGTCCGGGCGAGAGGCGATAAAAAACCCATCCCCGGATGCGCGGAGATGGGTTTTCTGGATTCGTCAGCGGTGGTGTTTTAAGCGCCCAGCAGTTCCAGTGGCCCTCTCCTTATGAGAGGCGCCACCACCAGCGGTGTGTTGCAGAAGCGGGCGTGTTCATGGCGCCGGAGTATTACCGGCGGGCTCCCAGGTCGTCAAGGCGAAACCCCTGAAGCCGGAAATATTCCACGGAGAGCACGGAGGCCACGGAGATGACGATCAGGCAAAGGCATCGCGCCAATCGCGCCTCTGCTCCAAAAGGAGTTCTAAATCTCCGTGTTCTCAGTGTCCTCCGTGGAGATATCTCTTGTGCCTAAGCCGCCGCAGCGCGCGCGGTCTCTCCGCCCAGTGCCTCGACGAGATCGCTCAGCAGCTTCGACAGCTCCCCGCACATCAGTGCGAAATCGATATCGAACTGCTCCTCCGGCGGCAGCGCCGATTGTTCATCGGACTTGCTGTTGGAAATGCCAACGAACTCAACGCGTTTGACTTGCAGCTTTTCGGTGAGCACGAACGAGATGCGATCGTTCCACGTGAGCCCCAAACGCGAGACGTACATGCCAGCGCTCAAATACGCCTTGATCTCTTTGCCATCGAGCGTGTGACGCGCATAACGGATCGATGCTTTGCTTTGATCGACCGCCTGCAATTCCAGATCCTGATCGATGACGAATCGCAGTGGCGCATCGCCCAACATCATCCATGAGGCCATCGAAGTTTGCGGGGAGCGTTCGACGTCGAGTAGCTGCACAGGCAGGCTGCCGAGCGTGTCGCGAAGTGTTTCAGTCACCGCATCGGCGCGAGCACCGCCGGCAGCATCGACGATGAACCAGAAATTTTTCGGGTCGATCCACGCGCGTGTCGTGGTGCGACGCGTAAGTGCACGAGCGCGTAGTTCTTCGGTGACGCGTTCCTTCAACTCGCGCATCTGGCGCCGACCGACCGGATAGCCTTGCTGTTGTTCGAGTTCTTTGGCGCGTTCTGTCGCCACCTGTCGAATGATCGAGGCGGGCAGCAGCTTTTGCTCGATGCCGAGCGCAATCAAATGCTGACCATGACTCGTGTGGACATAGCGCTGCGCAGGACTGGAATGCACCCAGCCGCGGCTTTGCATATCGAAACTGCCGCACGGCTGCAGACTGCGCGCTGCCAATTTCTCTTCGAGCTCGGTAGCCGATACGGAAAAGTTCGGATCCAGGCGATAGATCAAGAGATTCTTAAACCACATCTATTTTCATCGCTCTGTGGGAAATGTCTGATTGAGAAATGCAACGAGCCGCGTGCCGCGTAAAGCACGAGCGCTCGAGCGCATCGGGAAGGCGCGGAGTATAAGGCGGAGCCTCGAGGGCGCCAGTACTTGAAACCATGAAAGTGATAAGTGTGACGAGTGACGCGTGACCGGTGACCCGTCAGAGAGCAGCTACCCTCTTCGCGAGAGGGTCGTTGGAAGGCATCAAGCAACAGTCTTGCCCGTCGCCTGTCACCCGTCACTGGCACCCTTTACCCCGGAACGCAGAGCCCGAGAGGAACGTTCTCACATAACCTTAGAAACGCTCTGCGGAGAACGCCTGTGGCTGCGAAGTTATCGAAATACCGCGCGATGCGCGATTTCAGCAAGACTGCCGAGCCGAGCGGGAAGCTGCCGGTGAAGAAGTCGCAGCAACTGCGCTACGTCATTCAGAAGCATGCGGCCACCCGCTTGCATTTCGATCTGCGTCTCGAGCTCGATGGCGTCTTCAAGTCGTGGGCCGTCACGAAAGGGCCGTCGCTCGATCCCAAAGACAAGCGGCTCGCCGTGGAGGTTGAAGATCATCCGCTCGACTACGGCGACTTCGAGGGCACGATCCCGAAAGGTCAGTATGGCGGCGGGACGGTGCAACTTTGGGATCGAGGTTTCTGGGAACCGGTTGGAGACAAGTCACCGCAAGAGCAACTTCGCAAAGGTGAACTCAAGTTCACGCTCGAGGGCGATCGACTACAGGGCAGTTACGTCATCGTGCGAATGCGCAACGATCGGTACGGCGGCAAGCGCACCAATTGGTTGCTGATCAAGCATCACGACGAATTCGCGGCCGGCGCGGACGCAACTGAACAGATGATGGCCGAAGATCGCTCCGTGGCATCGGGTCGTAGCATGGCCCAGATCGCCGCAGGCAAAGGCCGCGGACCCAAACCGTTCATGCTCGAGACGAAGAAGAACGCGCGCCCCGATGCGATCTGGAATTCGAAAGAGGCGTCCAACCGCGATCCAGTCGCAGCGAAGGCTGCGGCCAAGCAAACCGGAGCGACGAAGCGAGGCATATCCTCGTCGTCTTCAACGCGCAAGCAATCTGCACGCAAGAAGAACGGCAAGGCGCCGCCGGATTTCGTCGAGCCGGAGTTGTGCAAATCGGTCGAGCGCCCCCCGAACGCAGGCCAATGGGCACACGAAGTGAAATTCGACGGCTATCGCATGCAACTGCGCGTTGCGAATGGCAGGGCTACGATGAAGACGCGCAAGGGATTGGACTGGTCAGCGAAATTTCCCGAGATCGTGGCCGCCGCAAGAGCCCTGCCCGATTGCCTGATCGACGGCGAGGTCGCCGCGCTCGATCACAACGGCGCCCCTGACTTTGCCGCACTTCAGGCGGCACTGTCCGACGGGAATACCAAAAACTTGGTCTTCTTCGTTTTCGATTTGCTGTTCGTCGAAGGCGACGATTTGCGCCGCTTGCCGCTTTCAGATCGCAAGGCGCGATTGCAGGAGTTCGTCTCAGATCATGCCTGCGATGAATCTCTGATCAAATATGTCGACCACTTCATCACCGCTGGCGATGCGGTGCTGGAGTCGGCGTGCCGAATGAATTTGGAAGGCATCATTTCCAAGCGCTTGGATGCACCGTATCGCTCAGGGCGCGTCGGCGACTGGGTCAAAGCGAAATGCCGCGCCGGGCACGAAGTCGTGATCGGCGGATGGACGCATGCATCGGGACAGCTGCGTTCATTGCTGGTCGGCGTGCATCGCGGCGAGCACTTGGTCTATGTCGGTCGCGTCGGCACCGGTTTCGGACGCGATAAGGTCAAGCTCCTCGCGCCAAAGCTCAAAGCGTTGACGACGGATGTCAGTCCATTTGGCGGCAAGAATGCACCGCGCAAGCAAGCGGATGTTCGCTGGGTGAAACCTGAGCTGGTGGCGGAAATCGAGTTCGCCGGTTGGACGGGCGATGGCAACGTGCGCCAGGCCGCATACAAAGGATTGCGCGAAGATAAGCCTGCGCAAGAAGTGGAAGCAGAAACTCCCGCTCAATCGCAGCAAAAGCTCGCAAAGCCCGCGCCGAAGCACGCGAAAAAGCAACCTTCATCCAAAGGCAACACGCGCACGAAGTCCGATGCAAAGGACTCCGTTGTGATGGGGGTGCCGATCTCAAATCCAGACAAAGAGCTTTGGCCCAGTGCACGCACTATCAAGGCCATCACGAAATTGGAGCTGGCGCGCTACTTCGAAACGGTGGGCGAATGGTTGCTGCCGCACATTGAAGGCCGGCCCTGTTCGATCATTCGCGCACCCGATGGAATCGCTGGCGAACGCTTTTTTCAACGGCATGCGATGCCGGGCACTTCGAATCTGATTACGCTCACGCGAGTCTCGGGAGACCGCAAGCCCTATCTGCAGATCGATCGCATCGAGGGCCTTGCGGCGGTGGCGCAGGTCGCGGCGATCGAATTGCATCCATGGAATTGCCAACCTTACGAGCCTGCGGTCCCGGGCCGATTGGTGTTCGACCTCGATCCTGCGCCGGACGTCGCTTTCGACATGGTCATCGCGGCGGCGAAGGAAATGAAGGAGCGGCTCGAAGCATTGGGCCTCGTGACGTTCTGCAAAACCACGGGCGGCAAAGGACTGCACGTCGTCACGCCACTGGCGAAATCGAATCGCAAACTGAATTGGCCTGAAGCGAAGGCTTTCGCACAAGGTGTGTGCGCGCGCATGGCAGAAGACAGCCCGGACCGCTACTTGATCAACATGTCGAAGAAGCTGCGCGATGGAAAGATCTTCCTCGACTACTTGCGCAACGATCGTATGTCCACAGCAGTAGCGCCGCTGTCGCCACGCATGCGCGAGGGCGCACCGGTCTCGATGCCGCTGACATGGTCGCAGGTAAAAGCTGGCCTCGATCCGCAGAAGTACACCCTGCGCAGCGTGCCAGCGTTGCTCGCCAAGACCAAAGCGTGGGAAGAATATTGCGATAGCGAGCGTTCGCTCGAAGATGCGATTCGTAAGTTCGTCAACGGCGGCAGCAGTAAACGCGCGTCACGCCGCTCCGACTCTGCAGCACACGCGTCGACGTGAGGTGCTGTCATGGCGACAAAGAGGCGAGCACAGAAAAAGGCTGTCGATTCGATTCCACTTACGACCGCGCCAATGGAGGCCAAGCTTGTCGAGGCACTCCCCAACGACGCAGGCTGGCAGTTCGAACCGAAGTGGGATGGATTTCGCTGTCTCGCCTTTCGCGACGGCGACAAAGTGGAACTGCGCGCAAAATCCGGTAAGTCATTGTCACGCTACTTTCCCGAAGTGCTGGAAGCCTTGCGAACGCTGCCGATCGAGCGCTTCGTCATCGACGGGGAACTGGCGATTCCCATCGGCAATTCGCTCTCGTTCGACGCGTTGCAAATGCGATTGCACCCGGCGGCAAGCCGCGTTCGCAAACTCTCGCAACAAACACCTGCGATTCTCGTGCTATTCGACTGCTTGCTCGATGAGCACGGCCGTTCGATGCTTGATGAGCCGCTAACCATGCGTCGTGCAGCGCTCGAAGAGTTCTTCAATGATCTGCCGGATGCAGGCATGTTGCGTCTGAGCCCGTACACCCGTTCGTATCGAGATGCGCAGAAGTGGCTTGAACGCACCGGCGGTGCACTCGACGGCGTCATCGCCAAACGCTTGGATGGCGCTTACCTCTGCGGCGAGCGCGCAATGTTGAAAGTCAAAAGGCTCCGCACAGCCGATTGCGTGGTCGGCGGATTTCGTTACGCAAGCGGCTCGCGCGAAGTCGGATCTTTATTGCTGGGTCTTTACAACGCCGAAGGCAAACTCGATCACGTTGGATTCACGTCTTCGCTTGCGCGCGAGGATCGTAAAGAACTCACGCGCAAGCTCGAGAAGCTCATCCAGGCCCCGGGTTTCACGGGCAATGCGCCTGGCGCGCCCAGCCGCTGGAGCACGGAACGCTCGAGCGAGTGGGAGCCCCTCGCACCCAAACTGGTCGTCGAAGTCCGTTACGATCACGTCTCCGGCGATCGCTTTCGCCACGGCACAAAACTGGTCAGATGGCGACCCGACAAGGCACCGCGTCAATGCACGTTCGAACAGCTGCAGCTTCCAGCTCGCCCTGCCCAACTGGTTCGCCGCATCGTTCAGTCGGAACACGCAGCGCACGCTTGAACGTCTCCACGCTGTTTCTGAGCGCGTGTGCGTTGCTGGCCGCCGTTGCTCCGGCTAAGGCTGATCTAATCGATCAGGTAAACGCGATTCGGCGTGCAGGATGCGAAGGCCGTGCGGGCACCTCGCCTCTCAAACAGACCAAAGGAATGGATGCGATCGCGAGCGAATGGGCCAAGGGCGGGCGCCTGCGCGATGCCGTCGAACGCGCGCAGTACCGGGTCGTGAACTCAGCTTCCATGCGCGTCTCCGGCGTGAGAAGCGATGCCGAAGCTCGCGACATACTCGCCAAGAACTACTGCGCAAACGTTCTGAACAAGGACTTCACTGAGATTGGCGCTGTGCGCAAAGGCGGCGAGGTTTGGATCGTGCTGGCGAAGCCGTTTGCGGAAACACCGATGCAGAACATCGATGTAATTCGGCGGCGTGCGCTTGCCCTGGTCAATGAGGCCAGAGCCAAGCCGCGTAAGTGCGGCGCAACTGTATTTGGCCCAGCTCCTCCGCTGCAAAATTCAGTACTGCTAGATCAGGCAGCACAGATCCATGCGACCGATATGGCCATGCACAATTTCTTTGCCCATGAAGGCTCGGATGGCAGCCGTCCTTCCGATCGCATCACGCGCGTTGGCTACAAATGGCGGGCAGTGGCGGAGAACATCGCCGCGGGATATCGCGAGATCGATCCGGTGGTCGCCGGTTGGATCCAAAGCCCAGGGCACTGCGCCAATCTCATGAACCCGGTTTATACCCAGATGGGGATCGCATTCGCCCTGAATCCGAAGAGCGAGTCTGGAGTGTATTGGTCGCAAACGTTCGGTCGCCCACGCTAGGGTTGTTTTTACAAAAGATTTTGATCGGTCAACCGATCAATGTGACGTCTTGCGCAAGCTCGGGTCGTGATCAACCGATAGTGATTCCCCCGAGGCGCGTTGTTATGCTGCAGTCGACGCCTGGCCGGAAGGAGATCCGTCCAGAAGGATTTCCCGCCGCGACGAGCACTTACATCGATGCCGACATTCGAGATCGCTGAGCCGCCAAGCATCGGCGCCGCACGCGCGTTTGCAACGTATAGGCGGACATTTTCGCTGCGTGACACCGGCGTGTTTGTTGCCATCGGCGCGCTTCATGTGGTCGCCATCTACTATCTAGCATCGCTGATGCCGATCGGACACGAATCGCTATGGAGCAGTCTCGATGTGTCCTTCATTCCGCGCCAGAAGCCCGTAGATCCGCCGCCACCTCCACCGATGCCGGAATTGCTGGACGACGCGTTCAACGAAACGCCGCTCATGGAAATCCCCGCACCGAACGTACAGGTCGCGATCCCAGAGGAAGCCAGCCGCGCGATTCACATTCAGGCTCCCGAACCGCCCCAAGAGGTTGAGCCAGAGCCCGCAACAGCAGAGGGCGATCAGGGCTTTGGTCCCATCACCAAGCCGCGGGTCGTCTCGCGCCCGCACATAAGAGATCGCTATCCACCCGCATCCGTCTACTACCGAGAGTCGGGGCGACCTGTGGTTAGGATCTGCATTTCCGAACAAGGGAAGGTCACGAACGTGGAGCTTGCACAGAGCTCCGGATACCATCGGCTCGACCAGGCCGCGGTCGACTTAGGTTGGGACTACGTATTCGCACCGGCGATGCGAGAGGGTAAGCCTGTGGCGGTCTGTTTGCCTTACGGCGTGACCTTCCGTATCAATATCGGTGGGATCCGGCGCCGACACTGAGCGACGAGTTCGATTTACTGCATATTCTGATTGGCCGAGACAGGAGAACCATATGTCCCGCTCATACCTGGCAATCGCAATGGGCTTGCTGCTGACATCGACGGCGGCGCTTTCAGGCACCGAAAACTATGGCGGTATGGATCCGACCGGCAGCCTGTCGAATGCCGGCGTTGCGGACGCAACGATGGTCGATATGAGCCAGTCCAAAGAGAGCGACCCAGCGGCTGTCGACATGCTGTTCCAGGAAGGTAATACGATCGCGTCGATTCTGGAGGGCTTGAAAGAAAAAGGATTCCCGATCGCTTACAAGAAGAAGAATCTTCCTCCCACGATGACCCTCGTGGCCCTTCCGAAAGCCAGCCGTATCGATGAGGTACTCAAGGAGATCTTAGAGCCGTGGAATATGGACGTTTACCACTCGCCAACGGGAAAGTGGATCGTCAAACCGGTGAAGAAGAAACCTGCTGAGTGACCACCATTCGAAGGCGAATGCCATTAGGGGGTGGATTATGGTCCAGGCTAAGTTGGCACTGCTGTTAGCTCTGAGTCTCGTGTGGGCCGCTTCGTTCGGCGGGAACGAAACAATGGACCGCATTGCAAGCGCCGGAATTCGCGACACGACGATGCTGGATTTGAGTCAGCCATCGTTTAACGACCCGAAAGCGGTCGATGTACTGTTCAAGGAAGGCAATTCAATTGCCTCAATCCTCGAGGGGCTCAACGAAAAAGGATTCCATATCGAGTACAAGAAGAAGCAAGTGCCGCCGACCATGACTTTGGTGGCGCTGCCGAAAGCCACTCGAATCGACGATGTTCTAAATGAGATTCTGGAACCTTGGAATTTAGCGGCATTTCGTTCGCCAATGGGCAAATTGATCGTGCGGCCGGACAAGAAGAAAGCCGCAGAACTCGCCAACGCGCCCTAAGTCCGCGCCGGCGTGGCACAGAAGTTGGGGTCTCAGGATGGGGGAGGAATTCAATGAGGTACTTAAGAATCGCACTGGCCGCTGCCGCGATGCTCGCATCCACGCAGGCACTCGCGCAGATGACCAGTCTTTCGTCGGCGGGGGTGAAAGGTGGCCTAGTGGATCAGAGCCAAGGAGGCACGAACGATCCTGCTGCCGTCGATATGCTCTTCAAGGAAGGCAATACGATCAAATCTATTCTGGATGGACTCAAGGAAAAAGGCTTTCCCATCGAGTACAAGAAGAAGCAAGTACTGCCCTCTATGACCCTCATCGCGCTGCCGAAAGCCTCTCGAATCGATGAAGTATTAGCGGAAATTTTGGCGCCGTGGAATCTCAGGGCCTACCACTCGCCCGACGGCAGATGGATAGTTCGCTCTGCCAAGGGCAAGAGCAGCGCTGTTGCAGGCGCCAAGTCAGACTGACCGGAAAACTTCTTCGAGAGTGCCGCGGCTTACAGAAGAATCAAGCTGCCAGCCCGCCCGATGATGCGGGTTCCATCTGCGCGGCGAGTGCGAACACATCTCGCCGCTGCAGCTTGAAGTAGTGCGTCTAAAGAATCTTGAAACATGGTTGAATTCGCACCCATGCCGCGACGTCGGCTGCGCAAGCGCGCCATTCTTTGGCTGCTGCTTGCGATTTGGCTTTGCGTCGCCGTCTGGAACATCGTCAAGCCGATGCCTGCGGGAACCGCAGTGCACTCATCGGAACACGTTCTGCCGCAATCCGAAGTGCAGTTCCTCTACGACCTGACGCACGCAGATCCCAAAGGTCAGCCCATTTACGAGCAGCAAATCTTTGATGAAGCGCTGCGGATGATCGATGCGGCGGAAACGGTCATCGTTGCGGACTTCTTCCTGATCAACGATCAGATGGGTAGCGCATCCAACGTGCATCGCGCACTCAGCGGCGAACTTGTCCAGCACCTGATCGCTCGCAAGCAAGCGAAGCCGCAACTTGCGATCCTCCTGATCACCGATCCGATCAATGAGATCTATGGCGGCACGCACTCGGCGCTGTTCGCGCAATTGCGAAGCGCTGGAATCGATGTGGTCACCACCGATCTAGCTCGTTTGCGAGACTCCAATCCGCTCTATTCATCGCTATGGCGGATCGCATTCAGCTGGTGGGGCAATTCGTACGACGGCGGCTCGGCTGCCAACCCGTTCGACGATCAGGGCCAGGACATCACGGTGCGTAGCTGGCTCGCACTGTTGAACTTCAAAGCCAACCACCGAAAGGTCCTGGTGACGGACTCCGCCGACGGGAACCTCAGAGCGCTCGTGACCTCCGCGAACCCGCACGACGCGAGCAGCGCGCATTCGAACGTCGCGATCGCCTTTGATGGCGCTCTCGCCGAAGAGATCATCGGGAGCGAACTGGCAATCGCTCGTTTCTCAGGGTGGCGCGGACATGTCTACGCAGTATCTGCCGCCAAGACTCCGGCAGCATCCGGTCCAGAGGCGGTGCATCTGTCGTTTTTGACCGAGGAAGCGATCAAAGAACATCTGCTCGCATCGCTGCAGCTGACGCGAAATGGCGATCGTATCCGGCTCGCAGTGTTTTATCTTTCGGATCGGGATGTGATCGACGCGCTCATCAAGGCGGCGGAACGTGGCGTGCGGGTTGAAGTCATTCTCGATCCCAATCGCGATGCGTTCGGTCGTCAAAAGGACGGCGTCCCCAATCGCCCCGTCGCCAATGAGTTATTTGTCAACAGCGGCGAGCGAATCCAAATTCGGTGGTACCGCACCCACGGCGAGCAGTTTCATACGAAGGTCGCGATGATCACTCACGGCGATCGTTTCATCGCGACCCTCGGTTCTGCGAATTACACCCGGCGCAATTTGGACAACTACAATCTCGAAGCGAACGTGGCGTTCGAGACCGGCACGAACGGGCCGCTCGCGCTGCAAATGAGCGCGTACTTCGATCGCATTTGGAATAACGATGGACCTGCCGGAACGGAATTCACGGCTCCGCTCGGTGCATTCCGCGATGAGGACTCCGGCGACTATTGGCGGTATCGACTGATGGAAGCGACGGGCCTAAGTACTTTCTGAGGGGAGTCGGACGCAACACAAAGCGCGCAAAGAACCCTTCTGCATGTGAAAACCTTTACACGGGCAGGCTCGCGCTCAGTTTTTCACTTGCTATGCGTTCTTTGTGTTTCGTCCGCCCTCTTGGCTTCTCTCTTCAAATACCGAAACTTCCACGGCGGCATCAGCTCGGACTTCGGCAGTGACCACAGGCCGAGATGCTGATCGCGAGCCGCATCTTCCAGAGGAATCAGCGTTAGATCGCGCAGCGTGCGGCGATAGAGCCAGACATTGCCATCGTGAACCATCGCGCGAGCAACATCGAGTCGATCGGGCTCGCGATACACGCGGGCGAGCTTGCGTTGGTACTTATCGGTATCGATCACATCGACGAAAACGCGCCGTGACGCGATGAGCTTCATGAGTGCCGCGCGCGCTCGGTCACCGTACGCTTGATCTTTTTCCGGTGCGTCGATGTCGATTAAGCGTACGTCGACATCTTTTCCGAACGCATTGCGAACCAGAAAGCTGTCGCCATCGAAGATGCGCGACACGGTACCGCTGAAATCTTGTGGGTCCGCAAACGCTTCGAAATTCGCTCCGACCAACAGGAGCACCGCGCATATGCGCACGACGACACGATTCATTGCCGGTTACTTCTTGCCGCGAGCAGCGGCAAGCAACGATGCGTCAGCGGCAATCGCCGGAGCAACTTGGTTCAAAAGATCCAACGCAACCGCATTGCCAGCCTTCTCGAAAGCCACCGCAACCGCGGACATGCGATCTTCGGAAGCTTTAATCTGGGATTCCGCGGAGATCGTCGTCACGAGCCTGCGATCAGGAATGCGCACCACGCGCACGACAGCCGAAACGTGCACCGTGGGTAAGGACGAGGATTCCGCGTACTCGGATTGGAAGTCGCGCAACTGCACATCCAAGATGTAGTCGGAACTCACGCGGGATTGTTCGCGCGTCACGCTGCGAAACACGTGTTGATCTTCCATCGAATCGACCAACAGAGCCTGCATCACCTCCGGTGCGGGACTACCCCATCGCACACCGCGGTAGAAATCCAGTTGATGTCCTCGCAACACGCCGATGCGATCGGAATCCAAGCCAGGCAGGGCCTCGGGCCTACCGATGGCGATGTCGGCATCGGTGTGCGCCAGCGAGACGGAGGCGGCAGGTGCCGAGCGCAGCACGTAGCTCATTGGCACGGGGGATTCGCTGTCGAATATGGATGTGGTGCAGCCGGCCAGCAGCAACGTGCACAGCGCGCCGACAGACAAGATGCTCGCTCGCATCACGGCTTGATCTCCACTCCGCTCGGCGGCGGTTCGTACAACAGTTGCGATGGGTTCTCTTTCAGCGACCGCGACAAATCGCGGAATTCCAGGGCCGCCGATCGTGTCTCACGCACGAGCCGTTCTATTTCGAACAAGCCTTGTTCGGTGAAATCGCCCAACTGAGTTTCGCTCTTGTGCGTGAAGCTATCGATTCGGTCCGCAGCACGCGCCAAATCGTCCGCGACGGTGGTCATGCGCGCCAGGGCATTGGTGACTTGCGGCCGCGCTTCTTCGGTCATTCCACGCAGCGACTCGGCGGCGCCGTGGATTTCGGTGACGGTCGAGCGCATCTCTTGCACGAGTGCGGCGACATTCTTCGAAGTCTGCGGCAGTGTGGCGCTCGCTTGCCGCACGCTGCGAATGGTCTCCGACAAGCCCGCGAGATTTTCGTCCGAGAAGACGCGTCCGACGCGCTCCAAGATCGAATTCGCTTTGCCCATCAACTCGGGAACGCTGGCCAGGAACACATCGAAGTCGGAGGCGACGGACTCGATAATGGGATATTTCTCCCCGTGCTGCATCGGTAGCTTGCGGTCCACTTCGGGCGCTTCTTTGAGATTCACATAGAGAAGCCCGGTGACACCCTGCAACCCTAAGCTGGCTCGAGTCGCCGAACTAATCGGCGCGTCTTCATCGATCTCGACAACGACCATCACCCGGCTGGGGTCTTTGGTATCGATCGACATGCGGCGCACGCGCCCGACATCCACGCCCAAATATCGAACCGGGCCGCCGCGCTCTAAGCCGCTCACGCTACCTGCGAAGTAGATCTCGTAAAGCTTGTATTCGATGCCGTCGCTCGCATCGCTGTACCAAACGACGAAGCCGACACCCATCGCCAGCACCAGCAGGATGAATGCACCGACCGCGACGTAATTAGCTTCTCGTTCCATAGCTCAAGATTTCACTGAGGTCTGCGCTGCGCGGGCGCGCGGCCCGTGGAAATACTCCTGAATCCAGGGGTGCGGATGATTCATGATGCCTGCAAGCGTGTCGACCACGATCTTCTTGTCGATGAGAACGGCGACTCGGTTGCAAGTCGCGAGCAGCGTATCCAAGTCGTGCGTGATCATGACGACCGTGAGCTTAAGGCCACGGTGTAGATAACGCACCAGTTCATCGAATCCGGCCGCCGAGATCGGATCGAGTCCCGCGGTGGGCTCATCGAGGAACAGCAACGCTGGATCGAGTGCCAACGCTCTCGCCAACGCCGCGCGCTTGATCATGCCGCCTGAAAGTTGCGACGGCAGTTTGGCACCGGCATCCAGCGGCAGACCCACCATGCGCAATCTCAGTTCGGTCAGCGCGTTCAATGTTTCCACAGATGCATCGAAGTACTCGCGAATCGGCAGTTGGATGTTTTCGGCGACCGTCAGCGAACTAAACAGGGCGCCATGCTGAAACGTCACTCCGTAACGGCGTTTGACGCTCAAGAGTTCAGCCGCACTCATGCGCGTAATGTCTTGCCCTTCGATGAGCACCTGCCCGGCCGCCGGACGCTGCAGGCCGAGCATCGTGCGCAGCAGGACCGACTTGCCGCTGCCAGAACCGCCGACCACCCCAAGCACCTCGCCGGGGAAGACGTCTAGATCGACGCGATCGTGGACCACCTGCGCACCAAAGCGATTCACGACCCCGCGTACAGAAATGATCGGTTCAGCCATGCGCTTGGAGATTAGAAATCCAGTTCCACGTACACGACCGCAAAGATCGCATCGGCGAAGATCACCAAGAAGATCGATTGCACGACGGCAATCGTCGTGAGCCTGCCCAACTCGCGGGAAGAATCGCGGACTTGCATGCCACGCAGCGTGCCCACCATGGCGATCAAAATCGCAAACACGGGCGCTTTAATTAGACCGGCCCAAAACGTCGTAGGTGCGATGGCTTCCTGCACACGTGGGATGTATTGCGAAAGCGGGATATCGAGTAGCCATGAAGACAGCACCGCACCCCCGGCAAGACCCATCGCATCTGCAATGACGGTCAGCAGCGGCAATGCAATCACGAGCCCGATGACCCGAGGCAAGACGAGCACTTCGAAGAAATCGACACCCATGGATTCGAGCGCGTCGATCTCGTCGTTCAAACGCATGACGCCGATTTCCGCCGCAAACGCGCTGCCGGAACGGCCGGCGACGATGATGGAAGTCAGTAGCACGCCGAGCTCGCGCAGCACCGAGATCGCGACGAGATCCACGGTGAAGATATCGGCCCCAAACTGACGCAACTGCTGCGCACCGAGGTAGGCCACGATGACGCTGATGAGGAACGCGATCAGCCCGACGATCGGAATCGCTTGGATGCCGGTTTCGTACACATGACGTGCAACGGAGGGAACGCGTAGGTTATGCGCGCTGCGTAAGGAACGCACGGCGCTGACGACGAACCGGCCGAGATACCCCAGTGCATCGATCGCACCTTCGGCGCGCTCATGCGAAAACCGCCCCACCCACGCCAGCATCGAAGCCAACGAGATCCGCTCGCGAGCAGCGCTTGGCGCGGAATCGTCCGGACGTTCGAGTAGTTCGTCGATGAAAGCAAAGTGTGCAGGAAGCTCGCCCGCGACTCGCAATTCGATGCCATTGACTTTGAGCCTGTCCAGCCAGCTTCGCAGCATCCATGCACCGGACAAGTCGAGCGTGTGGATGTCACTCGGATTTAGCTTGATGTGCCGAGCGCCGGACGGGACAGTGCGAAGGCTGCGCTCGATCTCTGCGACGTTGTCGATCACCCAGTCGCCGCGCAACGCGATCTCCGCACGTGCACCGGATTCGTTCACCTCAAGCAGCACGCCCACACCTCATAGACGTGTTCCCTGAAATGAAGCGGAAGCTGCGGCGAGAAAGCATCGCCGCAGATTAACAGTGAGCCGCTATATCAGGAAGGCATCCTTGCCTTCCGCAGTATGAAGTATGCGATGCGATGTCTGAGCGCTACGAGCCGGCTTGCCGATGCGCTTCCAAGAACCACAAGTTCTTGTCGAGATCGCGCGAGATACCCGTGAACAAATCGCTCGTATCCGCGTCTCCGAGCCTGCTCGCTTCATCGGTGGCTTTTCGCACCGACTTGCCCAGGACGGCATACGCATCCGCCAGCGCATCCACGTGCGCGGAACCGTCACGGATCTCTGCGGGGTATGCCTTCAGCTGGGTACGCTTGGCGATTGAGCCCACGGTACCCTCCGCCACGCCGCCAAGCGCCACTGCCCGCTCGGCCATATCGTCGATGTTGTCCTCGAGTTCTTCGGCTAATTTGTCGAAGAGCTCATGAAGCGCGATGAAGTTCGGCCCCTTGACGTTCCAATGAGCGTGCTTGGTCTGCAGATACAAATCCACCGTGTCGGCGAGCCGGGCATTGAGCAATTCGGCGATGGCCGAACGAACGTCCGGTGGGAGATCATTTCTGGTCTTGTGCATGATGAAGTTTCCACTGATCGATGATGTTGATCATTCTGCAGCAGCATCATCTCGGCGGCGATGCAAGATTGCGATGGCCGCCATCGATGCTGACGATGACGCCTTGCGACATTCTCAGATCACCGGACGCAACACAAAGCTCGCAAAGGGATCATCTGTTCCCGGACCTCGAAATGCACCGCGTGAGCACTGCCAGAGCTCACTCCATAGTTTATTTTCGTGCGCTTTGTGTGGCGTCCGCCTCTTTCGCCTTTTGATCACCCCACCGCGCGGCGAGGCTCATGGATTGCAACGGATTCCAGCGCTCCGACGAAGCGTTCGGTCCACGTCGCGATGTCATTGCGTTTGAGGACCGCGATCATGGAGTTGTAGCGTTCGCGCCGTTCGGCAAGTTGCATGGAAAGCGCAACTTGCATCGCATGACTGACGGCATTGATGTCGTATGGGTTCACGAGCATTGCCGCATCGAGTTCGCGGGCCGCACCGGCGAGGTTCGATAACACCAGTACTCCCGGATCTTCGGGATCTTGCGCCGCGACGAACTCTTTCGCGACCAAGTTCATGCCATCGCGCAGCGGCGTAACCAAACCCACATCCGCGACCCGAAAAAAGCCGGTGAGCGTCGAGTGCGGAAAATTGCGGTTCAAATAGCGGATCGGCGTCCAGTCGGTGTCTGCAAAACGCCCGTTCGTGCGACCCGCCGCCTGTTCCAGCGCCTGGCGAATCTCTTCATAAGCACTCACCTCGGTGCGCGATAGCGGTGCAATCTGCAGATAGGTGATGCGACCCAGATTCTCCGGATAGAACTCGAACAGGCGCTCATACGCTGCAAACCGTTCGACCAGGCCCTTGCTGTAATCGAGGCGATCCACACCGATCATCAGTGCGCGGCCGAGCATGCTCGCGTGCATGCGCTTAACCGCCTCGCTGTGGACCGCTTTCTCCGCGCTTTCTTGAATCGCGGTCACATCGACGCCGATCGGAAAAACCTCGGCGCGAACTACGCGGCCCTCAATGTGGATCGTTCCGTCCTCCTGCACGGCATCGGCGCCGAACACATAGGTGATGCCCGCCTTGAACGCGCGCAGATCGTTATCGGTCTGCAATCCGACCACGTCGTAGGCCAACAAGTCGCGCAGCAAGTCCGCGTGATTCGGCAACACGCGCAGCATGTCGATGCTGGGAAACGGAATATGCAGGAAGAACCCGAGCGGCCGTCCCACCGCTCGTTCGCGCAGCAATCGACCCAGCGGAATCAAGTGATAGTCGTGAACCCAGATGAGGTCGTTCGGCTTCAGCAGGAGAATCAGCTTCTGCGCGAAGGTTTGATTGGCGCGCAAGTACGCGTCCCATCGCTCCGTCGAGTAGCGCATGTCCTTGAGGAAGTAGTGAAACAGCGGCCACAGCACTTCGTTCGAATAGCCGTTGTAGTACAGATCGAAGTCGCGCTGGCGCAAGTCGATGGTCGCGTACGTCACGCCTTCGCGGACGTGCAACTTGGGTTCACCGGGTTCCGCTTCTACTGTCTCGCCACTCCAGCCGAACCACAGGCCGCCCGAGCGCTTCAACGCGCCGAGCACGCCAACCGCCAATCCGCCCGCGGACGCAGCTTTACGCGGCACCGATATCCGATTTGAGATACACACCAATCGATTCATCGAGCAGTCCCCGTGTTCGCAAGTGCGTCATTGGGAAGCGCCTCGCCCATGTAATTGTTCCCTGCTGGCGCACTGGGTGCCGCCCTCTGCGGGGAAGGTGCCCTGTGAGCCTGGAGCAGCAAGGCTTGCTAGAATCCGCGCCCCCGATCAGGCACCGAAATTCAGGAGAAGCATGTCCATGAAGAGTCCCATCAACGTCGCCATCACCGGCGGAGCCGGCCAAATTGGTTACGCCTTGGCGTTCCGTGTCGCTTCGGGACAAATGCTCGGTGCCGATCAGCCGATCAACCTGCATCTGCTCGAAGTGACGCCCGCACTGGGTGCCCTGCAGGGCGTGGTCATGGAACTCAACGATTGCGCCTTCCCCACGCTGAACAAAATCGTCGCGACGGACGATGCACGCGTTGCCTTCAAGGATTGCGAAATCGCGTTGCTCGTGGGTGCGCGCCCCCGCGGTCCGGGCATGGAGCGCAAGGATCTGTTGATGGCGAATGCGCAGATCTTCTCGGCACAGGGTAAAGCACTCGATGCGGTCGCTAATCGCAACGTGCGTGTGTTGGTGGTCGGCAATCCGGCCAACACGAACTCACTGATCGCGCAGCGCAATGCGCCGGGTTTGAATCCGCGCAACTTCACGGCAATGGTCCGCTTGGATCACAACCGCGCCGTGGCGCAGCTCGCAGAGAAGACCGGCAAACATGTGACCCAGGTTCGCAAGGTCACGATCTGGGGCAACCATTCGTCCACGCAATACCCCGATCTGCATCAAGCCACGGTCGATGGCAAGCCCGCGCTCTCGCTCGTCGATCAGTCGTGGTACGCGGATACGTTCATTCCCGTCGTGCAACAACGCGGCGCCGCAATCATCAAAGCGCGGGGCGCATCATCCGCTGCATCCGCTGCATCCGCTGCGATCGATCACATTCGCGATTGGGTCAAAGGCACACCGGAAGGCGACTGGGTCAGCATGGGCGTGCCGTCGGACGGCAGCTACGGAATTCCGCAGGGCGTCATCTACGGTTATCCGGTGACCTGCAAGAACGGCGAGTACCAGATCGTGCAAGGCCTTTCCATCAACGACTTCAGCCGCCAACGCATGGACGCGACGCACAAGGAATTGCTCGAAGAGCGCGATGGCGTGAAAGAGCTGATCTAGAGATTCCGAATGTCTCCACGGAGGACGCAAAGACACGGAGGTCGATGGATGCAGAGCTCAGCCGCAGGCGCTGAGCTCTGAACTTGAACCTCTGCTCTTTGCTCCGTGAACTCCGAGTGCTCCGTGGAATTCCTTAGCCCGTCCTATCCGGGAAAACCGTAAAGCAGCGCAGACTGCGCTTGCTGCCTTGAACGCCTCGCGGTAGAACCCAATAAAGCTGCGATCCCTCCCATTTCAGGGCTCGCCAGCTCGAGATCAAAAGTTCGGCCCGCAATGCCGAGCGCTCGGTGGATTCCTTCAGCGAGGTTCATGTGAGCAGTTTCCTTTGGTTCGCGGTGTTCTTAATCGGCGCTCTCGTCCTCGCGTACCAGCGCGCCTCGCTGCTGACAGCGACGGCCTCTTACGGCGGTGCACTCCTTCTATATAGCTGGTTTGGTAACGGCAGCCTCGCATGGCTGATCGTGCTCTGGCTGGTGCTTGCCGGCATGGTGCTGCTGAATATCGATGCGTTCCGCATGCGATTCATCAGCCGACCGTTCCTGCGGCAATACCGTCGCATGTTGCCTTCGATGTCGCAGACGGAAAAAGACGCGTTGGAAGCGGGCACCGTCTGGTGGGATGGCGAGCTGTTCACCGGCGGTCCGGATTGGGACAAGTTGCTCTCGGCAGCGCCGCCGCGTTTGTCAGCCGAGGAGCAGGCGTTCCTCGACGGTCCCTGCGAAGAGCTGTGCCGAATGATCGACGAATGGGACATCACCCATCGTCGTGCCGACTTGCCGCCGCAGATGTGGGACTACATCAAGAGCAAAGGCTTCTTCGCGATGATCATCCCGAAGAAATACGGCGGTCTGGAATTTTCCGCGTACGCGCACTCTTGTGTGCTCGTGAAACTCGCGAGCCGTTCTGCTCTGGTTGCATCGACGGTCGCCGTGCCCAATTCGTTGGGACCTGCAGAGTTGCTGCTTCACTACGGAACCGAGGAGCAGCGCAACCACTACCTGCCACGTTTGGCGCGCGGCGAAGACGTGCCGTGCTTTGCATTGACCGGGCCTCGGGCTGGATCGGATGCAGCCTCGATTCCGGACACGGGCATCGTCTGCCGCGGCGTGTATGAGGGCCGCGAAGTGATCGGTGTGCGCCTGAATTTCTCGAAGCGCTACATCACGCTCGCGCCGATTGCGACGGTCATCGGCCTTGCCTTCAAGTTGTTCGATCCCGATAAGTTGCTCGGTGGCGATCGCACCGACTACGGCATTACGTGCGCGCTCATTCCGCGCAACACCGCAGGCATCACGATTGGACGTCGGCACTTCCCATTGAACGTGCCGTTCCAGAACGGCCCGATCCAAGGCAAGGACGTGTTCGTCCCGCTCGATGCAATCATCGGTGGCGCAAAAATGGCAGGCCAAGGCTGGCGCATGTTGGTGGAGCAGTTGTCTGTGGGCCGCTGCATTTCGCTGCCATCCAGCGCGACCGGCGGCGCGAAAGCGGCGGTGTTCGCCTCGGGCGCTTACGCGCGCATTCGGCGGCAGTTCAATGTGTCGGTCGGTCAGTTCGAAGGCGTCGCGGAAGTGCTCGCGCGCATGGCAGGCAACACTTACATCATGGATGCGGCGCGCAGCGTCACGGCAGGCGCAATCGACGGCGGCGAAAAACCGTCCGTGCCTTCAGCCATGTTGAAGTATCACCTGACCGAGCTGGGCCGCGCCGTCGGCAACGATGCGATGGATATCCATGGCGGCAAGGGCATTTGCATCGGACCCAAGAACTATCTGGCGCGTGGTTACCAAATCGCGCCGGTTGCGATCACGGTCGAAGGCGCGAATCTATTGACGCGCAACCTCATCATCTTTGGGCAGGGCGCCATCCGCTGTCATCCGTTCGTGCTGCGGGAAATGGAGGCGGCGCGGGACAAAGATAAGAATCGCGGCTCGGTCGAGTTCGATCGCGCCCTGTTCGGTCACATTGGATTTACGATCAGTAACGCCGTGCGGTCGATGGTGATGGCGTTGACGCTCGCTCGTTACTCACGTGTGCCGGATACGGGCCCGACGCAACGCTTCTACCAACATATCAATCGCTTCAGTGCGTCGTTCGCGTTCGCAACGGATGTGGCGATGCTCACGCTCGGCGGTTACTTAAAGAAGAAAGAAAGCCTCTCTGCACGGCTGGGCGATGTGCTCTCGTGTATGTACTTGGCGTCCATGGTGCTCAAGCACTACGAGAATCAAGGCCGTCCGCAGGAAGATCTGCCCGTCATCGAGTGGGCATGCCGCAGCTTGCTGTACAAGGCTCAAGAACAGTTGCACAGCTTCCTGCGGAATTTCCCGAACCGCTGGCTCGCGGCTTTCATGCGCCTGTTCATCTTTCCGCGCGGGCAGACGTATCACGCACCGAGCGATCGGCTCGGCGCGCAGATCGTCGATCAAATCCTGCGCTCGACGGTCACTCGCGATCGGCTGACCAACGGCGTCTACCGCACCGTCGAACCGAACAACGCGCTCGGCATGCTGCACGAAGCGATGGTCCTCGCCGAGACCGCTGAACCGCTCGAGAAGCGCTTGCGAGTGGAAGGCGTGAAGACTGGACGCATCACCGCGCTCGATCTGCCCGGCCAGATTCAACAAGGGTTGGCCATTGGCCTTCTAACGGAAACCGAAGCCGCAACCTTGCGCGACTACGATCGTCGCGTAATGGACATCATTCACGTCGATGATTTCACGACTGAAGAGATGGCAGCAGCGCACGAACTGGCGGAGGAAACGTTGCGACCGGTGAGGGTGGGAAACGCCTGAGCAGAGTGATGGGGGGTGATGAAGTGATGAAGTGAAAAGAGGCGCCGAAGCAGGCTATTCTCTGACCGCGCTAGCTTTCACTCCATCACCACATCACTTCATCACAGGAGCTTTCGATGAAGACCTCGATCTCAGTCGCATTCGTTTCCCTTACCCTCGCCATCACCGGCCTCGCGACGGCTCAAATCAAACGCACGCCTTCGCCTACTGGCGCGGAGGTTTACTTCATCACGCCGAAAGATGGGGCGACGGTGAGCAGCCCCGTTACGGTGAAGTTTGGATTGAAAGGCATGGGCGTGGCGCCGGCTGGGACCGCGATGGAAAACACCGGCCACCACCACTTGATCATCGATGCAGACTTGCCGCCGCTGGATGCACCGGTGCCAGCCGATGCGAATCACGTTCACTTCGGCAAAGGTCAGACCGAAACTACGGTTGAACTGAAACCCGGCAAGCACACGCTGCAACTCCTGCTCGGCGATCAAGCGCACGTGCCTCATGATCCGGCGGTGGTGTCGAAGAAGATCACGATCACGGTGAAGTAAGACAAGAGCAAGCTCGCTGCGCGAGCAAGCGAGCCTGCGCAAGCGAGCTGCGAAGACGCAGCAGGCAAGCTGCCACAGGCAGCAAGCCAGAGTTAGATTCTGGCCTGCCGACTTTGTCGGCTTGCCTGTCCGCAGGACTCGCCTGCCGTTAGGCTTGCCTGCTTGCAAAGCAAGCTGCCCTTATGAATGAGCGCCGCATCCTCCACGTCGACATGGACGCCTTCTATGCGTCCGTGGAAGAACTCGACAATCCGGAGCTGCGCGGCACGCCGCTGATTGTTGGCGGCACGGGCGGTCGCGGCGTCGTCGCTGCGGCAAGTTATGAAGTTCGCAAATATGGCGTGCGTTCGGCAATGCCGATGCGAGAGGCACTGCGCTTGTGCCCGCATGCGGTGTGTGTGCGTCCCAGATTTGCGCGCTATCAGGAGATCTCTGGGCAGGTCTTCGCAATCTTTCACGAGTTCACGCCGCTCGTTGAAGGCTTGTCGTTGGACGAGGCTTTCCTCGACGTCACGCACAGTCAAGTGGCGCTGGGCTCCGCCGAAAGAATTGCGGCGGAGATCAAACGTCGAATTCGCGAGCGCACAGGACTGACCGCATCCGTCGGCGTGGCGCCCAACAAACTCGTTGCCAAGATCGCCTCCGATCTACGCAAACCGGATGGACTTGTGATCGTGAAGCCAGACGAACTCACTCAAGTGCTCGACCCGCTTCCCGTCGGACGGCTATTCGGCATCGGACCGAAAACCGCCGCGCAATTACAAGCGCGTGGCATCAACACGCTGCGAGACCTGCGCTCGTGCGCAGATTCAATACTGCAAGCGCTGTTTGGAAAATACGCTGTGCTCATGCGAGAGCGTGCTCGCGGAATCGACGATCGCGATGTGATTCCCGATGCGGACGAGAAACAGATCTCCGCAGAAGAGACATTCGAGCACGATCTGAAGAAGCCGGAACAGATGCACGCGCAGCTCGCCGATTTGATCGATCGTGCTGCGGCAAGATTGCGCGCACAGGAGTGGTTAGCGGGACGAGTCACCGTCAAAATTCGCCGCAGCGACTTTCGGACCTTCACGCGACAAGCAACACTGCAACCGCCGACGCGAGAAACGCGTTCGATCGGCGAACAAGCACATCGGCTGCTCGACGTTTGGATTCGCGAGCAACCGCGAGCCGCGGTGCGGCTGCTCGGGGTGGGCACCGGTGATCTGACGCGCGCGCCGCAACTCGATTTGTTCTCTGCAGATTCCCGCGTCGTGCGCGATAAGCGGCTCGACAACGCGCTCGACACGATTCGCGACAAATTCGGGCGGGATGCACTCACCCGCGCGAGTTCTTTGCGAAAAGAGTAAGCGCAGTCGTCAGCTGCCGACCCCAAGCTTCATACGCACCTTGCCTCCACGGACCCGAGCCGAATACTGCAGCCGATGCGCATTGAGAACGCGCTGATCTTGACCCGCCGACGCCTGCAATTGCGCCGCGATCAGTTGCGTGCCCAGCAACGTGACTGTAGTCAGGCGTGCACGATCATCGCCTTGCGCGAAGCGCAGTAGATCAGGCCAGAAGCCGCGATTGGCAGGCCAGCGCGGCATCAACAATCCCGGATAGTCGATGGCAATGCGGCGAATGCGTGCGAGCGGCGTATCGACGAACAGACCGATCAACTCATCTGGCATCGCCAATACGACGCGCGCGGCCAAACGGTTCGACGTGGCGATGTGCCACGCGAACAAGAGCGCGACTTCGTAGAACGGGCCTTGTACCCACGCGGACGTATTCGTGCAGTAGCGCGCGGCCAGCTCATCGTCGCTATCGCACGCGGCCCGCCAAAATTTCAAATCTTCGAAACCGAGCGAATAGAGCGTATAGGGCGCCCGAGCCAATCGCTGCAACGCTTGCGCCCCGCTACTGGCGATCAGTTCGAGAACCTGCGGCGGAAAGTGCTGCAACTGAGCAGCGCAATGCGCTTCAGCCTGCTCCGATCGCAACAATTGAAGGTAATCGAGATTCAGTTCGTAGATCCGATGCAGGAGCGCATCGGTAAGAACGGGCGGTGCGACTAAAAGCGAATCTTCCTTGAGCGGCTTTGGCATATCAGTTCCTTTACGTGGCGTCCGTGCCAGCGACGCGGTATTAAACCGAGGCTTCTCGCCGCGGTCAAATTCACGCACACTACACCGCCCCCCAATCGGGCCGCTCAAGGATGGGCGTGAAATCCACAACAACGCTGAACAGGGAGACAGTTCATGCACATCAGCAACGATCGTTACTTTCTCGAGCGCCAACGCCACGACTTGGCGCTGCGGATGATTCGTCATGAAGCGCGCACGTGCACGATTCGCTCATGCACGGGACTCACCGACGACCGCATTCGTAGGCTGTATAGAACCTACGCAAGCCATTCCAAGTCGGTCGCCGTTAAACGGCATCGCGGTAAGTCGCCGCGGCAAGCGACCTTCTTCACACGCAACGTTCACACTCAGTTCGAATCTTCCCTGCTCGCCTGCGCATTCGTTTCGTTCGGTCTGGTGACGGGCGACTCCGCACGTGCCATGTCGCTGCAACGAGGCCGACTCTTCTGCGATGCATTCGAAACGCACCTGCAGTTGTGCAGCGTGAACAAGATCTCGTTCGAACATGCTTGGTTTTTGCTGCAGTTAGTCCAGGAGAACACGGTACTGCGCATCGTGCGCTGCCGACACTGCGACGGCCAGTACTTACGCCATCAACAAAGTCCTTCCGGACGGCAGTGCCCAATCTGCAAGCTGAACGCCACAACGACGCGCTCGAGCCGTCGACTGCGAGTGCGCATCTTGCGTAGCAAAGAGGAGTTCGAATTGAAGCGTTTGTCAGTGGAGGTTACAGGCACAGCAGCACCGGGGTAGGCCGGCGGCTGCTAGACTTTGGACATGCCCTTCAACGCTGGCTCATCGTCCAAACCGAACGTCTTGGCTGGACCTTACGTCGATCGTCTTGGCGCTTGGCGTAAGGATGAGGAACGAATTCAACGCGCTCTCCTCGATCCGCACACAGTGTTCGTGCCGGTTTGGCGCGATCTTTCGTTGGTCTGTGTACGAGAAACATCCGCAAGCGCATATCTAGCACGCACCCACGAACTCGCCACGCTGCAGACGCGCGAATACGTTTTCTTGGGGGAATATCACGGACACGCGAGTTTCGCGGTCGCCGTCGCGAGCGAATCGGAAATCAGCGTTGGCCCTGGGATAGAGGCGCGCGACCTGCGCATGATCGCCGCGGAGCTGGCGCCGGATGAGGCCGGACTCTTGGCCTACGCACGCGCGATGGTCACGTGGCGTGATCGGCATCGGTTCTGCGGCCGATGCGGAGCACCGACGATTCCGGTCCAAGGCGGACACGTTCTGCGCTGCTCGCGGGACGATTGCCACACCCAGCAATTTCCGCGGATCGACCCGGCCATCATCGTGCTAGTGACCGACGGCGAGCGCGCATTGTTGGGGCGTCAAAGCTCTTGGCCGGAGGGGCGGTACTCGACGATCGCCGGCTTCGCGGAACCTGGAGAGAGTCTGGAAGACACCGTCGCGCGGGAGGTCTTCGAAGAAACCGGCGTGCGTGTCGGCGCAGTCGAATATCATTCATCGCAGCCCTGGCCCTTCCCCTCGTCGTTGATGCTCGGCTTCGTGGCTCAAGCAACCAGCACCGAGATCACCTTGTCAGATGAAGAGCTTGAAGATGCGCGCTGGTGGACTCGCGAGGACATTGCGACCGGAAAGCTCTCCTTGCCGACGCCCGTGTCGATTTCATTTCGCTTGATCGAAAGCTGGTACGACGCAGGCGCAAGCAGACCGTTACGCGACGAGCCGGGCGTGCAGATGTGGAAATTGCAGAGGCGTTAAGTTCATGTGTTTGTTGGTTCTCGCCTGGAAGGCTCATCCTCGTTACCGATTGATCCTTGCGGGCAATCGCGATGAGTTTCATGATCGTCCCACTGCGCCGCTCGGCTGGTGGCAAGACGACGCTCGCATTCTTGCGGGACGCGACTTGAAAGCAGGCGGCACCTGGCTCGGGGTGGCACGCTCGGGAAGATTCGGCATCGTCACGAACTTCCGTGACCTGCAGGCTCCCGTCGAAGGCGCGCCCTCGCGCGGACTCTTGGTACCGCGATTCTTGACGGGCGCGACCTCGCCGAAAGAATTCCTCGACGATTTACGCGGGGCGGCGCCGCGTTACTCGGGGTTCAATTTGCTCGTCGGGGGTTCGCGTGCGCTGTACTACTTTTCCAATCGCGGCGAAACCAATCCGAAAGCATTACCGGCCGGCGTCCACGCGATCAGCAACCACTTGTTGGATACGCCTTGGCCCAAGGTGCGCCGGACACGCGAACAATTCGCAGACGTGCTGAAACAGCCGGACATCACCGCCGAAGATCTGTTTGGGTTGCTCGCAAATCGGGACATGGCGCCGGAACACGAACTGCCGCAGACCGGATTGCCCGCCGATTGGGAGCGTCTCGTCTCGGCGCCCTTCATCGTCCATGAACGTTACGGTACACGCTGCAGCAGCGTGCTGTTGGTGGAACGCACCGGACGCACCGTGCTTCAAGAACGCCGCTTCGATGCAGCGGGCGTCCAAACGGGTACCTCGCGATTCGAATTCAAGAGCGCCGAAGTGCCCGAAGTCTGGTTCGAAGCCGAAGATCCCGACGAGGCCGTGACCGGCGATACGAGTTTCGACACTTCACCTGAGTAGGACCCCTCTCGCGTGCGAATCCGTGCGTTTTACTCGCAGGGATGGCCATCGGTTCGATCGAATCGCACGCGCCTCGCCGTTCGATCCGCGCTCGCCGGCCTGCTTTGCTGCACCGGTCTCCTCGAGCCCGTCGTTGCGCATGCCAACATCGACATCGTCATTCCGGATGTCACCGAAGCCGTCGCAACCAACGTGCGCGAATACTTGAGCCTTACGCGGTACGCAGAACGCAAAGATGTCTCGCAAGAGACGATGTCGCGCCTTTTGCGCCGCGTCGTAACCGAAGCGAAGCAAGGCATGGAGCCGCTCGGCTACTACGAGCCGCAGGTCACCTACGAAGCGAAGCAGAACGGCGCCAATTGGCAAGTCACGATTCACATCCAACCTGGCCGCCCGGTTCGACTCTCCGAGGTCAGTGTGAATGCGATCGGCCCAGGTGCGCACCTTCGCGCACTCCAAGAAGTCATCGACGAACACGAGCTCAAACCCGGCCTGCGGCTCAATCACGGCACCTACGAACGCGTTAAGACGGATCTCTTGCGTGCGGCGAAGAACGACGGCTACCTCGATGCGCATTTCACGCGCAATGATTTGATCATCGATCGCGAAGCGAGACGCGCCACTGTCAACTTGGAGCTCGACACCGGCGAGCGCTATCGATACGGCACGATCACGATTGCGCAGGACGTGATCGAGGAGTCGGCAATGCGTCGGCTGCTGCGCATGCACGAGAACGATCCATACACATTGGATTCACTTTTGCGCACGCAGTATGTGCTGGATGACACGCAGTACTTTTCGACGGTCGACATCGAAAGCGGCACGCCCGACAAAGCGTCGCGAACGGTGCCAGTCACAGTGCATGCCGAACCGAATCGTAAGCATCGCTTCGGCACGAGCTTGGGCTACGGCACCGATACCAAGTTTCGCGGCACCTTCAGTTGGGAGAATCGGCGCGTGAACGACAGCGGGCATCGCTCGCGTCTGGAGCTGCTTGGCTCGTCGGTGGTGAAGGACATTACCGAACGCTACGTGATACCGGTCATGGACGTCGCACTCGAAAAACTCGAGTTCACGGCCAGCGTGCGCGATGAAAAATTGGGCGACACGCGCAGCAAACGCCAAGAAGTCGGCAGCGGACTGACGCAAGTCATGGGCCGGTGGCAGCGCGTTCTGTTTCTGCGCGCATCCAACGAGACGACGATTCAACCTGCCGCGGCCCCCGACACCGGCTATGACCGACGCACGCAGCACTACTTGATTCCTGGGATGAGCTATTCGACGCTGCCGAGCTATATCGTGGGTGGACGGGTGCGGCCCTATTCGCTCTACATGGAATTACGCGGGTCGCCGCAGACGCTCGGATCGGATGCTTCGTTTCTGCAATTTCGGATTCAAGCGGAACGCTATTTCGACTTCGGGCCGCTATGGGAATTGCGATTGCGTGGCGAACTCGGCACGACCTGGACACCGAGCTACGATCTGTTCCCGGCGTCGCAACGGTTCTTCGCCGGCGGCGAACGCAGTGTACGTGGCTTTGCGCTGAACGAGCTTTCGCCGATCGATAAGACCACCAATGCGCGCATTGGCGGCAAAGATCTCGCTACGGGCTCCATCGAATTGGAACGTCGCCTCCCGCGCAACTTCGGCGCAGCCGTGTTCTTCGATGCCGGCAATGCGTTCAACAGTTTCGGCGATTCTCTGGAGTACGCCGCCGGCATCGGCGCGCGGTACCACATCGCCGTCGCGAGTTTCGGTGTCGATGTCGCGCAACCGCTATCGCGCTCCGGGAACCCGCGTTTGCACTTGTATATCTCGACGCAGTTTTGATGCGGCGCCGAATCCTCCTTGGATTGCTGATCGTTTTCGTCGCGATCCCACTCGGGTTCGTCGGCAGCCTTTTGTACACGCAGAAGGGCATCGAGCTGTTAGCCAAGCAACTGAGTCGCTTCGAGCGTCTTGGCATTCACATCGAAGGCATCTCAGGCACGCTCGCTCAATCGATCCATGTCGATAAGTTCGAGCTCGACCATCCGAGAGTTCATGTCGTCGTGTACGACATCACGGTGCAACCGCAACTGCGCGGGTTGCTGTACGGCACGATCCGAGTCGGTTCGCTTAAGGCGCGTGATGCGCTGGTCGAATATCGCGAGGCCCAACTGCCGCCGTCGCATCAAGCCCCGCGCTTTCTGCCGTCCTTCATGCGCATTGATGTGCGCCATGCGGACATCGCGCACGTACGTTATGTGCATCCAAACGGATTTTCGATTGCGGCTGATCGCGCGCGCTCGCGAGTGACGATCACGCCCCATCAATTGCGCGCGCGAGGCTTCCGCGTCGAAGCCGATTGGTTCGATCTCACGGGCGAGATGCTGATGACAGCCGCGGATCCGTTTCAAATGGATCTAAAAACGCACGGCACCGTACGAGTGCGCCCGGCACTCAACACCACGATCGATGCATCACTGAAAGGGCCGGTGAGCGCGCTGGCTATGCGTGCCGAGATGCTGCAACCGACTCACGCGATCGCGCAGGCGCAATTCGGTCATGAAGAGGATGCCTGGAACATCACCGGTCAAATCGAATCCGGCATGTTCCCGCTCGAAGGCTGGGTCTCGCATCCACCTTTTACCTTCGACTCCACGCATCTGGGCTTTCGCGTCGATGCAGAGGGAATCAGCATCGATGGCAAGGTCGTGATTCCCGACTACACGCTTGGCGAGCTCAACGTCAAAGCGCATGGCCGATTCGCGCAGCGAACGATTTCGCTCGATCGAAGCGAGGTTGCAGTTTCTGGTGCCGAGGGAGTGCTCCGCACAGCCGGCACCATCGCATTCACCGGCGATTCCCCGACGCTAGATCTCAACTCTTCGTTCGAACACTTGCAGTGGCCCCTGCGCGGTCCGCCCACAGTGCGCAGCGCTGCAGGCACGATGACGCTGAGCGGGTCGATGCCCTATGCGTACTCGGTGGCGGGCGATATCTCGGCGCCTCACGTCGCGAGTCCGCACAGCACCGCGAAGGGCTTGCTCATGCAAGATCAGCTGACGATCGATGCATTTGAAGTTCAAGCGCTCGGTGGAACCGCTACGGGGCAGGGCACGCTGCAATACGCGTTGCCGAGAGCGTGGACGCTGACGACAGATGTGTCGGACGTGAATCCGGCTGCGATCCACACTGATTTTCCCGGTCGCGTGAGTTTTACTGCCGTGAGCAGCGGGGAAGGACTCGACACCCACGCGAACTTCAAAACGTCTTGGTCGAAGCTGCGCGGCACGCTGCGAAATCAACTGTTGCGCGGCTCGGGCGGGGTGCAAAAGGAGGGCAAAACGTGGCGCGCGAGAAATATAAACCTTGAACTGGGCAATGCACGCGCCTCGCTCGACGGCAGCATGAACAAGTCTGTCGACCTGCGCTGGAATGTGGATGTCCCGAATCTGCAAACCATTCTGGAAGAGGCGCGCGGCACGCTGCACACGCACGGGCTGGCGAATGGCCCGGTCAAGTCGCCGCGGATCTTCGCAGCGCTCGCCGCAGATGGCGTTCGCTATCAAGATTGGTTCGTTCAGCATGTGGGCTTGGATGCCGACATCGATGCGAGCAATGCGCAACCCTCGAGCTTGATGCTGAACGCGACACGCTTGGGGCGCGGCGAACCTGCTATCGCAGCGCTTTCGATCAAGGGCGAAGGCACCGCCCTGGATCATCGAATCGCGATCGACATGACAGGCGTTGCTGCGGCCAATCAACCAGCGAGCACTGCAAAGCTCGCCCTCACCGCCAGTTACGACGATGAGATATGGCGCGCAACGCTCACCGACACTCGATTCGCACACGGCGGCACTGAAATTCACAACGCCGCACCCACCCATTTGCTGCTCAGCCAAAACAAGGTGTCGCTGGAGAAGCTCTGTTTCGCCGTCAGTGCTGGACAGTTGTGCGGCGAAGGCAATTGGCAGCGCAATGGCCCATGGAATGCCGCGGTGTCTGGGTACGAAATCCCGCTCGCTCTGATCCTGCCATCTCCGGGCGCGCAAGCCGAATACGCCGGGCGCATCGAAGGCAGTGCCAAGATCTTCGGCTCACCCGGACAACCGTGGCAGGGCGAAGCCGGCATGCGCATCATCAACGCGGACATCATCTACAAGCCACTCGGCGCCGAACCCGAAGTGCTTCACCTCGGTACCGGCGGCTTAGCCGCGTATGCGAAACCCGATCGCATCGACGTTTCATTCGGCGTGCAAGCATTTACAGACACGTACGTACACGCGAATGCACATCTGCTACGCAACGGCAGTAACGATTTGTTGCACGCCCCGCTGACGGCCGACATCCGCGCACGTGCCGCTGATGCCAACATCCTGCCGCTGATTTTTCCTGAGATCGATCACGCCGCGGGTTTGTTGGTTGCGAATGGAAACGTGGGCGGATCGCTCGCGGAGCCTGCGCTCTCCGGACGCATCGAACTATCGAACGGCGAATTCGATTCCTACCGCGTAAATTTCGCACTGCGCGATTTGAACGTCACTGCAGACGTGGCGGCGAACGAAATCGATTTTCGCGGTAGGGGGCGCGCGGGCGAAGGCCAACTCAATATGAGCGGCAATCTGAGTTGGAAGGACTTGAACTCGCACGGCACGATGCGCCTCACCGGTGAGAACCTGCTCATTGCCGACCTGCCGGACTACCGAGTCGTCGCCTCACCGAATTTGACGTTCGCGATCGACGGTCGCGCAGTCGACGTCAGCGGCGATGTGAAGATTCCCAGTGCTTTGGTACAGCCTGCGCAACTGACAGGCGCCGTTAGCGCGTCCGACGATGCACGCTATGTCGGTGAAACGCCGCAAGAGCGCACCGGCCGTTTTGTCGTGACCAGCGATATTCGGATCACGATGGGCGATGACGTGCGCGTCGATGCATTCGGACTACAGGGCCACATCGTCGGCGGCGTGGAAACGTTGATCAAAACGGGCGAGGCGCCGATCGGACGTGGCGAGCTTGGAGTTCAATCTGGACGCTATGAAGCATATGGACAGAAGCTGGAAATCACCCGCGGGCGTCTGTTGTTCGATGCTTCGCCGCTGGATGATCCGGGCCTGGATATCGAAGCACGCCGCAAAATCGAAACCGTCACGGTGGGTTTGAATGTCCGCGGCACATTGCAGGAACCGCGGCTTACATTCTTCTCCGATCCTTCGATGCCGCAAACTCAAATTGTTTCTTATTTGATCGTCGGTAAACCGATCAGCGATTCGCAAAGCGCCGCGGCCGTCCAAACGCGCTCGGCTCGCGATACGGTTGCGCTGCAAGGAGGCGGATTCTTGGCAGCTCAACTCGGTAAACGCATCGGACTCGAAGAAGTCGGCGTCGAAAGCACGACCAACAGCGCTGGTGCGACGAACACAGCGCTAGTGCTCGGCAAATTCTTATCGCCTCGTTTGTTCATCAGCTACGGCATCTCGCTCACGGAAGCGATCAACACGCTCAAGCTGCGCTACACCGTTGGGGATAACTGGATCCTGCGCACCGAATCCGGCGAAGCTCAAAGCGCGGATGTGGAGTACACGTGGGAACGGAAGTGATGAGGTGATGGGGTGATGGGGTGATGAAGTGAAAATTGGAGTTTCGCAGTCTGTTTGAACAACTCCAGTTGAGATCAACTGCAGCCGCGGCGAATTACCGAAGCGTCGCCCTCGAGTTTATTACAGCCCTACACTCTTCACTCCATCACCTCATCACTCCATCACATCTAATCAAACTCCGTCGGCCAATCGCGATGCAGATGATGTTCATACATCCGCTTGATCTGCGCAGCGGTCGTGCGACCAACGCTCAGCTCGGGTAACGAGTCGATCGGGAAGAACTCGACCTCGGTGGTTTCGTAGCTCGGCCGCGGCGCGCCGCCGGTGATCTCGCAGATGAAGAAGACCTTCCAGAGATGGAAGAGGTAATGCGGATGGCCATGTTTGTTGCGGTCGTACACCGCGGCCAGCTTCACCGCACGGGCAGTGAAGCCTGATTCCTGTTCGATTTCTTTTTCGACTGCATACGATGGCGTGTCATTCACATCTGCCCAGCCACCCGGCAGCGTCCATTTGTCATCGACTCGTTCACGTACGAGCAGAACTTTATCCTCGCGGAAAATTGCGCCACGCACGTCAAGCTTTGGGGTGGCATAACCGTCCTCGACGAACCAGGTCTTCAACAGCTCATCGGCATTGCCCGCGGATTCAAGCGCCAACAACTTCGCACCAATATCGGCCACCTCGCGATAACGCTCGCGATCGTATTCGTCCTGACTGAAATGCAATCCAGTTTGAGCGATGGCGAGCAGCTTGCGGGCTAGATCAGTACTGGACATGGAATAGTGACTACTGACTGGCGACTAGGGACAGGACAGATCGTTCAACCGTCGCGCATCGTGCGCGGTTCCAAATTCTAAGTACAGATCGTCCTCGAACCTTGCAGCACAGAGCTTCATTGCATACACAAATTGAATGCTCTCGAACAACAGTTTCATGACTGCAGTTCACGGGCCACTCTTTTATGATTGCGGCCCGCGCCAGCCATGTCGCGTCTCGTTCGTAGTCGCAGCATCTTTGGCCCGCATGAACCAAGGCCCGCCATGAACCAATCCGCCGCATCGACGGTCGCAGCTCCGCTCTCGACAACGACGCCTCGCACCGATCCGCGCGGGCTCGCAGCCGCGTCGGTCGCATTTTTCATTTGGGGCATTCTGCCGCTGTATTTGCGACTGATCGCGAATGTGCCCGTGCTCCAAGTGATGACGCAGCGCTTGGTTTGGGGATGCTTGTTCGGCGTTGCTTGGTTGGCGCTGCGCGGCGAATTGCCGCTGATGCGGCAGGCACTGACGAATCGGTCGACGCGATGGTGGTTGTGTCTGACTGCCATCCTCGTGAGCCTCAATTGGCTCATCTATATTTGGGGCGTATCGGTGCATCGCACCGTCGAGACCAGCCTCGGCTACTTCATCAATCCGTTGCTGAATGTGTTCCTCGGCGTCGTCGTGTTGCGAGAGCGGCTGAATCCCATCCAGTGGAGCGCCGTTGGCATCGCCGCACTGGGCGTCATCTATCTCACCTGGACCGCCGGCCATCCGCCTTGGATCGCGTTAGCGCTCGCGGTCACGTTCGGATCGTATGGACTGATCCGCAAAATCGTGAAGGTCGATGCGCTTGCCGGATTTTCCAGCGAAACCCTTCTGCTCCTGCCGCTCGGCGTGGGGTATTTGATCTGGTGCGAGTACCAGGGAATCGGCGCGATGGGCCACCTGGGCCATGCAACAGACCTGCTATTGCTCTTGGGCGGGCCGATCACTGCCGTGCCGCTGGTCCTGTTCGCCTATGGCGCCCGCCGCATTCCGTATTCACTCGTCGGCGTACTCCAGTACATCGGCCCGACGATGCAGTTCCTCATTGCCGTACTGATCTTCAAAGAACCCTTCACCGGCCCACGCGTCATCGGCTTCCTGCTCATCTGGACCGCGCTCATCATTTATGGCGCCGATGGGCTTTGGCGGTCGCGCAAGACGTAAGACGAAACACAAAGCGCACAAAGAACAATGGGGTTCGGAAGGACGCCTACCCGGACAGCAGCATGGCCTGGCCTGCTTCCATTCCTTTACTTTGATTTTTCTCTGCGTTCTTTGTGTTGCGTCCTAATCTTCTCTTGACTGCCAGCGCATATTTATGCACCATGCTCGCGTTTTTATGCACACGGGTAAATTGCACTAGTCATCGATGGCCGCCGAACTGCACCAATCCGCTCTGCGCCGCACGGCGATTCTGCGCATCATCCGCGAGCAGACCGTCCACAATCAGGACGAGCTCGTGAAGGTGCTGCGCAAGCAGGGTTTTGAAGCCACGCAGTCGAGCATCAGTCGCGACTTGCGCGAGCTCGGCGTAGCCAAAGCCGGCGACCACTACATCGTCCCCGTGCAGGACGGCGCGTTGGCCATGAACCATTTCGCGGCCGTGGCAAACTTCGTTTTGGAAGTGAAAGCGGCTGGTCCCTCACTCACCGTCGTGAAGACCACGACCGGCACCGCCCAGAGTGTCGCCGTTGCGATCGACAAATCCGATTGGCCCGAAATCGTCGGCACGATTTCCGGCGACGACACCATCTTCATCGCGACCGAAGATGCTCGTGCTCAGCGCAAATTGCGCGAGCGCTTGAGCGAGATCTTCCGCATCTGATTTTTTCGCGGCTCGCTGTCGCGATTTTCCAAGCTTCTTCTACACATATCTAAGACATTCACATGACCGAATCTTTGCCCGCAGGCTCCGAACCCATCCTGCTCGCCTTCTCCGGCGGGCTCGACACGTCGTTCCTCGTCCCGTGGCTCAGCGCGACTTACGGCCGTCCGATCATTACGGTCACGGTCGACACAGGCGGCATCGACGCAGAAGCCGCGCGCGTACTCGATCAACGTGCGCGGGCGCTCGGCGCCAAAGATCATGTGCTCGTGGAAGCGCGCAAGGACTACTTCGATCAAGTGATCAAGTACTTGATCATGGGCAATGTGAAGCGCGGCCAGATGTATCCGCTCTGCGTTGGCGCCGAACGCGTCATGCAGGCGCAAACCATCGCCGAATATGCACGCAAGATCGGCACGAAAATCGTGGCGCACGGCTGCACGGCGGCAGGTAACGACCAAGTGCGGTTCGAAGTAGCGCTGCGCACGTTGGCGCCGGAGCTCACTATCGTTGCGCCGGTGCGCGACAAAGCATTTAAGCGTCCCGAGCAGCTCAAGTACTTGGAAGAACGCAAGCTGCCGATTCCTCCGTATGGCGCGGCCTACTCCGTCAATCGCGGTCTGTGGGGCGTCACGATTGGCGGCAAAGAAACCCTCACTTCGGAAGGCAGCATTCCCGACCACGCATGGGTGTTGTCGAAGGACGCATTCACTCATCCGCAACCGCCGGAGTCGCACACGATCGGCTTCGAAAAGGGTGTGCCGGTGAGCCTCGATGGCGCCGGGCTCGATCCTGTAACGTTGATCGAAAAGCTCGAAGCGATCGGCGCGAAGTTTGGCGTGGGCCGGGGCATTCACTTGGGCGACACCATCATCGGCACCAAGGGACGCGTGGCGTTCGAAGCGCCCGCCGCTGAAGTACTGATCAACGCCCATCGCGAGTTGGAAAAACTCGTCATGACCGGCCGCCAACAGCGCATCAAAGAAACACTCTCGGGCCCGTACGGCGATCTGGTGCACGAAGGCCAGCATCTCGATCCGGTGTGCCGCGATATCGAAACGTTGTTCGTGTCCTCGCAGGCTCGCGTCACCGGCGATGTGAAAGTGCTGTTCCGCCCCGGCAATGCGTTTGTCGAAGGCGTGACTTCGCCCTACTCCATCATGGCCGCCTCGAAAGGCGTCTACGGCGAAGCCGCGGGCGAATGGACCCCCGCCGATGCGCTCGGTTTCTCCAAGATGGTCAGCCTCCCCAGCATGTTCTGGACGAGGGCTGGGAAGAAATAGTCACGGGTCATGGGTCAAAGGTCACGGGTAAGAAATGCGGGTTCCTAATTCTGGCCCGTGACTCGTGACCGGTGACTCGTGACTTATTACCTGGATCAAGCGTTGACGCCCCATCATCAACTGAAATAGGAATCGCACCCGCCCATGAAAACCGTTCTCGTCGACAAGATCGCATCCATCACTCAAGCGCTCCAGCTGGGTCATGAGCTGCGCGTCGCCACTACCGATATTCCTTGCGAGGAAGGGGTGGTGCTGGTCGTTGAAATCCTCAACAACAAGTCGACGTACAACACGTTGGAGTTGACCAGCGGTCGCATGGCCAAAGTGTCGAAGGGCGATGTCATCGTCGGCGCACTCGGCCATCGGCAAGCGTTGTTCGGGTATTCCGGTCACTTGCCCGAGTCGGTCAAGGAAGGCGACATCATTCAAGTGCTGAACATCGGTGGTGTGCTCGGCGTCGTCGATTCGGTGAATCCTGAGAAAGGCCGCCCGTTCGATGCGCGCGTGATCGGGGTCGTGCTGCAGTTCCCTTATCTTGGCGAACGCATTGGTGTACCGGCGCGCGTCGGTTACAAGCGTCTCGATATGAATGCCACGGTTAACACGCGCAACGTGCCCGTCGTCGCCCTTGCCGGCACCTGCATGGAAGCCGGCAAAACAGCCGCGGCTTGCGCGATCGTCGCGCGCATGCGTCATCGCGGTTTGAACGTGCATGCGTTCAAAGCGACGGGCGTTTCGCTCCGTCGCGACATTCTCGCGATGGAAGATGCAGGCGCACGTCGCAGCATGATTTTCACCGATCTGGGTGTCGTGACGACGACCGCGAAGGTCGGCCCGGCGATTACACGTGCATTGCTGACTGAAATGTCGCAGGGCGAGCCGGACGTGATCGTGTTCGAGTTAGGCGACGGCATTCTCGGTGCCTACGGTGTCGAAGCGATTCTTGCATCCGAAGACATTCGCACTGTACTGACGTCGGTTGTGCTCTCTGCAAACGATCCAGTGGCTGCTTGGGGCGGCGTCAAACTGCTACGCGAAAAGTTCGGCATCGAACCCGCCGTCGTGACCGGCCCTGCGACCGACAACGCGGTCGGCGTGAACATCATTCGCGACCAGTTCGGCGTGCCTGCGTTCAATGCCATTACCGATGGTCCGGCACTTGGCGATCGAGTGATCGAGTCGCTCGGACTCAAGACGCGACAAGCTGCGGTGGGTGAATAACTGCGATGAACAAGATTCCGACGATTGTTTTGGGTGGCACCGGCTATGTGTCGGGCGAGTTGTTGCGCCTGATTTCCGGACATCCGAATCTCGATCTCAAAGCGGTACTGTCGGATAGCCAACCCGGCGAGCGCATTGCGCAGTTCTTCGCGCACTTGGCGCCCGTACTTGGCGAGATGAAATTCTCGGGTCTGCAAGAAGTCGCAGACATCGTGAGCTCGCTACCCCAGTCGGCGATTATTTCTGCCGCTCCGCACGGAGTTGCGGCGAAACTGATCGATGAACTGCTCGTCGCGGCCGAAAGCAAGGGCGCGAAGCCGCGTGTGATCGATATCTCTGCTGACTATCGCTACAGCACTGCAGCCGCCTACGAAGCCGTGTACAAACACGCACACGGTGCGCCGACACGCATTGCGCAATTCAGCTGCGCGGTGCCAGAGCATTTGCCGCGTCTGCGCACACCGCACGTTGCACATCCGGGCTGCTTCGCCACCGCAGTGCTGCTATCAAGTGTCCCTTTACTGAAATTGGGGTTGGTCGAGCCGCGCTTGTTCGTCTCGGGCGTCACGGGCAGCACTGGATCGGGCAGAACGCCGGTCGCAGGCACTCATCATCCACAGCGTCACAGCGATCTGTACGCCTACAACCCGCTTTCGCATCGACACACGCCGGAAATCATCGCGCTGGCGCAATCAGCGTCTGATGTCGCGGCGGATTTCAGTTTCGTGCCGCACTCAGGACCTTTTGCGCGCGGCATTCACGTCACCGTACAAGCGACTGCATCCAAGGCCATCAAGACGGCAGAACTTGTGGCAGCGTTGAGCGACTTCTATCGCGGTCAGCCTTTTGTCCACGTGGGTCCGAACATGCCGCACGTGAAAGATGTTTCCGGCAGCAACTACGCTTTCTTGAGCGCGGCGGCGAGCGGCAACTCGATCGCTGTCATGTGCGCGATCGACAACTTGGTCAAAGGCGCGGCGGGCGGTGCGATTCAATGGCTGAACCGAATGTTCGAGCTGGATCAAACCGCGGGCTTGCAGGCACCGGCTCCAGGCTGGACTTAATCAACATAACAACGAGTGCATCTGATGCAATCCAGAACGGACAACGTCACTTCGATCAATCGAGCACTGCCCGATCACCTCGCGCCTGTATTTGCGCAATTCAACATTGAAGTGGTCGATGCGCAAGGCGTCTATCTGCATACGCCCGGTGGACGCCGCATTCTGGATTTGTACGGCGGCCACGCAGTTGCCGCGCTCGGCTATGGCCATCCGCGCTGGGTGGAAGCGCTCACCGAACAGGCGAAGTCGCTGTGCTTCCAAAGCAATGCGGTGCCGCTCGATGTGCGCCGTCGTGCCGCAACACGCCTAACTGGCTTCGCGGGTCTCGGTCTTGAGACGGTGTTCTTCGTCAACTCGGGGGCGGAAGCGAATGAGAACGCGCTGAAGCTCGCGTGCAAGATGACCGGCGGCACCGAAGTGATCGCGGTGGAAGGTAGCTTCCACGGGCGAACTGCAGCGGCCGGTGCGGTCACGTGGGGCGCAGACAAGAAGTGGTACGGCTTTCCGCAAAAACCTTTCGATGTGCGCTTCATCAAGCCAAGCGATGTCAACAAGCTCAGCACCCTGATCGGCGAGAACACCGCAGCCGTGATCGTTGAACCCGTGCAAGGTGTCGCGGGCGCAGTCGACATGCCGAAGGAATTCTTGGAAGGTCTGCGCTTCCGCTGCAGCGAGAACGGCTCGATTCTGATTTTCGATGAAGTGCAATGCGGCGTCGGTCGCACCGGCTTCCCCTTTGCCGCGAATATGTACGGCGTCACGCCGGACATTCTCACGACGGCGAAAGCACTCGGCGCGGGCTTCCCGGTTTCTGCAATGATGGTCGCGGATCATGTTGCGAGTTATCTGAAGACCGACACGCTCGGCACGACGTTCGGCGGCGGTCCGATGGCCTGTGCCGTGATCGAAGCCGTCATCGACATCATCGAATCCGAAAACTTGCTCGAGAACGTGCGCCAGCGATCCAAGGAAATCGTCGACACCTGCATGGTCGGCCCGATCGTCGGCAGCCAGGGCGCCGGCTTGTTGTTGGGCTTGCGCACCTCGCGCCCGGCGAAGGACGTGCAAGCGGAATTGCTGCGGCTCGGCATTCTGACCGGCACCAGCGCCGATCCGAATGTCCTGCGCATCCTCGCGCCCTTCGTGCTCGAAAGCGAACACGTCGCGCAGTTGCGCGATGCGTTGGGCAAGTTGCCTAAGTAATCATCCAAGTGAGGAAGTGAGAGAGTGAGAATGTGAACGTCGCAGGTCATCACAAAAGCCTACGCATACACGGACTCACTCACGCAAAAGAACTTAAGAGCGACGCCACTCACTTCCTTACTTACTCACCTTCTCACCGTTTACTACAACCATGAACCGTTTTCTCGACCTGGCCGATTTTCCGCGCGAGCAAATCACCGATCTGCTCGGTCTTGCTTCGCGTCTGCAGCAACATCCACAGCCGCAAGCGCTCGCGGGCAAAGTGTTGGGATTGTTGTTCTTGAACCCTTCGCTACGCACGCTCGCTTCGTTTCAGAGCGCGATGATGCGGCTCGGCGGCACGGCGGTGGTGATCACTCCGGGTCAAGGCACATGGCAGATGGAAACACGTGCCGGAGCCATCATGAACGGCGCAGCCGCAGAACACGTGCGCGAAGCCGTGCCGGTCCTCGCTTCGTACTGCGATGCCATCGGCATTCGTATGTTCGCGGAAGGCCGCAACCTCGGCGCCGATCTCGCAGAGACGGGTTTCAAAATGATGGCGGACTTGTGCGACAAGCCGCTCGTCAACATGGAATCGGCGATGAGCCATCCATGTCAGGCCCTTGCAGACTGGCACACGATGGATGAACTACGCGTTCCCGAGCGCGGCAAGTTCGTGTTGAGCTGGGCGAATCATCCGCGCGCGTTGCCGCTGGCAGTGCCTTCGTCGGTCGTCCACATGGCCGCGATGCGCGGCATGGAAGTCGTCGTGTTGCGTCCGGACGGGTTCGCGCTACCGGATCCGATCATGGAGAAGGCGCGGCAAGCTGCAAAAGCGGCCGGTGGCTCCGTGACCGAAACCACCGATCGCAATGCTGCGCTTCAAGGCGCGCATGTCGTCTACGCGAAAGAGTGGGGTTCGCCACAGCACTACGGCGATGCAGAGGCCGAGACTCGCTTGCGCGAGTACTTGAGCGATTGGTGCATCAAGGAAAGCTGGTTCAAGAGCGCGGACCGTAACTGTCACTTCATGCATTGCTTGCCGGTGCGCCGCAATGTTGCGGTCGCCGACGAAGTGCTCGACGGTCCACGCAGCGTCGTCATCCGCGAGGCATTCAACCGCATGGTGGTGCAGATGGCGGTGTTGTATCGGTTGTTGAGAGGTTGACCCGTGAGAAGGTGAGAGAGTGAGAAAGTGAAAGGCGAAGACCGGCGCGGAAATCAACGATGCGCTACGAACTTCACTTCCTTACTCCCTCACCCCTTCACTACCACAGCGTTTAGCACTCACCACGAGGTTTCCTTCCGTGATCCGTACTGATCCTTCTGTCGCCGTCCGCGCTCTGCGTAGCGCCGCTCCGTACATCCGCATGTACAAGGGCAAGGTGTTCGTCATCAAGGCGAGCGGCGGTGTGTTCGGCGATGTCGCATCCACGCGTACGCTGATGGAGCAAGTCGCGATCCTGCATCAAGTGGGCATCCGCGTCGTGCTCGTTCACGGCGGCGGCCCGCAATTGAGCCAAATCCAAGAGACCCTCGGCATCAAGCCACAAATGGTTGCGGGCCGGCGCGTCACCGACGAGAAGTCGATGGAAGTAACGAGCATGGTGCTCAACGGCTTGGTGAACACGCAGATTCTCGGCATCTGTCGCGAATTGGAAATCGCTGCGGTCGGCGTGAGCGGCGTCGACGCCGGCTTGGTTCGCGCTCACAAGCGCCCGCCGGTGAACGTGGAAGGTCAAGTCGTGGACTACGGCCTGGTCGGCGACATCGATCTCATCGACGCCAAGGTGCTGCAGCAATTGCTCGACGACGGCTTGATGCCCGTTGTAAGCCCCGTGTCGGCTGACGACAAAGGTACGTTGCTGAACATCAACGCAGACACCGTCGCCGCAGGAATTGGCGCGGCGCTGAAAGCCGAGAAGCTGATGCTGTGCACCGGCGCACCCGGCATCCTCGAATCGCTCGAGGATCCGCGCTCGATCGTTTCCTACACCGATCTTGCCGGACTTAAGCGCCTGAAAGATCAGGGCAGCTTGAAAGATGGCATGCTGCCGAAGGCGAAGGCAATCGAAGAAGCCATTCGCGGCGGCGTGCGCCGCGTGCACGTCATCTCTTACAAATCGCCAGACAGCATCTTGGCGGAAGTGTTCACGAACGAAGGCACCGGCACGCTCGTGGTCGAGAACGTGAGCGCACTGTCAGCAGCAGAACAGCACGCAGGATGAATAAGAGGGCTGGAGGCAGGAGGCTGGGGGCTGGAGCCAGAAACAAGATGTGCATCTTTCCGAATTCACCAGCGCACTCGGCAATAGCCGAGAACAAGATCGCTCGCTCTCTACCTCCGGCTTCCAGCCTCCGGCCTCCAGCCGCGACTCGTTGCACGCATCTACAGCGCTCGATCTTGGCCGCATGCTCGCCAAGGACCCAAACGGAGATTCATCTCCCTCCGGCTCCAGCCTCCAGCCTCCAGCCTCCAGCCACGACTCGTTGCGCACGGAGTCCGCAATGAGTCGTTTATGGGACAAAGGCGGCGCCCTAGATGAACGCGTACTGCGCTACACCGCGGGCGACGATCACGCGCTCGACAATCGGCTGATCGCATACGATGCGCGTGCGTCCATCGCACACGCCGAGATGCTATGCCAGCAAGGACTGCTGTCGAAATCGGATTGCGATGCGATCCGGGATGGGCTGAACGAAATCGCGGCTGCACACGCACGCGGTGAGTGGACGGTCACGCTGGAAAATGAAGACGGCCAAACAGCGCTCGAAGGATTGTTGACGGCCAAGATTGGCGAAGCGGGCAAGCGGGTTCATCTCGGCCGCTCGCGCAACGATCAAGTACTCACCGCGATTCGGCTGTATCTGCGCGATGCCGTCGAACAACTGGCGAATGCGACGCGCACGACTGCAGAGGCGCTCGATCGTCTCGCATCGCGTCATGGCGACCTGCAAATACCTGGTTACACGCACATGCAACAAGCGATGCCGAGCTCTGTTGCATTGTGGGCAGGCGGATTTGCCAACGAACTGCGTGATGACGTCGAAGGCTTGGCGAACGTTCAGCGCCGCGTGAGCAAGAGCCCGCTAGGTTCTGCGGCCGGCTATGGCTCGCCGAATTTGCCGATCGATCGTTCGTTCACTGCCCAGAAGCTCGGATTCGCAAGCGTTCAAGAGCCGGTCACATCGGTGCAGTTGTCGCGCGGCAAGGCTGAAGCGCAGCTGCTATTCGAGATCACGCTCGTGATGCAGGATGTCGGTCGCCTTGCCGCCGATCTGTTGCTGTTCTACACACAGGAATTTTCGTTCGTCGAATTGCCGGAAGCGTTTACGACCGGCTCATCGATCATGCCGCAGAAGCGCAATCCCGATGTGTTCGAACTCATTCGCGGCCGCACTGCAACCGCACAAGCATGCTTGAACGAAGTGCTCGGCATCGTGACCAAACTTCCTTCGGGGTATCAACGCGATTTGCAGTTGATCAAAGTGCCGCTCTTCCGTGGCATCGATCTGTGCCTCGACACACTCGGCATTCTTCCAGCGGCACTGGATGGCGTGCGCTTTCGGCCCGAGAAAATTCGCCTCGATCCTTCCATCAATGCTGCGGCGGAAGCGAATGAACTCGTCGTCAAGGAAGGCATTCCCTTTCGCGAAGCGTATCGCCGCATCGGCGAGCGTTTGAAGAAGCAGAAGGATTCGCAATAGTCGGAGGCGCGCAATGTCGATCTGGTTTGCCGACTATCAGCTGAGCGATCTGCTCAAGCTCAAAGGCATTCGCTTGCCTCACCACAACCTGGCCACGCATCTTGGGATCGAATTCACGCAGTTAGGCGCAGACTTCTTGCAAGCGCGCATGCCAGTCGATGAGCGCACCAAGCAACCGTACGGCATTCTCCATGGTGGCGCGTCGGTCGTGCTTGCCGAAACGTTAGGCAGCTTCGGCGCAAATCTCACCGTCGATTCAGATCGCTTCAGCGTTGTCGGCCAAGAGATCAACGCCAACCACGTCCGCGCCGTTCATAAAGGCTACGTCATCGGCACCGCACGTCCTCTCCACCGCGGCAAGCGCAGTCAAGTTTGGGAAATCCGCATCGAAGACGAAGCCCAGCGTCTCGTGTGCATCTCGCGCATCACACTCGCCGTGCTGGAGCGAGCTGCGGGCTAGTCGCGTATCGGTCGATGGCGACGGTTATATACGTCGCAGCGGGTCTAATTCGCTGCTGTTCCTCTTCCAGTAGCAAGAGGTCCTTGCAGCGATTTTGAAAATGGCTTGCAGGGAGCGGCCAACTGAATCACGACCTGCTATGTGCGCGAAACGGAGAGATCGGGAGCCCGCCGCGCTCCGTTATACTCCGCCCATGTCGCTCCCCTATTCCGCGCGCCGCCACCTCGGCGTTTTCATCACATTTTTCCTGGTCACCGCATGCGGCCTGAAAGGCCCGCTGTATCTGCCCGACAAAAAACCTGAAGCTGCCACTCCAAGCGTCCCGCAGTCCTCATCGCCGACCACGCGCACGCCGAATCAAAAGAAACAGCAGCAGACTCAACAGCCAAACACGGCTGCCCCGGATCAGCCCCTCAGTCAGCCCGACTCGAGCCAGCCAGATCCGAGCCAACCCACGACGCCGACACCATGAACGCACGTCGCAAGCTCGTCCTCGTCGACGGCTCATCGTATTTGTATCGCGCATTCCACGCGTTGCCGCCTCTGACCAACTCTCGCGGCGAACCGACCGGCGCAGTCCTCGGCGTGTTGAATATGCTGCAGAAGCTCTGCAAGGAAGAATCGCCCGACTTGATGGCAGTCGTGTTCGATGCGCCGGGACGAACGTTCCGTGACGATCTATTCGATGCGTACAAGGCGCAACGTCAGCCGATGCCGGACGATCTGCGCGCGCAATTGCAGCAGCTGCTCGACTGCGTCGAGGCGATGGGTCTGCCGCTGCTGCGAATCGAAGGCGTCGAAGCGGACGATGTAATCGGTACGCTCGCCAAACAAGCCGCGGCATGCGACATCGACGTACTGATTTCGACCGGCGACAAGGACATGGCGCAGCTCGTGAACGAGCACATCACGCTCGTCAACACGATGAGCGGTTCGCGGCTCGATCGCGCCGGCGTCAAAAATAAGTTCGACGTCTTCCCCGAACAAATCGTCGACTACCTCGCGCTCGTCGGCGATAGCTCGGACAACATCCCGGGCGTTCCGAAAGTCGGACCGAAGACGGCGGCGAAATGGTTGAACGACTACGGCACACTCGATCAAGTCGTGGCGAATGCGGAAAAGATCACCGGCAAGGTCGGCGAGAACCTGCGCGCGAGCCTCAAGGATTTGGAGCTGTCGCGAAAGCTCGCGACATTGGTGTGCGACGTACAACTGAACCACACACCCGAGACGCTCGTGCGTGGCGAAGCCAACCGCGATCGGCTCATCGCCCTCTACACACGCCTGGAGCTGCGAACTTTTCTGCGGCAACTCACTGAAGGGAGCGGCGAGACCCGCATCGAGCCGCCCCCAGTCGAATCCACTGTCCCAAGACCGCCTCGCCACTACGAAACCATCACGACCAGCGAAGCGCTCGCCGCTTGGGCGAGCAAACTCGCGGCCGCCGAGTTGATCGCCTTTGACACCGAAACCGATGCGTTGAACTACATGCAAGCGCGCATCGTCGGCTTGTCGTTCTGCATCGATGCAGGCAACGCCGCCTACATACCCGTCGCGCACAACTATCCAGGCGCACCGACGCAACGTACGCTCGATGAGGTGCTGAAGGTTTTGCGCCCCATACTCGAGAGCGACACGCCATCGAAAGTAGGGCATCACCTGAAATTCGATGCGCACGTTCTGTTGGGTGCGGGCGTACAACTGCGCGGAATGCGCTTCGACTCGATGCTCGAGTCCTACGTCTGGAATAGCACCGCTACTCGGCACGACATGGACGCGGTTGCGCGCAAGTATCTCGGCATCGACACGATCAAATACGAAGACGTTACCGGCAAGGGCGCGAAGCAGATCACGTTCAATCAAGTCTCGATTGAAACCGCAAGCGAATACGCCGCCGAAGATGCGGATGTGACGTTACAACTGCATCAGGCACTGTGGCCCAAGATCCAATCGGTGCCTGAGCTGCAATCGCTGTACGAAACCATCGAACAACCGCTGACGGAAGTGCTGTTTCGCATGGAGCACCAAGGCGTGCTGATCGACGGCGCTCTGCTCAAGCAACAAAGCAGCGAACTCGCGGCCCGTATGCGCGAGCTCGAACAACGGGCGCACGAGTTAGGCGGTGTGCCGTTTGCACTCGAGTCGCCAAAGCAATTACAGGATGTGTTGTTCGGGAAGCTGGGACTGCCCGTGTTGCGCAAGACGCCGACGGGGCAGCCGTCAACCGCCGAAGACGTGCTCGAAGAGCTTGCCCAACAGTACGAGCTGCCACGCGTGATCATGGACTACCGCGGGTACGCCAAGCTCAAATCGACCTATACGGATAAGTTGCCGTTACAGATCGATCGCGACACCGGTCGCGTGCACACCTGTTATCACCAAGCCGTTGCGGCGACCGGACGGCTTTCCTCGCAAGATCCGAATCTGCAGAACATTCCGATTCGCACGCCTGAAGGCCGGCGCATTCGCCAAGCATTCATTGCACCGCCCGGTTGGTGCATCGTGGCCGCGGACTATTCGCAAATCGAGCTGCGCATCATGGCGCACCTATCGGGCGACGAAGGTCTGCTCAAGGCGTTCAGTGAAGACCGCGACATTCACCAGGCCACCGCTGCGGAAGTGTTTGGGATGTCCCTGGATCAAGTCACGGCCGATCAACGTCGCTCGGCGAAAGCAATCAACTTCGGCTTGATCTACGGCATGTCTGCGTTTGGTCTTGCAAGCAGACTCGGCATCGAACGCGGCGAAGCGCAACGCTACGTCGATCTGTACTTTCAGCGTTATCCGGGCGTGCGACGTTATATGGACGAGACGCGTCAGCAAGCGCGCGATCGCGGCTATGTCGAAACGGTGTTCGGTCGCCGCCTGTACTTGAACGACATCAATTCACGCAATGCAGGATTGCGCCAAGGTGCGGAGCGCGCAGCGATCAACGCACCAATGCAAGGCACAGCTGCGGACATCATCAAGCGTGCAATGATCGAAGTGGATCGTTGGCTGCAACAATCCAAGTTCGAAGCGCGGCTCATCATGCAAGTGCATGACGAACTCGTGTTCGAAGTACGCGAGGACTTGGCGTCCGAACTGATGCAGCGCGCACGCCAACTCATGAGCGGAGCCGCAAACCTAAACGTGCCGCTGAAGGTCGATGCAGGCCGCGGCTCGAATTGGGACGAAGCGCACTAGAGCTTTATCCATATCTCCGCCGAGTGCGCCTGTCGCGTAATACCTACGCGATGCAACCTTCGCGCTCGGCGTGCATTCTCACCGGCAGTGTTCTGATCAGGAGTTTTTATGCGCAAGTTAGTTGTAGGCGCAGTGGCATTGATGGCGTGCGGTGCCGCGTCGGCGGCGGACAATGGTGTGTATCTAGGCGCGAGCCTTGGACGCGCAAGCATCAAAATCGATGAGGGCCTGGCCCAATTCGATGACAACGACACCGGCTACAAAGTGATTGCCGGCATTCGTCCGTTGGACTGGCTGGGCTTCGAAGCCAACTATGTCGATTTCGGTAGCCCGAAAGACAACGGCGTGAAAGTGGATGCACATGGCATCTCGGCGTTCGTGGTGCCGTTCTATGCGTTCGGACCGCTCGACGTCTTCGCCAAACTCGGCGCGATTGACTGGAAGAGCTCGGTGAGCGCGAGCGGCGTCTCCGGCAATGCTTTCAAGAATGACGGCACCGATTTCGCGTACGGCGTCGGTGCGCAATTCCGTTTCTTGAGTTTGGGTGTCCGGGCGGAATACGAGCGTTTCGAAGCCCAGGATATCGACCATCTGAACATGGTCTCGATCGGGGTGACCTACACCTTCCTGTGATCCGGCGCGTGCGAGTTTCGCCGATAAATTTTGTAGCGCCGGCGCAACGATGTGCTTGAAAAGCTGCCGCCACAGAGGCTTGCGATGACACAGTCTCGTCGCGTCCAAGCGACTGAATTGAGTGAACTTTTCTTCAGAAAATTCGCACAAATCGGGCCGGAACTTTGGCGGGTACAGGACGTCTGAACAATCGAGCGTCGGCCAGGATGCTCCCGTCCGCTGACCTCCCTGAGTGGACGGTAACCCGGTCCATCCCCATGCCGGGTAACACTATTCCCCGGTGGCCCAAAGCCACCGGGGTTCTTTTTGTCCGCTCGCTTCGCACTACTCCGTGTCCGGCTCGCGTCGCCGACCGCTCGCTAGCATTTGCAGGACCCGGCTACGCGCTTCGTCGACACCCGTCTTCTCTGGGGCCGAAAACAATTGCACGGTGATCTCAGGGGCCACTCGCGCCCGTACCGAGCGCAACGCCTGATTGGCCTCGCCGCGATTCAACTTGTCGGCCTTGGTGAGCACCAGATGCGAATCCAGTCCGTGCGCGTGCGTCCATTCGAGCATTTGCCAATCGAACTCGGTCAGCGGATGGCGCGCATCCATGATCAAGAGCAGACCGACGAGCGACTGGCGCGTCTCCACGTACCGCGACATCAGCTCGCGCCAATGACGCTTCATTTCTTCTGGCACCTTGGCGTAACCGTAGCCCGGAAGATCCGCGAGCCGCTGTCCCGCGTTGAGCTCGAAGAAATTGATCAATTGCGTGCGCCCTGGTGTTTTGCTGGTCCGAGCGAGATCGCGCCGCCCGGTAATCGCGTTGAGCGCGCTCGATTTACCCGCGTTCGAGCGGCCCGCGAAGGCCACTTCGGCTCCCTCGTCCGCAGGAAACTGTTGGGTCTGCCAGGCACTGAGCAAAAAGCGAGCTTGGGGAAACTGAGGCATCGTTTCAGGAAGGCGCAGCGCTGCGTGGAGCGCAGCGCGGCTAGTGTACAATCGCGCGCCATTTCCGCCTGCAATCCTTGAACGCGCCCATCGCACGTGACTAAGGATCAGCCAAACACCGTCGGCGGGCGGTACTTTTCGGAGAGTGAATGATGAAGTTTCGGGCGATGCTGGTGTTCTCCGCGGCATGCGGATTGTTGGTCGGACAGCTCTGTGCCGCCGAAGGCTCGGCAGAAAAGGGCCAGGCGAAGTCGGCGCCCTGTGCTGCCTGCCACGGAGCGGACGGCAACAGCGTGAACCCGGAATGGCCCAGTCTCGCCGGCCAGCATGTCGCCTACATCAACAAACAGCTCCACGCATTCAAGAGCGGCGCGCGTACCAATCCGCTCATGACGCCGATGGCTCAGCCGCTGAGCGACGAAGACATCGAAGACCTCGCTGCGTATTTCTCCAAGCAAGTGCGTCGCGGTGGCGAAACTGAGCCGAGCAAGGTTTCCCTCGGGCAGCGCATCTATCGCGGCGGCGACAACAACTCAGGCGTACCGGCCTGCATGGCTTGCCATGGCCCGCGTGGTGCTGGTAATCCCACGGCACTTTATCCATCGATCGGCGGTCAGCAGGCCACATACGTGGTCAATCAGCTGAAGGCGTATCGTGCCGGCACTCGCCAAACCGATCAGAATCAGATGATGCGCAACGTTGCCGCGAGCATGACGGACGAACAAATCGACGCAGTGGCGTCTTACGTGCAGGGGCTGCGCTAACTTTAGGTTTCGACGACTGCAACGCTGCAAGGGGCATCAATGAAAAGACTGGCTGGACTGCTGTCGTGTTTGTTGATGCTCGGCATCGTAGCGGGTTGCCACAAACAACCTGCGTCGGCTCCCGCAAATCAGCCGGCGCAAGCGACCGAGCAACCCTCGCAGACGCCTAACAGCGTCACCGCCTCAGAGACAGTGCAAACGCCGACTGCGGCTCCAGCAGCGACCGAGCCCGCAGAGGACATCAGCGAAACGGATGACGAGCCGCCGCCGGGGCCTGCTTCAACCGGCGTCCAGCCCGCCTTGAAGCTTGGCGCAGCGCCGGAAGGTCCGCCGACCTCGTCGCGATTCAAGGAAGGCACGAATTATCAAAAGATCGTTCCCGCGCAGCCGGTGAGCGTGCCGCCGGGTAAGGTCGAGATCGCGGAAGTCTTTTGGTATGGATGTCCGCATTGCTACGCGTTGGATCCTGCAGTGGAGTCATGGCGTTCCAAGGAGAAGCCGAGTCAAGCCGAGTTCGTGCGCATTCCTGCAATGTGGAACGAGGCGACCCGACTCCATGCTCGAGTGTTCTATACGGCTGAAGTACTCGGCAAGCTCGATTCGCTGCACTCGCTCATCTTTCGCGAGATACACGTGAACAACAATCCGCTGAACACGGTCGAGAAGATCGCCGCCTTCTTCGCCGAGCACGGTGTGAGCGAAGCCGATTTCAAGAAGACGTTCTCGTCGTTCGCGGTCGAATCGAAACTGCAACGCGCAGACTTCTTGAACCGACGCTATCGAGTGGACTCAGTGCCGCTCTTCATCGTGAATGGAAAGTACCGCACCGATCTCGGCAGCGCCGGCAGCGAAGCCAATCTGTTCGAGATCGTCGATGAACTCGCGGTCCATGAGGCCGGCGGCTGATCGCCCCGGCGCAGTGCTGAGTTATCGCTCGACTGCTCCATGCTGAACATCTACGCACCTCAGCCGCACGGCCTGGCTCGAATCGAGTTGGGGGCGGACGGACAAATTCCCAGCAATGCGGTCTGGATAGACTTGCTCGAGCCGACTCCGGACGAAGAAAAACTGGTCGAGCGCACGCTAGGTATCGATGTGCCGACACGCGAAGAAATGAAAGAGATCGAGGCGTCGAACCGCTTGTATGAAGACAACGGCGGCTTGTATATGACCGCCACTGTCGCAGCGCATCTGGATACCGACCGCCCCGTGAGCACTGCGGTGACGTTCATCTTGATGAATGGTCGCCTGGTCACGAATCGCTACATCGCAACCAAGCCGTTTCAGCAATACATCGCGTACGCGGAAAAACATCCCGCGGCGTGCCAGAGTGCGATTTCGATTCTGGTCGGCCTCATGGAGGCATTCACCGAGCGTATCGCCGACATTCTCGAGCGCATCGGCAGCGATCTGGACAGCGTCTCTAGCAACATCTTCGCTCGCAACGGCGGCGCGACGCCCAACTCCAACGACTTGCGCCAGATGATCGAGCGCATCGGATTCAACGGCGAACTCAATTCCAAAGCTCGCGAAAGCTTGGTGAGCTTGGGACGGCTGCTGATGTACATCCAGCAGTCCGGCAAAGTCGAAATGCGCGGCGATCAACGCGATCGCTTTCGCTCCAACAGTCGCGACGTGACCTCCTTATCCGACCACGCTAGCTTTCTCGGCACCAAAGTTTCGTTTCTGCTCGAGGCCACCTTGGGCCTGATCAACGTCGAACAGAACAACATCATCAAGATTTTCTCCGTCGCCGCCGTTCTGTTCCTGCCGCCGACGTTGATCGCAAGCATCTACGGAATGAACTTCCGCCTGCTTCCCGAGTTACCAGGCCATTACAGCAATTTCTTCTTCTCCATCGGCTTGATGATCGGCTCGATGGTGCTGACGTATGTGGTGTTTAGAAGGAAGAATTGGCTGTGACGCTTAGTGACTCGTGACTTGTGACTAGCGGATAGGTAAGACTGAAGACCTGCAGTCAGATGCGCTGAATCGATTCTTCTCTTTCTAGTCACCAGTCACTATCCGCTAGTCACCACTCCAAACATGTCCCACCCAATCACCAGCATGGCGCTGTTTTGCGATTTCGAAAACGTCGCACTCGGCGTGCGCGACGCAAAATATGCGAAGTTCGACATCGCTCGCGTTCTCGAGCGCTTGTTGCTCAAGGGCAGCATCGTGGTCAAGAAAGCGTATTGCGATTGGGATCGTTACAAGGAATTCAAAGCGCCGATGCATGAAGCATCCTTCGAGCTAATCGAAATTCCTCACATTCGCATGTCGGGCAAGAATTCTGCCGACATTCGACTGGTCGTCGATGCATTGGATCTCTGCTACACCAAAGCGCACGTCGACACCTTCGTCATCATCAGCGGCGATTCCGACTTCTCGCCGCTGGTCAGCAAATTGCGCGAGAACAACAAGACTGTGATCGGTGTGGGCGTAAAAACATCCACTTCGGATCTGCTCATCGCCAACTGCGATGAATTTATTTTCTACGACGATCTGGTGCGTCAGGACGAGAAGAAACAACGCAGCCGCCGTCGTCCCGCGAAGAGCGCAAATGCCGAAGCGCCGAAAGAGCAACCGAAAGCGGAGAAGAGCGAAGAGGATCGTCAGCAGCAGGCCTTCGACTTAGTGCTCGACACGATCGACGCGCTCGCTGAAGAACGCGACCAAGACGAAAAGATTTGGGGCTCGATGGTCAAACAGACGCTGAAACGCCGCAGTCCGGGCTTTAACGAAAGCTATTATGGATTTCGCACCTTCAGCGAACTGCTGGAGCAGGCACAGACCCGCGGGCTGCTGACGCTCGAGCCGGATCAAAAATCCGGCGGCTACATCATCAAGAAAGCGCGCTAATGCACAGCGCGCAGCTGTAGATCGACGGTCACCGGCAAGTGATCGGAACCCAACTCGGGGCCGGTGTGCGTGGCGATCACGTCCCAATGCGCAGAGTGCAAACAATGATCGATGCGTATCCCGAGCGGACCGAGCACCGATGGCCAGCTCGCCGGTAAGCCCTGGCCCCAATCCGAGTCGCTCAGCGTCGAGTCCTTCACGAACTGCTGGTAGTAGCTCGACCAGGGCGTGATGTTGAAATCGCCGGCGACGAGAAGCGGCCGCGCTGCATTGTTCGCAGCCAACTTCGCCAGCCCCAATAGCTCTGCATTCCTAAATTTGGAAACGCGGCGTCCCAATGGCCAATGCAGATGCACCCCAATTATCTGCACGGAGCGGTCGCGCCAGCGAACGCTCAAGGATGCCGCACGGGCACCGCGGTCGGTGAGTTCTAAATATTGCGCATCCTCCATGGGCCAGCGCGAGAAGACGATCGTCCCGTCGTCGAAGGTTCCATCGAGCAGCGCGTGGCGGTACGAGGTCAATCGCTGTTGCAACTGCCTGGCTTGCATCGCAGTGGCTTCTTGAATCACCAACACATCCGCATCCGAATGCTCGAGGAATCGCGCAATGCGCGCGATCTCGGCATTGTGGTGCCAGATGTTGAAGGTCACCAAACGAAACCGTTCGGATTGGTGGACTGCGGGAGCCGGGCGCGGCCGAACATATGGAACGAGTTGGATCACGCTGACAATGCAAAGCAGGAGACCTACGATCGCGATGCGCCGCTCGCCGCAGAGGAGCGAGATCGTGCTGCTAAACAGAAGTCCCAGCGCGAGATAAGGCCTGAAGTGCGTCAGTAAATCGAAAATCCAAAACAGACGCCCCAGCATGCTGAGCACCAGCAACGATGCGAGCATCGCTGTGGCGATCACGGCAATCTTGCGACACAAAGAAAACGAAGACGCGCGCGCGCCGTTCATCGATACATCTACGAAATAGTGTTAGAGAGCAGCTTTGGCTGCATCGCGCCAGCGGTTCGCATGGCTGCGATTGGTAACGTAATAGAGTTCCAGGCTGCGCACGCCCTTGACTCGCCGGGCGGAACGGCGCACCTCTTTCAGCAGACGCAGCAGTACCTGTGCACGCGCATGCCTGCCGCCAGTCGCATATTCGCCCGCGACGCCAACGTGCATCACCGTGATGTGCTCCAAATCCTGCCGCATATAGATGGCAACGCCGATCGGCCTGCCGGTGGAGCGCTCGATCGCAAACAGCGATTGCACCTCGGGGTAGTTCTTCAAAAAAATACGCAGCCGATCGCGATCGGCGACGATTTCGGGGGCACCGAACTTCTCCACCGCATTCGCAATGCGCTCGCTGACGCGGCACTGGCACGCATTGAAGTAGAGCAATGCCTCGAGCGCGGCCCGCTGAGCCACGTTGACGTGCGATTTGAACTCGATGTCTGCGCTCATGAGTCCCGCGGACCTATCCCGCAAAGAGGGTCCACATCATGGCGTTGGCGCGGATCAGTGTCGAGGGCCGAATGCTCCCTAGCCTGCGTCTAAGTGCTTGCCTACATTAGGATTATGACGGCTGTCGTGAAAAAGCGTCAGGCGCCCGATAGCGGTATCCGCGGCCTTTTGCAGCCGGCGGATTATGCCCGTCGCCCCCAGTTGTTGCGGCGCCGTCACAGCAAAGCACTGTGGTGAACCCCGCTGCCCGCGCGATGGAAAAGCTCTAGATTAGGCCCTGCGCTGCAGTGGCAATCAGACAAATGCGCAGATTGGAGGCGCCTAATCACGCAGCTTTCTGCTCGAAAGTTTGAACTGGCGCAAGTTTCTGGATTTGGAAAACGGGAACTGGTTCGAGCGCCTGAACGCAGCTTATTGTCAGATACGAGCACGGTTCGCCGAGTCTCGGAGTCTTGTTTATTCGTATGTGAGACGGGGTTCGGCACGCGACGCATCGACACTCAAGAACTGCGATACGTCGATTCTTCGGTCATAGGGGACTGTTCATGGGCATCTTAGATTTAGGTCGGTACAAGGGAATCGTCTGGGCGATCACCGGCTTTCTGGTGTTTAACGCCATCATTCTCGCGTACAACCACGGCACCGCCGGGCAATTCGCCGAAAGCGTCGCGGCCGTGAAATTCCTGTCGCAGCAGCAAACTCAGCCACGCGCCGTCTATGAAGCGGGTGTCGCGCTCGGCGAGAAACTGCAGCAAGGCGCGAAGATCGATGACGATCTCGAAGCGCTGCGCAAAGCGGCAAACATTTATGACCACGCGCTGAGTGGTCTTGCCGGCGGCGGCATGATCTCCACCCCATCGGGCGATGTCATCTCCGTCGGTTCACTGAGCAGCGCCGAGGCGCAGGCCTCAGTGGCGGCAACCGTGAAGGTGTGGGAAGCGTACAAACAGAAACTCGACCCCATTTTGCGATTCGCAGGTTCGCCGTACCCGGCGGAGCCCGCCATGGCTGTCGCACCGCCGGCGGCTGAGAAAGGTAAAGCTGCAGCTGCTGCGCCCACGGGTCCGGTCGGCGTTCAATACAGCCCGCGCGGCAAGCGCCTGGTCGAGGCCGTGCAGAAGTTGAATGAATTCGGCGCCGCTTCGTACGCACAGTTGGGCCGCACCATGGGCGAGCTGGGCGCGAAAGTCGAAGCCGATAGCGATCACCGCGCTGCAGTACTGCGCGGCGTGCAAGTCGGCGGTATGGCCGCAGCCGCGTTGTTGCTTGGCGCGATCTTCTTCTACTTCGCCCGCAACATGCGCAACGACGAAGCCGTGTCGAATCGTGCACGCAAAGAAACGGCTGACATTCTGCGCACTGTGAACGAAGGTCTGTTCCTGCTCGACAAAGACCTGAAGATCGGAACCGAGCGTTCGATGGCGCTGAACTCGATCTTCCGGCGGGAAGATTTTGCCGGCCAAACCTTCGATTCGCTGCTCAAGGGCATCGTTCCGGAGAAGACGCTCAAGACCGCGATGGACTACGTAGCGCTGCTCTGGGGCGAACGCGTCAACGAAAAGCTGGTCAAGACCATCAATCCGTTGAACGAGGTCGAAGTGCACTTCGACAACCCGGCCGGCGGTTTCGACACGCACTTCCTCGAATTCGATTTCAACCGCGTGAAGTCCGAAGGCAACAACCTTTCGCACTTGCTCGTGACGGTCAACGACGTCACCAAGCGCGTGATGCTCTCGCGCGAACTGCAAGAGTCGCAAGAAAAGGCGCAAGCGCAGCTCGATCTGTTGTTGCGCATCCTGCACGTCGAGCCAGACAGCTTGACGGGGTTCCTCACGGACGCGGATGTGTCGCTGAAGATGGTGAACTCGATCTTGAAGGAGCCCGCTCGCGAAGAGTCGGCGTTCCGCGCCAAGATCGACGGCATCTATCGTCAGGTGCACGCGGTCAAGGGCGAAGCTTCGGCTCTCGGCTTGAAGACGGTGGAGCAGCGAGCTCACGCCTTCGAAGAGTCTCTCAACGATTTGAAGGGCCGTTCGACACTTTCGGGCAGCGACTTCCTGCCGCTCGTCGTCAAGCTAGACGATCTCTTCAACCACTTGGCGCAGGTTCGCGAAATGCTGGGTCGACTCGTCGACTTGCACCAAGCGATCGCGACGCGCCGCACCGCAGGCGGCCAAGTCGAAGCTGCAAAGGTCGACCAATGGCTCGCCGGCAAAGCCGAAAGCCCCGCTCCCGAAGCCGCTCCGGCAGCACGCGCGAGCGATTCCGGCGAAGTTGCATCAGGATTGGAACGCACGCTCGAAGATCTCGCCGCTCGCGTCGCGAGCAGCCAGTCCAAGCAGGTCGCGTTGCGCTGCACTGGCTTGGAAGCCGTGCCGGAAAGCTATCGTCGTGCGGTCAAAGACATCACGATTCAGCTGGTTCGCAATGCAGTGGTTCACGGCATCGAAGATCCGAACGAGCGCGCGAAATCGCGTAAGTCGGCCACGGGAACGCTGGCAGTCGAATTCCATCAGCGCGGCAACGAAGGCTACGAACTCGTCGTCCAAGACGACGGTCGCGGCTTGCAGCTCGAGCGCATCAAAGAGGTGGCAGTGCAACGTGGTCTGATCACACAAGCACAGGCCGCGCTGCTCGATCCGCGTCAGACGATGGCCTTGATTTTCCGCCCCGGTTTCTCGACTGCAGATCGCGTCACCACCGACGCGGGCCGCGGTGCGGGGATGGATCTAGTGCGAATCCTCGTGGCCGAACTGGGCGGCCGCGTCGGACTGGCATCGGCAGGGGGCCGATTCTCGAAATTCAAGATTTGGCTGCCGGCGACCGAGCGCGCCGTTGCCGCATAACCGAAACAAGACTGTAACGAGGGACAGCAATGGCGAGCGCAACCGCAACAGCTCAACCGTTGACGAACGGTAAGCTCAAGCTCATGATTTGCGACGATTCGAACATCATTCGTCGCAAAATCGAGCGCGAGCTGCAGATCGAAAGACTGCAAGTCATCGCCACCGCGGCGAATGGCAAGCAAGCCGTCGAGGCCTTCCGCAAGGAACCGGCAGACGTCGTCACAATGGACATTACGATGCCCGAGATGGATGGCATCGAATGCGTAGAGAACTTGGTGAAGATCAAACCCGACGTTCTCATCCTAGTGATCTCGGCGCTTTCCGACAAAGCCACCGCTATCGAGGCCTTGAAGAAGGGAGCCAACGGCTTTCTCTGCAAACCATTCACAGATCGCCAGCTGACCGAAGCGCTGGAGGAACTGCTGAGAGGCGCCAGCAATGATGACTAAAGTTGAATTGGAGACCTTTGTCGAAGGAACGACGCATTACTTCGCGACTGCAGCGAATCAACCGGCTTCGGTCGGTTCACCGTATATCGTTCAGGAAGGTCGTCCGACGGTTCAAGAGTTCACGGGTCTGATCAGCATCGCCGGCAAGCGTCGCGGGATCGTGTACTTCACTGCCTCGCGTCCCATGCTGACGGTCATGTTGATGCGCATGGGCGAAACCGAGCTCACCCAAGAGAACATGTGCGATCTGGTGGGCGAAGTCGCCAACACCATTTCCGGCAATGCACGTCGCGATTTCGGCAAAGACTTCATGATTTCGGTGCCGACGGTCGTCGCGGGAGAACCGGAGAAAGTCGTCACGCCGGAAAACATGCGTTCGTTCGTCATCCCGATCAACTGGCGCAGTCACTCCGCGCAACTGGTCGTTTGTCTCGAATGACCGAGCGAGTGTCCGGTGCAGAGTACGCGGCAGAATGGAATCAGTGCTGCGTCGCACGCGGACACAAAGTCAACGCGCAACCTCTTAGACGTTGTCATCCTCACTGCCGATAGCAGGCTTCTCGCGACACTGCGCGAAGCCTGCAGTTCGGAACACGCGATTCATCACGTCGAAACCGCGGAAGCCGCGGTCGATCTGCTCGTCAATGGCCGCTGCGGGATTTTCATAGCCGATCTCGGCACGCTGCACGGCAACGCAGCGCCCCTTCTCACGCGCCTCAATGCGCAATTTCCCGAGCTCATCCTCATGGCCACGGGACGGCGCGAAGAAGAAGCCAGCGTGACACCTCTCGTCAGCAGCGGTCGCGTATATCGGTTTCTGCACAAGCCGATCTCGCCACCGCGCGCGCAGTTGTTCATCGGTGCAGCCACGCGCCGCTATCAGGAAATGCAGGCGTTCGAACCCATCGCGCTCGCCACCGTGCGTACGGTTCGAACGATGGCGGGACGTTCGCCAATTCGCCGCTATGCTGCCGGCGCGGCCGCCGTGCTCGCGATCTTGTGTGGGGTGGTGCTGTGGCGATCAAACGAGAAGCACTCGATCTCACCCGCAGTACAACCTACCGCCTCCGGTCCCACGACTCAGGATCAAGTCGCCGATTATCTCGCCCGCGCCAACATCGCGCTTGCCACCGGACGATTAGTCGAACCCAAGGGCGACAACGCACTCGAGTTTTATCAACGCGTCCTGAGGTTGCAGCCGAATCATCCGGACGCGCGCGCTGGCATCCAGCGAACCTTCGACGTACTCACGAAACAAATCGAAGCTGCGATCGCGAGCCGCAATCTTCGCGATGCATCTTCGTCGCTGGCGCAGTTGCAACGGCTACAGCCGAATCACCCGCGACTAGCCGAATTTCGACAAAGCATCGTGGTTCTGCAGCGTGCTCGCGTTGCCGTGCCTCCTCCGCCAGCTCAACAGCCGGATGTCGCTCCTGCAGGATCGGTTGAGAACTCGGCGCTCGCTAGTGACGCAACGCCGACCGAGCCGGAACAACCAAATACCCTTGCACAAGCTTCCGCCGGCCAGGAGCCGCAGGCCGCACCGGGTTCGCCATCGAGTAACGAAACAGCCTCCCCGACTGACGGTGAGACCGTGATTGCCGAAGAACTGGCGATCGCGACGCGCTTGCGTGAACGCGGCGTGCTGATCGAACCGCCAGGCGACAACGCCTTTGAACGATTGCTGGAATTGCACGCACGCAGCCCGGATTCGCCTTCGGTTCGCGCTGAACAGCAACGGCTCGCATTTGCACTGCTGGAGCAGACTCGCACTGCCCTGGCCGCGAACGATATCGAGACTGCCGATCGGTTCGTCAAAGCGGCAGAGACCCTGCTGCCGGGAATGACAACGACGCGCACTCTGAAGCAACAAGTGGATGCCGCTCGGGCGCAGGCGCAAGCGAATACGCCAGTGCAAGCCGCCCTACTGCCGCGACGTCAAGAGGTCGCCGCGAACTATCCATTGGATGCGCGCAGAAAAGGCATCGAAGGCTGGGTCGATATCGAGTTCACCATCACGCCGCAGGGAGATACGGATGAGCTCATCGTGCGCGATGCGGACCCGCGCGACGTATTCGAGAAGGCAGCACTCGATGCCGTCAAGCGCTGGAAATTCGAACCCGTCATCAAGAACGGCGCAGCCACATCGCAACGTGCCATCCTGCGCGTGCGCTTCACGATGGCAAACTAGCCGTCGAATGTGAGGTTACTGCGCAGGACGCTCCGGCACTGGAGTTTCGACGCTGCCGTATTTCTCCAACGTCTTGCGCACCGACGCCGCATCGCCGACCGCGACGATTTGCAGCCGATCGGCTCGGTAGTACTTGTCGGCGACGCGTTTGATGTCCTCGGCCGTGATCGCTTGAACGTGCTGCGGATAGGTATCCCAGTAATCGGCCGGTAGCCCGTAGATCTTCTGAGTGGCGAGGTTCGAGACCAAAGCACGCGGCGATTCAAGGGACAAGGCGAAGCGCCCGATCAGAGCATGTTTCGCATTCTCGAGCTCCTTCTCCGGCACTGGCTGCGTGCGAATGCGATCGATCTCCGCTGTCAGTTCATGCAAGGCGCCCTCGGTTACATCGGTCCGGACGTCAGTTTCGGCCAGCACCACGCCGGGAAAGCTCGACCCGTCGAACTGGCTCGATGCGCTGTAGGTGTAGCCTTTATCTTCGCGCAGGTTCATGAATAACCGCGATGCCGGCCCGCCTCCCAAGATGTGATTCATCACCAGCATCGCAAAGTAATCCGGACTGGTCCGCTCGATTCCTAGGCTGCCGATCAACAAGGACGTCTGCACCGACCCAGGCCGATCGATCAACATGATCTTGGCTTTCTTCAGCGGCTGCACCTCGACCACTTTCGTTGTAGGCACGTCGCTGCGCTTCCAATCGCCAAAGGCTTGCTCGAGCTTCGCTGCGATTTGTTTTAGATCCACGTCCCCGTAGACGATCACGGTCGCATTGTTCGGCACGAAGTACGTGGCGTGATACGTCTCGAGGTCTTTGCGCGTCACTGTTTGCAACACCGACTCGTCGGGAACGATCTGGCTGGCAGGATGGGTCTGATACACCGCTCTCAAGAACGTTTCTTCAGCGACGAAGTCCGGCAAGGAACGCTGGTACTGTAACTGCGAGCGCAATCTCGCCTTGAATTTTTCCAATTCCGACTCGGGGAAGGTCGGATTGCGTACCACGTCTGCAAGCAGCGCGAGCGAAGGCTCGAGATTCTCGACCAAGCCTGCGATGGAGACGGTGCTCTCACCTGACGAGGGCGATGCATCGAGCCCCAACGATGCGCCAAGCGCTGCGAGTCGCTCGGCGATTTCGCGGCTGTTAAGCGAACGCGTGCCTTCATCCATCATCGCCGCGGTCATCATCGCGAGCCCACGGCGATCAGGTGGATCAGCAAGGCCGCCGCCGTGGAAGATCAACTGCATCGAAAAGGTCGGCAGCTTGTGATCTTCGAGCAGGGAGATGCGCAAACCATTCTTGAGCGTGATTTCCTTGGGGCGCGGTAACTGCACCTTCAGAAGTTCGTGATTGACGGGCGCCTTGCCTTTGAGCTCTACGCCTTTGACCGAACTCGTCACGGGCGAAGCCAACTGGCCTGCCTCTTGAGCGTGCGACGAGCTTGTCGCGAACGCTAGGGCGCACGCTGCTGCTACGAACCGGAAAGGATGTTTCATGGATCGCATGTTCAACCTCCCACCGGCTTCGCAATGACGACGGTGCGATTCTTCGCTTGCAAGTAGCGCTGTGCCACTTGCTGCACATCCGCGGCGGTCACTGCGTTGATCCGATCCAAGCGCGTATTCACCAGATTCGGATCGTTGAATTTCACGGCATACGTTCCCAACAGAATGGCTCGGGTTTGCGAACTGCGAATCTGTTGTAGATACGAAAGCCGAGAAGCGGTCTTGGCCTTTTCCAGTTCAGCTGCAGAGATCGGCTGCTGCTGGAGATTGTCGATCTCTGCATAAATTGCCGCTTCGACGTCCTCTACTTTGCGCCCGGGTCGAACTGTGGCGCCGATCAGCAAAGCACTCGGACCGATGCGGCGATCCACAAACCCGCCGACATCCACTACGAGCTCCTTCTCTTTCGTGAGCTCCTGATATAGCCGCGAACTGTTTCCGCCCTGCAAGACGGTCGAGAGGATTTGTAGCGCATCTTGGTCGGGTTCGTTGCCGGTACCGGTCTTGTACCCGATTTGAACCTGCGCCATGCGAGCGAGCGGGTCGACCATCGTTTCGCGCCGCTCTGCCTTTTGCTCAGGCTCGCTCAAGTCCACAGCGGGCGGCGCCTCCTGACTGGGAATTGAAGCGAAATACTTGCGAACGAGCTGTTCGGCTGTCCCTCGTTTGAAATCGCCCACCACGCTCAGCACCGCGTTGTTCGGGGCGTAGTACGTTTTGAAGAATTTCGCCACGTCAGCCACGCTGGCGGCGTTCAAATCCGCCATCGAACCGATCACCGAATGCTTGTACGCGAAGTTGTCGTACATCAACTCGCCGAAGCGCTCATCGGCTTTGCCATACGGCTGATTGTCTAGGCGCAGGCGCCGCTCTTCTTGTACGGCCTGGCGCTGGTTGTCGAGCTTTTCTTGCGTGATCGCAAGCGAGCGCATGCGATCGCCTTCCAAGAACAACGCGAGTTCCAATTGATTGGCAGGAAGCGTTTCGTAATACAGGGTGACGTCGGCGTTGGTCGACCCGTTCATCGTGCCGCCGTTGGAGAACACCTGAAAGAAGTGCTCGCCATCGCCCACGTTTTGCGAGCCTTTGAACATCATGTGCTCGAACAGATGCGCAAAGCCGGTCAGGCCTTCGCGTTCGTTACGCGAACCGACGTCGTACACGACGCTCACAGCGACGACGGGCGCCGAATGATCCTCGACGAAGAGGACCTTCAAGCCATTCGGCAATATCGTCTGATTGAAATCGACGCGGGGGTTGGACGCCGGCGCCGCGTGAGCGCAGACCCCGAGCAGCAAGAGTAGAAAGCCGCAGCGGAAACGTTTCATACAGCACTCCGTACGAAGAGCGCCGCAGCATAGCACTTCGACTTTGCCGCTCAGGCCGTGAGCTCGGGCCTCGACGTTAAGAAAACGAAAGCCCGCGTAGGCGGGCTTTCGGGGTCGGGAGCGCGGACGAATTACGGGATCGTCTTGCTTGCCAGGTTAGAGAGGCTGCTCTCCACACCGGATGAGTTGTAGGCGGTCACCGCGAAGTACCAAGTGCCCGAGCCGAGGCCAGTCACGACATACGAGGTGAGTCCCGGATTCGCCAGGGTGACCACGTTGGTGAGCGACGAGCTCGAAGTACCGTATGCGACTTTGAAGCCGCTCAGGTTGTTCAGCGCCGATCCGTCGGTGTTCTGGGTCGGCGGTTGCCAGCTTAGCGTGGCGGTACCGGACCCGGATTGAATGACGTTGATCGTGAAGGCGGGCAGCGAAACCGAGTTCGACCCGTCGCTCACGCTGATCCGAATGTTCGAGTAGGAACCGACGTTGCTCGTGCTCGGCAATCCAGTGAGCGCACCGGTGCTCGTGCTGAAACTTGCCCAGGTCGGTTTGTTCTGAATGCTGAACGTGAGTTTGTCGCCATCCGCATCGTTCGCTGCCGGCTGGAACGCATACGCAGTCCCTGCCGAGACGTTGAGCGCCGGCGAGCCGCTCAATGTGGGCGCGCGATTCGTGCTGCCGCTGACGGCAATCGTGAATGCCGGCAGCGACACACTCGTTTTGCCGTCGCTCACGCTGATGATGATGTTCGAGAACGTGCCGGTGCCGCTTGGTGTGCCCGTCAGCGCTCCGGTCGCAGAGCTAAAGCTCGCCCACGACGGCTTGTTTTGAATGCTGAACGCCAGCGTGTCGTTGTCGCTATCGGAAGCGGTCGGCTGGAACGTATAGCCCGCTCCGACCATGGCGCTCGTTGCCGGCGATCCCATGATCGTAGGAGCGTGGTTCGCAGAAGACTGCACGTTGATCGTGAACGGCGCGAGCGATGCGGATGCACGTCCGTCCGTCACGCTGATCACGATGTTTGCGTAGTTACCGACGTTGGCCGCAGCTGGCGTGCCGCTCAACGTGCCGGTGCTGGTGCTGAACGAAGCCCAGCTTGGCTTGTTAGATATCGAATACTTCAGCGTATCGCCGTCCGCATCGGTCGCTTGCGGCTTGAAGGAATAGAGCTGCGACACTGGCGCGCTGGTGCCGGGTGAACCCGAGATGACCGGTGCGTTGTTCGTCGGACCTTGAACTTGAATCGAGAACGCCGGCAACGCAGTCGTCACGTGGCCATCGCTCACGCGGATGACGATGTTCGAATAGGTTGCGACATTGGCGATCGTCGGAGTGCCGGACAATGTGCCCGTGGAGCTCGCGAATTTCGCCCACGACGGACGATTGGAAATTGAGAACGAAAGCTTGTCGCCATCGACGTCAGCGGCATCCGGCGTGAACAGGTATGCCTGCGTCGCCAACACAGTCGGTGCCGGTGTCCCGGAGATCGTTGGCGCGTTGTTGGACGGCGGCGGTTGGTTGCGCGGATTGATGCGCATCTTGAACGGACCGATCGAGCGCGTATCGCGGCCGTCGGTCACGGTGATGGTGATATCTGAAGTCTCGCCGACATCCGCGTCGGTCGGCGTTCCCGTGAGCGCGCCGGTCTCGGTGCTGAACTCGGCCCACGACGGCTGGTTCGTGATCGAGAATTCGAGGAAATCGCCGTCGTCATCGCTCGCTTGCGGCTCGAACGAAACCGACGTGCCCGCCTCAACTGCGAGCGGCGGATCGCCAGTGATGTCGGGCGAGTGATTGATTGCGGCTGGCTCCGACGGTGTCGACGGTGTTGAAGGTGTTGAGGGCGTGACAGTCGGCGCACCCGACGTATCGACAGGCTCGGCCTTATCGGATTTTTCTTGGAAGCAGCCCGCCAGCGCAAAAGCAAACGCTGCAGTTAGCAGTGTGCGCGACAGGTGTTTTCGAATTGAAAGCGTCGTGTTCATTGCCGAAACCTCTGGCGAATGCTGCGTTCCACCTCAGCAATCCGGAGCCGCCGATGCGCCGGCGATCGGGCAATGACAACGTCTCGCGACGGACGCGAAACGTTGGAACACGTGCTCAAGAAAGCACGATGGACCAGGCGAGGCGCCTGATCCGTTACACATGGCACTCGAGCTTGCGCTCGGCTCATGTGGCAACCCCGCTGTCGTAAGACCTGAGTCTCGTAGACCGGAGGCTTTGCGTCCCCGCCTTTCGGCGAGTTTGCCCGTTTCAACTTGCGCTGCTCCCTTTGGTTCTTCGTCAACCGCGCGCATGCATCGTCTGCGCGTCACCGCATGCGGTGCGCTTTGCAAGCGAAGCTACAGATGAAGACGGAAGTGGGAACGGTAGAAGGGAAGCAACGGGCTTCTTACGAAGAAGCTGCCGCTGGCAACCCCGCTATCCTGCGCACCACTGCGCCTTCGGACCGGAGGCTTTGCGTCGCCGTCTTTCGACGGTTATGCCCTTGCGAAGCGTGAGCGAGTAGACAACAGCAACATAACGAAAGCAATTGTCTGTACCAGCCGACATAAAAGACTTACAACCATTACATAAGTCGTACGAACGTTTGACGTAACATGAAAGTGATGAGGTGATGGAGTAATGAAGTGAAACGCGTAGCTCACCAGATGCATTAAGGGCGACGCTCTACGAAAAAGTGAAATCCTTCGCCGTTCACGCGCGCAGCGCTATCGCTGCATCACTTCATCACCTCATTACCTCATCACCTTTTCATCACACACGAGGCGCCGCACAGGCGCCTCGTGTCGCGACTTACATCAGCGCACCGCCTTCGAAGCCAAATTCGAATTTGCACTCTCATTGCCTCGCGATGTGTAAGCACGCACGGCGAAGTAATAAGTGCCCGTCGGCAGTCCCTCGATCACGTATGCAGTCAAGCTCGGATTCGCAACTTGAATGGTCTGCGCCAGTGCACTGGCTGAAGTGCCGTACGAAATTCGATAGCCCGCCAGGTCCGTAAGCGACGAACCATCAACATTTTGCGTGGGCGCCGTCCAGGTCAACGACGCAGTGCCGGGCTGATCTCCGATCACGTTGATGCTGAAAGCCGGCAGCGCAACGCTGGCCTTGCCGTCACTGACGCTGATCACGATGTTGGCGAAGCTGCCTGCGTTGCTCGAGCTCGGTGTCCCCGAAAGTTGACCGGTCGATGTATTGAATGCGGCCCACGCGGGACGGTTTGCAATCGAGAACGTCAGCGTATCGCCGTCCGCATCCGATGCACTGGGCTTAAAGCTGTAGCTCGTGCCACTGTCGATGGATTTCAGCGGTGTGCCGGAGATCACCGGTGCAGAGTTTGGAACCGGATTGACCTTGATCGCGAATGCGGGCAGCGAAGCGATGAGTTTGCCGTCGCTCGCACTGATGATGATGTTGCTAAACGTGCCTGCGGCAGTCGGCGTACCCGCGAGCTTTCCTGTCGTGGTGCTGAAGGTTGCCCAGCTGGGTTTGTTTTGCACGCTGAAGCCAAGCGTATCGCCATTCGCATCGCTTGCACTCGGCTGAAAACTATATGCCTGATTCGCAATGACCGATGTCGTCGGCGTGCCGCTGATCTTCGGCGCCGAGTTTGCTTTCACAGTGATCGCAAAGGCGGGCAGCGTCGCACTCTTGCTGCCATCGCTCGCCGTGATGGTGATGTTCGAGTAGCTGGCTGCAATGCTCGGGGTGCCCGTTAGCGTGCCGCTCCACTTGTCGAACGATGCCCAGCTCGGCTTATTCGCAATCGTGTAAAGCAGCGGATCGCCGTCCGCATCGTTTGCCGTCGGCTTGAATGAATAGGTCTTGCCGATCGTTGCGCTCGTCGGCGGTGTCCCGGAGATGGTCGGCGCCACGTTGGTTCGGGACCGACCGCGTATCGAGAAGGCGGGAAGAGAAGTGGTATTTACGCCGTCGCTCACTTTGATGCCAATGCTCATCCATAAACCGACCGTGCTCGGCGTGCCGTACATGCGTCCGGTTGCGCTATCGAAACGCGCCCAAGTTGGCTTATTGACGATCGTGAACGTAAGCGCCTTACCTTCGGGATCCGCGGCGGCGGGACGGAAACTGTATTGCGAACCCACGTACACCCAGGTTCCCGGCTGACCGGAGATCGTCGGCGGCAGATTTGTAGCCGCGTGAGCAGCACTCGCATCGAGAACCAATAGAGAAAGACTCAGCTTCGCCAAACGGCGAGCGTCGAGAAACGACGTCAAACGCATTGCGGACACTCCGACAGCGCATCACTTCTGAAATGGCGCGCTGAGCGGATGCACAGCGGCCCCCATGTCCGGCAAGGGAAGTAAGCGAGTCGAAGGCGCAGGAGCGCTTCGCGTTTATCTCTTCACGCAAGTCATCGCTTGCGGCAACCCCGCTATCCGTGGCGCTTCGCGCGCCCGAGGACCGGAGGCTTTGCGTCACTCTCTCTCGAGAGTTTTGCCCTTGTCCGACGCAAGCAGTCTGCATCGGCCATGTCGAGGTGACATATCGGATGATTGCGCAACGCCGCGCGGTTGAGATGGGCAAACGCACTGAGGTCGAAGATCAACCGACGTCGCCGCGAGACGACGAGGCTTCCGCGAGGGAGACGCTGTAAGGATTTGTCGACCGGACTTGGCCGCAGCGTTACCTGCGGCGATGTCGCATGAGTCGACGCGGGAAGTTGATCAAGGCAGTCGGCAAAGTGACTGACGAGCTATTCGCCCAGTACGAATCCGTGCTGACGAAACAAGCGTGTACATGCGGCAACGAGCTTCAGGTCGTAGAGACGTCCGGCACCGCGATTGATTTCTTCGATCGCCGCATCGACGGTGGCCGCGGGACGATATGGACGGGGCGAACACATCGCCTCAACCGTATCGGCAATCGCCAGGATGCGCGCCTCCAAGAGAATCTCATCGCCTTTTAATCCACGCGGGTATCCGCTGCCGTCCACACGCTCATGATGCTGATACACGATGTCCGCAACGGGCGCCCCGAAATCGATATCTGCGAGCAACTGACATCCTTCTTCGACATGCGTATGCATTAACGCCAATTCTGTTTCAGTGAGCGGCGCTGGCTTGGAAAGAATGGTTGCGGGCACGGCGCAATTGCCGATGTCATGCAGCAAGGCGGCAACGCGCAGGCCATGTTGGCGCTCACCGTCCAGACCCACCTCGCGAGCCAGAGCGATGGCAAGCGCGGCAACCCGACGCGAAGAGCCGGCGGTGTATGGATCGTGGCGCTCGCTCATGCGAACGAACGAATCGATCATGCCTTGTAACGCGACATCGGTTCGTTGCAGCGATCGCATCGTGCGCGCGTGAGCACGCCGCGCATGCAATACGCGCCAAACGCCGTCCGCTAACGCGCTTAGAGCACGCTGATCTTCGGCCGCGTAGCTCGCCTCCCGATTCGCGACGCCCAAGATCGCGACGGTTTCGTCGCCCTCGATCATCGGCACCGCCAAGTAGCGCTGTAGATCAGGCAATCCATCTTGTTGCGGCTTGCGCGCAAGATCATTGCTCGAGGTTGGATGCCGGGCACGCACGCACTCCGTAAACACGCCCGCTCGAGTCAGGGGCTTCGGTTCTGCTTGCGCCATGGTCGCGTGCGATTGCGCACGATCGCGCCACGCGGCGAGGTGTATCGTTTTCCCCTGAGTATCGACGAAGTAGAGAAACGCAAGAGAACTGTCCGTCACCTCCAATGCTTGCTCCAGCACGCGGCCCACGATCGTCGACTCATCGACCTGTTCGGCCTGCTTCATCAAGTCCACGACGAATTGCAGCTGCCGCTGCGATAGCCGCTGAGCAATCTGATCGCGCCGCCTCTGCGAGATGTCGCGGACCAGCATGATGGAATCGCCACGGGAATTCTCCAATGGGCCGACGCTTACTTCGACGTCAAGCGGTGAACCGTCCGCGCGGCGCAGCTTGGTTTCGTAGCGGCTGCCGCCACGCACGCGTCCCAATTGCAGACGTTGAGTCGCTTCTCCCGAGCTTTGATCTTCTAGATCGACACCGCGCATTTTCAACAGCGTTTCGCGGCTGTGGCCCGACATGCGGCAGTACGCGGCATTCACATCCAACACGTTGCCCTCGTTGTCCAAGATCAGACATCCATCCGGAGCGGCTTCGAGAACCGCGCGGCCAGTCGCGGCCTTTTGTTGGATCTGCTGTTCAAACGCAAGACGTTCGGTTAGATCGATGGCACAGACTAACTGCGCGCTGCGCGCATCGAATTCGATGTCGCGGATCGCCAATGCCACCGCAATGACGTTGCCATCTTTGCGACGATGCATCGTCACGCCCGAATCTTCCTCCTGCGCGGGTGCCAACAACGCACTGGCTTTGAGCGCGAGAAATTCATTGCGCGCGTAACCGTACGTTGCGAGTGCTGCATCGTTGACGGCGATGAATCCTTGCGTCGCTCGATCCGCGATCCACATCGGCAGTGGATTGCCTTCGAAGAGCATCCGGAAACGTCCTTCGCCGGCGCTCAAGCGTTGATTGCTCGCCTGCAACTCCGCGAGTTGTACGCGCAGGCGCTCTTGTGTCTGAGTAGCGCGCTGTAATGCCTCGCTTCGCGCGTTCTCCTCGGCCTGCACTCGCTGCAACGCTTCTTCGTTCAACGCCGGAAGGGGCGCCGTGCTGCCGAGCTTCGAAGCGCCATTTGCCAACAGTTCATCGACCGCCGCAGTCAGAGACTCCACCGGAACCGAGCGCGCCAAGAATCGCTCCGCGCCGAGTTCCAGTGCGAAACGCTCGTATTTGGGATCGTCGTGACGTCGAGTGTAGAAGACGAAAGGAACGCGTTGCAGCCGCTCATCCTGCTTCCACTTGCGGCACAGGGCGAAGCCATCCATGCGCGGCAGCACGATGTCCGAAATCATCAAATCCGGCGTTTCGCGTCGCGCAGCATCGAGTGCCGCGAGTCCATTAGCCGCTTTCACGATGCGATGCTTACGGCTGGCGAGCAGCTGCTCGACCGCGGTCTGTTCCGACTCGCGTTCGAACGCGATCAAGATCAATCCCATGCCCCTCTCCCACAGAGCTCGTCCGAGTTCTGCTGTTCTTCCGGCGCAAGTGTCGCCAGGTGCGTGTTTACGTTAGCGAAAAAGTATGACTGCAGGCTCTCGTCTTCGCACGAAAGCGTGGCTTAGGGAAGGCGGAAAAGAGAAGTGGAGCACATTGCGTGCGGCGGAGCCGCATGGGGAAGTAATGGGGTGATGAGGTGATGGGGTGACGGAGTGGCAGCTCAGAGCAAAGCCATGGGGCACGAGTGCGACCAAGAATGACGGATCGCTTCGCGATCACGAGGGACATTCGTCAAGAAGGATGCTTTCGCATCAGGAAGGACTAACGTCAGGTCAGAGCTGTTCTGGCCTGCCGCTAGGCCCCTCCTGACGCAACGTCCTTCCTGCCGAAGGCCTTCTTGCTCGCGAAACGAGCCGTCATTCAAGCTTTCATCACATCCCGCGCCATCCGCTCCCTAAGCTTCGCATCCGGCATGGGGCCGAAACCCGCCTGCAAGTTGTCCTGCATGTGTTCGACGCGGGAAGTGGCCGGGATCACACAGGTGACGGCCGGGTGCGAGATGATGAACTTGAGGAAAAATTGCGACCACGAGTGGACGCCCAGGTGCTTCGCGTATGCAGGCAGTTTGTGATTACGCACCCTCGTAAAAAGATCGCCTTCCTCGAAAGGTCGATTGATCAGCACGCTAATGCCGCGTTCCTGGCATAGCGGGAGCAAGCGCTTTTCTGCTTCACGGCTCGCGATGGAATAGTTGAATTGCGCGAAATCGAAGGCCTCTGTGGTGAGCGCAGTTTCCAGATCGGGGTAGGCGGACTCGGTGTAGTGAGTCACGCCGCAGTAGCGTACGCGCCCTTCGATTTGCATTCGGCGCAACGTAGACAGATGCGTGCGCCAATCGAGCAAGTTGTGGATCTGCAGTAGATCCAGTCGCGAGGTTTTCATGCGCCGCATCGATTGTTCGATCTGCGCGACGCCGTTATCCAGACCGCGAGTCCAGACCTTGGTTGCATAGAATGTCTTGGGCTGCGCGCTCAACGCTTCGATGAGATCTCCGCTGACGGACTCGGCATTGCCGTACATGGGCGAGCTGTCGATCACGCTGCCGCCCGCATCGTAAAAAGCCTTCAGGACGCCGACGAGTGGCTGGCGCTCATCTGCGCTCGCACCCACATCGAACGTGTTCCAGGTACCCATGCCAATCACCGGCAGGGACTCATCTTGTTTTGCGGAACGAATGGGGCGCTTGAGCATGCGATGCGGAACGGGCTTTCTCTTGGTTGCAGCGAGCGCCGGGCCGGTGGTCGCGAACGCTCCTAAGCCTGCAGCGATTTGTGCGATGAGTTCACGGCGCGACCACATGACAAGAACCTGGGCTTTTGAGATAGGTTCTAGCTAACCGACCCGGTTGACCTGCATCCAATACTTGCCGAGCAGCGCCACCTGATCGGTGAACTGCCGGAAGTCCACCGGCTTGACGATGTAGCTGTTGGCGTACAGCGAGAAGCTGCGAACCATGTCGGACTCTTGATCCGAGGAAGACATGATCACGACGGGGGTGGAGCGAGTTGCCGGATCCGCTTTGATCTGCGCCAGCACGTCGAGCCCATCGATTTTCGGCATGTGCAAATCGAGCAGCATGAGTCGCGGATTGCCCGGCGTGCGCTGCGCATAAACCCCGCTGCGAAAAACGAACTGCAAGGCGGCCTCGCCGTCTTGCACCCACACGATCTGCTGAGTGATGCCGGCAATCTCCAGAGCGCGGATCGTCAGTTCCGCGTCGGTAGGGTTGTCGTCCGCGAGCAGGATATAGCCGGAATTCATGGTGTCGCGGAGTGTAAGCCGGTCGAGCCCGCCTTGGGATGAGTGAGAATCGCAAGCTTGCCTGCCCGTAAACCTAGAACGAACCCGTATTCGCGTGCGATCTCGAGCATGTGCTGGTAACGGCCTGATTTGCCGCCATGGCCGGCTTCCAAGTTCACGTGAAACAGCAGCGGCACATCATTAACGCGCAACGCCCGCAGTTTCGCCACCCATTTCGCGGGCTCGAAGTACTGCACTTGGCTATCCCACAAGCCGGTGGTAACGAACATCGCGGGATATGCCTGCGGCTTCACGTTGTCATAGGGCGAGTACGACAGCATGTATTTGTATGCATCGACCTCGTTCGGATTGCCCCACTCGTCGTATTCGAGCGTGGTCAGCGGAATGCTTTCATCGAGCATCGTGGTCACCACATCCACGAACGGTACGTGCGCGATGAGCGCGCGATAGCGATCGGCCGCGACATTCGCGATCACGCCCATCAGCAACCCTCCGGCACTGCCGCCCGCGGCAAACACTTGGTCCGCAGCCGAGTAGTTGCGTGCAACCAAGTAGTCCGTTACATCCACGAAGTCGTTGAATGTGTTCCACTTCTGCTTGAGCCGGCCGGCATCGTACCAAGCACGACCCAATTCTTGACCGCCGCGAATGTGGGCGATAGCGAAAACGAAGCCGCGATTCAGCAAGGACAGCCTCGAAGAGCTGAAGGCCGGATCCATCGATAGCCCATACGATCCATACGCGTACAAATACAACGGCGCGCTGCCATCGATCGCGGTGCTTTTCCGATACACGATCGAGACCGGAATCCGCGCGCCATCTCGCGCCGGCGCCCAAACGAATTCGCTGACGTACTGCTCCGGCTCGAACTCGCCGAGCACCGGCTCGCGCTTCATCAGGGCACGCGCTCCCGTTCGCAGATCTAAATCGAACGTCGTCGCTGGCGTCGTGAGCGAGGTGTAGATGTAGCGCAGCGCGGCGCTATCGAGTTCCGGGTTCGAACCGAAACGCATGGTGTAGGCGGGGTCATCCGCAACCAGGTGCTTGGCCGGGCCTTCCCAACTTTGCAGACGGATCTTCATCAATCCGCCGGAGCGCTCGTTCACTGCAAGATAGTCGCGAAAGATCTCGAATGCGTGCACGAACACGTCCGGGTCGTGCGCAACGACATCGCGCCACTGCGAACGATCCTCCGCATACCGCACCGGCACGCTTACGATGCGAAAGTTTTTCGCGTGCTCATTGCTGCGGATGATGAACCGATCTTCGAGATGGTCGACTTGGTATTCGTGCTCTTCGATACGCCCGAGCACCGGTCGAAATCCGCCGAGCGGATCGGTGACATCGCAATAGCGCCATTCGGAAGTCGTCGTGCTCTCCGAGCCGATCAACAAGTACTTCTCCGACTTCGTGCGTGCAACGACGAGATCGAATGCTTCATCCGGCTCCTCGTACAACAGCGCGTCGCGTTCTGCAGCGCTGCCCAAGACGTGCAAGCGAACGCGTCGGCCCAGCAACGTGACCGGATCCTTCTCGACGTACAAAACACTGCGCGAATCCTCGGCCCAAGCCAAGCTGGTGTCGACGTTGGCAATTTCGTCGGCGAGCAATTCACCAGTCAGCAGATTCTTGATGCGCAAGCTGAACTGACGCCGGCCCACTGTGTCGACGGTGTACGCGAGCCACTGATTGTCCGGGCTCACTTCGTAACTGCCGAGTTGGAAGAACGCGGTCTGTTGAGCGAGCGCGTTGCAGTCGAGCATGACCTCTTCTGGCGCATCCACGCGATCGGCACGCCGCACGATCTGCGGATACTCGCAGCCGATCTGATACTGGGAGTGATACCAATAGCCGCGATAGCGAACCGGCACGCTGGAATCGTCCTGTTTGATGCGACCGACGATCTCGCGATACAGCTCATCGATCAGTTCGCGGCAACCCTCGAGCATGGCATCCGCGTAACGAGTCTCCTGCTGCAAGTAGCCGAGGACCTGCGGATCGGTTCGAGCGTCGTCGCGCAACCAGTAGTAAGGATCGATGCGATCTCCATGCGCCGAGCTCACTACATGCGCACGTCGTTCCGCAATCGGCGCGGTAACCGGCAGATCAGACATGTTGGTTCCACCCGCACTGGTCATGTACATGCGTCGCGCGATAGAGCACGTGTCCTTTTGATGGCGCAACGCGGATTGGTGACGCAATCGAAGGCGCCAAGGTCGTATTGCGTATACAAATGCGGGCTCTTGCCTCGGCCGTTGTCGTGGGCGGCGCCACGTGAGTAGGATTCGCGCGGCGGTTCGCGCTAGCGTTCGGTGCGGCTGCGGATGGGGAATTCGGAAGACCAGCAGAGCCGATCCTGTTTTTTGGGGTGCAGTTCACGCGCTCATCCCCAAAAGCCTGATGCAGTTCTCAGTCATTCCATCTTTCATAAGTAGTATTACGCGACAAGCATGAAAACCCCCAGGAGGGGTCTATGGCCAACGCTCATTCAGCGCGACCGTCCTCAGGACACGAAGAAGTTAACCTCGAAATCGACGATACCCAGAATTTAAAGCATCTCGGGGATGAAACGCCGCATCCGCCGATTTTGGTTCTGAGTCGCGATGCGGGTCTCGTTGAGACAGTGAAAAAGGCCGCCCCGCGGGGTACGCCCGTCACGACGGCACCGGATCTCGATCATGTGGCCGACAAGCTGTCCAGCCTGAAACCGGGCGTTCTGGTTGCGGACACCGCAAGCACTGCGGACATCGCAGGCCTCGTCGCGCAGCTGACACAGCATTTCCCCGAACTGGTGGTGGTGGTCGCCGGCAAGCGCGAAGACAGCGCGGCGTTGATGCAGCTCACCGCGGCGGGTCGCATTTTCCGCTTCCTGCTCACCCCACTTTCGCACGGCCAGACTCGCCTCGCACTCGAGGCAGCCGTCACGCAGCACCTGGATCTCGCGGCCGCCGGTCAACGTCTCAGCTCTGCCGGCTCGAGCGATGGCAGCGGCAAGAACTACGTTGTGACTTACGGCGCGCTGGGCCTGGGCCTGGTGGTCATCATCGGCGGTATTTGGTTCGGCGTCAGTCGCATGACTCGGGAGCCGACGGCTCCCGCTGTGCAAACCGCCACGACCTCCGAGCAGGGCATTCCCGAAAAGCCCGATCCGGTGAAAGCCGAGATCGCGCTGGCAAAAGAAGCGTTCGATCAAGGCAAGTACCTCGAGCCGGTCGGCGAGAGCGCGCTCGATTTGTATCGCAGCGCCTTGTCGATCGATCCGAACAGCGAAGCCGCCAAGGCGGGCATCCGCTCGGTCGTCGATAAGATTCTCGAAAAAGCCGAAGCCTCGCTGGTTGCGGAGCATCTGGAAGATGCCATCCGCAACATCGAAACGGCTCGCGACATCGATGCCACGCATCCGCGCTTGGCGTTCCTCGACACGCAGGTAGCGCGCGAGCGCGAGCGCCTGAAGCTGTCGCAAGCTCAAGAAGTCGGCGGCAAGGTGCGTGCGCTCGTTGCTCAAGCAACAGACCGAATGCAGAACGGCCGGCTGATTTCTCCGTCCGGCGGCAGTGCACGCGACGCGCTGACCGAAGCACGGCGCTTGGATCCGACCGATCCAACCGTTGCCCAGGGCATTCGCGATCTCTCCAACGAATTGGCTGAGGAAGCTCGCAAGTCGCTTTCGGCCGGCAAGAACGACGACGCACAGCAATACCTCACCGCGGCCCGCCAGCTCGGTGCGGCAGGTGCGAATCTGGCAGCAGTGGAACGTGCGCTTGCGGAAGCAAACCGTGCAGCCGCCGCTCCGCGTCGAGCTCAACCTGCAGGTCCCACGCCGGATGATCTGGTCGCCAACATCCGTCAGCGCATTAGCCAAGGCAAACTGATCGATCCGGCAGGCGACAGCGCCCGCGACATATTGAACAACTTGCGTGCGGCCGCACCGAATCGTCCTGAGGTGGAAGAACTGTCACGTGCGCTTTCTACCCGCTTGCTCGAAGTGGGCAAGCAGGCGATGAACGCGAAAGCATTCGATCGTTCCGCCCAGCTGATCGCGGGTGCACGCGATGTTGGCGCTCGCTACAACGAAGCCGCCATTGCGCAAGCAGAACGTGATCTGACACTGGCGCGCGAGCAGCAGAACGTGGTTTCCGCCTCGACACTCAAGCGCACGAAGATGGTCGCGCCGGTGTATCCGTCAGTTGCGCTGAAGAAAGGCATCGAAGGCTGGGTTGAAGTGTCCTTCAATGTCACTCAGAACGGCACGGTCGAAGATGTCGAGGTGCGCAATTCGAGCCCTGCGGACGTGTTCGACGATGCCGCAGTCAGAGCCGTGAAACAGTGGCGCTTTGAACCGGTCGCGCGTAACGGCGTGATCGTCGAGCAACGCGCCATTACGCGCTTGCGCTTCTCGCCGGGCGACGGCAAGTAGTTCGCTGCAGTCAAGAACGGGCTTACTCCTCGCGGAGTAAGCCCGTTTTTTTTTGGGTCGTCTAATCGTCTTGGAGAACCAGAGATCCCTTCAGCGAACCAATCTCAACTTCGGCACCGTCGTGCGATGCTGCGCCCGATCGCGATGAAAGCCATTTTCAGGTGAATAGCTCATCTCGCTTATGCGACGCTGCAACTCCGCGGCTCGCGCAGGATCAGGGGTCACGCGCGGCCGCATCACACTTAGTTCAGAAGATTTCAACCTCAGTAACATAACGCCTCCCTTATAGGGTGCATCCGATGCGGGCATGTAACGCATCAGGGAAGCGCTTGGATCCACTGACAGATCGTCAGGAATAACACTTATCGGCGTTGGTTCTCCCGAGACTGCAGTCCCGGGCGTTGGGGACGCACGATGCAGAAGCGCTGACCCGTCGGCGCCTCCATGACGACCCAGGTATGTACGCTCTGCACTCTGCGAGCTCCCAGTGCTTCGAGGCGGCGTACTTCAGATTCGATGTCATCTGCCTCTATGTCCAGGTGTACCCGGCTCTCATGTTCAACTTGTTGGATCTCGATGTGCAGAGCATCAGGTCCCGTCATGAGTTGACGATACTTCGGCGAAGGTTCTTCAGCTTGCGCTCGCAGCGGATACCCAAGGGCGGCACTCCAAAATTCCGCGGCTTTTTCCAAATCGTCCGTCTTGCAATCGATGATGAATCCAGCGAGCCGGCTGTGATGCATGAACGTTCCTCAAAGCTTTAAAAAATTGCGCGCGGCGCCTTCGTCCAGCGTCAGCCGTTGGGATTTTCGCCGCGCCGTGCGCGGTTCATTCCATCCAGAATTTCTAACACGTCACTGCGTTCGAGTATTTCCTCGGTATCCATGGTGACCTTGCGTTGCCAGTTCGGGTGCTCTTTATCGGTTCCGGGCACATTCACCGGATCGATCATGCCGATCAGATCCTCGATCTGAATGAGCGCGATGTTTGCAGTCGAGAGCCCCAGATACGCATGGACTGCTCGGGAAAGCGCGGCCGAATATGCCGGCAGCGGTTCGTGCTCCTGCCAGTGCCATAGTCTCTGCTCGACCAATGCGCGCATAAGACTGCGGCGTTCGTTCTCGCGCGCACCTTCGGCTTGCACCTTGAACTCCTCGCTGGGGTACAGGTTCAACTCATCGCGTAAGCGCAAATCGTGGCTCTCCCACCAGGATCGCAATGTCGGCAGATCATGCGTGGTCACGGTCGCGAGTGCACCGCGTACATACTCCGACGGCGGCTTGAAGCGGCCATCGGGGTAGTGCTCGAACATCAACACCTTGTAGTGATACGTGTGGTAGTGCTTCATCGCATTCGACATGGGCTCAGCCACCGTACCGAGATCCTCCCCGATCACCACACAATCGTTGCGTTGACTTTCCAACGCGAGAATCGCCATGAGATCGTCCACCGGATAGTGCACGTACGCGCCGTCCTTCGACATTAAGTTCCGCGGCACCCACCAGAGTCGATACAGACTCATGACGTGATCGAGCCGCAACGCCGCCACGGTGCGCATGTTATTGCGAAGCAAGCCGACGAATGGCTGGTATTGTTGTTCTCTGAGCTCGTTCGGATCTTGCGGCGGGATGCCCCAGTCCTGACCTTTCAACGCAAGCGCATCAGGAGGCGCGCCGACCGACGCGCCCTGCAAATACAGGTGACGGTTCGACCACGTCTCCGACCCCGCGGAGTTGGCACCGACGGCGACGTCTCCGTATAAGCCGATCGCCATCCCAAGTTCCTCGGCCCGCAACTGCGCCGCTTCCAATTGCGTCGATGCGAGCCACTGCAAGTACAAAAAATATTCGACGTCCCGGCTGCGCTCGCGTGCAAAACGCACCACGGCCGGCGCAGTGGGATCGCGATATTCCTCCGGCCAGCTTGGCCAGCCCCAGTATTGCGGGCCCTGCAAGCGGAAGTGGGCATCGAGTGCGTCGTGAATCGCATGCAGTCGCAATGGCTCGCCTTGGGATGCGACGAATTCTTGAAATGAGCGGGCGCGGTCGGTGCCTGCATCGAGATGGCTGCGACGAAACTGCGCGTACAGTAGTGGCAGGACGTCGAACTTCATTCCGGCGACACGCACGTAGTCAACGAGCGGCGTCGCGCGCACGTCGGCAAGCAACCGCTGAAACTCCTCTGTCGCGACGCGCGCCTGCGCCTCGGCACATTCCGCAAACTCGGCAACGTCGGGCACCGAGATATACAGCACATTCAGGAACTGTCGGTTCGATGGACTGTACGGACTGATATGCGAGGGATTCGCCGGCATCAATGCATGCAGCGGATTGACCCCGACAATGCCGCATCCGAGCGGGGCAACGCGCTCGACAAGATCTTTGAGATCGCCAAAATCGCCGAGACCCCAATTGCGTTGCGAGCGCAAGGTATAGAGCTGGACGGCAATGCCCCACACTCGCCCGCCGTTTTTGATGATCTCGGGTTCGTAACAGGATGAGGGCGCGACGATGAGGCGCAGCTCGCCGATCAATCCGGTGTTCAGCTCGACGGTGAGCGCGTGATATCCGCTAGCAACGCCTGGGATCGGCAGAGCCAATCGCACATACGCGCGATCATCGGCGTGGCCCTGCTCGATGACCTTGAGTTCTTTCAGGCGCGCAGTGCCCTTGGATATCTCTCCGCCTTCGCACACCATCGTCCATTGGATCTTCGATGCGCCCAAGTCAGCCGGCACGGAAATGGGGATTTCGATCGGCGTGTGCTCTTCTGCCACGACGGTGGGGGGAGTCAGCCGCGTCCAGCGAATCGTCTCCTGCCGGCTCACCGCACTCGCAGCGGCTTGCTCATCGCTCGCATCCACGCCGAACGCTGCCAAAATCGCGGCGCGCGATTCGAGCGAAACTTCGCGCAGCTCGCCCCGATAGTCGAAGTAGGACGAACCGACGCCATGAAGCTCGGCGAGTTGCGCAATCGAATTGTTGATCGCCGACGGGTTGCTCATCTGAAGCCTGCAAGCGATTCGAGCATTGCATTCGCCCTCGTTCGGCTGCTCACCGCTCGTTACGAATCGGCGGGCAGCGTGAATCCAGTCCTGACACTGAGCGGCGCATCGCCATCGGCCAGCAGCACGCAGGAGTGCGGTGCCAGCGTGCAATGAGCCTGCGATGCGATCCGATGGCCAAGATCGTTCGCTCGCCACTGCGCCGTATCGAACACGGTTCGCCACACCACGCCGGTTTTCGGCTCGGGCAATTTGAATTCGACAGGTTCATCGCCAGCGTTGCACAGAAACAGAAGATGTCCGTTGGGTGTTCCATACGGGTCGGAAAACGCGTGGCCGATCAATACTCCAATCGCTTTCGCGCTCGGATCGTGCCAATCCGCTGCATTCAACTCGTGACCCAGCGGATGACGCCAGCTCACGTCCTTGTGCTCGCGATCGACTTGCCGCGCGCCCTTCAAGAACGTATCGCGACGCAATCCTGGTGCTTGTTTACGCAATGTGAGTAATTGACGCACGAACGCAGTGAGCCACGGGCGTCGCGCAGCCAGCGTCCAATCGAGCCAACTGATCTCGTTATCCTGACAATACGCGTTGTTGTTGCCGCGCTGAGTGCGGCCGAACTCATCTCCGGCAAGCAGCATCGGTACGCCTTGGCTGAGCAAAAGCGTGGCGAGCAGATTGCGAATCTGACGTTCACGCAGGACGAGCACTTGCGGGTCTTCCGTCTCGCCTTCCGCGCCGCAATTCCAACTCAAGTTGTGATTGTGTCCGTCGCGATTTTCTTCGAGGTTCGCTTCGTTGTGCTTCTCTTCGTATGCGGTGGCGTCGTAAGAGGTGAACCCGTCGTGAGACGCGACATAGTTGATGCTGGCGGTCGGACGCCTTCCCGAGGCACGAAACAAGTCGCTCGAGCCGGCGAATCGCTCGGCGAAGTTACCCAGGATGCCGGGGTTGCCGCGCCAGAAGCCGCGCACGCTGTCTCGATACAAGTCGTTCCACTCGGCCCAGCCCGCCGGAAAATGCCCGAGCTGATAGCCATCCGGCCCGATGTCCCAGGGTTCGGCGATCAGCTTCACATAGCGCAGCGACGGTTCGGCAGCGACCGCTTTGAAGAATCCAGCGTCGGTGCGGAAGCGGCCGTTTTCGCGGCCGAGCACCGGCGCCAAATCGAATCGAAATCCGTCGACATGCATTTCTTCTACCCAGTAGCGCATGCAGTCGATGATCAGGTTGCGTACCGCTGCGTGACCGACCGCGATCGTGTTGCCACAGCCGGAGCGATTCACGTACTGACGCAGATTGGAGGGTTCTAGTTTGTAGTACGCCTGATTGTCGAGCCCGCGAAAATTCAACGTTGGACCCTGTTCATTGCCTTCGGCGGTGTGATTGAACACGACGTCCAAGATGACTTCGATGCCAGCAGCGTGCAGCGCCTTCACCATCGTCTTGAACTCGCTCACCGCATCGGCCACTGCGTACTGCGGAGCCGGCGCAAACCACGCGATCGAGTTGTAGCCCCAGTAGTTCGTCAAACCTTTGTCAACCACGAACTTCTCGGGCACGAAAGCCTGCACGGGCAACAGCTCGACAGCCGTGATACCCAAGCTCTTCAGGTAGGAAACGACGGCCGGATGCGCGAGGCCCAGATATGTGCCGCGTTCTCGCTCAGGAACTTTGGGATGCAGACGCGTGAACCCCTTTACGTGCAGTTCGTAAATGATCGAGTCGCGCCAGGGTGTGGAGGGCGGACAGTCATCGCCCCAATCGAACCCGTCATCGATCACACGCGCTTTGTAGACGTAAGGCGCGCTGTCTTCGCTATCCGCGCGTTCCTCGTCTGCATCCGCCGCCTCGCCGAGCAGCGCAGAGTTCCACGTGAAATGACCGGCTAGCGCGCGTGCGTAAGGGTCGAGCAGTAGCTTGTTCGGGTTGTAGCGCGCGCCATGCAACGGGTCGTACGGTCCATGCACACGGATGCCGTAGACCAAACCTGGCATCCCGTGCGGCGCCTGCAGAAGCCCGTGCCACACATTTTCGGTGCGTTCCGGCAGCGTCAGGCGGCTGAGTTCGTGCTCGCCCGATGAGTCGAACAGGCAAATCTCGACGCTCGTAGCGCCGCTGGCATAGACCGCGAAGTTGACACCGTCGCTCGTCCAGGTTGCGCCGAGCGGCTCGGGCGATCCGGACAACATCACTGCATTGGAAAAATCGATTTGAGCGTTCATCGGACGCGATGGTGACGCATGCGCGCGGATGTGAGAAGGCCTAAAACCGAACTCGCGGCCGAGTCGTTTAGCTGAGCGCTTCCCAAACGGTCATTGCAAGAGGCGGCAGATCGATCTGGATGCGCGCAGGAAATTCACGCCACGACTCTGGGTGCGCTTCGACTTCCATGATTTGCGAGTACCCGGACCCACCAAACTCAGTGGCATCGCTGTCCAGCACTTTGCGATACCGGCCCGCTCGCGGTGCGCCGAACGTATAGCCGTTGCGCGGTACCGGCGTGGCGTTGAAAAACACCAGCAGTGCAGTGCCGCCCTCGTGCGGCAATCGCTGCCGAATGAAGGCGAAGACGCTTTCATCACGATTGTCGACTTCCAGCCAACGAAATCCCTCCCAGCTGTCTTCGCTGCCATGCATCTCAGGGTAGTTGCGGTACCAGCGATTCAGCGCGCGGTTGTACGCCTGCAATTGCTGATGATGCGGATGCTGCAGCGCTGCCCAGGCGATGTCTTCGTAGTCGCGCCACTCGTGCCACTGCCCGAACTCGCCGCCCATGAACATGAGCTTCTTGCCGGGATGGGCGAATTGATAACCCATCATGAGCCGGTAGTTCGCCAGCTTGCGCCACTCATCGCCCTGCATTTTGTCGAGCAACGAACGCTTGCCGTGCACGACCTCATCGTGCGACAGCGGCAGGATGAAATGCTCCGAGAACGCGTAGACGAACGAGAACGTAATCAGATTGTGATGATGACGGCGGTGCAACGGATCGAGCGACATGTATCGCAACGTGTCGTTCATCCAGCCCATGTTCCATTTGAAGTGAAAACCGAGGCCGCCTAGATGAACCGGCCGGCTCACACCCGGAAAGGACGTCGATTCTTCCGCCATCATCAACACGCCCGGATAATAGTGGCCGACGGTCCAGTTCAGTTGTTTGATGAACTCGATCGCTTCGATGTTCTCGCGGCCGCCGTATTGATTCGGCGTCCACTCGCCGGGATTGCGTGCGTAATCTAAATAAAGCATGGATGCCACTGCATCTACGCGCAGACCGTCGATGTGATATTGCTCCAGCCAGAACAGCGCGTTTGCGATCAAAAAGTTGCGAACTTCGTGGCGGCCGTAGTTGAAGATCTTCGTGCCCCACTCGGTGTGTTCGCCGCGGCGCGGATCCGCGTGCTCATACAGGTACGTGCCATCGAAGTACGCCAAGCCATGTGCGTCTTTCGGAAAATGCGCGGGCACCCAGTCCATGAACACACCGACACCTGCCTGATGCAGTCGGTCGATGAAGCGCATGAAATCGTGCGGTGAACCGTGGCGCGCGGTGGGGGCAAAGTGCCCAAGCACTTGATAGCCCCAAGAACCATCGAACGGATGTTCGGCCACGCCGATGATCTCGACGTGCGTGTAGCCCATCTCGATCACGTAGGGGATCAATTGGTCCGCGATTTCATCCCATGTGAGGAACGCGGGCTGGCGATGCCACGAGCGACGCCAAGAGCCAGGATGGAACTCATAGATAGAGATCGGGGCGCGGAACGGATCCCATTGCCGACGCTGGGCGAGCCAGTCGCCGTCCTTCCATTCATAACCTTTAAGTTCGGCGACGATCGATGCGGTGTTGGGCCGCATTTCCATCTGAAAGCCGTAGGGATCGGATTTCAGCAACAGCTCGTTGTTCTGCGTTTCGAGCTCGAATTTGTACAGCGTACCCGTATCGATACCCGGTATGAACGCGCTCCAGATGCCAGAGCCATCGACTCGCTGCATCACATGGGTGCGACCATCCCATTGATTGAAGTCACCCACGACACTGACGCGGCGTGCGTTGGGTGCCCACACTGCGAACTGGGTGCCTTGGGTCCCGTCCTGGGTGACAGGATGGGCACCTAGCTTTTGATAGATGTGGTGGTGATTGCCTTCGCCGAAGAGGTGAAGGTCGAGATCAGTGATTTCGTGCGGTGCAGTGGACATCGCTGTGCAGCTCGGGCGATTGCAGTGTGGTGGTTCCGAAACGCCATCATCCCATGCGTGCCGGATCGATGGAGAGTCCTTCTCGACTTATCGAGGGCAACTCATCGAGGGCTCAACTCATCGAGCAGCCCGCCAGTTGCCACCACTCGCGCCTGCAAATTCGCGCGAGCATCAGCTCGCCTCACAACACCGGCTTGATGCTCCAGATGTTGTCTGCGTATTCGCGAATCGTGCGGTCGCTCGAGAACGGGCCCATGCTGAGCGCGTTGATCACAGCCTTGCGCGTCCACTCTTCGGAATTTCTGAACAGCGCATCGACGCGGTCTTGGGCGGCGACGTAAGCCTCGAAATCGCCCAACACCATGAAATGTTCCCCATCGCTCATCAAGCGTTCGGAGATCACTTTCGAGTCGAAGATGTTAGCTGGCGTGAAATGCCCGGAATCCAACATCTGAATTACCCGCTTCAATTCTTCGTTCTGAGCGACGATCTGCGAGGGCGAATAGCCGCGCGCCCGCCGCTCGATGACTTCTTCGGCTGTCATGCCGAAAATGAAAATGTTCTCCTCTCCCACGGCATCGCGGATCTCGACGTTTGCACCGTCCAAGGTGCCGATAGTCAGCGCGCCATTGAGGGAAAGTTTCATATTGCCGGTGCCGGACGCTTCCATGCCGGCGGTGGAAATCTGCTCCGAGAGATCGGCGGCAGGCATGATTTCTTGCGCGAGCGAAACGTCGTAGTCGGGTAAGAAGCACACCTTCAACTTATCGCCGACTCGCGCATCGTTATTGATGACTTCGGCAACATTGTTGATGAGTTTGATGATGGCCTTGGCAGTGTGGTATCCGGGCGCCGCTTTGCCGGCGAAGATCACCGCGCGCGGCACGATGTGGGCCTCGGGATTGTCGAGAATGCGCAGGTAACGGGTGATCACGTACAGCAGATTCAAGAGCTGCCGCTTGTACTCGTGAATGCGCTTGACCTGCACGTCGAATAGCGCATCGGCATTCAAGTCGACGTTCAGGAGCTGCTTGATCGTCTTCGCGAGCCGCTCCTTGTTCGCGTGCTTGATGATGCGGAACTTCTGGCGGAAATCGGCATCGTCCGCCGCCCATTTCAAACGCTCGAGATCCTCGAGATCGTTTTCCCACGCCGACCCGAGCCGCGCCGTCAGCAGATCGGCGAAGCCAGGATTCGCTTGCTTCAACCAACGCCTCACCGTGATGCCATTGGTCACGTTCGTGAACCGCTCCGGCCATAGCTGGGCAAAATCGGCGAAGATGGTTTCGCGCATCAACCGCGAGTGCAGCTTCGCCACACCGTTCACACGATGACTGCCAACGACCGACAGGTAAGCCATGCGCACGCGACGATCGCCGTCTTCATTAATGAGGGACATGCGGCGGCGGCGATCCAGGTCTTGCGGATACTTCGCGCTGACCTCTTCCAAGAAATCGCGATTGATCTGATAAATGATCTGCAGATGACGCGGTAACAGCCGCTCGAACAGCGACACCGGCCAAGTTTCCAGAGCTTCGGGCAGCAGCGTGTGATTCGTATAGCTGCAGACCTCACGCGTGACTTTCCATGCAGCGTCCCATTCCATGTCGTACACATCGACCAGCAAGCGCATCAGCTCGACGCAGGTCAGTGCCGGATGCGTGTCGTTGAGCTGAATCGCAATGGCGCTGGCAAGATCGGTCAGTTGCCGGCGTTCAGCCAGGTGCTGCGAGAGCATGTCCTGGAGCGATGCGCTGACAAAGAAGTACTGCTGACGGAAGCGCAACTCTTTGCCTTGCGGCGTGCTGTCGTCCGGATACAAAACGCGCGATAGATTCTTCGCGTCGACTTGCTCCGCCACCGCTGCCCCATAGTTACCCGAATTGAATGCATCGATCTTGAACGGCGTGATCGCGCCGCTCGACCACAGGCGCAAGTGATTGACGGTGGGACTGCGATTCCCCGGAATCAGCAAGTCGTACGCAATCGCCCAGACATCTTGAGTATCGACCCATTCGTAGCGGATTTTGCCGTCATCCGCTCGTGTGGCCTGGCAGTGGCCGCCGAAGCGAACCCGGTAGCGCACGCCGCCGCGCCCGCTTTCCCAGAAGTTCTGATACCCCAGCCACGAGCTCGCAACTTCGCGCTGCGAGCCATCGGGATTGATGACCTGAGTAAAAATTCCATAGTCGTAGCGAATGCCATAGCCCGTCGCCGCGTAGCCTAGGGTCGCGAGCGAATCGAGAAAGCACGCAGCCAAGCGGCCGAGACCGCCGTTGCCGAGACCCGGATCTTCTTCTTCCGCTGCGATGTGATCCAACTCGTGCCCGAAATACTGCAGCGCCTCGCGCACTTCTTCGAGCAAGCCATCGTCGAACGATGAGAGCGCGTTGATGAGGCTGCGCCCCAGCAAGAATTCCATCGAGAGATAACAGACGCGTTTGACCTTGGAACGGGCAACGCGGCTGCAAGTGGAGATCCATCGCTCGGAGAGCTCTTCCCGCACCGCGATCGACAGCGCGTCGTAGTAGTCGCGCCGCGTGGCGGTCGAAACGGACTTACCGAGCGAACGCTCGAGACGATCGATGATGGCCTCGCGCACCGCGCCGCGGCGCAACGAAACCGAACTCATCAAGGCGGAAGCAGAGGAAGCAGCGGACATAGGACAACCGGTAGGCAAAAAGGATACAGCCCAACGCGCCAGCAGTGCGTGGGTTCGAGTCTGCCAGACCGCGGTAAGAATTCAGCAAGTAACGATTACCTACACGCGGCGATCACTTCAGCTCGCTTACCTTTTCTTCGACGATGCGCCAGGAGCCGGCCTCGCGGACGAGGACCAATTCCTTGCGTAACGTGTTGCGACCGAAGCGCTGGACGAAGGTGGCGATACGGCGGTCATCGCCGTCGGGTTCGATCCGGAGCTTTTCGATGCGGGGCTCCGGCGGCGTTCCCGTCGCGACTTGCTCGCGCCGTTGTTCGAGCCAAGCTGCGCTTCCGGGAGAGTCGGTCGGTGCGACAAAGTTTTTCGAGTACAGCTCGAGAACTGCGTCCGCCTCGCGATTCGCCCAAGCCTGCGCCCAGCTGGCGACCACTTCTTCGGGCGAGCGTGCCACGGTTCCGGTGGAACGGAAATAGGACGGAGGCTCATCCAAGCAACGGGTAGTCGCGTTTTTCGCGGGCTTGGCTTCTGGAATCTCCAGCGACTCGGATCGATTCGGCTGCGCCATGCCGGCGGGGACTTTGAGCGGCCCATTATCCCGGGCAGCCATGTACGGCTGGTCCTTTTCAGTGCAGACGGCTTGCGAACCGCCACCACAAGCGGCCAGGAACGCGAACGCGGCAACAAGAAGAAAGCGATATGAAGCTAAATCGCGCACACGAAATCCCAATCGAATGATGAAGCCCTGCTTCGAAACCCGAGGCTTTGGAGCCATCGAATTCGGCACAAGACGCTACTAAAACCGAGAAATTCTGAACGCCGCGAGCATGCTGTTTCTAATGCGGCGCGCTACCGTACAGTCGCATGCCCGTGAAGTCCAGATAAAGACCCGGATGGCGGGGGCTTGGCCTTGCCCCTCAACGCGCTCGAAGCTGCGGCTCGCAGCGTACTTCCGTCATCACCGATGCGGCGATGAAGCATTCTTCATGCGCTTGATGATGTAGACGCGAAAACTCCTCGGCCGGCGGCTGGCGACCCGTGAACCAGACCTCGGGCCTCAACACCACCAGGGTCATCGCAAGCTTGCCCTGTGCGTTCTTGGCCATTCGCCCCAGTGCGACGTCCCGATATTCATCCACCACCCAGTCGGCGCGAGCGGCAAGGTCCAAGAACCACAGCATGTGACAGCTCGATAAGGACGCGACGAACGCTTCCTCGGGATCCACGCCCGCGGGGTCGGACATGGGCGCCCGCACGACATGCGGAGAGCTCGATGCGGGAACGATCGCGCCGCCATCGAAGGTCCATCGGTGCGCGCGGCTGTACTTGCGATCCAGAAAATCCGCACCCTGGCGCTGCCAGGCGATGGTCGCGCTGTATTCAGCCATCTGAAGTTCCTCAGTGAGTCAGTGGGCAACGCTCCGCTGCAAGTGCACGCCCAGAGCATCCGCAGTGAGCGGCTCGAAGAAATAAAACCCCTGCAGCTCGTCGCAGTGATTGTCGCGCAAGAACATCAGCTGCTGTTCGGTTTCGACACCTTCCGCAGCGACCTTCAATCCTAAGTTGTGCCCGAGCGCGATGATGGTGCGCACGATCGTCGCGTCATCCGCGTCGGTCGCGATGTCCTGCACGAAGGAGCGGTCGACTTTGAGCCGATCCACGGGAAAGCGTTTGAGATAACTTAAGCTCGAATAGCCCGTGCCGAAATCGTCGATCGCGATTTGCACGCCCAACTCGTTGAGCTCTCCGAGCATCGCAATGAAGCGATCCGCATCGTGCATCACTGCGCTTTCGGTGATTTCGATTTCCAATAATTGCGGCGCCAGTTGCGTTTGCTTCAAGACCTCCGCCACGGTTTGCACTAAGTCGTCTTGGAGAAACTGTCGCGCCGAAACGTTCACCGAGACCACCAACTCCGGATAGCCCGCGAGTTGCCACGCACGATTTTGCTCGCACGCGGCCTGCAGCACCCAGCGGCCGATCGGCACAATCAGTCCGATTTCTTCCGCGACTGGAATGAAGCGCGTCGGCGAGGCGATTTCCTCATCGCCCACCATCCATCGCGTGAGCGCTTCCACACCGATGATTTTGCCCGTGCGCATTTCGACACGCGGCTGATATCGCAACGTGAACTGATTGCGTTCGAGCGCGCGGCGCAACTTGTTCTCCAGCTCGAGCCGTTCGGTGATGAGCTGATTCAGCTCGGCAGTAAAGAACTGAAAGTTGTTGCGACCGTTCTCTTTCGCGCGATACATCGCCGAATCGGCGTGCTTGAGCAACGTTTCGCCATCGGTGCCGTCGTCCGGATACAGAGCGACGCCGATGCTGCAAGTTACGTTGAAATCGCCTTGCGGAATCGTCCAGGGCTGCGAAATGTCCGAGAGCATCCGTTCGAGCACATCCGCGACGGCATCGGGCAATCCTTCGCTGGTGATGAGCAACACGAATTCATCGCCGCCCAAGCGTGCCACCGTATCGTTATCGCGCACGCTGGCTTTGAGCCGATCGGCCATGGCGCGCAGCAACTGATCGCCGACGTGATGGCCGAGGCTGTCGTTGATGTACTTGAAGCGATCGAGATCGACGAACACGACTGCCAGCCGATTGCCATCGCGTGCTGCAGCGGCAATCGATTGCGCTAGACGATCGTTTAGCAGCGAGCGATTCGCAAGACCGGTCAGGGTGTCATAGTTGGCTTGCTGTTCGATCCGAGCTTGGTAGATTTTGCGTTCGGTGATGTCTTCGACCGTACCTTCGTAGCAAACCAACCGGCCGAAATCATCGTAGACGGCGCGCGCATTCTCGGAAGTCCAAATCACCTCGCCGGTGCGCTTATGGACCTGCGCCTCGAAGCCGGTCACCGAACCCTTTTCCCGCACGTGCGCCATGAAATCGGCGCGCCGCGAGGGATCCACATAGAGCTGACGGCCGACATCTGCAATCGAGGCAATCAGTTCGAGCGGGGATGCAAAGCCGTAAATTCGAGCGAGCGCCGGATTCGCATCGAGGAAGTGTCCGTCCAAGCTGGTGCGGAAGATGCCTTCAATCGCGTTTTCGAACAGGTTGTAATAACGCCGCTCGGCCTCGCGCAGCGCGCGACCGGAGCGGTGGCGCTCCGTCATGTCTTGGATGATTCCCTCCACCGCGAGCAACTTCCCGTTCTCAGCGTAAACGCCGCTGCCGCGTTCCCAAACCCAGCGCGTCTCTCCGCAGGCGTGCAGAATGCGATATTCGCAATCGAATTGGTTGCGGTTGCGGACTGCGAGTTCGATGTCGTCACGAACGCGTTTGCGATCGGCGGGATGCGTGATGGATTCGTACGAGATGCGGTTGTTGAGCAGAAAGTCGTCCGGGTCGTACCCGGTTAAGCGCCGGCAGCCCTCGCTGATGAATTCCATACTCCACTGCTCATCGTCGCGGCAGCGGTAAATCATTCCATCCAAGTTGCTGAGCAGCGAACGAAGCATCCGCACTTCGTTGACGCCATCGATCGCCGCGCGTGAAGGAACGGCGGGAGTCCAAGCTGTGGGCGTGGAAGTCGATGCGGGTCCTTGCGATGTCTGTTGGGAGTCTCCGTTCTGATTGCGATCGGTCTGCTCTTCGGACACCTTGATTCCGCGCGTGTGATAGCAGTCTTGTAACGCTGCTTTGTATACACGTTTTCACACAATGCGGGGCGGAGGTCAACTCGGCGTGAGGTGATGGAGTGATGAAGTGAGAGCTGCGCAGGTGAACGGCGTGAGTCCTGGTTCACTCGTCGAAGTGCCCCGGGAATTTGCGACAGGCTCTAGCCTCCCATTACCAGCGCTGCGCGAGATCCAGGCGATTCGGTCCACTTTTCACGCGCGCAGCGCTTTCACCGCATCACGTCATCACTGCTTCTCTACATCTGCCAACGCTTGTTTCCTCGCCTGTTCGAATTCATCGCCCGCCTTCCAGCTCGGCATTTCGTCTGCATTCGCGATATTCACGCCGATGGTGAGCCCGAGCTTGGCATCTTCGATCATGCCGTCGAAGTTCCAGTTATCGTTGATCTCATCGGAAGGCTGGTGATAGCTCTTCGCCTCGTATGCTTCGATTTGCTCTTTGCCCCAACCCGGCGGCTTACCGATAAAGTCGGTGCCGGTGTCGAGATAAACGGCGGGCACGCCGATCTTCGCGAAGTTGAACTGATCGGAGCGATAGAAATAACCGCGGTCCGGAAATTGATCCGGCGTCACAACACGCTCCTGCGCTTTCGCCGCCGCTTCGACCACCGCATCGAGCGTGGATTTGCCCTTGCCGACGTAGACGACATCGTGTGCACGGCCCCAAATGTTGCCGCCGTCGAAGTTGATGTTGGCTGCGATGCGGCCGGGCTCGATCGTTGGATGTGCGGCAAAGTATTGCGAGCCGAGCAAGCCCTGCTCTTCAGCAGCAACGAACAACAACATCACCGAACGTCGCGGCGGTTGCGGCAGCGCTTTGATTGCCTTGCCGATCGCCAACACCTGAGCGACACCCGCGGCGTTGTCCATTGCACCGTTATAAATGCGATCGCCCGTTGCATCCGGCTCGCCGACGCCAAGATGATCGTGATGCGCGGTGTAAATCACATACTCGGCATCCAACTTGGGGTCGCTGCCTTTCAACACGCCGTACACGTTTGCGGTCGTGGAGCGATTCAGCGTGTTCTTGAAATCGAGCGAGGTGCGAATGCCAAGCGGCACCGGCTGGAAGTCTTTGGATTTCGCCGACTCCATCAGTTTGCCCAAGTCTTTGCCGGCCAGCGTCATCAATGCTTTCGCCGCATCTTCGGTGACCCATGCTTTCGCCTGAATGCGCGGCTCATTTTCTGCCGGCAACTCGACTTGCTCGCCGCTCCATGAGGTTTGCACGACTTGGAATGGATAGCCCGCCGAAGGCTGGGTGTGAATGATGATCGCGCCCGCTGCACCTTGGCGTGCGGCGCTTTCGTATTTGTACGTCCAGCGTCCGTAGTACAAACGCGTGTTGCCCGCGAACAGATTCGGATCCCAATCCGGATCATTGTTCATCATGACTAGGACTTTGCCTTTGAGATCTTGCCCCTTGAAATCATCCCAGCCGAATTCCGGCGCTTGAATGCCATAGCCCACGAACACGAGTTCCGCGTTCTTGATCGAACCATGCTCGCTCTGCACGCCGCTCGCTGCGATGTATTGATCCCACCACTTCAGCTGCAACGATTTATTGCCGCGCTTGAATGTCCACTGCTTCGGCATCTCAGCCGTGATGCCGACCACATCGAACGGCTGTTGATAGCTGCCATCCGACCCGCCCGGCGCGTAACCCATCTGCTTGAGTTGATCGACCAGATAGTCGCGCGTCTTCACATCTCCCGGCGTTGCAGGCGCGCGTCCCTCGAATGCATCGGAAGACAACGTCGTGATTTGATTGCGCAGCACATCTGCGGTGATTTGTTGAGACGCAAGCTGCAAGGCTTCGGTGCTTGCGGCTTTGTTGGATGCTGCTGGCTGCTCTCCGGTCGTTGAAGGCTGCTGCTTACTACATGCGGCAAACAGTACAGCGGTGAGCACCAGAAGCAGACGATTACGACGAGCTGTATACATATGGGCACCAATTTGCCTGCGAATTCAAAACTGTAGCAGGGATGGAGAAATGGGGAACAGGTAACGGGGAGCTGGGAACGCAAGCGAGTAAATGCGTTTGCAGCTCTTCAATCACGATGAATCGTTCCCTGTTCCCTGTTTGCAGTTGTGAGTTGACGGTTGGCAGTCAGAAGTTCGCTCTCGTCCGTTCCGCATTCCCAGTTTCCCTGTTCCCTGTTCCCGGTTTGCAGTTGTGAGTTGAGCGTTGCGAGCCAGAAGTCGCCCGCGGATCTCTCTTCGTTTCCCGTTTCCCGTTTCCTGCCGCACATGGATGTGCTAATGCCGCGAGAGGCAAGGATGCCGGAAGCGGCGGCCGCACATGGATGTGCTAATGCCGCGAGAGGCAAGGTTGCCGGAAGCGGCGGCCGCACATGGATGTGCTAATGCCGCGAAGGCAGGGACGCCGAGAGCGGCCGTTTCCCATTCCCCGTTAGCCGTTGTGAGTTGATCGTTGTTGGCCTGTTCGCTGCGCATCTCACGCGAAGCACTCACCTACTCACTCCTCACCTGGCTCCGCCCAACATTACGTCAACAACTCCCTGTGATGCAGTCGATGGCCGGGATGCAGCCGCTTAGGGGAAACTCCGCGCGCCACCTTGCGGGATGTGCTTGATTGCCGCCGACCTGAACTGCCGTCACACGGCGCGCGGGTGATGCGGCCGATAGCGACCATCAGAATGTCCGCAAGGGTTGCGGCAATGGATTCAATCGGACGTTGATGGTGGACTTTTCTTACTTACTCTTCTTGGGCGTCGCCGTAATCGCAGGATTTCTCGGCGCCTCGCTCATTATGAAACGGGCCGCGACACCGGCTCCCGCGAAGAGCCCCGTTTCCGTGGGCAAGATCGTGTACCAAGATGCGCCGACGGTCAGAGTGGTGGACTCACAGCGAGTCGATCGCCTGCGTAAGGTCGTGCGGCTCAAAGTGGGCGAACAAGCCGACATCATCGAGACACCCAATGGTCAGCGTCCGCGGCTGCGCGTGACGATCCGCTCAATCGAAGCCAGCCCGGAATGCGTGGAGATTGCAGTGGAGTTCGGCGATAAGGCCGTCAGTTGCGGACCCGCCGTCCGTGAAGTCGGGACAAACCTATTCGCGATGCCGCGTGCCGGACGCGATGAACCGCGCAGCTCCGTCTTCCACTATCAAGAAAGCGGCGACGCGCTGGAACTGATGCGGCTCAAGATCCGCAACATCGACCTCGCCGAACAGACTGCCGAAGTTGACGCGCTATACGTGAACGGCCGCTGGCCGAGCGTTTAGACGTGTAAATGCAATGACGACGGGATTTACTATCACCCTCGTCATTGCAAGCCGCACGACCTGACTTTCGTCTCTCCCTAGCCACCTTCGGCGACGGGCCCGCAGCCGCTTCCCCTCCCAATCACCCGTGCGCCGCTCTCATAATATAAAGGAGCGATGTCCGCTCCTGACACCCTGCCTCGCTCCTTCTACGCCCGTGAAACGCTGACGGTTGCCCGCGAATTGCTCGGCATGCACGTGGTTCATCGCGACGCCACTCACTTACGTGTGGGGCGCGTCGTGGAAACGGAAGCCTACAAAGGCCCGCACGATCTCGCCGCGCATTCGTCGAAAGGCCGCACGGCGCGCACCGAAGTGATGTTCGGGCCGCCGGGGCATGCCTACGTCTACTTGATTTACGGGATGTGGAACTGCCTGAACGTCGTGACAGCGGCCGCGGGTGTACCTCACGCAGTGCTCATCCGAGCATTGGAACCCATTGCTGCAATCGATCTGACGACGCATGGCCCTGGCCTGCTGTGCCGAGCCATGAATATCGATCGCGCTCTGAATGGCGCGGATCTGCAGGGTCCGAAGCTATGGATCGAGCGGCCTGCAAATTTCACTCGGCCCCAAATCGCGCAGGCCACTCGAATCGGCGTGGACTACGCAGGCGATTGGGCAAAGAAACCCTGGCGGTTTTACGACGCCGCCTCGCCTTATGTCTCGACCGTATCCGCGACAGCACGGAGACGAGCATTGGCTGAAGCAAAAGTGCTGACACACGTCCGCAGCAAGATGCCCTTTGAATCGCGGTAGCCGGCACCATTTCCGCCTGTCACCGTACATCCTCCTGTGCTCTAATCCGCGCCGCCATGTCTACCCCCGCCCGCGAATTATTCTCGTATCGCAAGTACTGGGCGTCCCGCTTCGGGACGGCTCCGTTCTTGCCGATGTCGCGCGAGGAAATGGACGCACTGGGCTGGGACAGCTGCGACATCATCGTCGTGACCGGCGATGCGTACGTCGACCATCCCAGCTTCGGCATGGCGATCGTCGGTCGAGTATTGGAAGCACAAGGATTTCGCGTCGGCATCATCGCGCAACCTGATTGGCGCTCCACTGCGGATTTCGAAAAGCTCGGGCGACCGAACCTGTTCTTCGGCATCACCGCCGGCAACATGGATTCGATGGTCAATCGCTACACGTCGGATCGTCGCATCCGTAGCGATGATGCCTATACGCCGAATGCAGAAGGCGGCAAGCGCCCCGACCGCTCGGTGATCGTATATTCGCAGCGAGTGCGTGAAGCATTCGGCGACACGCCCATTGTGATCGGCGGCATCGAAGCCAGCCTGAGACGCATCGCGCATTTCGATTACTGGTCTGAAAAAGTGCGCCGCTCGATTTTGCTCGATGCGAAGGCCGACCTGCTCGTGTTCGGCAATGGGGAACGGCAAATCGTCGAAGTGGCGCATCGGCTCGCAAAGGGCGAGAAGATCGATTCGATCACCGACCTGCGCGGTACTGCGTTCATTCGCCCCAACATTCCCGCGGAATGGATCGAAGTCGATTCCACGACCATCGACGAGCCGGGCAAGTTGAATCCGCCGGTGGACCCGTACGCGATGGCGGCTGACCGTTCGCAGTTGGGAGTTGACGGTCAGAACGCAGATGGCGCGAGTTGCTCTTCGGCCAACGGCCAACCCTCAACCGACAACTCAGCGCGACCGCGCGCCCAGGTCGTGCGCTTCTTCCGTCATGTCCCCACGAGCGATCGTTCGCACTCCGTCATCCGCATGCCTTCCTTCGAAGCAGTTCGGGACGACGCAGTGCTGTACGCACATGCATCTCGCATTCTGCACATGGAAGCGAATCCCGGAAATGCGCGTGCCTTGGTGCAACGCCATGGCGATGTGGATGTATGGCTGAATCCGCCGCCGCTGCCGCTGTCGACCAAAGAAATGGATGCGATCTACGAACTACCGTATCGGCGTGTGCCGCATCCGTTCTACGGTAACGCGAAGATTCCCGCGTACGAGATGATTCGCTTCTCGATCGCGATTCAGCGCGGCTGCTTCGGCGGCTGCACGTTCTGTTCGATTACCGAACACGAAGGCCGCATCATTCAAAGCCGCTCGGAGAATTCGATCATCAAAGAGATCGAGACGGTGCGCGACAGCGTGCCCGGATTCACGGGCGTGATTTCGGATCTCGGCGGGCCGACGGCGAACATGTATCGGCTCGCGTGTAAGTCGCGCGAGATCGAAGCAGCGTGTCGCAAACCTTCGTGCGTGTACCCGGGCATCTGCCCCAATTTAAATACGGATCACACACCGCTGATCAAAATCTATCGGCGTGCGCGCGCGCTGCCAGGTATCAAGAAGATCTTGATCGGCTCCGGCGTGCGGTACGACTTGGCAGTCGAATCGCCTGAGTACGTTAAGGAACTCGTGCAACATCACGTGGGCGGTTATTTGAAGATCGCCCCCGAAGCGATAGGCGAAGGTCCGCTCTCGAAAATGATGAAGCCGGGCGTTGGCACGTACTATCGATTCAAAGAACTCTTCGACAAGTATTCGAAGGAAGCGGGTAAAGAGCAGTACCTGATCCCTTACTTCATCGCCGCGCATCCGGGCACGACGGATGAAGACATGCTCGAGCTCGCACTATGGCTCAAGCAGAACGGCTATCGCGCGGATCAAGTGCAAGCCTTCTTGCCCTCACCGATGGCCACTGCCACCGCGATGTGGCATTCCAGCAAGAATCCGCTGCGCAAGATCACGCGCACGAGCGAAGAAGTGCACATCCCGCGTGGCTTGAAAGTACGACGGCTGCACAAGGCCTTCTTGCGATGGCATGACGCCAACAATTGGCCGATTCTGCGTGAAGCACTGCGTCGCATGGGTCGCGCGGATTTGATCGGGCCCGGCAAACATCAACTCATCCCCGCCTGGCAGCCTGCGGGCACCGGCACCGAACAGGCCGAAGGTCGCCGTGCACCAGCACACAAACAACGCGTCCGCACTCAGCACACCGGACTTAAAGGCGTTCGTCTTCCGTCTGCTCCAGGAATGAAGAAGCCGGACGCAACGCAAAGAGCACATATATGGACCCGTCCCCGGAAGCAACAGTAGGAAGCTCTTCTTCTGGTTGAAGCTGATTGCGCGCATATATCCGGCCGTAAGTTGAAGAGGCTAAAGCTCTCCGGGCCTTGATGGTGCAATTCGCGCCGCGATGACCTAAACAAAAAAGCGGCTATGTTTAAGCCGTAGTGCTCTACAGGTTCGCATCGCGGTGGTGTGATCAGTTCAAGCCATCAGGTGAGTTCTTCCTGTCGCAACCTTCGGTGAGAGTCTGTTCAGTGATGTTCGTTCGTGGGGGGCTTCAACTACGCCATTGTCGGCTCGCCGTTCTGGCGTAGATGCATGAGATCCACCCACACGTAGCGGGCCATCTTGTTAGCCACGGCCACGATCGCCTTGTGATTGCCGACGCGAGCGCACAGCTGCACAGCCCAACGATGTAAGGGATCCTCTTTACCTGCGGCGGTGCGCAGGACTGCCCGAGCACCATGGATCAACAAGGTGCGTAGTTCGGTATTGCCTCGCTTGCTGATCCCCAATCGCACGTGCTTGCCGCCAGTGGAATGCTCTTTAGGTACCAAGCCGATGAAGGCCGATAAATGCCGGCCGTTCTTGAAGTGAGTCGGCTCGATCTGTGCCACCAGAGCGCTGGCCGTGAGCACTCCAATGCCGGCCCGACGCATCAAGTATCGACAGCTTGGATGCGCATCGGCCCACTGCTGGATGGCGCGCGAGATCTGTTCGATCTGCTCATCCAGCGCGTGCCAAGATGCTTGGGCTTGTGCTGCCCAGCTCTGAAGCGTGCCGGGTGCATGGCTGAGTAACTCTCGCTGCGCCAGAAGCTTACGCAGCGCGCTCATCCCTTTGGGGACCGCAAAGCCAAACTCTGCCAAGTGCCCGCGAATGTGGTTCACCAGCGCAGTGCGCTGCTTAACGAGCAACGCTCGCAGACTCTGCTGTGCCATTGCACTTTGCTGCTCCTCACTCTTAACCGGCACAAAGCGCATGTTAGGCCGCTGTGCCGCCTCGCAGATCGCCTCGGCATCGTTGCGATCCGTCTTATTGCCCTTCACAAAGGGCTTCACATACCGCGCAGGGATTAACCTCACTTCATGACCTAATGCTTCAATCTTGCGAGCCCAGTCATGCGCACCGCCACAAGCCTCCATCGCAACGATGCACGGCGCGAGTCGCGAAAGCAGCAGCAGTAACTGCGAACGTTTAACTTGTTTGCGCAGCTTCGCTACCCCCCGAGCATCCACCCCGTGCAGCTGGAAAACCGACTTTGCCAAATCGATCGCCAACACCTTAATCTCGCTCATGACCCTCTCCTTCTGTGTTGATGAGATCTATTCACACCTCATCTTGGCGCACTACGCGTGTCGCCGTTAAGAAGGGGACGGGTTGGAGTTACCAGGATTCAGCGGACACGTTTCTTACTTTGCTTGAAGACCCGCTCGAACTCTTCCGGACTAACTCCACCCAAGTGGCTGTGTCGTCGTGACCGATTGTAGAAGGACACGATGTAGTCG
>JAEWBG010000098.1 GCA_023391335.1 Pseudomonadota bacterium | reverse complement strand
AATCTGTGTCGCGGCATCCCAACTGGGTGTAGATCCGAGAGAGCCGTTGGAGTTGATTGGATAAGCTAAAAGCTGGCCGGTCCAGTTACCGCTGTTGAACTTGGCTTGATATAGTTTGGAGGTGCTATTGATGGATCCGCTGTTGACGGATGCAGAGGAAGCGGATGCAACTCTCGCCACGATGTCTTGAAACGCCTTGGATAATTGTTGGCTGAGTGTCAGTGCGTTTGTGACTAAGAAATAGTTGTCAGGAACTCCATCGCCGTCCTCATCCCATTCGCTTGCGTTGTCAGGCATGTTATTGCCGGAAGCACCCTCTTTGAAGCCACCCCACTTCGCTGCGTACCAAAGTGGATCCTTGAGTATGTCGGCGCCGGGGGTCGAGCCGGCAACGAAAGACCGTGTCGCCACAAGAGGAAGTGCGTCGTCAGTGTTAGGCGTGTCCAGGACGTAATCAGGATCGCTGTCTTCAGCTGTGTCCTTGTCTCGCACCTCCAGGTAGATGCCGTCCGAGGTAGTTCCGCTGATGACATAGCCGGCGTGCTGAATGATGCATCCCGCCGCGTATTCGGACGTTAATTTCACGTTCACGGTGTTCCCGGATACCGTGTACTCGTAGATCACAATCGCGTCCATGTCGTGATCGGCCCCCTGTTCCACGTCCTCGAAGTTCACGCGGAAGCGACCTGAGGTGGGCGTCAGACTGTCGACATAGAAATCGACAATTTGATTGGTTGCTTTGAACGTTCCGTCGGCACCAAGACATCCGCCGACGGATTTGGCGAATGGCACGAGCGTGACTTTACTGGTGCCGACGGGTATTTCGATTTTCGGTAGCGGTGATGCAAGAGCCACTGCAAAGGTGTTGACATTTTGCGTGCCGGTGGCGGGGTTGATGTCAGTTATGCGTCCGTAGTGAGCCACGCTGGCGGCGTAGTAACTTCCTTGCTTGGTGGGTTCTTCCGGAGCGAGGCCGCGAATGTTGCCGAAGCTCGATACATCTTTTGCGGTTGGTGCTCCGTCGGATGTGCTTCCAACCTGTCCGATAAAGTATTTGTGCGTCCCACCGATTTCTTGATTCCAGATGGTTTGGCCCTCGGTCTTCACGTCGAGTCCGGAGAGATCGCCCGAGAAACTGCCGAAGTTGCTATCTACCGACGGAAGCTGGTCCGAGTCGTAGGATGGATTGATGTCGCTGATAACGGTCTCAAATGGCTTGGTACAAACCGGACGACTGGCGTACGGGTTGTCCCACGATGCCACAGGCAGACCGCCGCCTGGCAATTCGCTTTCCTCGCCATCGCCGAAATTGATTTTGAAATCCGAGGTTGCAGATCCCTTGCCGGCCAGGTAGCGCAGCCCCTCGTACATCATCTCTGCGATCGGATTGCCCCACATCTGACACTCGCCTTCGTTGATCACCCGCGAAGCGGAGTCCCAGCCGCAGCGGTAACGATAGCTGTCGTTATTAAACGTACCGAACCCAGTTGTGTTAAGTCGGTTGAGTGTGGTGATGATCCCGTCGAAGGCTGTCTTGAAAGTTCCGTCGGTCAGGTCAATCTCGTCCTTTATAGATCCTATGGCACGACGCAAGGCTCCGCCGCTGGTGTTCTTTTTGTACGTGCCGGTGAGCAACCCAAACAGCATGGTGTCGTTTTCGCCGAACTCTTGCAGGAGCCCGGTGGGTTTCGCCTTCCCGTTCGGATAGGTGAGGCAGTTGTCCTCCATCGGCAAGCCACTGCTTGCGTCGCAAACTCTGACACGCACGACCATCTCATCGTCGAACGACGAAATCGAGCCGCCATCTATCGACGTATCTGCAACAGGCCGCTCTTTGCTGACCCAGTTCCAGATGCGTTCGCTTCGGTTCGTCAAAACGCGAAGACGCGGGGTCTCGCTCAAACCGTTGCTGGTCAGAGGCGTCGTATTAGCGAAAAGAATCCGTTTGTCGGCGCTCGGTGCCGAGTACGGCGTGTAGTCACTGATGTTGTAGCCGTCTATCGCAAGCGAGTTGTATTCCTTACCCCAGCTATGAGCATCTTGTGGAATGTGTGCTCGCTGCAAAACAGTCGCAGTGGACGTGTCAGTTGACCGATAGCCTCCGTACAAGACCTTCCGAAGGGCGTCTAGTCGTGACGTAGTTAGATAGTTTAGAAAATCGCCACTCCATTGGCCTGAGCACGTCTTCGTCCGTATGGATCCGCTCATGAGCGTTTCGCTCACCGGATTGAATCGCTTTGCGCTGGCGTCGTACGAGTAGCACTTGAAAGAATCGAAATAGCCGTAGTAGTCAATTTTGTATGCACTCTCCGGAGCGGCTGGAATCGGGCTCTTCAGCTCATAGCCCTTGTAGCCGACGTCCAGAGTTCCGTCGCCGTTTAGATCCGTGTGATCGTTGTACGCCTCGTAGTACAGCTTGTGGTCTCGTCCCATCACTAGGAGATTCAGCGGAGGAACGCTAGTCGAAAGAAACAGCGGCGAGTCGGTGAGCGCCAAATTTGCTGCGTGTGCTTGACCGGACAGCAAGATGCTCGCGGCGATCGAAACCGACATCAGTAAATTCGTTGCGATTTCGCGTGAACGCATATGGGTGTCTCTTGAGGTAGGCAGACTACAGTCCGCGGCGGACGTAGGTGGACTCGAGCCGCACATCGGCCACTTGCGTGCCACCGACCGATTGCGCCGTGTTGCGGAAGTAGGTGAGGCTGTCTGCTTCTGAGCATGGAGCTTCGCCGGAGTCGCAAATGCGTGCGGCCCTCTCAATGACAAACTTCGGATCTCTCGCGAGACCGGAAATGTCATTCGTTGCAGCCGTGCGGTACTCGCGCGCATTCTGTCGCCACCATGAGGATGACGTATCGGCTGCTGCTGTGCGCAGATCGAAGCTGCTCGTGGGGCGCAAAGCACCCGCCTCGAACATCATGCATCCGGTTGTTGCTGAGGATGTGCACAGAGGCGCCGGTAGGGCGCTCAGACCTTCGATGTACTGCTCCGCATCGCGCAATGCAGCTTCTGCCCCTTGCAAAGCCAAGTCAGTGTCGCGCGTGTTTCCCGCCATCCGTTCTTGGAGGCGTACGACTTGGCTACCGCTAATTGCGAGTATCGTCATCACCAGCAGAAGAATGAGGCTAATGACTAGAACTGCGCCGTTCTGATTGTGCGGATGAGTTTGGCCTGATTGCATTTTGGTTGGGTCTCAAAAGACACGATTTCGGACGGTCGCTGTCGTGGTGAACATTTGCCGCTGCATGCGGTCGTTGAATGCTGGGATCGAGGCATCCAACAACGTTCGGGTTTGCGCATCAATGTCAGGTCCATAGCTGTCTAGAGACCGAACTAGTAACCCGACACGCACGCTGACAACCTGATCCCAATTAGTGACCGATCCTGCACTCAGATAATCATCTGCCAGACGATCAGCATTGGTATCGACTCCATACTGAAGCTGAAAGGAATCGACCCCTGGAATGATCTCTTCAGGTGCATTGGTGCCGATGCGACGAAATAAAGAGTTTCCTGTTGTGCTGGCTTTGACGAAATAGACGGTCGTTTGCACGGGAAACACTTCGGCAATATCTGCATAGAATCGATTGCCTATGTCGGCGCTGCTGTTATCTCCCGCGGCGGGGGTACCAGGAGACGTATGCGCGATAACGTCTGGACTCCCAGAGGACCCCGGAGTGACGGATGTCACTTTGAAGACCGAGGCTTGATCGCAACTCGCGGCAATTGCGATGTCGCCCGCACTCATCGTTGGATACGAGGAGTTCTGATATACGGAGATCGTACTCGTCCCGGTGGTCATGGAGGCTTGCAGTCTCTGGGGAATGCGGTTCCACTGCGGTCCTCGCACCACCAATATGTCGTTGCCAATAACTGCGCCGTCAGTGTTTAGGGGTGCCACGCTGGAAATGGAGGGACTCCACGCGGTGCTCGTTGCGTCGAATCCTTCTATGGGAATGGCATAATTCCAAAGCAACCCAGACGAACCAGCAAGTGTGTTCTTTAGTGGCTTGGCGGCGGTGCGTTTCGCGCACCCCCAATAACCAGCAGCGCGCACGTCGCGCGCGATCATCTCCAGCGCAAAACGCCCGTTTTCCTGGATCTGAGCGAGCCGGTCGTTTCGTTCATAGCCCGTGCGAGAGTTTGCGAACAGCGTCATGACGCCAGCGAGCAGCAAGATACTGATCGCGACCGCAACGAGCAGTTCTACAACGGTGAAACCGCTCAATTTGCGTATGGATCGAAGCGCTGGAAACCGACTCATCACTAAACCTCGGACGTCGTCGTGAACTGTGGAGCCGTTGTGCTGCCGCGCTCTCCCCACTGAATCACCACTCGAACGCTGAACCGGCCGGTTCCAATGGGAGTGACCGTAATAGATCCATTCGCCGTTGTGGATGCGTTCACCTTTGGAAAAGCAGTGCTCAATTGGCTCTTCCAGTCAGTTACGTCCAGCGCTGCCCTGGTGGTACCGCTTGCCGTTCCGGTCAGTGTTACCTGATAGGCAGATGCGTTGTCGCGGTTGGCTCGAATGCGATCAATGATGTCGTCGGCTAATGCGGTCGCTTGGCTGCGCAAATACGCGGAGTAGTTGTCGCGGATGCTCACGACTTGCAGTGCGGCTACTCCGAGTAGGCCGACAGAAATGACCACCACGGTGACCAATACTTCGATCAACGTGACTCCAAGTTGCCTCCCTGGTGCGCGATGATTGAGCTTCGTTCGATGCATGATGGTCTCGTGATTCAGGGGCAATTGCCTTTGTCCAATCCGATGCGCCCTGTCGTCGCGATGGTGATCGTTCTCTTTTCCGGTGCGGCTGCGACGCAGCTCGTTGGCTTCACCACCAGGCTAGTAGCCGACGAGACGCCGACCGGATTGAACGTGACCGCGGCGGACGCTGTGGTGACGCTGATATTGTTCACAGCTGAATAGTTTTGAATGATCGTTTCGGTGGAAGTGCGTAGGCCGTCACCGTTGGTATCGACAAACACGATCCAACCGTTCGCCCAATTTGGCGTCGAGGGGCAGGAGGCTTGACTCGAGTCCGTCGCACATACCGAAACAGGTAGCCCCCGTTTGTAGGCTTCGCTTCGACCTAAGTTCAGTGCGGTGACAAGTTCATTGACGGCGGTCGCGAGTCTGTTTCGCCTCATCATCTGTGAAAACGATGGCACTGCGACGCTCAGAAGGATTGCCAAGATCGAAACGCCTATGAGCAGCTCCATGAGAGTAAAGCCGCGTTGCTGGAAAAGACTTCTTGGGTTCAGCCGCATCATGCGTGAAAGATAGCGACCGCTTGCGATAGGCGGGGTGGTTCCCGACGGACGGAGGGCCTGAAAAGACGGGCGGCATGCAAATTCGATTATGGAAAGCGTTTCGCGTCGCCTTTCTTGAATGATGGGAGATGTCGTGATCTAATGTACTGTGTTTAAATACAGGTGCACTATGGACCTCACACCGCGTCAACGAGAAATCCTTAAGCTCATTCAAGAGCACATGGCTGAGGAGGGGATGCCTCCGACCAGAGCTGAGATAGCTCAGCGCATGGGTTTCAAGTCTCCTAATGCCGCTGAAGAGCATCTGCGAGCGCTTCAGAAAAAAGGAGTGATCGATCTCATCCCAGGTGCATCGCGTGGTATCCAACTAAAGGACTCTCTTCGTGAGCAATTGGGTCTGCCGCTGATTGGTCGAGTTGCAGCCGGCAGGCCCATGCTCGCGGAGGAGCACATCGAGGGGCGTTATCAAATCGATCCGAAGATCTTTCAGCCGCGTGCGCACTATCTACTAAAGGTAAAGGGCATGAGCATGAAGGACGTCGGCATTCTCGATGGTGACTTGGTCGCAGTGCATCGCACGCCGGAAGTGCGGAATCGTCAGATCGTCGTTGCGCGGTTAGATAATGAAGTCACCGTGAAGCGCTACAAGCAAGAAGGCAAAGTCGTCTGGCTCTTGCCCGAGAATGAAGAGTTCGATCCGATTAAAGTGGATATGAAGGAGCAGTCGCTAATCATCGAGGGAATCGTGGTAGGTGTGCTCAGGCAAGGAAAGAGCAAGGGAATGTTTCAGTAGCGGCTCCTGCTGCCCGACCTACTGCTCGCTAGAGGATGCGGTGTTCGCAACGGCTGTCCTGCCGTTGCAGTCGAACCCGCTCGCGGGTTCTTCATTCCCGCCGAAATGCGAACGCCCGCATCGAGCGGGCGTTCTAGATTGGTGGAGGCGGCGGGAATCGAACCCGCGTCCGCAAGCACTACGCTCCAAGACACTACATGCTTAGCCCATTCTTTGTTTCTCGCTGAACGCTACCCGAAGGGCAGGGAAGACGTCCAACCAACCGCAGAGCGTTTTAACGGGCCGACCTGAGGTGCGCCGGTTCCGCGAGCTTGTGAGCGCGTCCCTCGATTCTGGATGCACAAGCACACACCAGGCGAGGGTTAGGCGGGATTAAGCCGCCAGAGCGTAGTTGTCTTCGTTTGCAACTATAAGTTTGTAAGCAGTTTTACGAGGCACTTACACCTCGGCATGCACCTGAAGTTTCGCAACCCACGTCGAAGCCGGTCGCCCCCAAGAGCGTGGCTAGTGTAGGGGCGCTGACGCGAATAACAAGGGGAGAAACGGGAAACGGCCGCTCGCGGCATCCTTGCCTTCGCGGCATTAGCACATCCATGTGCGGCAGGAAACGGGAACAGCCCGTGGATCGGGGTTCGGGGTCCTTGGATCGTCTAACCGCTAACCGCTAACCGCTAACCGCCAACCGCTTCTCACTTCGCCGTATGCTTCATCAACCGCGATTTCTCGCGCTGCCAATCGCGATCCTTGGATGTCGCGCGTTTGTCGTGTTCTTTCTTACCCTTGGCAAGTCCGATTCGCAGCTTGGCTTTTCCGGCTTTCCAATAGAGCTCGAGCGGTACGAGCGTGTAGCCGCGGCGCTCAACCGCGCCAATCAGTCCACTCAACTCCGATTTGTTGAGCAGAAGTTTGCGCGTCCGGATCGGATCTGGAATCACGTGAGTCGAGGCGGTCGGTAGTGCGGAGACGTGCGCACCGAACAGGAAGGCCTCCCCGTTCTTGATGAATACGTAGCCCTCTTTGAGCTGCACTCGACCCGCGCGCATGCTCTTGACCTCCCAGCCTTGGAGCACCAATCCCGCCTCATACGTTTCTTCGATGAAGTAGTCGTGACGCGCCTTGCGATTTTCGGCGATCAGCGCGGACTCGTTGGTGGGTTTGGGTTTACTCATAAGAGGCGCGCATTGTAGCGGCAGCGCTTAAACTCTTCCCATTGGTTCTGGTGAAGGTTTTCAGAATGCGCCGAGTCGATCGCAGTGCGTTGGTGCCGTATTCCCCGCAACAGATGTTTGCGCTGGTGACGGATATCGAGTCGTATCCTGAATTTGTGCCGTGGGTCGCCGAGGCAGAATTGGTGGAACGAACCGCCGATCAAGTGATCGGCAAGCTGCAAATGGAACGAGCGGGGATTCGTGAGACTTTCACGACGCGCAATACACTCCGGCCGCCGCACGAAATCGTACTCACATTGGTGAACGGTCCGTTCCGCAAGCTAGAGGGCATTTGGAAGTTCGACGACTTGCGCGGTCGAGGTACCAAAGTAGCCCTCAGCATTGAGTTCGAGTTCGCGAACGCAATGCTTTCCTTCATGTTGACGCGCACGTTCGAGAAGAGCTGTGGCGAACTCGTCGATGCGTTTGTCGCGCGAGCCCGATCGGTCTATGGGATCGCCTGATCTCTTCGATGTTCGGGTGATCTTTGCGCTTGCAGATCGGCAGCACGAGACAACAGTGCGCGTGCGAAATGGAACCACCGTCGAAGATGCTGTGCAGGCGTCTGGCCTTCTACAGCGATTCAGAGAAATTGAATCGGCCCCAAAATACGCGGTGTTCAGCCGGGTCGTTGAAGCGAACTACGTCCTCGCTAGGGGCGACCGGGTCGAGATCTTGCGACCGTTATTGGTGGACCCCAAAGAAGGTCGCCGCAAGGCTGCGCAATCAGCTCGCCGAGACCTGCTTAGGCGATAAGTCGTGCATTCCTTCGGGTCGCTCGATGCGCTCCACCTTTTCCGAGGCGTCGAAATGCACGATCACGTGCTGTTGCTTGTAGGTGTAGCGCTCGCCTTGCTTGATGTAGAACACGTAATCCCAACGGTCCGTTTCGAACGGATCCGCGATCATCGGCGTGCCCAGCACTGCTCTGACTTGCACGCGTGTCATACCTACTGAAATCTTGTCCAGATCGTCTTTCTTGAGGAAATTCCCTTGCGGGATCGCCACGCGATGGACGCACCCCGCGAGCAAGAACGTCGCCATCAGCAATCCAGCTGCGAGCCAACGAACGATCGAGGACGGATTGGGAAGGCGTTGCTGATTCATGATGAGCTTCGGTGCAAGTGGCCGAGGAGCGGAGCCTGCGTGATAATGGCGCGCGATGATACTTAAAAGTCTCGCGACCCGCAGCGCGACGGACAGGGCCCGCCATGAAGCACGTTGAAACCAGCGATCTCCGCAAAGCAGGACTCAAAGTTACCCTGCCGCGCTTGAAAATCCTCGAAATTCTTGGCACGGCCACGCCCCGCCACATGAGTGCGGAGGATATTTATAAGCATTTGCTGGAGTCCCACGAAGATATTGGATTGGCGACGGTCTACCGCGTCCTTACTCAATTCGAGGCGGCGGGATTGGTAACGCGTCATCATTTTGAGGGCGCGACGGCCGTCTTTGAATTAAATGAAGGAGAGCATCACGACCATATCGTCTGCCTGGACTGCGGCAAGGTCGAAGAGTTTATGGATGCCGGTATCGAGGAACGGCAGCGCGTGGTGGCCAGCAAGATGCAATTCGAGCTGAAGGATCACGCCATGATCCTGTACGGGCGTTGTCGGCGGCCAAACTGTCCTTCGAAAGAGCCAGCTAGCAAACGTCGGCCTTAACCCGAGCGTCTTGCTGCAGTCTTCTTTTTCGGCTTCGCTTGCTTCGAACGAGGTACCTCGAGCATTTCAGCCGCGTGTTGCCGCGCCTTGTCGGTGACATCTACACCACCCAGCATTCTCGCGATTTCTTCGACTCGCTCATCGCGAGATAACGGATGCAGCGACGTTCGCGTTGTCCGGCCGTCCGTCAATTTGGTCACTTTGATATGAGCATGTGCCTGACTCGCCACTTGCGGCAGATGAGTGACGCACAACACCTGCGCGTGTTCGCCAAGGGCACGAAGCTGTCGGCCGACGATTTCCGCGACGCCGCCGCCCACACCTGCGTCTACTTCATCGAACACTAAGCAGGAGGCATCATTGCTCTGCACGGCGGCGACTTGAATCGCCAAGCTAATACGCGAAAGTTCACCGCCCGATGCGACCTTCGCAAGGGGGCGGGGCGGTTGTCCGGGATTCGCGCTCACCAAGAACTCGATGTCATCGGCTCCGTGAGGGCCTGCGTCTTTTTCCGCCAGAGGCTTGAGCGAGATGTCGAACACCCCGCCCGGCATTCCCAGCGTTTGCATCAGCGCGCTAATTTGTTCGCTCAATTGATGAGCGGCTTCCGAGCGAGCATGAGAAAGGTCCGCACATGCGTGCGCGAAGTCTGCCTCTGCAGCATCGAGCCGCTTCTGTAACTGCTCGACCGAGGCTTCCAGCGTTTCGAGTCGCTGAAACTCGGCGGCAAGCTGTCCGCGCAATTCGATCAGCTCGTTGGGCTGAGTACGGTGTTTGCGGGCTATCGATTCGATCGCTGCCAAACGATGCTCCACCCATTCTTGTCGTTCGGGATCCGCATCGAGCTCCGATTGATAGCGTTCGATGGCGGCAATCGCTTCGCGCAGAGCGATTAGACTTTCATCGATCGTCTTGGCAATGGGCTCCATCCGCGCATCCACTTCCCGCAGATTTCGCGCGAGGGAGAGTGCGCGCGAGACTGCTTGCTCTGCGTTGACGTCTTCGGCTTCGCGCAACAGTTGGATGATCTCCTGCGCGCCCGATGCCAAGCGTCCGCCTTGCGACAATCGGCTGCGTTCTTGAGTGAGCTCATCGAATTCGCCTGGCTTCAGGTCCAGGGCTTGGAATTCGCTCAGGTGATAGCGCAACAGCTCCAAGCGGGCGTCGCGATCTTGCGCTGATGCATTCACTCGGTCGCGTTCTTCGCGAACGCTCGCCAGCGTGCGCCAGCGTTCCGCTGTTGTTTCTAGAAGATCGAGATGGCCGCCGCTGCGATCGAGCAGTTCTCGCTGTTCGGCTCGGCGCACCAGCGCTTGATACTCCATCTGTCCATGAACATCGACGAGCATCTCTCCCAACTGGCGCAGCGATTGAACTGGCATGGCTTGGCCATTCACGTACGCGCGTGAGCGTCCATCTGCAGAGACCACGCGACGCAAGATGCATTCGCCTTCATGATCGATCGATTGCTCTGCAAGCCACGCGCACGCAGCATCATTGTCCTCGATGGCGAAGGTCGCGGACACTTCGGCGCGCTCCGATCCATGCCGGACGACTTCCGCTCCTGCGCGCCCGCCGGCCGATAGCAGGAGCGCATCGACCAGGATCGACTTGCCGGCGCCGGTTTCGCCGGTGAGTACAGTGAGCCCATGACTTAACTCCAACTCGATCGAATCGATGATGGCGAAGTCGCGAATCTGGATATGGGTTAGCACAGAGTTACTCGCCAGCCGGGTTGTTCACGACGCGATCGCCGCGGCCCCAACGAAGTTTCGAGCGCAAGATGCGGAAGTAGTCATGGTCCGGCGGATGCAACAACGTAACGCTCCAGTGTGCAGGCCTGATGATGAGCCGATCACCGGGGAGCAACTCGCCGAGCGAAACGCCATCGCATGTAGCCTGCGCACGAATGTCGGCACGCTCGACGATTCGCACTTCAATCGTGGAGCTGCTGCGAACGATGATGGGACGATCCGACAACGTGTGTGGGCAAATGGGGGCGAGCACGAGCGCGTCCAAGTCGGGGTAAACGATGGGCCCGCCGCACGAGAGTGCGTAGGCGGTCGAACCTGTCGCTGTCGCAATGACGATTCCATCGCCGCCATGATTGTTGACGAATCGACCGTCGATCCAAGTCTCGAAATCCAGCATGCGGCCCGTCTGCCATTTCTGCAGCACAACGTCGTTGAGCGCGTGGCACGTCCGGTCGGGCGAGCCTTCATGGCGCAGTGTTGCCTGCAGCATCGCGCGGCGATCCGGCACAAACCTGCCAGTGAGAATTTCGTCGAGTCTGTCTCGCATGTCAGCCGGCCCGACATCGGCGAGAAATCCCAATCTGCCTCGATTGACGCCAACAACGGGTACCGATTTGGGAGCTGCGAGCCTTGCCGCATGTAGCATGGTTCCGTCGCCGCCGACGGCGATCAGCAAATCAGCATGCGCTGCAATTTGCGATTCTGGAAGCCGCGTGACCGGCACATCGAATGCGAACTTTGCCGCATCATCCACAAAGACGCTGCAGCCGCGCCCCGTCAGATGCGACGCCAAAATAGAAGCGGACTCACATACACGACTGTCTCCGTCGTTCCCGACGAGCGCTATGTTGCGAAAGGGCTGAGGGGCGGCACTCATGGCGAATTTTTAGCACGTTGTGATGCTGCGCACGTAACTATAAGAGAAGCCCGTTGGAGCGAGCGGCCGAGTTGAGTGGGTGGTTCAGAATGTTTCGCGATCGCGGCTCTGGCGTGCGAATAAGTAGGGTCTTGCTAGCTTGACACTGAAGCGCACCATGCTACGTTGACTTCCGGCTGTACCGTGGCCTGCTAGGTCAAGCGGCTTGCCGCAAGGTGCAGTCCAAAGCATCCGCGGCCGCAAAGCATGGGTACCGCAGGAAATCATGTCCGTCGACACAAATGAAGACTCGCTCAACATTCGTGCTCAGCAGCTGCTGAAGTTGCTGGTGGAGCACTATATTCGCGATGGACAGCCGGTCGGCTCGCGCACCCTGTCACGCGACATGGGTTCGAAGCTCAGCGCCGCAACGATTCGCAACGTCATGGCGGACTTGGAAGAGCTTGGGTTCTTAACGTCGCCTCATACCTCTGCTGGGCGGATCCCCACCAATAAGGGCTATCGGTTCTTCGTCGATAGCTTGCTCAAGTATCAGCCGCTCGAGCAGGAAAAGATCGCGGTGATCCAGGCGCGACTGGAACAGCACGCCGATGACCCGAAATCGCTGATCTCGACCGCATCGCAGTTGCTCTCGAGCGTCACGAAATTAGCCGGCGTGGTGACTCTTCCACGGCAGAACCATGCGGCGCTCAGCCAGATCGAATTCGTCCCGCTCTCAGACAATCGCGTGCTCGCGGTTCTGGTCGTCAACGGCCGCGAAGTACAGAACCGCATGCTGCAACTCGAACGGTATTACAGCCCGGACGAATTGCGCCGCGCTTCGAACTACCTGAATCAGGAGTTTGGGGGTAAAGAGCTTTCTGCTGTTCGCGAGCACTTGCTCAATCAGCTCAAGGAGACTCGCGAGCACCTCAATCAGATGATGCTCGACGCCATCCGATTGGCCCAGCAGGTCGTGAGTCCGCCCGCGAGCGGGGATCGGATGGAATATGTCATGGCGGGCGAAACCAACTTGATGAACTTCGCCGAGCTCTCCAATGTGGAGAAATTGCGCCGCCTGTTCGAAGCATTCACGCAGCAGCAGGACATCCTTCATTTGCTCGACCAAAGCCTCAAGGCCGATGGCGTGCAAATCTTCATCGGTCAGGAATCTGGCTACACGATCTTGGACGATTGCAGTATCGTCACCGCCCCGTACACGCTGGATCAGGAAGTCGTTGGCGTGCTGGGCGTCATTGGGCCAACCCGCATGGCCTATGAGCGCGTGATTCCCATCGTGGACATCACCGCCAAGTTGCTCGGCTCCGCCTTGAATTCGCGGTCCTAACCGCAAACTCCCGACACCATCCTTTGGCCTCACGGCTGGGGCATGCTTTTGCCCACCGCGGGCCGCGCTTTATTTGACTGATGGAGTGAAGACATGACGGTTCCAAACGAGCAGGAATTGCCTGGCGATCGGCCACCCCCAGAGTTCGAGGCCGACGGTTCGGAAATCGAATCCCTCCGAACTGCCCTGGCAGCGGCCGAGGCCAAGGCCAACGAACATCGCGACTTATATATGAGAGCGTTGGCTGAGCTCGAAAATGTCCGTAAGCGGGCGACGCGCGATATCGAGAATGCGCACAAGTTTGGGCTGGATCGGCTCGCAAACGATCTGGTTGGAGTGAAGGACAGCTTGGAGCTGGGCCTTGCCAGCGAAGGTACTGTTGAGGCGCTGAAAGCTGGAACCGACGCCACCTTGAAGCTTCTGAGCAAAGCTTTTGAAAAAGCGGGCCTGGTCGAGATCGTGCCGCTGGGCGAGCCGTTCAATCCCGAACTTCACGAAGCGATGGTCATGCAACCCTCCGCCGAGCATGTGCCCAACACCGTGCTGCAGGTGATTCAGAAGGGTTACCAACTCAACGGTCGGTTGCTGAGGCCAGCGCGGGTCATTGTCGCGCGTGAACCTTAGGGATTGCCCGCCGGTCCGGCATACGAACGGCGCAGAAGTGGGCATTTCATGACGTTGACCCGCTTGAAAGCGCCCCGACGGTCCGCATAAAGGCACGCAGTTGGTTTTGTATCGCTCGTCTTTTCAAAGTTTGATTTCCAGGAGCAATTAACAATGAGCAAAGTGATCGGTATCGATCTGGGCACGACCAATTCGTGCGTCGCGATCATGGAAGGCGGCAAGCCTCGCGTTATCGAAAACAGCGAAGGCGATCGCACCACACCCTCGATCGTGGCGTTCACCAAAGACGACGAAGTGTTGGTCGGCCAATCAGCCAAACGTCAGGCCGTCACCAATCCCCACAACACGATGTTCGCGGTCAAGCGGCTCATCGGCCGCCGCTTCCAAGACGACGTCGTGCAGCGGGACGTCGGCATGGTCCCGTACAAGATCGTCAAGGCCGACAACGGCGACGCATGGGTTGAGGCGAACGGCAAGAAGATGGCGCCGCCAGAGGTCTCCGCGCGCGTGCTCATGAAGATGAAGAAGACTGCCGAGGACTTCCTGGGCGAGCCTGTCACCGAAGCGGTGATCACCGTTCCTGCTTACTTCAACGATTCGCAGCGTCAAGCCACCAAAGATGCGGGTCGCATCGCTGGTTTGAACGTCAAGCGCATCATCAATGAGCCCACTGCTGCGGCACTTGCATACGGTCTCGACAAGCAAGGCGGCGATCGCAAGATTGCGGTCTACGACTTGGGCGGCGGTACGTTCGACGTGTCCATCATCGAGGTGGCCGACGTTGACGGCGAGCGCCAATTCGAAGTACTCGCGACCAATGGCGATACGTTCCTCGGCGGTGAGGACTTCGACAAACGCATCATCGATTACCTCGGCGAAGAGTTTAAGAAGGAGAGCGGCGTCGATGTGCGTCGCGATCCGCTGGCCATGCAGCGCCTAAAGGAAGCTGCCGAAAAGGCGAAGATCGAACTGTCTTCCAGCCAGCAGACCGAAATCAATCTGCCGTACATCACTGCGGATGCGTCAGGTCCGAAGCACCTGAACATCAAACTCACGCGCGCCAAGCTCGAATCTTTGGTCGAAGATCTCGTGCAGAAGACGATCGAGCCGTGCCGCACTGCATTGAAGGACGCCGGCCTATCCATCAAGGATGTCGCGGAAGTCATTCTGGTCGGCGGTCAGACTCGTATGCCGCTGGTGCAGAAGGCGGTGAAAGATTTCTTCGGCCAAGAGCCGCGTAAGGACGTGAACCCAGACGAAGCCGTGGCCGTGGGTGCGGCGATTCAGGGCGGTGTGCTCTCAGGCGAAGTCAAAGACGTGTTGCTGCTCGATGTGACGCCGCTATCGCTCGGTATCGAAACCTTGGGCGGCATCATGACGAAGCTGATCGAGAAGAACACGACGATTCCGACGAAGGCGACCCAGACCTTCTCGACTGCCGATGACAACCAAGGTGCCGTGACGATTCACGTGCTCCAAGGTGAGCGTCAACGAGCTGCAGATAACAAGTCGCTCGGCCAATTCAATTTGGAAGGTATTCCGCCTGCGCCGCGTGGCATGCCGCAGATCGAAGTCACGTTCGATATCGATGCGAACGGCATCATGAACGTGTCTGCGAAGGACAAGGCAACGAACAAGGAACAGAAGATCGTGATCAAGGCCTCCAGCGGTTTGTCGGAGGACGAGATCAAGCGCATGGTGAAGGATGCCGAGGCGCACGCGGAAGAGGATCGCAAGTTCCGCGAATTGGTCGACGCCCGCAACAAGGCCGATGCACTGGTGCATGCGACCGAGAAGTCGCTGAAGGAACTTGGCGATAAGGTTTCGGGCTCTGATCGCGCCAACATCGAGTCTGCTCTGTCGGACCTGAAGCGTGCTCTGAGCGGTGACGACAAAGACGTCATCGAAACCAAGGCGAATGCCCTGGCACAAGCGTCGGCTTCTCTGGCTCAGCAGGCCTATGCGCAAGCTGGTGCTCAAGGTGCAGAAGGCACCGGGGCGGATGCATCGGGTCAGAAGGCACAGGGACAGGAGGACGTCGTGGATGCCGAATTCGAAGAAGTGAAGGACAAAAAGGCGGGCAAGTAGCCCTCGACCATGTCGGCCGTTGACGGTTGGCCGTTAGCGGTCAGAATGAGCGCACAGCCCTTTCCCGCCTAGTGTGGGAAAGGGCTTTTCATAGTTCAGGCCGTAGACGGTCAACGGACCACTGGCAACTCGGTTTCGAAATGTCCAAGCGCGACTACTACAAAGTTCTCGACGTGCCTCGTACCGCGACCGAGGCTGAAATCAAAAAGTCGTATCGACGGCTGGCGATGAAGTACCACCCGGATCGCAATCCGAACGATCACGAGGCGGAAGAGAAATTCAAAGAAGCTAAAGAAGCCTATGAAGTGCTCGCCGACGCCGAGAAGCGAGCGATCTACGATCAACACGGTCACGAAGGATTGGCGGCGCGGGGCGGTGGAGCGGGATTCAGTGCAGCCGATGCGTTCAGCGACATCTTCGGTGATGTGTTCGGCGATATCTTCGGCGGCGGACGGCGCGGCGGCGGCCGGCAAGTCTATCGAGGCGCCGATCTGCGCTACGACTTGGAGCTCGATCTAGAACAGGCCGTTTTCGGCCACGAAACCGAAATCGAATTCACCACGCTCGGCGAGTGCGACACCTGCCATGGTTCGGGTGCGGCCCCGGGCTCGAAGACGGTCACCTGCGACACCTGCAATGGCATCGGCCAAGTGCGTATGCAGCAGGGCTTCTTCTCGGTGCAGCAAACCTGCCCGCGCTGTAAAGGTCGCGGCCAGGTCATTAGCGATCCGTGTCAGACGTGCACGGGTCAAGGGCGCGTGCGTCGTAAGAAGACGCTACAGGTCAAGATTCCCGCAGGCGTCGACAGTGGCGATCGCATTCGTTTGGCGGGAGAAGGTGAGGCGGGGCGCAACGGTGGACCGGCTGGCGATCTCTACGTCGAAGTCAGGGTTCGGGAGCATCCGATTTTCGAGCGCGACGGTAGTCATCTGTCATGCGAGGTACCGATCAGCTTTGTGACCGCCGCGCTGGGCGGAACAGTGGAGGTACCGACGCTCGGCGGCAACGTCGAACTAAAGGTGCCGTCCGAGACGCAATCCGGCCGCGTGTTCCGTTTGCGCGAAAAGGGTGTGAAGCCGGTCCGCGGTGGTCCAACCGGCGATTTGTTTTGCCGCATCGTGGTCGAGACGCCGGTGAAGCTCACCGAAGAACAAAAAGAACTGTTGCGCAAGTTCGATGAGACGATGCGCAAGAGCAACCGCGATCACAGCCCGAGAGAACAAACGTGGCTGGATGGCGTGAAACGATTCTTCGACACGATGAGAAGCTGATCGATGAATTCTCCCGAATTATGGGTCGCGATCCTTGGAGTCAGCGGACGCATGGGTGGCGCGCTCCTGAAGGCGCTCGATGAAATTCCGGGAGCGAAGTTGCAGGGGGCAACAGCTTCGCCCGGCAGTCAGTGGATCGGCCAAGACGCCTCAGCCCCGCACACGGGCGCACAGCGAGACGTGAAGATCAGCGCGAGCGCGGCCGAAGCGCTGCGGGGCGCAGCAGTCGCCATCGACTTCACACTGCCGAATGCAACTGAAGCGAACTTGGATGCAGCGGTCCAGACCGGCTGTGCCGTCGTACTTGGCACGACGGGCCATGATGAAGCGCAGCGCCAGCGCATCCTCGATGCTTCACGCCGCATTCCGATCGTGTGGGCCGCGAACACCAGCCTCGGTGTGAATTTGTTGTTGAAGCTTGTCGAACTAGCGGCTGCAACCCTTGGCGATTCCTACGATCTCGAAATTTTCGAGGCACACCATCGCAACAAGAAGGATGCGCCTTCGGGCACAGCACTAGCCTTGGGTCGAGCTGCTGCACACGGACGTAACGTTGCACTTGACGAGGTTGCTGAATTCGATCGCCACGGGCACTCGCAGGCACGCCGCAAAGGTGCGATTGGTTTTTCTGTTTTCCGTGGTGGCGATGTTGTTGGCGATCACACGGTAACGTTCGCTGGCGTCGGCGAGCGCATCGAACTCACACACAAGGCAAGCGATCGGATGGCCTTCGCGCGCGGTGCAATGCAAGCTGCGCAATGGCTGGTCGGTAAGCCTGCTGGTTTGTACTCGATGAGCGACGTGCTTGGATTGAATGCGCGCTCTTGAATTCGGTTAACTCAAGACCCAATTCGATAACTGAGAAAGACGCGCGTCATTTCGATTTTTTATTTCCAAACCCCAAGCCCTCGCGTACACTCCCGTCCCTCAGCACGCGGTGAAAATTCTTGTGCGGGATCGGCCTAGACGCCCATCCTGCCGTCCGCATGCGTGTCTGAAACGACTGACATCGCGAGCCAGGAGCCTATGACTACACCCGCTGTACTGGCGCTCGAAGACGGCACGGTTTTCCAGGGCCGCTCTATCGGAGCCAAAGGCAACACGACGGGCGAGGTGGTTTTCAACACCGCCATGACGGGCTATCAGGAGATTCTCACTGACCCGTCCTATTGCAGACAGATTGTTACCCTCACTTATCCGCACATCGGAAACACCGGGACCAATCCAGAAGATCTGGAAGCTGCTGGTATCTATGCAGCAGGTCTGATCGTTCGGGATCTTCCGGCGCTGTATTCCAATTGGCGCGCTTCGGAGTCTCTGGAGAGCTTCCTCGAGCGCGGCAAAGTTGTTGCGATCGCCGACATCGACACTCGCAAACTCACGCGCATCTTGCGCGAGAAGGGCGCGCTTGCCGGTTGCATCATGACTGGTGAAAAAGCGTCGCCGAATGCGGCGGTGCACGCGGCACGCAAATTCCCCGGACTGAAAGGCATGGATTTGGCGAAGGTGGTCTCGACGAAGAAGACCTATCAATGGAATGAGGGCACGAATTGGGGATTGGAGCAGGGGCCGAAGCCAAGGCCTGGGCAGCGTGTGCATGTGGTTGCCTATGACTTCGGCATCAAGCGCAACATCCTGCGCTGCCTGTCCGATCACGGTTGCCGCGTCACGGTGGTGCCCGCGCAGACGCCTGCCGATAAGGTGCTCGCGATGAATCCTGAGGGCATCTTCCTGTCCAATGGGCCTGGCGATCCCGAGCCTTGCACATACGCAATCGATGCGATTCGCGAATTCTTGAAAACCGATATTCCGCTGTTCGGCATTTGCTTAGGCCATCAGCTGCTCGGTCTTGCAAGCGATGCGAAGACGGTGAAGATGAAGTTCGGCCACCACGGCGCCAATCATCCTGTCCAAGAACTGAAGACTGGCCGGGTGTTCATCTCCAGCCAGAACCATGGGTTTGCCGTAGACGAGTCAACGCTCGGCTCGAATGTGCGTGTCACGCACAAGTCCCTGTTCGACGGAACGCTGCAGGGCATCGAGCGCACCGACGCGCCGGCCTTCAGCTTCCAAGGCCATCCTGAAGCGAGTCCGGGTCCTCACGATATCCATGAGTTGTTCCATCGCTTCGTGCGCATGATCCACGAACGACTCAATGCTCAAAGTGCGAACCGCGAAGTCGAGCGCCGAGCGGCGGCGTCTGAGCGCTAACACGGAACCACGATGCCCAAGCGTACCGATCTCAAAAGCATCCTGATCATTGGCGCCGGTCCGATCGTTATCGGCCAGGCCTGCGAATTCGATTATTCCGGTGCACAAGCGTGCAAGGCGCTCAAGGAAGAGGGCTATCGAGTCATTCTCGTGAACTCGAATCCAGCTACGATCATGACGGATCCCGAAACAGCGGATGCCGTGTACATCGAGCCGGTGAATTGGCGAACTGTCGAACGCATCATCGCTAAAGAGAAACCGGACGCGTTGTTGCCGACCATGGGCGGACAGACTGCCCTGAATTGCGCGCTCGACCTCGTGCGCGAAGGCGTGTTGGAAAAGCATGGCGTCGAATTGATCGCCGCCTCGCGCGAAGCGATCGACATGGCCGAGGACCGCGAGCGTTTCCGCAACGCAATGCGTGAGATCGGATTGGAATCGCCGCGGTCGCGAATCGCGCACAGCATGGAAGAGGCGCTGGCCGTTCAAGCAGAAATCGGATACCCGACCGTCATTCGTCCTTCGTTCACGTTGGGCGGCTCTGGCGGCGGCATCGCATACAACCGGGAAGAGTTCGTCGAGATCGTCGAACGCGGCCTGGACGCGTCCCCAACCAGCGAAGTGCTGCTCGAAGAATCCGTGATTGGTTGGAAAGAGTACGAGATGGAGGTGGTTCGCGATCGCGCGGACAACTGCATCATCATTTGCTCGATCGAGAACTTGGATCCAATGGGCGTGCACACCGGCGACTCGATCACGGTCGCGCCCGCGCAAACGCTGACTGATAAGGAATATCAGATCATGCGCAACGCATCGATCGCGGTCCTGCGCAAGATCGGCGTGGAATGCGGCGGATCGAACGTACAGTTTGCGGTGAATCCTGCTGACGGTCGCTTGCTCATCATCGAGATGAATCCTCGAGTGTCGCGCTCGTCGGCGCTTGCCTCGAAGGCGACAGGATTTCCGATCGCCAAGATCGCCGCAAAGCTCGCGGTCGGTTACACCCTCGATGAATTGAAGAACGACATTACCGGCGGAGCAACCCCAGCGTCGTTCGAACCGACGATCGACTACGTCGTCACCAAGATTCCTCGCTTTACGTTCGAAAAATTCCCCGGAGCGAACGATCGACTGACCACGCAGATGAAGTCAGTCGGTGAAGCAATGGCAATGGGCCGCACCTTCCAGGAATCGCTGCAGAAGGCACTACGCAGCATGGAGACCGGCTTGGACGGCTTGGATCCGATCGTCAAGTTGCCGCTCGCCGAAGACGAGCAGCTCAAAATGCGCGAAGAACTGCGCATGCCCGGCCCGAATCGCTTGCGGTATGTCGGCGATGCCTTCCGCTCTGGCATGTCGTTCGAAGAAGTGCATGCGCTTTCCCACATCGATCCCTGGTTCTTGGCGCAAATTCAAGACATCGTGAATGAAGAAGAAACGGTGCAAGCGCAGGGATTGGAGAAATTCGTCCCGGACCGCGTCCGTACGTTGAAGCGCAAGGGCTTTAGCGATCGTCGTCTCGCGACGTTGCTCGGCATCGACGAAGCCAGTGTCCGTCGCCGCCGCCTGACGATGGGAATTCGCCCCGTGTACAAGCGAGTCGACACGTGCGCTGCAGAATTCGCGACCTCAACCGCTTACATGTACTCGACGTACGACGAAGAGTGCGAGGCGAATCCGACTGACCGCAAGAAGATCATGATCCTAGGCGGTGGCCCGAATCGCATCGGACAAGGCATCGAATTCGATTATTGCTGTGTGCATGCGGCGCTCGCGCTGCGCGAGGCGGGATTCGAGACCATCATGGTCAATTGCAATCCCGAGACGGTCTCTACCGACTACGACACATCCGATCGACTCTACTTCGAACCGCTGACGTTCGAAGATGTCATGGAGATCATCGACAAAGAAAAACCTGTTGGCGTCATCGTTCAGTATGGCGGCCAAACGCCGCTCAAACTTTGCCGTGCACTCGAAGCTGCCGGCGCACCGATCATTGGCACAACTCCAGACTCGATCGACGTGGCGGAAGACCGCGAGCGTTTCCAGCAGCTCGTGCAAAAGTTGAACTTGAAACAGCCGCCAAACTGCACCGCGCGCACCGAAGATCAGGCCATCACGATGGCGCGAACCGTCGGCTTCCCTCTGGTCGTTCGCCCCTCCTATGTATTGGGCGGCCGCGCGATGGAAGTGGTCTTCAACGAAGACGATCTGCGCACGTACATGACGGATGCGGTGAAGGTGTCGAATGACAGCCCGGTGCTACTGGATCGCTTCCTCGATCTCGCCATCGAAGTGGACGTCGATGCAATCTGCGACGGCGAAGACGTTTACATCGGCGGCATCATGGAGCACGTCGAGCAGGCCGGCGTGCACTCAGGCGACTCCGGCTGTTCGTTACCGCCGAACAGCTTGACTGCCGAGACCCAAGCCGAGCTTAAAGAGCAGACCCGCAAGCTCGCGAAAGGCTTGAACGTCGTCGGTCTGATGAACATTCAATTCGCGATTCAGAATGGGATCGTTTACATCCTCGAAGTGAACCCACGCGCTTCGCGCACTGTGCCGTTCGTTTCCAAGGCAACGGGCGTTCCGCTCGCGAAGATGGCTGCGCGCGTGATGTCGGGCGCCAAGCTGAAAGAGCTGGGTCTGACGGCGGAGCGCGTACCGAAGTTCTTCGCAGTGAAGGAATCCGTGTTCCCGTTCTCCAAATTCCCGGAAGCCGACCCAATTCTCGGCCCTGAGATGAAATCGACGGGAGAGGTCATGGGTACCGGCCGTTCATTCGGTGAAGCGTATGCGAAGGCGCAGTTGGCATCGGGCGTGTCCCTACCAACGCGCGGCGTGTGCTTGATCAGCGTCCGCGATCGAGATAAGCCTTCGGCTGTGACATTGGCTCGACGCTTGGTGGCGCAAGGATTCGAGATCGTCGCGACCTCCGGCACCGCACAGATGATTATCGACGCGGGTATTCCTTGCCGGCGTGCAAATAAAGTTCGCGAAGGACGTCCGCACATCGTCGATATGATCAAGAACGACGAGATCTCTCTGATTGTGAATACGACGGAAGGTAAGCAAGCCATCTTCGAATCTCGCTCGATTCGCCGGGAGGCTGTGCACAAGAGAATCACTTACTACACGACTGTGGCCGCTGGACTCGCAACTTGCGACGCGATCGCGCATTTGAATGATTCTGATGTCAATCGCTTGCAAGACCTGCATCAGGAGGTCGCGACATGAAACGACTACCCCTTACGGCCAAGGGCGCAGAACGGCTGCGCGTCGAATTGAAGCGCCTGAAAAGCGAAGATCGCCCGCGCGTGATTCAGGCGATTGCGGAAGCTCGTAGCCACGGCGATTTGAGCGAGAACGCCGAATATCACGCTGCTCGCGAGCAGCAAAGCTTCATCGAAGGCCGCATCAAAGATATCGAAGGTCATCTTTCGAATTCCGAGATCATCGATGTCACGGCGCTGCCTGCAAGCGGCAAGGTCGTTTTCGGTGCGACCGTGGATCTCGAGGATCAAGACGAAGGCAACAAAGTCGTCTATCAGATCGTCGGCGATGCGGAAGCCGACATCAAAGCGGGGTTGATCTCTGTCTCGTCTCCGATCGCTCGTGCTCTGGTTGGCAAGTCGCAGGGCGACATCGTCGATGTCGTAGCTCCGAATGGCACGCGGTCTTACGAGATTGTTGCGGTTCGTTACGAATAGCTAACTGCAGTGATGAAGTGATGCTGGGATGAAGTGAAGATTGAACCGCGAGTGAAGCTTCTGGCTTCATCACCTCGTCACGTTGTCCATGAAAGCGAAGCTCCGCAGTCTCCTGCTCGCATGTTGGATCGGCGGACTGTGCGCGCTCGTCGCCATCGTCGCACCCGCAGTGTTTGCGACTGCTCCCGACAAGCACACCGCTGGGCAGATCAATGGCCAGTTATTTCATTTGCAAGCTTGGTTCGGCGTAGGGTTCGCGCTGCTCGTGCTGGGTCTTTCCGAGCGGGCAACATTCCGCACGCACAAGAGATTCTGGATGGCAGTGGGGCTGGCGGCGGTGATGCCGTTGATCGCCGATCTCGTCCTACAGCCGCTCATGCATCAAGCGCAGATCGCTGGGCTGACTGCGAAATTCGTTGCGCTGCATGGGGCGGCCGGAGCGCTTTACCTAATCGCAGCACTGAGCGGGCTCGTCGCGCTCTGGGTCAATCGGCCGGCAGAATGATGCGAGGCTTTTCTTTGTTGGCCCGGTAGAACACGCCGACGTTGCCGATTCGCTGAACCAACGTGCTCGACGTTTTCGTCGCCAGTTCCTCTAAGATCTGATCGCGTTCTTCTCGGTCACCGACTCGTGCACGCACCTTCACGAGTTCGTGCGAGGTCAGAGCGCCATCCAATTCGCGAGCGACGCCTTCAGACAGCCCGGATTGCCCGATGAGCACGATGGGTTCGCGAGCATGCGCAAGCCCACGTAAATGTTTCTTTTGGCGTTCGGTAAGCGTCATTGAGGATGCTGAGGGTGGCGAGAAGGGGCGCGAGAATACCGCAACGCAGCCGTAGTTGAGATCAGCGTGACCAAACGTACCAAATCGAGCCGCCGCTGGTTGGCTGAACACGAAAGCGACGTCTTCGTTAAGAAAGCACGCGAGAGCGGCTTTCGCTCGCGAGCCGTGTTCAAGCTGGAGGAGATCCAGCGCCTGGACCGCATCCTCAAACCAGGCATGACGATCGTCGATCTGGGGGGCGCTCCAGGGGGTTGGAGTCAGTACGCCGCCAAAATCCTCAACGGCAAAGGGCGAATCGTTGCGCTCGACATCCTGCCGATGGACGCCATCGTGGGCGTGGATTTCATTCAGGCCGACTTTTCCAAGGACGAGGCCGTCACCCAACTTCTAGACGCGCTGGGAGGCGAAAAGGCGCGCGTGGTCATGTCCGATATTGCGCCGAATACCACGGGGATTGCGGACGTCGATCATGACCGGTCCATGCATCTGGTTGAACTGGCTCTGGATTTTGCGGTCCAGGTATTAGCGCCCGGCGGCGACTTCCTGGTGAAAGTCTTTCAAGGACGGCACTTTCATCCGTTTGTCTTGGAGCTGCGCAAGCGCTTCGCCGAGGTGAAGGTGCGCAAGCCGCCAGCTTCCCGCCAGCGCAGCCCGGAACTTTATCTACTGGCGCGCCACTTTAAATCGTGAGTCGAACCCATACGTTCCGTCAGGCGTGCCGAAGCGAACCAAACCGACGTCAATCACAGCCCAGACCATTAGTGGTCCGCCTAAGTATCAGACTCAGTGTTTGGTTATGGCATTGCCCTTGCGGGATGGTGTAGTGTCAATCGAAACCGTGGTTTCACTTAACGCTCGGTGATCCGAACCCCGCCAGGACCCGCCCAGAAAACCGAGCATCCGAGGATTCGACATTGAATGACTTAGCCAAGAACATCGTGCTGTGGATCGTGATCGCAGTCGTGGTCGCCACAGTCGTGAGCAATTTCAGTGGCCGAGCGGGCCAGGTCCAAGAGATCCCGTATTCGACCTTCCTCGATCAAGTCAAAGACGGCGGTGTCGCCGAAGTCACGTTCAAAGGCGACCAGTTGCGCGGCAAGCGCACGAACGGCGAAGACTTCATGGTCTACAACCCCGAAACCGACTACACGTCGCTGATCGGGACCCTTCAGAAGGAGCACGTGAAGATCAGTGCGGCGGCGCCAGAGCGCCAGTCGTTCCTGATGCAGTTGTTCATTTCCTCGTTCCCGATCCTGCTGCTGATTGCGGTATGGGTCTACTTCATGCGCCAGATGCAAGGCGGTGCAGGAGGGCGGGGCGCAATGTCGTTCGGTAAGAGTCGAGCGCGCCTCTTAGGCGAGGACCAGGTTCAGGTCACGTTTGCGGATGTAGCGGGCGTGGACGAAGCGAAGGAAGAAGTCGTCGAAATCGTCGAGTTCCTGAAGGACCCGGGCAAGTTTCAGCGGCTGGGCGGCAAGATTCCGCGCGGCGTGCTGATGGTGGGTTCGCCCGGTACCGGTAAGACGTTGCTCGCCCGTGCGATCGCCGGCGAAGCCAAAGTGCCGTTCTTCACGATTTCAGGCTCGGATTTCGTCGAGATGTTCGTCGGCGTGGGTGCATCCCGCGTCCGCGACATGTTCGATCAAGCGAAGAAGCACGCTCCCTGCATTATCTTCATCGACGAAATCGATGCCGTCGGCCGCCACCGTGGCGCAGGCCTTGGCGGTGGGCACGATGAGCGCGAGCAGACCCTCAATCAGTTGCTGGTGGAGATGGATGGCTTCGAAGGCACCGAAGGCGTGATCGTCATTGCTGCCACGAACCGTCCTGACGTGCTCGATCCGGCGTTGCTGCGTCCAGGTCGCTTCGATCGCCAGGTCGTCGTTCCGCTTCCGGATGTTCGCGGTCGCGAGCAGATCCTGAAGGTTCATATGCGCAAGTTGCCGCTGGCCGAGGATGTGAAACCGCAGATCATCGCCCGCGGTACGCCCGGCTTCTCCGGCGCAGACCTTGCGAATCTCGTCAACGAAGCCGCTTTGTTCGCCGCACGCGCCAATCGTCGCACGGTCACGATGGATGAGTTCGAGCGCGCGAAGGACAAGATCATGATGGGTGCCGAGCGGCGCTCCATGGTCATGGACGATCAGGAGAAGAAGCTCACGGCTTACCATGAAGCCGGACATGCCATCGTTGGATTGTCAGTGCCTGAGCACGATCCGGTTTACAAGGTCACAATCATCCCGCGCGGTCGCGCGCTCGGCGTCACGATGTTCCTGCCGGAAACCGATCGCTACAGCACGAGCAAGCGTCGTTTGGAAAGCCGCATCACCACTTTGTTCGGCGGCCGTATCGCGGAAGAGATTATCTTCGGCAATGAATCGGTCACGACCGGCGCGTCGAATGACATCGAACGTGCGACCGAAATCGCCCGCAACATGGTCACGCGTTGGGGCTTGTCGGAAAAACTCGGTCCGCTCACGTATGCGGAGGAATCCGGTGAGGTGTTCTTGGGCCGATCGGTGACGCAACACAAGCAGGTTTCGGATGTGACGGCTCACACCATCGACGAGGAAGTCCGTGGGCTGATCAACACCAATTACCAACGCGCCAAGAGCATTCTCGAAGCGAATTTGGACAAGCTCCACAAGATGTCTGAAGCGCTCATCAAGTACGAAACCATCGACGAAACTCAGATTCGCGACATCATGGAAGGTCGGGATCCGCAGCCGCCCGCAGGTTGGGATGACAGCGCGACGCCGACGTCCGGTAGCAAGCCTCGCGAACGAGCCGAAAAGCCTGAGACGCCGATCGGCAAGCCGGCTAGCCAGCACTGATCGGTTCACGTCTTAGTTGCCGGATGAAGCCCGCCTTTGTGCGGGCTTCGTCTTGTTGGGGAGCCGTTTAGCAATGTTGCTCAATTGTGGCGATCGAGCGATCGATCTTTCAGAGCCCAGAGTGATGGGCATTCTGAATGTCACGCCGGATTCTTTCTCAGACGGCGGTCGATACACAGAGCATCGGGTCGCGCTTGATCGCGCGCGTCGCATGGTCGAACAGGGTGCCGCCATCATCGACGTGGGCGGAGAGTCCACGCGACCGGGCTCTGAAGTCGTGGACGCCGCGGAGGAAATTCGCCGAGTCGTACCAGTCATTCAGGCGATAGCAGATCACTTAGACGTCGCGATCTCGATCGACACGAACAAGGCGGCGGTGATGAAAGCGGCCATCGATGCTGGCGCGCATCTCATCAACGACGTGCGTGCGCTGCAGGAGCCGGGTGCCCTCGAACTCGCGGCGCAAAGCCGGGCAGCGGTGTGCCTCATGCACATGCAAGGCAATCCCAAGACAATGCAGCAGGAGCCTCACTACGTTGATGTCGTCGGCGAGGTTGCCGCATTCCTTCGCGAGCGCGTTGCTGAATGTGAGGTCGCAGGAATTGACCGAAGTCGCATTTTGATCGATCCGGGCATCGGCTTCGGCAAGCGACTTGAGCATAATCTCGCGCTTCTGGCGGCCACCCGAGTTTTAGCTGCAGATGGTTTGCCTGTCTTGATCGGTGTATCTCGAAAATCCATGTTCTCGGCTCTGCTCGGGCGTGCGGTGGAGGAGAGAATGGTCGGTGGCCTCGCGGTTGCCACTGCAGCAGTGTTGGCGGGTGCAAAAGTCATTCGAACGCACGACGTTCGTGAGACTGTGGACGCAGTCAAAGTCGCGCATGCGCTGCGAGCGCACGGCTATGCGTCCTTAGATAAATAGTCAATTCAAAAATTGGAGTTCGAACGTGGGCCGAAAGTATTTTGGGACCGACGGTGTGCGAGGCAGAGTGGGCCAGCACCCGATGACCGTGGATTTCGCGTTGAAGCTGGCAAGCTCCGCGGGGCGAGTGCTCGCGCCGAATGGTGGCACAGTGTTAGTCGGCAAGGACACGCGCTTGTCCGGTTACATGTTCGAGTCCGCATTGGAAGCAGGGTTCGTCGCTGCCGGTGTGAACGTGATGTTGATCGGCCCTCTGCCCACACCCGGCATCGCTTATCTCACCACTCGTTTCGAATGCGACTTCGGCGTGGTGATCAGCGCGTCGCATAATCCTTACGAAGACAACGGCATCAAATTTTTCGATCGCAACGGCGGCAAGCTCAGCGACGAGATCGAGCTGCAAATCGAGGAACATCTGGCAGAGCCGCCCGCCACTCGTGCGTCGGGCGAACTTGGGCGCGCGACGCGCGTCGACAAATCGCGCGTCCGTTACCAAGAGTTTTGCATGTCCACAGTACCGGGACTCGATCTGAGCGGATTCAAGATCGTAATCGACTGTGCGAATGGGGCTGGGTACAAAGTGGGCCCGCGAATTCTTGCTGATCTGGGCGCTGAAATCGTTCCGATTGGCTGCTCCCCAAACGGTCGCAACATCAATCTGAATTGCGGTTCGACCGCAACCGAGCTCATTCAATTGACCGTTCCAGGCGTGCGCGCTCAGGTGGGTATTGCGCTCGATGGCGATGGCGATCGTCTCGTGATGGTGGATCACCTCGGTCGTGTGGTCGATGGCGATCAACTGCTCTACATCATCGCCCGCGCGCGGCACGAACAAAAAACGCTCGTGGGACCGGTCGTCGGCACAGTGATGAGCAACCTCGGTCTTGAACACGCATTGACGCGTGAAGGTATCGGCTTCCATCGCGCTAAAGTCGGCGATCGCTACGTGCTCGAAAAACTCCGCGAGACGGGCGGTGTGCTGGGCGGCGAGACGTCGGGACACTTGCTCTGCTTGGATCGAACTACCACGGGCGATGCGATCATCAGCGCCCTCCAGGTGCTCGAGATCATGAAGCGGACGGGCCGCAGCCTTGCCGAACTCGCCGCCCCAATGTCGAAATATCCGCAGGTCATGGAAAACGTCCGTGTCGCCAAGCGCATCGACCCGAATAGCAGTCCGGCGGTTCGCGATGCGCTCGCGGCGGCCGAATCGAGGTTGGGCGATCAGGGGCGCATCGTTCTACGTGCGTCCGGGACCGAGCCCGTCATTCGGGTGATGGTCGAGGGGAGCGATGAACGGCTCGTGCGCGAGCTGGCCAAAGAGCTCGCCGGGCACGTGATGCGGGCCGCACAGGCTTGACGCTTCTTGAACCTGCGTGTGCGCTGCACCTTACGTTGCTTTCCCCGAGAGGCGTCGTTAAGCTTCGCGCCCTTTTCAGGGCTAGCGCTTCTCTAGGCGTTCCGGCCCGTTGGCATAAATGAGGTCAGGCGATGCGACGCCCCTTGGTAGCAGGCAACTGGAAGATGCACGGCACGCGCGCCGAAAACGCGCAGCTCATCGAGAGCCTTTTGCTCGGTCTGCCCGGCGAGACGGCTGCGGAAATTGTCGTCTGCCCGCCCTTCACATATTTATGGGAAGTCGCTCGGCTGCTGAAGTCATCGAGTGTAGGTATGGGCGCGCAGTCTGTGTGCGCGGAAGCTGTCGGTGCTTTCACTGGCGAAGTGTCCGCGGCCATGTTGAAGGACGTCGGCTGCAGCTATGTGATCGTCGGCCACTCCGAACGTCGCGCCATCTACAAAGAAGACGATGCGCTGGTTGCGCGCAAGTTCTTGGCGGCGCAGTCGCAAGGACTCACCCCGATTCTGTGCGTGGGTGAAACGCTAGAAGAGCGCGAATCCGCTCAAACGACAAAGGTTGTTTCGCGACAGTTGGCTGCTGTTGTGGATTTGGTCGGCATCGCTGCGCTGGCGCGATCGGTCGTCGCCTACGAGCCGGTGTGGGCAATCGGGACCGGCAAGACTGCGACCCCCGCCCAGGCACAGGAAGTTCACGCGCACATTCGCGCGGAGCTTGCGGCCCGAGATGCTAAGATCGCGTCCGAATTGCGCATCCTCTACGGCGGCAGTGTCAAAGCTGCCAACGCGCGAGAAATCTTCGCGATGCAGGATGTGGACGGCGGCCTGATCGGCGGCGCGTCGCTCAAAGCGGATGAGTTCTTGAAGATCTGCGCAGCTGCGCAGGCACACTGACGCGGAAAACGACGCGGACATGAACTGGCTACAAACACTGACCATCGTCTTGCACGTGCTGATCGCCGCGGCGATCGTCGGGCTCGTGCTTCTGCAACGAGGTAAAGGTGCCGACGCCGGTGCGGGATTCGGCTCCGGCGCTTCGGGCACCGTGTTCGGTGCTCGTGGATCGGCATCGTTTCTGTCTCGCACGACCGCGATTTTGGCGGCTTTGTTCATGGTGACGAGTTTGACGCTTGCCTACATGGGTGGGCGCAAGAGTGCAGCCCCGACGAGCGTCATCGATCGAGTACAAGAACCTGCCTCGACGGACACGACGTTGCCTGCCGTGCCGAGTGGTACCGCGAATCAGCCCGTCGAATCGCCCGCAGCGCCTGCTCAAGACCAAGCGCCGCAAAATCCGGCGCCACAAAAGTAGGCACGCGACCGCAAACACTCGCGCTCGAGCGGCGCCGACCTAGTCGAAAAAGCTTTCGTGTCGTGCACACCGGCAAGCGACACGTAGACGATTCACCCCGGTGCGGATGTGGTGGAACTGGTAGACACGCTACTTTGAGGTGGTAGTGGGGCAACCCGTGGAGGTTCGAGTCCTCTCATCCGCACCAACTTTCCCTCCTTGTTCACGGAACTGCTGCTTCGTTGCACGTCGCATCTGCGATCAGCGTGCGTGTGAATTGGCAGCAATCCATCTCGCTGATTGATGTTTGTCTGCATCGATCTCACACATCTTCGTCATCTTTACGTGTCACCAGCGCGCAACGTCCTGTTACAATGCGCGCCCCGATGCCGGCCCCGGCTTCGTGAGTTAAGCATCGAATGTTGCAAAACTACGTACCCATTCTGATCTTCTTGGGCGTTGCGACTGTGCTCGGCAGCGTGCTCATCGGTCTCGGCTTTTTGTTCGGGCCGCGCCGTCCTGATGCCGAAAAGCTTTCCGCTTACGAGTGCGGTTTCGAAGCATTCTCCGATTCGCGCATGAAGTTCGACGTGCGCTATTACCTCGTGGCGATTCTGTTCATCGTCTTCGATCTCGAGATCGCGTTCCTTTTTCCGTGGGCCGTCGCGCTTAACCGCCTTGGCGTTGTGGGGCTGATCGCAATGGGTTTGTTCCTCGCCATCTTGGTCGTGGGATTCGTTTACGAGTGGAAGAAAGGGGCGCTGGAATGGGATTGAATGCACCCACGGCGGAGAGCCCCGACGTCGCGGCTCCTCAGCGCGGATTCATGACGACGACGCTCGATGCTGTCGTCAATTGGGCGCGAACCGGTTCAATGTGGCCGATGACATTCGGTCTCGCATGTTGTGCCGTCGAAATGATGCACGCCGGTGCGTCGCGCTATGACTTGGATCGCTTCGGCGTGGTATTTCGTCCGAGCCCGCGTCAGTCTGACGTGATGATCGTGGCCGGCACGCTGGTAAACAAAATGGCGCCGGCTCTGCGTAAGGTTTACGACCAAATGCCGGAACCGCGATGGGTGATTTCCATGGGCTCATGTGCCAATGGCGGCGGCTACTACCACTACTCGTACTCGGTGGTGCGCGGGTGCGACCGCATTGTTCCCGTTGACGTCTATGTGCCGGGGTGTCCGCCGAGTGCGGAGGCGCTGCTCTACGGAATTCTGCAGCTGCAAAACAAGATTCGTCGCACCAGCACGATTGCGCGCTGATCCCGACCTGAGATAGACGAGATGAGTTCACGCATCGAAACGCTAAGCTCGAGAATCGCCGAGCGCTTTCCCGAAAAGCTGAAGTCACTTCCGGCTTTGGCGGGCGAAGTGACTTACGAAATCGCGCCTGTCGACTTGCTCCAGGTTTGTCGCGAGCTCCGCGACGATCCTCAGTTCGGATTCGAGCAGTTGATGGATCTCGCGGGCGTGGATTTCCTGGACTACGGCCGCGATGAGTGGCGCACTTTTGAAGCCACCGCGAGCGGATTCAGCCGCGGCGTCGCGCGGGTTCGCGAGAAGGTCCCGGGCACCGAGGGCACTAAGCCCGAGCGCTTCGCAGTTGTGTATCACCTGTTGTCGGTGAGTAACAACTGGCGTCTGCGTTTGCGGTGTTATGCGCCGGACGGCGAGCCGCCGGTTGTCGATTCCGTGGTCAGCGTATGGTCGGCGGCCAATTGGTTCGAACGCGAGGCTTTCGATCTCTTCGGGATCCTTTTTAATGGGCATCCGGATTTGCGCCGTCTGCTTACGGACTATGGATTCATCGGTCATCCGTTCCGCAAAGATTTCCCGCTCATCGGCAACGTCGAAGTGAAATACGACCCGGCGAAGGGCCGTGTGGTGTACCAACCTGTCTCGATCGAGCCGCGCACACTGGTCCCTCGCGTGATTCGCGAGGACAACCGATATCAACCCGAGCTGAAAGACGTGCCGGTGGGAGCAGACGTCCGTGGCTGAGCTGCGCAATTTCACGCTGAACTTTGGTCCGCAGCACCCTGCAGCGCACGGCGTGCTGCGTCTCGTGCTGGAACTCGACGGCGAAGTGATCCAGAAAGCAGATCCTCACGTGGGTCTGCTGCATCGTGCGACAGAAAAGCTCGCCGAGAATAAGCCATTCAATCAATCCATCGGCTACATGGACCGCCTCGACTACGTGTCGATGATGTGCAACGAGCACGCGTATGTTATGGCGATCGAAAAACTCATCGGAGTCGAGCCGCCGATCCGCGCAAAGTACATCCGCACGATGTTCGATGAAGTCACGCGCATTCTGAATCACTTGATGTGGCTCGGCGCTCACGCGTTGGACATCGGCGCGATGACGGTCTTCTTGTATTGCTTCCGCGAACGCGAAGACTTGATGGATTGCTACGAGGCAGTTTCGGGCACGCGTATGCACGCGACTTACTATCGTCCCGGCGGTGTGTACCGCGATCTGCCGGAGTCGATGCCGAAGTATCAGGCGTCGAAGTGGCGTTCGCAGAAGGAAGTCGATCGGCTGAACGAACGCCGCAGCGGCAGCTTGCTGGACTTCTTGGAAGACTTCACGAATCGCTTCCCGGCCTGCGTTGACGAATACGAATCACTGCTCACGGACAATCGCATCTGGAAGCAACGCACCGTCAATATCGGTGTGGTTTCGCCGGAGCGCGCGTTGAATTTGGGATTCACGGGCCCCGTGTTGCGTGGCTCAGGCGTCGAATGGGATTTGCGCAAGAAGCAGCCGTACGAAATGTACGCGCAGATGGATTTCGACATTCCCGTCGGTGTGAATGGCGATTGCTACGATCGCTATCTCGTGCGCGTGGCTGAGCTGCGCCAATCCAATCGCATCGTCAAGCAGTGCATCGACTGGTTGAAGAAGAATCCCGGTCCGGTGATGACCTCCGATCACAAGGTCGCGGCGCCTTCACGCGAAGACATGAAGGGCGATATGGAGTCGCTCATTCACCACTTTAAGTTGTTCACCGAAGGCTACTGCGTGCCGGAAGGCGAAACGTATGCAGCAGTGGAAGCACCGAAAGGCGAGTTTGGAATCTACTTGCTGTCGGATGGGGCGAATAAGCCCTATCGATTGAAGTGTCGCGCTCCGGGCTTTCCGCATCTTGCGGCGTTGGACGAAATGGTGACGGGACACATGCTTGCCGACGTCGTCGCAGTGATCGGCACCATTGATATTGTGTTCGGGGAAATCGATCGGTGAGTGAGACGAATACCAAGACCGGCGTGCTCTCCGAGCATGCTCGCCACGAAATCGATTCTTGGCTGACGAAATTTCCGCCGGATCGCAAACGTTCGGCTGTGCTCGCTGCTCTGCGTACCGTTCAGCACGATAACGGCGGATATTTGACACGCGAATCGATGGATGCCGTCGCCGAGTATCTCGGGCTGCCTGCCATTCAGGTCTACGAGGTCGCGACGTTCTATTCGATGTTCGAGACCAAGCCGGTCGGACGTCATCACATCTCGGTGTGCACCAACATCTCGTGCATGCTCTGCGGCGGCGAAGAAATTCTCGCGCATGTTGAGAAGCGTCTCGGCATCAAAGTCGGGGAGAGCACGGCCGATGGTCGGTTCTTCTTGAAGCGCGAAGAAGAGTGTCTTGCCGCATGCAATAACGCGCCGATGATGATGGTCGATCACGTGTACTACGAAAATCTCACGGCTGAAAAAGTCGACGAGATCTTGGACCGACACAAATGAGCGAGACGGCGAACAAATATCAGCCGAACCAGGTCGTCTTCGAGCCGCTGAGCAAGGAGCGTCCCTGGGAATTGGCGACGTACCGCACGATCGGCGGCTACGAAGTATGGGAACGCATCTTGCGCGAGAAGATTCCGCGCGAGCAGATCATCGAAGAAGTCAAAGCGTCCGGCTTGCGTGGCCGTGGCGGAGCAGGATTCCCGACGGGCGTGAAGTGGAGCTTCATGCCGCGCAATGCGCCGATTCAAAAGTACGTCGTGTGCAATTCGGACGAGAGTGAGCCAGGTACTTGTCACGATCGCGACATCCTGCGCTACAACCCGCACGCGTTGATCGAAGGAATGGCGATCGGCGGTTATGCAATGGGTGCCACCGTTGGTTACAACTACATCCGCGGTGAGTTTCTCGCAGAACCGGTTCCCCGTTTCGAAGCTGCTTTGAAAGAAGCCTACGAAGCGGGTCTTTTAGGAAAGAACATCCAGGGCTCTGGCGTCGACTTCGATTTGCATACGTACGTCGGCGCCGGTGCGTATATATGCGGCGAGGAAACTGCGTTGCTCGAATCTCTCGAGGGCAAGCAGGGTAGGCCGCGTTTCAAGCCGCCGTTCCCAGCGAATTACGGGCTCTACGGTAAACCCACGACGATCAACAACACGCAGAGCTATGCGTCCGTGCCGACGATTCTGCGCAAAGGGCCGAAGTGGTTCGCGGATCTTGGAGTGCCGAATTCGGGGGGTACGTTGATCTTCTCCGTTTCAGGTCACGTCAATAAGCCGCAGAACATCGAACTGCCGCTCGGCATCCCATTCAAAGAATTACTGGACATCTGCGGCGGCATGCGAGGCGGGCGTCAATTGAAGGCCGTGATTCCGGGTGGCTCGTCGGTTCCTGTCGTACCAGGTCACGTGATGATGGATGTCACGATGGACTACGACAGCTTGCGGAAGATCGGTTCTGCACTCGGTACCGGCGCAATGATTGTCATGGACGAAACGACCTGCATGGTGCGAGTGCTCGAGCGAATTTCGCGGTTCTACTACGCGGAGTCCTGCGGTCAATGCACGCCGTGTCGCGAAGGCACTGGCTGGATGAACCGCGTGCTCAAGCGAATTCTCGCGGGCGAGGGACGCAAACAGGATCTCGACATGTTGGTGGATGTCGCCAACAAGATCGAAGGCCACACGATCTGCGCATTTGGCGACGCCTCAGCGTGGCCGGTGCAGAGCTTCATGAAGCATTTCCGGCACGAGTTCGAGTACTTCATCGAGCACGGGCACAGCATCGTAGAGCGCGACAAGCGCCGCGCTGCTTGACGGAAAATTCACACCGAGCGCACAGAGTTCACAAAGCCTACAGCCTTCTAATGAGCGACGATCTCGTCAATATTGAAGTCAACGGCGTGCCGATGAAGGCGCGTAAGGGTCAGATGATCATGCAGGTCACTGACACTCAGGATGTTTACATCCCGCGCTTTTGCTATCACGACAAGTTGCCGATCGCGGCGAACTGCCGCATGTGCCTGGTCGAAGTTGAAAAGGCACCGAAGCCTATGCCTGCCTGTGCAACCCCGGTTGCCGAAGGCATGAAGGTTTTCACGAAGTCGCCCAAAGCCATCGCTGCACAGCGCGCAACGATGGAATTCTTATTGATCAATCACCCGCTCGACTGTCCAATCTGCGATCAGGGCGGCGAGTGCGAGCTGCAAGATCTCGCGATGGGTTTCGGACGCGACATCTCGCGTTACTCTGAGCGCAAGCGCGTCGTCAAAGACAAGAATTTGGGGCCCTTGGTTTCGACGGACATGACTCGCTGCATTCATTGCACGCGTTGCGTTCGCTTCACGCAAGACATTCAGGGATTTCAAGAGCTCGGCACGATCGGCCGTGGCGAGACCACCGAGATCGGCACGTTCATCGAGAAGAGTGTCGATCACGAACTCTCCGCGAACATCATCGATCTGTGTCCCGTCGGTGCGCTGAACAACAAACCGTATCGTTATCGTGCCCGTGCTTGGGAAATGACGCAGCATCCGCTCGTGGCGCCGCACGATTGTGTTGGCACCAATATCTTCGCGCATGTATTGCGTGGGCGAATCATGCGGATCGTGCCGCGCGAAAATGAAGACGTGAATGAGACGTGGATATCCGATCGCGATCGCTTCAGCTACCAAGCTGTTTATAGCGAAGATCGAGTGATGAAGCCCATGGTGCGCGAGAACGGTGTCTGGCAAGAGACGGATTGGGAATCTGCACTGGACTTGGTTGCTGAACGTCTCGGCAAAGTTGCGAAGCACCAAGGCGCAAGTCAGATTGGCGCGCTCGCGTCGCCAACAGCGACGTTGGAAGAACTCTATCTGCTCGCTCGCCTAGCGCGTGGGCTCGGCAGCGACAATCTGGATCATCGTCTGCGTCGCAGCGATTTTCGCGATGACGCGAGCGATCCACTGTATCCATCGCTTGGTTGTTCGATTGCGGATCTGGAGCGCGTGAACTCAGTTCTCGTGGTCGGTTCGAATCTGCGCAAAGAAGTGCCGCTGCTTGCTCATCGTATCCGCAAGGCGGCGATCAAAGGCGCTGCAGTTTCTTTCGTAAATCCGACTCGCTATGACTACCTGTTCCCGGTCGCTGGCTATCTCAGTTCCAACGGTCTGGACCTGCTCGATCACCTCGTGGCAATCGCAGCGGCGGCACAGGCGAATGGGGCACAGGCGCCCGGATCGGTTGCATCTTTAACTGCATCCGCTCAGCCGAACGATACGCATCGAGCCATTGCTCAGCAGCTCGCAAACGGCGAGCGTCGCATGATTCTCTTGGGTGCGATTGCGCAACGTCATCCGGCCTTTACCGATCTGCGGGCGGCGGCTCAAGCGCTCGCGCAGATGACGGGTGCGACTCTCGGCTATTTGCCGGAAGGTGGCAATGCAGTCGGTGCGCATCTCGCGGGCGTGCTGCCGCATCGTGCGGCCGGTGGGCGTGCTAATGAATCGTCTGGATTGAATGTTGTGGACATGCTGGCTGCGCGATTGAAGGCTTATGTCCTCCTCGGGGCGATCGAGCCTTCAAACGACATCGCTGCACCAGGGGCGATTGATGCATTAAAGGCGGCAGAGTTTGTCGTAGCACTCTCGCCGTTCGCGAGCGCGCGCGAATTTGCTCACGTGATACTGCCGATCGGTACGTTCGCCGAGACGTCAGGTACATACGTGAACGTGGAAGGCCGCTGGCAAAGCGTGCCGGGAGCCGCGCGTCCTGTGGGCGAAGCTAGACCTGGTTGGAAAGTGTTGCGCGTGCTCGGCAATCTGCTGAACTTGCAAGGTTTCGATTACAACAGCTCCGACGAAATCAGCGCTGAGTTGCGCAAGTTCATCGACGAAGCACCTGGCTTCGAACCGAAGAGCAGCTCGCATGCGCCGCAGGGAAAACCTGCAGCGGCATCCTCGCCGGCCAATCTGGACGTGGGCATCTATCAAGTCGACGCTTATGTTCGCCGGTCGAATGCACTTCAGAACACCCGTGAAGCGTTAGCGCGCGGGCAGGCTGCACCATGATTCCCGAGTTTGCCGCCAATCTATTGTCGTTCTTGCCGCAGTGGATTCAGGCCGTGGTGTTCTACGGCGTGGTCGCGGTCATCTTGTTTTTGAGCGTCATCATCTTCATGGCGTTTCTCACGCTGGCGGAGCGTCGCGTGATCGGATCGATTCAAGCGCGCATCGGCCCGAATCGTGTCGGACCAAAAGGTATCGGTCAGCCCTTTGCGGATGTGTTGAAGCTGCTCTTGAAGGAAATCGTCATTCCGACGAGTTCCAATCGTTATCTATTCGTGCTTGCGCCGCTCCTTGCGCTGATTCCCGCCCTCAGTACATGGGCGGTCGTGCCACTATGGCCCGGCTTCCCCGTCGCGAATATCAATGCGGGTCTGCTGTACATTCTTGCGCTCACTTCGGCCGGTGTGTACGGCGTGATCTTGGCGGGTTGGGCGACGAACTCGAAGTACGCCTTTCTAGGCGCGATGCGTGCGGCTGCACAGATGGTGGCTTATGAAATCGCGATGGGCTTTGCGCTCGTCGGGGTGGTGATGGCGGCGGGTTCGCTGAATCTCGGCGACATCATCGAAGCGCAGCGCGGGCACTTCGGCTATCTGGTTTGGTATCTCGCGCCGCTGTTCGTCGTCTATTTCATCTCTGGTGTCGCAGAAACGAACCGAGCGCCCTTCGACGTAGTGGAAGGCGAATCCGAGATCGTAGCCGGCTTCCACGTCGAATATTCCGGCATGGCATTCGCCGTGTTCTTCGTCGCCGAATACGTAAACATGATTTTGATCTCGGCGCTGACGTCGATCTTCTTCTTCGGCGGTTGGCTGTCACCCTTCGAGGGTTGGACGGTGCCGGGCTGGCTCGCGGCGCCGGGCTTTCACTGGCTCTTCATCAAGATCTCGTTCTTCTTGTTCTGCTTCTTGTGGTTCCGCGCGACGTTTCCGCGATACCGCTATGACCAAATCATGCGCCTGGGTTGGAAGGTGTTCATTCCCGTCACGCTGATTTGGCTGTTGGTTGAAGGCGTCCTGGCTTACTACAAAGTCGGCCCATGGGCGAGCTGAGAGTGACGATATGAAAACGCCTGCGAGTTTCTTTAAGACGTTCTTTCTGACTGAGCTCTTGGTCGGTCTCGCGGTCACGCTGCGCCAATTCGTCGCACGGCCGAACGTCACGATTCAGTATCCGGAAGAGAAGACTCCGCAGTCGCCGCGGTATCGCGGCATTCACGCGCAGCGCCGCTATGCGAACGGTCAGGAGCGATGTATCGCCTGTAAGTTGTGCGAAGCGGTATGCCCGGCGCTCGCTATCACGATCGAATCCGACGTTGCGGCAGACGGCACGCGTCGCACGACCCGCTACGACATCGACCTGTTCAAGTGCATCTACTGCGGATTTTGCGAAGAAGCTTGCCCCGTCGATGCGATTGTCGAAACGCGCATCCATGAGTACCACATGGAAAACCGCGGCGAAAACATCATGACCAAGGACAAGTTGCTCGCGATGGGCGAGCGCTACGAAGCGATGATCGCAGCCGATAAGGCTGCCGATGCACGCTACAGATAACGAGTTGGATAGCGGATTGCGGATAGAGGATCGTCAGAATCATGCACCTCGAACGCGTTCGCGATGTCGCTATGGGATCGATTGCATGGGAGTGTTTAGTGGCGTTTGAGGACTTCTTAGGTCGGGTCATTCATCACTCGACGCTCAGATCTGGCTATCCGCAATCCGCTATCCGCTAGTCACTATCTTATGTCCATCACCGAAATCCTCTTCTACGCATTCTCGGGCATCCTGGTCGTTGCCGCGATCGGCGTGATCACGGCGCGTAACCCGGTTCATGCGGCGCTGTTTCTAGTGTTCGCGTTCTTCAACAGCGCCGTGTTGTGGCTGCTGATGGAGGCTGAGTTTTTGGCCATCGTGCTAGTGCTCGTTTACGTCGGCGCGGTGATGGTGCTGTTCTTGTTCGTCGTCATGATGCTCGACGTCAACATCGCTCAGCTACGAGCCGGGTTTACGCGATATGCCCCGCTGGGATTTCTAATCGCAGCGCTGGTCATCATCGAAATCGGTAGTGTCGTGTGGGTGAAGCAAGTCGGCAGCACCGTGGAGCCTAATACTGCTGCGATGATGGTGGACGGAAGCAACACCCGCGCGCTAGGCGAGCTCCTTTACTCGAAGTATCTCTATCCGTTTGAGCTGGCTGCGGTCTTGCTGCTGCTGGCGATCGTAGCCGCCATCGTGCTCACGATGCGTCATCGCGCCGGGTACAAGCAGCAAGACATCGCCGCACAAGTTTCCGTCCGCGCACGCGATCGCATTCGCATCGTGAAAATGGACGCGGAGAAACACTCATGATTCAGCACAATTTCGTGTTGCTGCTTGCGGGCTTGCTATTTTCGCTGAGCGTCGCCGGCATCTTCTTGAATCGCAAGAACGTGATCCTGCTGCTCATGTGCATCGAGCTGATGCTGCTGGCGGTGAACTTCAATTTCGTCGCTTTCTCTCGTCAGCTCGGCGATTTGCACGGCCAGGTGTTCGTTTTCTTCATCCTGACCGTGGCGGCCGCTGAATCGGCGATCGGGCTTGCGATCCTCGTCGTGCTCTTCCGCGAACGAAAGAGCATCAACGTCGAGCAACTCGACACGATGAAGGGCTGAACATGAAGTTGGATAGCGGATTGAGGATAGGGGATAGAGCGGAACGTGGCGCTGGCCTCGGCTCTTTTCCGCAGTTTGCATGCGACTGTGTTGATTGCGAAGCGGTTGTTTGGCTATCCGCTATCCGCTATCCGCCATCCGCTTTGTCGTCACCATCCTCAAGTCACTAATCCATGATTTCGCAATCGACACTGCTGATCATCGTTCTCGCCCCGCTCATCGCGGCCTTGCTAGCCGGCTTGGCCGGTAAGGTGATTGGGCGCATCGGTGCGCACACCGTCACTATTCTGGGTGTTGCCATTTCCTGCGGGTTATCGATCTACGTGCTCTCGCAGTTGCTGCACGGCGCACCCACGTTCAATGAGAGCGTCTATACGTGGCTCGTGAGCGACGGCATTCGCATGGACGTCGGCTTCCTCATCGATCGCTTGAGCGCATTGATGATGGTCGTGGTGACTTTCGTTTCGTTGTGCGTGCACGTCTACACCATCGGCTACATGCACGACGATCCGGGATATCAGCGCTTCTTCTCGTATATCTCGCTGTTCACCTTCTCGATGCTCATGCTCGTCATGTCGAACAACTTCCTGCAGTTGTTCTTCGGTTGGGAAGCGGTGGGTGTGGTGTCCTATCTGCTCATCGGCTTCTGGTACACGCGGCCATCGGCGATCTTTGCGAACTTGAAGGCATTCCTGGTGAATCGCGTGGGCGATTTCGGGTTCGTGCTCGGTATCGCGGGTGTCGTGTACTACACGGGTGCTCTCGACTACACCACGGTCTTCGAACAGCGCGAAGCCATCGCCGTGTCGACGATGCAGTTGTTCCCCGGTATGGATTGGCAGGCAATCACGGTCGTGTGCATCTGCTTGTTTATCGGTGCGATGGGTAAGTCGGCGCAGGTGCCGTTGCATGTGTGGTTGCCAGATTCGATGGAAGGCCCAACACCGATCTCTGCGCTCATCCATGCAGCCACGATGGTGACCGCCGGCATCTTCATGGTTGCTCGCATGTCGCCGTTGTTCGAACTTTCGGAGACTGCGCTTTCGACGGTGCTGATCATCGGTTCCATCACGGCATTCTTCATGGGGCTGCTCGGCATCGTGAACAACGACATCAAGCGCGTGGTGGCCTATTCCACGCTGTCGCAACTCGGCTATATGACAGTGGCGTTGGGCGTGTCAGCTTACGCAGGCGCGATCTTTCACCTCATGACGCATGCCTTCTTCAAGGCGCTGCTCTTCTTGGCTGCAGGCTCGGTGATCATCGGCAAGCACCACGAACAGGACATGCGCAAGATGGGTGGCTTACGCAAGTACATGCCGGTCACGTATTGGACGTGCTTAATCGGATCGCTGGCGCTCATCGGCACGCCAGGCACGTCAGGATTCTTCTCGAAGGACGCATTGATTGAAGCGGTTCACGAATCGCACATTCCGGGCGCGACGTTCGCGTATTGGTGCGTGCTTCTTGGGGTGTTCGTCACGGCCTTCTACAGTTTCCGTTTGGTGTTCATGACCTTTCACGGCCCAGAGCGCTTCGGTGCTGCGCATGTGCATGCGGAATCCGAGAGCACTCACGTGCATACCGATGCGGATGCGGGACACGAACCGGATACGACTCATGACGATCACCATCACGGGCATGGCAAACCCCATGAGTCCCCCTGGGTCGTTACGTTGCCGCTGATCCTATTGGCGATTCCTTCCCTTGCGATTGGCTGGTTCACGATCAAGCCGATTCTCTTCGGCGGTTATTTTGGCGATGCGATTTTCGTGAATGAGAGCCACGATGTATTGGGCGAACTCGGTCGCGAATTCCACGGCCCCGCGGCGTTCGTGGTACATGCGTTCACTGGACCCACTTTCTACCTCGCTGCCTTTGGTGTCTTGGCCGCCTGGTTCCTGTATCTCAAGCGTCCCGACATTCCAGGCCAGATTGCTGCGAAGCTTTCCGGCATCTACAACTTGTTCGTGAACAAGTACTACCTCGATGACATCTATTTCGCGCTCTTCGCGCGCGGCAGCCGCGGACTCGGCACTGCACTCTGGAGAGTGGGTGACGTCGGCTTAATCGACGGTGTCATCGTGAATGGTTCCGCGCGGACCGTGGGCTGGCTTTCAGGGCTGCTGCGTCATCTGCAATCGGGTTATCTCTACCACTACGCGTTTGCGATGATCATCGGGCTCTCGGCACTGCTGGCCTGGTACGTCCTGCGTTAACTAAGAACAAGCACTATGTCTTTCGACTGGCCCATCTTAAGCGTTCTGATCTGGCTGCCGATCGCAGGCGGTGTCCTCATGCTCGCCCTTGGCGACCGAGCCGCTGCGGCGGGGCGCTGGATCGCATTGATTACGACTGCAATTACGTTCGGCATCTCTACGCTGCTTTACGTGAACTTCGATGCGTCGACTGCGCAAATGCAATTCGTCGAAGAACACACGTGGATTTCCACGCTGAATGCCTTGTATTCCCTTGGCGTCGATGGCATCTCGATGCCTCTTATTATTCTGACCGCGTTCATCACGCCGCTAGTCGTGATCGCTGCGTGGACGGTAATCGAGAAAAAGCCGGCGCAGTACTACGCGTCCTTCTTGATTCTCGAAGGATTGATGATCGGTGTATTCGCGTCGCTCGATGCATTGCTGTTCTATGTGATGTGGGAAGCGATGCTGATTCCGATGTTCATCATCATCGGCATCTGGGGCGGGCCGCGCCGCGTCTACGCCACAATTAAGTTCTTCCTATACACATTCCTGGGATCGGTATTCATGCTGGTCTCGCTGATCTACATGTACTTGCAGACCTGCGATGGCGGTCAGTGCAGCTACGCGATCGCGGAGTTCCAGCGGCTTCCTTTGGGGCTCAACGAACAGCTCTTCATCTTCATCTCTTTCATGCTGGCGTTTGCCGTCAAGGTGCCAATGTGGCCGGTGCACACGTGGTTGCCTGATGCACACGTGGAAGCGCCGACAGGCGGTTCGGTGATTCTGGCTGCGATCATGTTGAAGATGGGGGGCTATGGCTTCCTGCGTTTTGCATTGCCAATCACGCCCGATGCGAGCAGCAAGTTGGATTGGCTGGTGATTTCGCTGTCTCTGATCGCGGTCGTTTACATCGGCTTTGTTGCTCTAGTGCAGCAAGATATGAAGAAGCTGATCGCCTATTCATCCATTGCTCACATGGGATTCGTGACGCTGGGTTCGTTTTTGGTGTACGAGCTCATTGCTGTGAACGGTGATGTGCGTGGCGCGGCCATGGGTATCGATGGCGCGATGGTGCAAATGATTTCCCACGGCCTTGTGTCGGGTGCGATGTTCTTTTGCGTTGGCGTGTTGTACGACCGAGTTCATAGCCGCGAGATCGGCGCGTATGGCGGCGTCGTGAACAAGATGCCCATCTTCGCGGCGTTCGCGGTTCTGTTCGCAATGGCGAACTCAGGTTTGCCGGCTACTTCAGGATTCGTTGGAGAGTTCCTAGTCATCATCGCCAGCTTCCGGGCCGATTTCTGGTATGCGTTCTTGGCAGCGATCACTTTAATCCTGGGCGCCGCGTACACGTTGTGGTTGGTGAAGCGAGTGATTTTCGGACCGATTGCGAACGATCACGTTGCTGCCCTGGAGGATGTGAACAGCCGTGAGTTCATTGTCCTCGGAATCCTAGCTTTGGCCGTGCTCGCATTGGGCCTATGGCCCGCACCGTTGTTGGACGTGATGCGTCCGACGGTCGAGAACCTCGTCCAGCAGATCACTGCTTCCAAACTTTAAGTGCCCACGATGGACGCTGCGATGAACCATTTCGGCATGCCCGCCACCGATGCGGAGCTGTTCCTGATCGGCGCAATTTGCGTCGTGTTGTTAGTCGACGTTTTCTTGAGCGAGAGTAACCGCTGGATTACATACGCGCTCTCGTTGCTGTCGATCGCGGGGACTGCATTCATGACGATCAGCAACCCTACGACCGGACGCTTGTCCGTGTTCGACGGGATGTTCATCGCGGATCCGATGGGTGATGTGCTGAAGCTGTTTTCGTACGGCACTGTCGCGGTGTCGTTCCTCTACTCTGGCGAGTATCTGAAGCGTCGCGGTTTGTTCAAAGGTGAGTATTTCATCCTCGGATTGGTCGCGTTGCTGGGAACCATGGTGCTCATCTCCGCAGGCAATCTGCTCACGGTGTACTTGGGTATCGAGTTGTTGTCGCTGGCCCTGTACGCGATGGTTGCATTCGATCGGGACTCAGGCATTGCCGCTGAATCCGCGATGAAGTACTTCGTGCTCGGCGCAATTTCATCCGGAACGTTGCTGTATGGGTTCTCGATGATCTACGGGGTCACCGGTACCTTGCAGCTCGACGAGATCGCAGTCGCGGTCCGCGAGGTCGGTGCGGCCAACATCGGACTCGTGTTCGGACTCACGTTCATCATCGTCGGCATTGCGTTCAAGTTCGGAGCCGTGCCGTTTCACATGTGGATTCCGGACGTCTATCACGGCTCGCCGACTCCGGTGACGCTGTTCATTGGCGCCGCGCCGAAGATCGCTTCGTTCATCCTGGCCATCCGCGTGCTGGCGGAAGGTCTCCAGGACATGGTTGCAAGTTGGCAAGGCATGCTGATTGCGCTCGCGGTGTTGTCGATGATCATCGGCAACGTCGTTGCTATTGCGCAGAGCAACTTGAAGCGCATGCTTGCTTACTCGACGATCTCTCACGTCGGATTCATCTTGCTCGGTGTGCTTGCCGGTACCAACGACGGATATCGCGCCGCGATGTACTACACGATGGTGTACGTGATCATGTCCGTGGGTTCTTTCGGAATGATCCTGGCGATGTCGCGCGAAGGCTTTGAGGCTGATCGGCTCGATGACTACAAAGGATTGGCGCGCAAGAGCCCTTGGTTCGCGGCAGTTATGCTGATGTTGATGTTCAGTACGGCCGGCGTCCCGCCGTTCGTGGGTTTCTGGGCCAAGTTGGCGGTGATCGGTGCGGTGCTGAATGTCGGGCTTTCGTGGCTAGCAGCGGTGGCGGTGCTCCTATCCGTGGTCGGTGCCTTCTACTATCTGCGGGTCGTCAAATTGATGTACTTCGATGAGCCCAGTGACACCTTGTCCGTTCAGGCGGGCGGTACTGTTCGCACGGTGCTCAGCCTCAACGGCCTTGCGGTGCTCGCCCTTGGAATCTTCCCATCCGTCCTCATTGATGTGTGTGCCCGAGTTCTGCCGTAAGAAACTAGGGTGTGGGGAGCGTAGTGAAGTGGCTTGCGCGTTTCACTGACTCGCTCGATCACGACATCACCGATCATCGGCCTTGTAATACACCTGGTCGGCCCTTACAATCCGCGCCCTCTGCTGCGGGGTGGAGCAGTCTGGCAGCTCGTCGGGCTCATAACCCGAAGGTCGTAGGTTCAAATCCTACCCCCGCTACCAAGCTCTTGAGCTTGATAAAAAGGCCCGTTTCGATGGGCCTTTTTGGTTTCCGCAGGGAGCGTTTGCGACAACTCTGGGCTTATGACCCAGCGTTATAAGGCAGTCGTAATCGCTTGAAAACAAGGGACACTCGTCTCGGTTAGCCCGAGCCGAGCGCAAGGGTAAGGATGACGAGAATGGGCCTTGGGCCCATTTTTTGTTTGTGCGGTTGGAAAAGAGCGCTACGCCGGAGGTGACCATGCTGCGAAATGAACTGAGCGAGCTGCTCGGTCCTGTCGTCGCGGCGAAAGGCGTCGAGCTCTGGGAGCTGGAATATGCAACTCGGCCGGGCGGCGGGTTGCTGCGCTTGTACATCGATTCTCCCGAGGGCATCTCGGTGGACGACTGCGAGCGAGTCAGCCGTGCCGTGAGCGACATGTTGGACGAGCACGACCCGATCCCTGGCGAATACACATTAGAGGTGTCCTCGCCTGGTTTAGATCGTGTGCTGCGCACCCGCGAACATTTCTCTCGCTTTCCGGGCGAGCAAGTACGAGTCGAGATGCGCGAGCCGATCGCGGGCCGCAAACGGTTCTTAGGTCAGTTGCTGGAAGTTTCCGAGCGCGAGATCACGCTCTTAGTGGATGGCGCACAGGTGAAGTTGCCCATCGATGAGATTCATAAGGCGCGCTTAGTGCCGCAAATGTAGGGCTCGAAGTGGAGTTCGCACGATGAACAAAGAGATTTTGATGGTGGTTGACGCAGTTTCTAACGAAAAAGGCGTCGACAAGGAGATCATCTTCGAAGCGCTCGAGGCAGCGCTTGCATCCGCCACGCGCAAGCGTCATGGCGAGGGCATCGACGTGCGCGTCTCCATCAATCGCAAGACGGGCGACTACGACACGTGGCGCCGTTGGAAAGTGTTCGCAGACGACTCCACAGAGCTTGAGTTTCCGGATAAAGAGCTGCGTTTGGAAGACGCGCTCGATATCTCCAAAGACGCCGAGGTCGGCGGTTACGTCGAAGTGCCGATGGAATCGGTTGCGTTCGGGCGCATCGCTGCACAAACGGCCAAGCAAGTTATCGTGCAAAAGGTTCGTGAAGCCGAACGCGCGCAAGTCGTCGATGAATACAAAGGTCGTGTGGGCACGTTGGTCTCCGGCCTAGTCAAGCGGGTCGATCGCAATGGCGTGTATGTCGATCTGGGCGGGAACGCCGAAGGATTCATTCCCCGCGATCAAATGATCCCGCGCGAACCGATCCGTTCGCAGGATCGCGTTAAGGCATTTTTGCAGGACGTTCGATCCGAGCAACGTGGCCCGCAGTTGTTTTTGAGCCGGACGGCCCCAGAATTTCTAATCGAGTTGTTCAAACTCGAAGTGCCTGAAGTCGGCCAGGGATTGATTCAAATTCTCGGCGCCGCTCGCGATGCGGGTGTGCGCGCCAAGATTTCCGTTAAGAGCAACGACAGCCGCATCGATCCGGTGGGCGCTTGCGTCGGTATGCGCGGATCACGCGTGCAAGCAGTGTCGAACGAGATTGCAGGCGAACGTGTGGACATCATCCCGTTCGACGAAAATCCGGCGCAGTTTGTGATCAACGCGATGGCACCGGCTGAAGTCGTATCTATCGTCGTCGACGAAGATGCGCACTCGATGGATATCGCCGTCACCGAGGAAAAACTTTCGCAAGCGATCGGCCGGGGCGGTCAGAACATTCGTTTGGCGAGCGAGCTCACCGGTTGGGAACTCAACGTGATGACGCAGCAAGCTGCGGAGGCGAAGAGCGAAGGCGAGTCGCAGAAGCTGGTCGAGATGTTCAAGACCCAGCTCGACGTCGATGAAGATGTCGCGCAGATTCTCGCGCAGGAAGGGTTCTCGACGATCGAAGAAATCGCATACGTGCCCGCGTCGGAACTCAACGCGATCGAAGAGTTCGACGAGGAAATCGTCCGTGAACTTCGCAATCGTGCGCGCGATGTGCTGCTCACGCAGGCGATCGCCAGCGAAGAGACGATCGAGAGCGCCGAACCTGCAGAAGACTTGTTGCAGGTGGATGGAATGGATGACGACCTGGCACACACACTCGCAAGTCGTGGGATCGTGACGCGTGAAGATTTGGCCGAGCAGGCCATCGACGATTTGACGGAGATCGAAGGTATCGATCCCGAACGTGCAGGTGCCTTGATCATGGCGGCACGCAAACACTGGTTTGAAGCGGGACAGCAGGCGTAAGGGCTCCTTATCGATGCGAAATATCGAGAGGAGTTCTAAAGCGCGGAGGGTCGTATGGCGGATGTGACGGTTAGCCAATTTGCCGAAGTATTAAAAGTGCCGGTCGAGCGTTTGTTGACGCAGCTCGATGAGGCAGGCATCACCGTGTCCGGCGCTGACGATACCATCAGCGATGACGCCAAGATGGAACTGCTGACGTTCCTGCGTCGTACGCATGGTCGCACCGAAGATGCGGCCGCACCTCGCAAGATCACGTTGAAGCGTAAATCGCAGGGCGAAATCAAAGTCGCATCTGCACAAGGGCGTGCGCGAACCGTTAACGTCGAAGTACGCACGAAGAAGACGTATCTGAACCGAAGCGTGCTGGAAGAAAAGGCACGGCCCCAAGAGGAAGAGCGCCCGCAGCGAGCACCCGTTGCCCAGCAGGCGCAGCCGGAACCACAGGCTCCGGAACCGCCACCTCCACCGCCGCCCGTGATCGATGAGGCGACGCGCGAACGCGAGCGTTTAGAGGCGGAACGCCGCACAGAAGAGCTGCGCCAGCGTCAGCGCGAAGAAGCTGAAGCAGCGGCGCGGCGCCTTGCAGACGAAGAAATTCGTCAGCATGCAGAAGAGGAAGCCCGTCGCTTGCTCGAGGCACGGCTCGAAGCGGAGCAGCGCGCTCAGCAAGAAGCTGCCAAGGCTTCTCGCGAAGCAGCGGAGCGAACGGCGCGTACCGAACGCGAAGCGGCACCGCGCTTTCAGCGTGCGGAATTGCACGTATCAAGCGACGCCAGTGCACGCTTCAAAAAGAAGAAGCAGCAGACTCAAGCGTCGCGCTCCAAGCGTCCGTTGCAAGTCAACGTTTCGAGCCAGCACGGGTTCGAGCGACCTGCTGCGCCGGTCAAGCGCGATGTACAAATCGGCGAGACCATCACGGTTGGCGAGTTGGCGCAGCGCATGGCTGTTAAAGCCAACGAAGTCATCAAGGTCATGATGAACATGGGCGTGATGGCGACCATCAATCAGCCCATCGATCAAGACACAGCCGTGCTCGTGGTTGAAGAACTCGGCCACACGCCGGTCATCGTCAAGGAAAGTGCGATCGAAGACGAGTTGCAGGTTTCCGATCAGACCCACGAGGTTGCTGCGCGTCCGCCAGTCGTCACGGTCATGGGTCACGTCGATCACGGCAAGACTTCGTTGCTCGACTACATTCGCACCACGAAGGTCGCAGCGGGCGAGGCGGGCGGCATTACGCAGCACGTCGGTGCGTACCACGTCGAGACTCCTAAGGGCGTGATTACGTTCCTCGACACCCCCGGCCACGCTGCCTTCACTGCAATGCGTGCTCGCGGAGCCCAAGTCACCGATATCGTGATTCTTGTGGTTGCTGCAGACGACGGCGTCATGCCGCAGACGATCGAAGCGATTCAGCACGCGAAGGCGGCTGAAGTACCGATCGTCGTGGCCGTGAACAAGATCGACAAGGCTGATGCCGATCCAGATCGCGTGCGTAACGACCTCGCGAAGTACAACGTGCTTCCTGAAGATTGGGGCGGTGACACGCTGTTCGTGCACGTGTCGGCTCGCACGGGCGAAGGTGTCGATCAGCTACTCGATGCCATCCTGCTGCAGGCAGACGTGCTTGAGCTCAAGGCAACGAAGGACGGCCCGGCTGCCGGCGTCGTCATCGAATCCAGCATGGAAAAAGGTCGCGGTGCTGTCGCTACGGTGCTCGTAAAACGTGGCACCTTGAAGCCTGGCGATCCGATCATTGCCGGTCAGGAGTTCGGGCGGGTTCGCGCGATGTTCGACGAGAACGGACAAAGCGTCACAGAAGCGGGTCCCTCGTTACCCGTCGTGGTGCTCGGACTTTCCGGTGCGCCTAATGCGGGCGATGAGTTGTTGGTCGTGGAAAGCGAACGTAAGGCGCGTGAAGTTGCGCTGTATCGTCAGGGCAAGTTCCGCGATACCAAGCTGGCGAAGCAAGGGCCGCAAAAGCTCGAAGACATGCTCTCGCAGATGGGCGATGGCAAAACCACCACTGTGCCGATCGTGGTCAAAGCGGACGTGCAGGGCAGCGCCGAAGCTCTGCGAGATGCGCTATCGCAAATCGCAACGACCGACGTCGCCGTCAAAGTGGTGTCGAGTGGAGTCGGTGGCATTACCGAGTCCGATGTCACTCTGGCTCAAGCATCGAACGCTCGCATCATTGGATTCAATGTTCGCGCCGACAGCTCGGCTCGCAACATGATCAAGGAATCCGGCATCGACGTTCGCTACTACAGCATCATTTACGAAGCCATCGATGACGTGAAGCAAATGGTCACCGGCCTGTTGGCGCCGGAGGTCAAGGAACAAATCGTGGGCCTCGCCGAAGTGCGCGACGTATTCCGTTCGAGCAAGTTCGGTACGGTCGCGGGCTGCATCGTTGCGGACGGCTACGTACGCCGGAACAATCCGATCCGTGTGCTGCGTAATAACGTGGTGATCTTCGAAGGCGAGCTAGAGTCGCTGCGCCGCTTCAAGGACGACGTCAACGAAGTTCGCGCTGGTACCGAATGCGGTATCGCCGTGCGCAACTACAATGACGTACGCGTCGGCGATCAGATCGAGTGCTACTCGCGCGTCGAAGTCGCTCGAACGCTCTAAGCCGTTTCGGCCTATCTGCGGATCAGAGCTCGTTGAGTTCTGATCCGCTTGCTTTTCCCGAGTCATCCCATGTCCACCAAGTCTTTTCCCCGCAGTCGGCGCGTTGCGCAGCAATTGCAGCGTGCGCTGAGCGAACTCGTGCGTCGTGAGATTCGCGATCCGCGGCTCGGCATGCTCACGCTCACCGAAGTGCGCATGTCAAACGACCTGAGCTACGCGAAGGTGTACTACTCGGTTCTGGGCGGCGACCGAGAGCACGCCCAAGAAATCTTGGATGAGGCGGCCGACCAGCTGCGAGGGCCGGTGGGGCGGGCATTAGGTCTGCGCCATAGTCCGGAGCTGCGTTTCGTGCCGGATGAATTGATTGAAGGCGGGGCGAAGCTGTCTGCGCTGATTTCCAAAGCCGTTCGCGAAGATGAATCCCGTCACGTGGATGAAGGCGGGGAGTCTGACTCATCTGAGTCCGGCGGTTGATCGGTTCGAACGCGTCGAACACAACCGTTTGCAGTTGACATGATCTTCCAATGACTGTGCGGCGCGACAACTCCGATCTGCCACCCGGACGGCCGCGGCGGTTTCACCGAGATGTCAGTGGCATTCTGTTGCTCGACAAACCCCTGGGCCTGTCTTCCAACGCCGCTCTCCAGCAGGTTCGCGCGCTCTACGGCGCGCTGAAGGCGGGGCACGCGGGAAGCCTCGATCCGCTGGCATCGGGTGCGCTGCCGGTGTGCTTTGGGCAAGCCACCAAGGTGTGCGGCCGCCTGCTGGATTCGGCCAAGACGTATCGAGTTGGAGTCCGATTGGGTGCGCGAACCGAATCGGGGGATCTTGAGACAACAGTGATCGAACGAGCCGAGGTCCCCGCATTAACGGATGCCTCCGTGGATGCCGTACTAGCCAGTTTTCGCGGCGAGCAGCTCCAAGTGCCGCCAATGCACTCGGCGCTGAAATTCGAGGGGCAGCGGCTTTACGAATTGGCGCGTCGCGGCGAGACTGTCGAGCGGGCGGCGCGCCGTATCGTGATCCATGACATCGCTCGTGTGCAGGCTGGGACTGAGACGATTGAGTTCGATGTGCACTGTTCCAAGGGTACGTATATACGCAGCCTGGCCGCCGATATTGCGATGCGGCTGGGCACGCTGGGATATGTCGAATCGCTACGACGCCTTTCCGTCGACCCGTTCGGCACCTTTCCAATGCACAGCCTCGAGGACCTCACGAAGCTGTCGCTCGAGGAGCGGGATCGGCAGCTCCTAAGTGCGGACGTCGTGTTCTCTGAACTGGGATCAGTGGTGATCTCGAGCGAAGCTGAAAAGTCGCTGCTGCAAGGTCAGCCGGTTCGGGTTGAGGTGGCCCACTGGCAAGGCGAGCTGCGGGCCTACACTTCATCGGGGGACTTCCTCGGGATCGTCGCGGGTTGCCCTGACGGGCGCGTTCGACCGGTCCGGTTGTTTGTGGACCCCCTGCAACGTCAGGCGCTTGCGAGCTGATGCCGCTACGTGGCCCTAATGCCGCGGTTTTGCTTGAGATTACCGGGCGCCCGAGTACAATGCGCGCCTTCTTAAATCGGCCATTACACTGGGCTCCGCATCCGGAGCCGTATTGAGGATTGGGCAAGATGTCACTGTCGACCGAGCAGAAAGTCGGAATCGTCGAGCAATATCGTCGCAATGCGAGCGATACGGGATCACCTGAAGTGCAAATCGCGCTGCTCTCGGCACGCATCAGCGATCTGGGCGAGCACTTCTCCGCGCACAAGCGCGACCACGCCTCGCGCCGCGGCTTGCTGAAGATGGTGAATCAGCGCCGCAAGCTCCTCGACTACCTCAAGTCCACCGCGCCTGAGCGTTACCAGGAAGTCGTCACTCGCCTTGGTTTGCGCCGCTAGTTGACGCCGCCGGACCCGTTCCGGCCTCCACGCATTGTCTTTTCAACGCCGCCCGGATGCCCGCAGTCGTCGTGATGATTCTCCAACAGAATCTTCCGCTGACGGTTCTAGCGAGAGCGCCGGGCGTTGCGTATTCCCCGCTTTTTCATCCGACCCTCACAGACCTGGCGGTCTAGATCCGGCGTTGCCGGCTTAGGAAGTATCGTGAACGTAATCAAAAAAACCTTTCCCTTCGGGCAACACCAAGTCACTTTAGAAACGGGCGAGCTAGCCAAGCAGGCTGATGGCTCGGTCGTCGTGTCGATGGGCGATACCGTCGTCCTCGTCACTGCAGTGGCTCGCAAGGAAGTCGATCCGAAGAAGGATTTCTTTCCGCTGACCGTCAACTACATCGAGAAGACCTACGCCGCAGGACGCATTCCCGGCGGGTTCTTCAAACGCGAAGGTCGTCCGTCCGAGAAGGAGACTTTGACCTCGCGCTTGATCGACCGTCCGCTGCGACCGCTGTTCCCCGAACATTTCTTCAATGAGGTGCAAGTCGTCGCGACCGTGATCTCGTTGAATCCCGACATTGATGCTGACATCCCTTCATTGCTGGGCGCATCGGCTGCTCTGGCGCTCTCCGGTGTGCCGTTTCAAGGCCCAATCGCGGCCGCGAAAGTCGGCTACAAGGATGGTCAGTACATCCTTAACCCGACCAACAGCCAACTGAAGGAATCGAAGTTGGATCTCGTGGTCGCGGGTACGGCAGAAGCCGTGTTGATGGTGGAATCCGAAGCTGATCGCCTGCCGGAAGACGTGATGCTTGGTGCCGTCGTGTTCGGCCACGAACAGATGCAGGTTGCAATCAAAGCCATTAACGAACTGAAGGCAGAAGCAGGTAAGCCGGCGTGGAATTGGCAGGCTCCGGCCCAGAATTCGGCGCTCGAAGCGGCGGTCGCCGCGCAAGTCGAGTCGGCCCTCGCGTCCGCTTATCAGATCACCGAGAAGCAGGCGCGTCGGTCCCGCATTCAAGAGATCCGCGAGTCTGTCCTAACTGCGCTGGCGGGCGGCGATGCACCGAAGTACACCAGCGATGAAGTCGCGAAGGAATTCGGCAATCTCGAATATCGCATCGTCCGCAAGCGGATCATCGATGGCGCACCGCGTATCGATGGACGCGATACCAAGACGGTTCGCCCGATTTCGATTCGCACCGGCGTGCTACCGCGTACGCACGGTTCGGCGTTGTTCACTCGTGGCGAAACCCAGGCCCTGGTAGTGACGACGCTCGGCACGGGCCGCGACGCGCAAATCATTGATGCCTTGAGCGGCGAACGCAAAGAGCCGTTCATGCTTCACTACAACTTCCCCCCATTCAGCGTCGGCGAGACCGGCATGATGGGTTCGCCGAAGCGCCGCGAAATCGGTCACGGCAATCTGGCTCGCCGAGGCATCTCCGGTGTGATGCCGGACATGACCACGTTCCCGTATGTGATCCGCGTCGTTTCTGAAGTGCTCGAATCGAACGGCTCGAGCTCGATGGCCAGCGTCTGCGGCACCAGCCTTGCGTTGATGGATGCGGGTGTACCGTTGAAGGGATCGGTTGCCGGTGTGGCGATGGGGCTCGTCAAAGAAGGCGATCGCTTCCAAGTGCTGACGGATATCCTCGGCGATGAAGATCACCTCGGCGACATGGATTTCAAAGTGGCCGGTACTCGCGACGGCGTGACCGCACTGCAGATGGACATCAAGATCAACGGCATTACTCGCGAGATCATGCAGGTCGCGCTGGATCAAGCTAAAGCCGGACGGCTGACGATTCTCGAGCAGATGGATAAAGTCCTGCCGGCCTCGCGCACGAAGATGTCCGAATGGGCGCCCTCGATCATCACGATCAAGATCGATCCGGAGAAGATTCGCGAAGTCATCGGCAAGGGCGGGGCGGTTATTCGCGCCATCACGGAAGAGACGGGCACGACGATCGACATCGAAAACGACGGTACCGTCAAGATTGCCTCGGTGGATGGTGTTTCGGGCCGCGAAGCTCAGCGCCGTATCGAACTCATCACTGCGGAAGTGGAAGTCGGCCGAATTTATGAAGGCCGTGTCGTTCGTCTGATGGATTTCGGCGCCTTCGTCACGATTCTGCCTGGCAAGGACGGGTTGGTGCACATCTCGCAGATTTCCGATGAGCGTGTCGAGCGCGTGAGCGACAAGCTCAAGGAAGGCGATGTGGTACGAGTGAAGGTACTAGAAGTCGATCGTCAGGGGCGCATCCGTCTGAGCATGCGCAACGTCGACGCCGCTTAATCGTCTTGCATGAAGTTCGTGAAGCGGCGTCAGCCGCTTCACGAAGGCTCTTCTTGGGACTCTTCGCCGGATTCGCTACCTGTCTTGGTCGGATTCGAGCGTGCAGCCAGCGTTCCGCTCATCGCCTTCAAAACGTCTTCTTGCATCGAGCGCCAACGTTCGATGTTCTTTTGAGTGAGCGTGGCTAGGTTGTCGTAAGCATCACTTCCCATCATTCCGCGCATCTGTTCGCGGATCTGCTGCTGCTGGCCTGAAAGCATCTTCAAGCTCTGTTCCAAGTAGCTGCCGACGAAGCTCTGCATGGCGCTGCCGTACGAACGGATGATCTGGCTCAGGAAGTCCTGGCTCATCAACGGTTCGCCCGTGTGCTCTTGCTCGGCGATGACTTGCAGGAGAATGGATCGAGTGATGTCCTCCTGGCTCTTCTTGTCGATGACGACGAATTCGATGCCTTCTGTCACTAAGCGTCGAATATCTGCGAGCGTGATGTACCGGCTCTCGACGGTGTCGTAGAGACGGCGATTCGGATACTTCTTGATGACCCGCGGCTCGCTCATGAAGGCTCCTCGTGGCTTTTCGGAGCTCAGAACCGATCCTGTCTGTAGCGCGTTCATGTTAGTCCATCCTCGCGCCGAAACCCACGTTACCCAGATGCGTCAACGCAGGCTGCCAGGCGCCCTTGTAGAGATTGAATACACCAGTGTTCGAAGGCCCATTCCCAGAGTGTTGATACCTGCCCCCGGAGCAGATCCTCCGGCGGCTCCTGAGCCAAAAATCGCAGAGCTCGGTGCAGTTCATCCACTGCACGTTTCGGATCAACCGCAGCCGAACCCTGTGATTTCGAGAGTTTGATCCCATTGCCGTCGGTGGCTACCGGCAAATGTGCGTATTTGGGTGTGGGCAGGCACAGGGCGCGTTGCAGCGCTATTTGCCGAGGCGTACTGCTCAGTAGGTCGGCGCCGCGAACCACGTGAGTGATCGATTGATAAGCGTCGTCCACGACAACGGCCAACTGATAGGCATACAAACCGTCCTTACGGCGCACGACGAAGTCGCCGCAATCCGTTGCCAAGTCAAAACTCTGTGGACCTTGAATCCTATCGTTGAAGTCGATGCGGCTGGGGCGGACTCGAAATCGAACGGCGCACGGCTTGTTGGAATCGCGGATGCCGTTACGGCACCAGCCGGGGTAGAACAGTTCGTCTGTCATTCCCGATTGACCCGGACGGGAGAGGGCGAGTTCGGCGCGGCTGCAGGAGCAATCGAATACATCCCCGTTCGCACGCAACTGATCGAGCGCATCCGCGTAGGCGTCATCGCGACTGCTTTGTCTGAGTACGGCGCGATCGAACTCGAAGCCCAGCGTATCGAGCGTCTGAAGGATCGAATCGGCGCTGCCGGGCACGGTGCGGGGCCGATCTAAGTCTTCGATGCGGACCAGCCACTCGCCGTGATGATGGCGCGCGTCGAGATAGCTCCCGACGGCTGTGACGAGGGAACCGAAGTGCAAAAGCCCGGTGGGCGAGGGAGCAAAACGGCCGCGGTATGGCGGCCGTTTGTGAGGCGGTTGCGCCTGCTTAGCGATAGCGGTCGTCGCGATCGCCGTATTGCTTTTCGCGACGTTCGCGGCGCTCTTGTGCTTCTACGCACAAGGTTGCGACAGGGCGGGCTTCAAGGCGCTTGATGCCGATTTCCTCACCCGTTTCCACGCAATAGCCATAGCTGCCGTCTTCGATGCGTTTGATCGCTTCGTCGATCTTGCGGATCAGCTTGCGTTCGCGATCACGGGTACGCAGTTCCAGGCTGAACTCGGATTCCTGCGTGGCGCGATCGTTCGGGTCAGGGAAGTTGGCTGCTTCGTCCTTCATGTGCAGCACGGTGCGATCGACCTCTTGCATCAGATCGCGCTTCCAAGTGTTGAGGATTTGGCGAAAGTGCTCGAGCTGCTCCTTGCTCATGTACTGTTCGCCACGCCGCGGAATGTATGGCTTTACGTTCCGGGGGCCAGCCAGCAAGTTAGTGCTGGTGACGTCTGAACCATCGCCTTCTTCGGCATCGGCCGCGTTTGCGTCGGCGTCGTTCTGTTGCGATGGAGGAGGAGGTACGGGTGCGGGTCGCACGATCGCTGTAGCCTTCGCAGCGGCGGGGGCTGCGGGTTTAGCCGAGGCTGCAGGCACAGGCTTGGGAGCAGGCGCGGCCTTGGCTGGTTTAACGGGAGCGGAAGCGGCTGCTTTCGCTGCAGGCTTTGCAGCTGGACGCGGGGGCGGGGCGGCAGGCTTACGAGCCGGGGCGGCCGCTTTTTTCGCCGAAGATTTCTTCGGCGAATCAGCTTTCTTCACCACAGTCTTCTTGGCCTTGGTCGCCTTCGCAGACGGTTTTTTTGCCGCCATCTAGAGAGCCTCCGCAGGGCAGTCGTTTCCAACGAGGGGCGCGATTATACAGACGGCGCTTCATAGGTACAGCGGCGCGATTAGCCGGTGTCCGACAGGGAATCCAGCAGATCGAAAGCGTTCGAAAACGCACCCAAGCCGGTGCCCACACCGCGATGGGATTCACATACACTACCGTGCCAAATCCACCGCCTGCTCATCGACATCTTTGGTTGTCGAGCAGCAGATCGTCGAATCGCGACTGGCTCGTCCACGAGACGGTCCCAAGCACAATTGGTCAGGAGCGCAATGCGCCTTAGCAAAATCAAGTTGGCGGGCTTTAAGTCCTTCGTCGACCCCACCTCAGTCAGCTTTCCCAGCAACTTGATCGGCGTCGTCGGCCCCAACGGGTGCGGCAAGTCCAACATCATCGATGCAGTCCGCTGGGTGATGGGCGAGATCTCTGCGAAACATTTGCGCGGCGATTCCATGGCGGACGTCGTATTCAACGGGTCCGCTTCGCGTAAGCCGGTCGGCACCGCTTCGGTCGAACTCGTGTTCGACAATTCCGATGGCACGTTGGCTGGTCAATATGCGGGCTTCAACGAAGTGGCATTGAAGCGTGTCGTTTCCCGCGACGGAACATCCGCGTACTTTTTGAATGGCACGCGTTGCCGACGCAAAGACATCACGCAACTATTTTTAGGAACCGGCTTAGGTGCTCGCAGCTACGCCATCATCGAGCAAGGCATGATTTCGCGCGTCATCGAAGCGCGTCCCGAAGAGCTGCGCGGATTCATCGAGGAAGCAGCCGGTATTTCCAAATATAAGGAGCGCCGCCGCGAGACCGAAAATCGCATCTCGCACACCAAGGAAAACTTGGAACGCTTGAGCGACGTGCGCGAAGAGGTCGACAAGCAATTGCGTCATCTGCAACGGCAGGCAGCCACGGCGCGCCGTTATCAGACACTCAAGCAAGAAGAGCGCAAGGTCGCAGCCGAACTGCTGGCGTTGCGTTTGCGAGTGATGGAACAAGACTCGCAGTCGAAAGAAGGCATTCTGCGCGAGCGCGATACGGCCATGCAGGCTGCGATCGCTCAACTGCGTTCGATTGAATCGTCGATCGAAACGGCCCGCGAGGAATTCACAGAGAAGTCAGAAGCATTGAATGCGGTGCAAGGCCGCTACTATCAAATCGGTGCCGAAATCTCGCGCACCGAACAATCGATTCAACACGGCCGCGAGCTGCGCCAACGCCAAAGACAAGATCTGGAACAAGCAGAACGCGGTGCGAGCGAGGCGAGCTTGCACTTAACGCGCGATGAGGGACAGATCGAAGACTTGCGTCGCGAACTCGAACAGCTCGAGCCGGGACTCGTGGCCGCTCGCGAACGCGAGCGCATGTCGGCTGAAAGCTTGTCTCAGGCCGAAGAGTCGATGCAGGAGTGGCAAGAGCGTTGGGAAGACTTCAATCGCGCCTCGCGCGCGGCCAGCGAAAAGACTCAAGTCGAACGCGCCCGCATCGAACAGCTCGAACAGCAACTGCAGCGCCTTGCGTCGCAGCGTGAGCGCCTCGGTGCGGAACTGGATCAGTTGAACGCGAGCGATGTCACATCGCGGGTGAGCGAACTGGAAACCCAGGAAGGCGATACGCGTGGCCAAGGCGAAGCTGCGGCCGAACAATTGCGCGGTGCGATCGAGCGCGTGCAAGAGTTGCGAGAGCGGGAGCGTTCGTTGGTGAGTGCTGCTGACCGAGCGCGCCACACCCTGCAAGAAGGTCAGGGCAAGCTCCTTTCTTTGCAGGCACTGCAGCAAGCGGCGCTAGGGGTCGCAAAGGGCAAAGTCAGCGAATGGCTCAGCGCGAACACGTTGGCTGACCGGCCCCGTCTCGCCCAGCAATTGACTGTCGAATCCGGTTGGGGACGCGCGGTTGAAACCGTTCTGGGCTCGTATCTCGAAGCCGTCGGCGTGGACACGATCGATTCCATTGCGGAGCGTCTAGATAGTCTCACCATGGGGTCCGTGTCGTTCTTCGCGCAAGGCGAAACGGCTGCATCCGATGGTGATTCGCGGCATCTCTTGTCTCGGGTGCGCGGACCTGCCGCTATCTCTGCGCTCTTGAAGGGTATCGTTGCGGTTGATTCGCTTCACGAAGCGCTCGCGATGCGCCAGAGCCTTGTCGATGGCGAGTCGGTCATCACCCGTGACGGCGTGTGGATCGGCCGCGATTGGTTGCGTGTCAGCCGCGATAAAGATGTGCATGAAGGTGTGATCGAACGCGAAAAGGAAATGCGCGATCTGCGAGAAGCGGTTGCAGCCGCCGAAGCGCAACTGGAAGGCGTGCGCGGTCAACTGGAAGAAGCGCGTTCTCAGCTCTCCGAACAGGAACAGCTGCGCGACTCGCTCCAAGGCGAAGTGAATCGTTTGCATCGTGCGCACAGCGAGATCTCCGCTCAAATCTCCTCTCTGCGGACCAAGGCTGAGCAAACCGCCGAGCGCGTGCGTCGCATCGGCGACGAGCGTGAAGAACTAGAGCAGCACCATGAGCGCATTGCGAGCTCCGTTGCCGAAGCGCGCGAGCGGCTGCAGGAAGGCATGGATGCCATGGCGGAATTCGATTCGCAGCGTGCCGATCTCGAGCACGAGCGCGACGAGTTGCGCAACAACCTGAGCTTCAAACGTTCGCAGGCACAAGCCGATCGCGATGGTGCGCAAGACGTAGCGATCCGCGTCGAGTCCAAGCGCTCGGCACTGACTTCAATCACGGCGGGCCTGGATCGTTTGCGACAGCAGCTTACGCAGTTGCAGGTGAGACGTGACGAACTGACTCAGCAACTCGCTGAAGGAGAGGCTCCTCTGCAGGCGCTCGGTGAGGCCCTCGAGGTCTCATTGCAGAAGCGTATCGAGGTGGAACAAGAGCTGTCCGCTGCCCGCGAGACACTCGAAGGAGCCGAAGGACGCATGCGTTCGCTCGATCAGGCCCGCATGGACGCGGAAGCCGCAGTCGAAGAAGCGCGTACTCACTTGGAAGACGTGCGTATGGCGGCGCAGGAATTGAAGGTGCGCCGCGAAACGATGCTGGAGCAATTCGCAGCAACGCAGTTCGAACTTGCAACCGTCTATCAAGAAATGCCGCCGGAGGCGGAAGTGGGCGCGTGGGAGCAGAACCTCGCAGAGATCACGCAGAAGATCGAGCGCTTAGGCCAGGTGAATCTGGCCGCGATCGACGAGTTCAAAGAGCAATCCGAGCGCAAGGAGTACTTGGATAAGCAGTTCAAGGACCTCACCGACGCGCTTGAGACGCTGGAAACGGCGATCCGCAAAATCGACAAGGAAACGCGTTCGCGTTTCCAGGATACGTTCGATCGTGTGAATGCGGGTTTGAAGGAGCGCTTCCCGCGCTTGTTCGGCGGCGGTCACGCGTATCTGGAATTGGCCGGTGAAGACATTCTGAGTGCGGGCGTCTCGATCATGGCGCGTCCGCCTGGCAAGCGTAACAGCACGATCAATCAGCTCTCGGGCGGCGAGAAGGCACTGACGGCGGTCGCATTGGTGTTCTCGATCTTCGAACTGAATCCTGCACCGTTCTGTCTGCTGGACGAAGTGGACGCGCCGTTGGATGACAACAACGTGGGACGCTTCTGCGAGACAGTGAAAGAGATGTCCAGTCGCGTGCAGTTCATCTTCATCACACATAACAAAACGACGATGGAATTGGCGTCGCAGTTGCTGGGCGTGACGATGCACGAGCCGGGATGTTCGCGGCTGGTGGCAGTGGATGTGGATGAAGCAGTGCGGATGGCGGCGATGTGAGCGATGCCTGAACTTCGGTGGATTTTGTTGGGTTTTTCGATCGTGGTATTGGCCGCGATCTATCTTTGGGGACGGCGGGGTTCGCGTTCTGTCCCGTCCGAAGATGCAATCGTGCGCGTGCGACCTGAGCCTGCCTTCCATACCATCGAAGGGGAATCCGCCGCGGATCGATTTGAGCGCACTGATTTCGATTCCGTGCCCGAGGAGCGTTACGAGCCTGAGCCGGAGATTTCTAGCGTCGAAGAGGAGCCTACTTACGTAGAGCGGTCGCCGCGTGCTGAAAGACCACCGGTCGAGAGTCACGAGGACAGTGCATTCACGCGCACCGCGAGCTTGCCGAAGTTTTCGCCCAATGAGACGTGGCGAGGTCGCATCGAGCCAACCTTCAGCGATCCCGAGGAGACTGCGCAGTTCTCGACCGTCGAACGCACAGATTCGAGCATGCTCGACTATTCGGAACCTGAGGCAGCTTCTTCCCAGGCAAATCCGTCGGGAGCGGTGGATCGCCGCGATGAACCAGAGGCACTCGCTCCGACGCTTTCGAGCGGGGATGCACCGCCGCCAAAGCGCGTGGAGCGCAGGAAGATTCTGTCGTTGCGCTTAGCTGCCGCACCGCATCGCATCGAAGGTGGGCGTTTGCTCGAAGTGATGCTTGCAGAGGAATTGAGCCACGGGAAGTACGGAATCTTTCACCGCTTGCATCAGGACGGCTCGAGCATCTTCAGCGTGGCGAGCATGGTCGAGCCGGGATCTTTTGATCCTGATGCGATGCAGAGCGTTCAATATCCGGGTGTGACTCTCTTCGCGCAGTTGCCGGCTTCAGTTCCTGGCATGCACGCGTTGAATGAGATGATCGCCTGCGCGCGACGGCTGCAGCAGTCGCTTGGCGGAACGCTGCAGGATGATCGGGGTGTACCGCTCACGGTTCATCGCATCGAAAAACTGCGGCAAGAAGTTCGCGAGTTCGAACGTCCATCGAATACGCCTCGAGCAAGTAGTCCGCTGCATCCTCGCTAACGCATGGCACAAGCGCACAGCGCTGCAGCTCGCGTGCAAGAGCTGCGCTCGCAAATCGAGCACCACAACTATCGTTATTACGTCTTGGACGATCCTGAGGTCTCCGACGCGCAATACGATAAGTTGATGAACGAGCTCAAGTCGCTCGAACAACAATATCCCGATTTGATTACTCCCGATTCGCCAACTCAGCGCGTCGGTGCGGCTCCGGTCAGCGAACTCGACGAAGTGGTGCACACCACGCCGATGCTGTCGCTCGACAATGCGTTCACGGAAGAGGATCTCATCGCATTCGATCGGCGGGTGCGTGAACGTCTGGAAACCGACAAAGAGATCGACTACTCCGCCGAACCGAAACTCGATGGGTTGGCGGTCAGCTTTCGCTACGAGAAGGGTAAGTTGCGTCAGGCGGCCACGCGTGGCGATGGCTTCCGCGGCGAGGATGTCACGCACAACGTGCGCACTATCAAGGCGGTGCCCATCGAGCTGCGAGGCGACGCGCCAGATCTGTTGGAAGTGCGCGGCGAAGTGTTCATGACGCTTGCGGGATTCAAAGCGATGAATCAACGCGCATTGGAACGCGGCGAGAAGACCTTCGTGAATCCGCGCAATGCTGCAGCTGGAAGCATTCGCCAGCTTGATCCGCGCCTTGCTGCGACCCGTCCGCTCGATGTGTTCTTCTACGGAGTGGGAGAAACGACAGGATGGACTCTGCCCGAGCGCCACAGCCAAGCGCTCGCACAGCTTCGAGCGTGGGGATTGAAAGTGTCTCCGTTGGTGACAACGGTGAGGGGTGCAAAAGGGTGTCTCGATTACTACCGCGGCGTTGGCGAGAAACGCGCCAGTCTTCCGTACGAAATCGATGGTGTGGTTTACAAGGTTGATCGATACGCACTACAGCGCGAGTTGGGATTCGTCGCGCGAGCGCCACGCTGGGCGATCGCGCACAAGTTTCCCGCTCACGAAGAGAACACGATAGTGCGAGACGTCGAGTTCCAAGTCGGTCGTACTGGCGCGTTGACGCCTGTTGCGCGCCTAGAGCCTGTGTTCGTCGGTGGAGTGACCGTGAGCAATGCCACGCTGCACAACATGGATGAAGTGCGACGCAAGGATGTACGCATCGGCGATACGGTTGTGATTCGCCGCGCGGGGGACGTGATTCCCGAAGTCGTCAAAGTGATCATCGATCGCCGGCCCAAAAATGCGAAGCTCGTGGAGCTGCCAAAAAAATGTCCCGTGTGCGGATCCGAAGTGGAACGCGAAGAGGGCGAGGCCGTGGCCCGTTGCACCGGAGGGTTGTTCTGTCCCGCGCAACGCAAGGAATCGTTGCGGCATTTCGCGAGCCGGCGTGCGATGGACATCGACGGCCTCGGCAGCAAGATCATCGATCAACTCGTGGAAACGGACCGTGTGCGAACGCCGGCCGATCTGTATTCGCTCACCGTCGAGGATCTCGCCGCGCTAGAGCGTATGGGCGAGAAATCCGCTGCGAAATTGGTCGATGCGATCGAGCAGTCGAAGCAGACGACGTTTGCGCGCTTCCTATACGCACTCGGCATTCGCGATGTGGGCGAGGCCACTGCCATGGCGCTTGCAAATCATTTCGCGTCAATCGACTTGCTGGAAAGCGCATCCGAGGACGGCATTCAAGAAGTGCCGGATATCGGTCCTGTAGTCGCCGCGCACGTGCACACGTTCTTTCAGCAACGTCACAACCGCGAGGTCATTGCACAACTGCGCAAGCAGGGCGTTCGGTGGCCGGAGCAACAACGTCAGCGCGCAGTGCAGGAAGGTCCATTGACGGGCAAAACCTTCGTGCTCACTGGAACGCTGTCGAGCATGACGCGCGATGAAGCGAGCGACCGCATCCTTGCAAAAGGCGGCAAGGTCTCCGGCAGCGTCTCAAAGAAGACGAGCTATGTTGTCGCAGGTGCCGAGGCAGGGTCGAAGCTGAAGAAGGCGCAGGATCTCGGCGTGGAGATCCTTGGGGAAGAGGAGTTCTTGAGGCTATTGCAGTGAGAGGAACGAGGAGCAAGTTCCTCGTTCCGTGAGAGAGTAAGTGAGTGGCGTAACGTGTAGTCCCTTTTGCCGCAAGCCCTACAGTCCACGTGGCGTCGAATTTGCGGTGAGCGAGGAGGTGAGCTTCAGCTGCCGGACCGACAACCCTCACGTCCTCACGTTCTCACGTTCTCACTTCCTCACCAGTTAAATCTTCTTCTCAATCTTCGCATTCTTGCGCAGCTCTTCCAGATAGGTCTGGACGCGCTTGCGTTGCACCATCTGCCGGACGCGATCTTTCACGTCATCGAATGCCGGAGGGGAGGAGGCGCGAGATTCTTCCAGTTTGATGATGTGCCATCCGAACTGCGATTGAACGGGCTCGTCTGTCATCTGGCCTGGCTTGAGCGCCACGACGGCGTCGGCAAATGGTTTCACCATGGAGTCGGGCGTGAACCAACCCAAGTCGCCACCGTTTTTGCCGGAAGGGTCTTTGGATTTCTGCGCGGCGACTTTAGCGAAATCAGCACCGCCCTTTAGATCTTTGGTGATCTGATCGGCCGTCGCTTTATCGTCGACGAGGATGTGCCGAGCGTGATATTCGTGCGGCATCGCGGCGACTTGCGCGTCGTACTCGGGCTTGAGATCTGCGTCCGTCACCGGATGTTCATCGAGATACTTCTTGAGTTCGGCGTCCACGAGGACATTCATACGAGCCTGCTCAAGTTCTTTCGCGACTTCGGGCTTCTTGGCCATGCCGTCCTTCTCGGCGGCATCGGCGGCAAGGCGCAACGAGATGTATTGATCGAGCACTTTGGAGCGTTGCTCCGGGGTCAGTTGTTGGCCCGCTTGTCGCTGCACGTCTTCCACGTACTTGTCGAAGTCGGCTTTGCTGATCGCTTTGCCGTTGACTGTTGCGACCGACTCGGTCGGTTCTGCTGCGACGGGCGAATTCGACTTGCCGCACGCCGCCAGCAATAGCAGCGGAGCGACCAGCAGAAAACCATAGACGCGTTCTTTCATGAGATCCTCGGTAGGTAGAGTGACAGCCATTGAGGCTACTTGAGACAGCAACAGGCGTTAGCCGTTCGCTTCCTCGGGGGTGAGTGCTTCGATATTGAGGGCGTGAATGTCGGTCTGCATCAATTCGCCGAGCGAACGATACACCAACTGATGACGCTGCAAGGGACGCAGACCCGCGAACTGGGTGGCCACAATTCGTACCCGGAAGTGGCCGCGGCCATCGCGGGCCCCTGCATGCCCGGCGTGCAGGTGGCTGTCGTCGATCAATGCGAGATCCTGCGGCTGCAATGTAGAGCGCAAAGCCGCAATGATTCGATCGGTACGAGTTGCGGCGCTCATGATTCGGAATTCGATTCAGCCGACTGCGGAGTCTTAGATGCGAGCCAGAAACCCTGCACGAGAGCGAAGACAATCGTGAGACCCAGGACACCGAACAATTTGAAATTGACCCACACGGCTTCCGGGAAGTTGTAGGCCACGTATAAATTGATCGCACCAAGCGCCAGGAAGAACACACTCCACGCCCAGTTCAGAGCGCGCCAAAGGCTCGGCTCCAGTTGGAGGTTCTCACCTAGCAATCGTTCAATGATTGTGCGTTCGCCGAAGTAGCGGCTGGCGATGAAGGCAGCGGCAAAGAGCCAGTTCACTACGGTCACTTTCCATTGGATGAACGCTTTGTCATGGATGAGCAGCGTCAATCCTCCAAAGACCAATACCAGCGCGCCCGATATGAGTGCCATCGAGCTCACTTTGCGATGCCGAACCCACTGCACAGCCGTCTGGATGAGGACGGCGACGATGATGACAGCGGTTGCGACGAAGATGCTGCCGCTCAGCTTGTACGCAGCGAAAAAGGCGATGACGGGAAGAAAATCGAACAGTAATTGCATGGGCAGGCCGGATTGGAAGAGGCGCGTATCATACGCGGCCAGCTGCCTGTTCGCTGGAAGCGCAAATTCGAACAATCCACGCGCTGGCGCGATTTCGACAAGCGGCACCTTCTAAGGATTCCTCGCGCATGCCGAGCCGGTTTTTCGACGTTCACCCGACCCATCCGCAGCTGCGCCTGATCCGCCAGGCTGTGGAGATCATCCGCGCCGGCGGCATTGTCGTGTACCCGACGGATTCCTGTTACGCGCTTGGGTGTCATATCGGTGATAAGGCCGCGATGGAGCGGATCGCTCGCATTCGGCAAACCGACAAACATCATCATTTCACGCTCGTCTGTCGCGACTTATCGGAGATCGCCAAGTACGCACGAGTCAGCAATCAGCAATACCGAACACTGCGTGCGTTCACTCCGGGGCCGTACACGTTTCTCCTGCTCGCTACCCGCGAGACGCCCAAGCGGTTGCAAAACGAAAAGCGCAGAACGATTGGGATTCGCATACCCGACCATCCGGTGCCGCAAGCGATTCTGGCCGTGTTGGGCGAGCCCATTATGAGTTCAACGCTGTTGCTGCCGGGGGATGCAGAACCCATGACCGATGCTCGCGAGATTCAGGAACGTCTGTTTCACCAGGTCGATGCGGTCATCGACGGGGGCAACTGCGGCATGGTGGCCTCGAGCGTGGTGGATCTGGCCGGTACTGCGCCCGTCGTGGTGAGGAAAGGCAAGGGCGACGTATCGGCATTCGAATGAGGTCCTTCCGGCCTCGCACGTAATTGGCAAGATACCGCGGCGCTCGGCGAGCGGCGTTCGCATTGGCCCTTGCGGACGGCTCACGTGCGTATAATGCGGCGCCAGTCGTGCGCTGCTGCGCACTGTCTTCAATAAACACTCATAAAGCCTTGAACAGACAAGAACCGCAGTTCTCGCTGCCTGCTTTTACGGACGTCTCGGGAGCGGCGCGATGAGCGCAAACACCACTGCTGGCCGGCGCGTGCTCTCCGGCATGCGTCCCACAGGCGCGCTGCATCTGGGCAATTACCACGGCGCACTCAAGAACTGGGTGGACCTGCAGTATCAGTACGAGTGCTATTTCTTCGTTGCGGACATTCACGCGCTCACGACTGGCTACGAAGACACGAGTCAGTTGAACGACCACGTTTGGGAAATGGTGATCGACTGGCTCGCCGCCGGCCTCAACCCCGCGACTTGCACGATGTTCATTCAGTCGCGCGTGCCCGAACACTCCGAATTGCACCTGCTTTTGTCGATGATCACGCCGCTCGGTTGGCTTGAGCGCGTGCCGACGTACAAGGACCAACAGGAGCAGCTCAAAGACAAGGATCTCGCCACCTACGGTTTTCTCGGGTATCCGCTGCTACAGAGCGCGGACATTTTGCTGTACAAGCCCGCCTTCATTCCGGTTGGCGAGGATCAAGTCGCTCACGTCGAGATCACTCGCGAGGTCGCGCGCCGTTTCAACCACGTGTATGGACGCGAGCCGGATTTTGAGGTGAAGGTCGAGAAGGCGATCAAGTCGCTGGGATCTCGCAACGGTACCCGCTACAAAGAGCTGCGTCGTATGTACCAGGAGCAAGGTGATGCCGAGGCGGTGGAAAAAGCCAAGGCGCTGCTCGAGGGTAATTCGCGGTTGACGTTGGCGGATCGAGAACGGCTAATCGGTTATCTCGAGGGAACAGGACGCAGTATTCTCGTCGAGCCGGACGCAATGTTGACTGCGACGCCGAAGGTGCCGGGCCTCGACGGTCGCAAGATGTCGAAGTCGTACGGCAATACGATCGGTTTGCGCGAGGATCCGGATGTCGTCGCGCAGAAGATCAAGACGATGCAGACCGATCCTGCACGCATTCGCCGCACTGATCCGGGCGATCCGGAAAAATGTCCGGTGTGGCACTTGCACAAGATCTATTCGGACGAGCCGACGCAAGCATGGGTGCAGCAGGGCTGTCGGACTGCTGGGATCGGCTGTTTGGATTGCAAGAAGCGCTTGGCGGACAGCGTGGTTGCCGAAATCACTGTGATTCGTCAACGTGCGCAGGAATTCGAGGAGAATCGCGACCTCGTCCGCGGCATCATCGCGGAAGGCTGCGAGAAGGCGCGCGACGTCGCGCGTCAGACGCTCGATGAAGTGCAACAAGCGATGGGCATGAATTATAGGTGAGGTTAGAAGCGGTTAGGGGTTAGCGGTTAGCGGTTGGTACAGAGAAGACCCTCTGACTAACCGCAAACCGCTAACCGCTGATCACTTCCCAGCAGCAATGAAACCCGATCTCAAACTCGTCGAAGACACTGGCTCGCAGCTCGAATCAGAAGAGCTGTTGCCCGAATTGCCGCCGCAGCAGAGCGAAATGCCATTCGCGGTTGTGGACGGCGAGCCGATGACGGAGTTGCCGCGCGATCTCTACATTCCGCCGGACGCGCTGCAGGTCTTCTTAGAAGCATTTGAAGGTCCGCTTGACCTGCTTCTGTATCTCATTCGTCGTCAGAACCTCGACATTCTCGATATTCCGATCGCAGAGATCACACGTCAGTACATGAAGTACATCGACGTGATGGCCGAACTGCAGCTGGAACTCGCGGGCGAATACTTGTTGATGGCGGCCATGCTGGCGGAAATCAAATCGCGCATGTTGTTGCCGCGCCCGCCGAGTGCAGATGGAACCGACGAAGAAGATCCGCGCGCGGAACTCGTGCGCCGGCTGCAGGAATACGAGCGCTTCAAAAAGGCAGCCGAAGATTTGGACAAGCTCAACCGCCTGGAGCGCGACACGGTCTCGGCCTCCGCCGAACTCGTCGAACGCAAGGTCGTGAAAATCCAGCCGCAGGTCACCTTGCAGGAAATGCTGATCGCGTTCAAAGACGTGTTGCAGCGAGCCGACATGTTTGCACATCACCATGTCGCACGCGAACGGCTGTCTGTCCGACAGCGTATGTCCGACATTCTGGACAATTTGCGCCAAGTGGCCTTCCGCGAATTCACCTCGCTCTTCCGTGCCGAAGAAGGGCGCATGGGCGTGACGGTGACATTCATCGCGATTCTCGAATTGATGAAGGAAGGCTTGATCGAGATCGTGCAAGCTGAGGCCTATGCGCCGATTCACGTGCGCACCGGGAGCGGCGCGCGTCATCTCACGGTGGTCGAAGGCGGTGCGGCGGCAGAGGCGGATGCGGAAAATCAAGCGGCGCTCTCGCAGCCCACGCTTCCGGATGAGAACGAGATCGACGACGAACCGGAAGCAGAAGCTGCACTCGAGCCAGAGGGTGCTGAGGACCTCGAAACGGTTGCCACGGGGGATGCGCAATCTGCCAACGAAGCGTCGGTCGAGCCAGACACCGTGACCGAGTCGGACAAGCCGTCGCAGACTCAAAGCGACACCACTGCCGATGTCTCGGGACCCCAAGAGTTTCCCGAGCGCGAGCCATAAACGCGAGGACGGATAACAGGTCATGAACGAACACGATCTGAAACACATCATCGAAGCAACGTTGTTGGCAGCGGGGCGCCCGGTGCCCACGCAGCAGTTGCTCGATCTTTTCGATGAGCGCGAGCGTCCAACGTCGGAGCAATTCCAAGCGGCAGTCGCGCTGCTGCAAGCGGACTACGCAGATCGTGGGATCGAACTCGCTGAGGTGGCGAGTGGTTGGCGCATTCAAGTGCGGCCGCGCACGGCTGAAGTGGTTTCACGTCTGTGGCAGGAGCGGCCTTCACGCTATTCGCGTGCGTTGCTCGAAACGCTCGCGCTGATTGCCTATCGTCAGCCGATTACACGCAGCGAAATCGAAGAGATTCGGGGTGTGTCGATCAGCTCGACGATCATGCGTACGCTGCAGGAGCGCAATTGGATTCGTACAGTCGGCCATCGTGAAGTTCCCGGGCGTCCTGAGCTGTTGGGCACGACGCGCGAGTTCCTCGACTATTTCGGCTTGAAGAGCTTGGATCAGCTGCCGACGCTCGCGGAATTGAAGGATGTGGAAACCATCGGTGTGCAACTCGAATTGCCCGCCGCAGAACCACCATCGGCCGTCGCTGCAGCCGAAGGCGCAGACCCAGTTGACGCACAGGCGCATGCAGGCGAGAGCACCGAATCGAACGTTGAGGCTGAAGCGAGTGCGGTGGAGAGCACTGAGGCGGAAGCGAGCGATGAATCGGTCGAGACCGAATCGGCCTCGGACGCGGATACCGCTGCGGCATCGGATAACGGCGAGAATAACGGCGATGATGCCGAACTCATGGCCGATGCAGACGATTCCGAATCCGACGAGGATGGCGACGAATCGCACACGTTAGTTGCATCGAGCGAAGAGGAATCCGATTCGCACGAGATCCGCGAGCCGCGCGAGGACTGACTGCGAGGTTGTGCGGTAGCTAGAAAGGCACAAGAGAAAATAGCCACAGGGAACGCAAAAAAGTGACCCCGTGATGACGTGAAGCGCTTCGCACGTGAACTGGTGTAGGTCGCCAGCATTTGGCTACGCACTTCACACGCAAGTACTCACGCGCGTTCTACTCGCTCTCACTTGCCTTTTTCTACGTTCTCTGCGGCCCATTTGCTGCTCTCTTTTTCGCATCAGGCCCCTGATCCGTGACTCAAATGTCCGAACGCCTCCACAAACTGCTGGCCCAACACGGTCTCGGCTCACGCCGCGAACTCGAGAAATGGATGCTCGAAGGACGCGTCGTGCTCAACGGTAAGGCCGCATTGCCGGGCGATCGTTACAACCCCGGCGATCGAGTGATCATCGACGGTAAAGATGTCACGAATCGGCTGCGCGTCACTTCAGCTCCGCAGGCGATCATCTATCACAAGCCGCAAGGACAACCGATCGGCAACGAGCCGCCGGCCGAAGACTCGGGCGAGATGGCGAGCGACGTGTCAGTGATGGAGTCGCTGCCTTCGGTGCGCGGCGCGCGCTGGCTGATGGTCAACACCATGCAGGCGGGCGACAGCGGATTGATGCTGTTGACGACCGACGGACGTCTCGCCGATGCGCTGCGCCGACGCGCCGAAACGACGCCTGCGGCGTACATGGCGAGAGTACTCGTCCCGTTGGAATTCGACGTGAATTCCATTCCGCGCATCGTTCAATATGATGAAGAAGCGGTGGAGTTCACGAGCATCGAGCCTGCGGGAGGCGAGGGAACCAACCGATGGTTCCGCGTCGAGAGTCACCGCTCGCATCGTCGCGCTGCTGTGCGAGCTCTATTCGAGAGCCGCAACTTAAAAGTCAGTCGTGTGATCCAGGTGAAGTTCGGCGATCTCGAGTTGCCTCGAGATCTGCCACGCGGCCGCCATCGCGCATTGACGGACAAGGAACTGGCGGCGCTATATGCGAAAGCCGAGTTGAGCGTTCCGACGAAAGCGGCGCGGCCGGAGAATGCCTCGTCCACGCCGCGTCCGAAGCGCCGCCCGCCACCGGATCGACGCAAGAAGCGCAAGCGTTAACCCGCTTTCTGCTCGTTGATTGCCCAGAGCACGCCGAAGGGATCGCGAAGCTGGCAGTATCGTGCACCCCAGAACATATCCTGCACCGGCATGACCACCGTCGCGCCTGCTTCGACGGCACGGTTGCACCATGCATCGATGTCTTTGACTTGCAGCGTCAGGTTGAACGCCTGCGGTTTTTCGAGTGCATGACCATACTCGGGATAAGCATCGCTCAGCATCAGGGATGAGCCGTTGATATACAGGTGGATGTGCATGGTGCGGCCCTGCTCATCCTCGGGTACGCGGAAGACTTCCTTGCCGCCGAACGCTTTGACGTAAAACTCAGAGGCTTTACTGGCGCCGCTCACTTGCAGGTAGGGCGTCAGCCCGCCGAGAACCTCGGGCATGGGCATAGTGGAAGGTGCTGCGCTCATCATGGTCTCCTTTGGTGTGTTGCGCGAAATAGCGTCATTCGCGTCAAGGACGAAGGAGGGTGTGCGATCCCGACACGGGCGCATTCGATTTTTTCGTAACGGGTCAGTCACGCATCGAACTGACTGTGGCACCCGCGATCGGAGGTACTGCCTATTGGCAGTCAACCGTTTCGCCGTTGACGCCCTGACTATCCGGCCCAAACAGATACAAATAAGGAGCGACGATCGACTCGGGGGGTGCCAGGGCCGAGCGGTCTTCCGCCGGATACGCTTGTAGACGCATATTGGTACGCACCTTCCCGGGGTTGATGCTGTTCACGCGGATCTTCGTGCTGCCTTCGAGTTCTTCGGCCAGCATGTGCATCAGTCCGTCGCTCGCCCATTTCGAAACCAGATAAGCGCCCCAGAATGCACGCGGCCGAGGTACGACGCCGCTGGACGTGAAGATCAACGACGCGTCTTCTGAGCGTTTGAGCAGCGGCAAGCAGCACTTCGTCAGAATGAAAGGGGCATTGACGTTCACGTGCATCGTACGCATCCACTTGGCGACGTCGTGATGTTCGATTGGCGCACGCTCGCCGAGCATGCCTGCGTTGTGGAGAAGCACGTCCAAGCGTCCGAACTCCTTGTCCAAAGCCTCGACGAGCTGGTCGTATTCGTTCGGGCCGGCCTTTTCGAAATCGACGGGGGCAATCGATGGACGCGGAGCGCCGCTCGCGATGATGGAGTCGTACACCGCTTCTAAGCGCTTCACGTTGCGCCCGTGAAGAATCACTTGGGCGCCGTGCGCAGCCGCCGCGAGTGCCACCGCTTTACCAATTCCATCGCTGGCACCTGTGATCAGAACGACGCGGTTTTTTAACAGATCGGGGGCAGGAGAGTAGTTGCGTGGATCGATCATGGGTGCGCCTGATTTTGCTGAGCGCGCGAGTGTACTTGAATCGATTGCTCAAGAGGCCTTGCGGGCCGCTCTCCACGCGGCCCAAGGCTTCTCGATCGGGCCGAGTTCGACGCGCTCCGTGGCGACGTCGTAATTCCTTCTGGCGACTCGGTTCAAAAGACGTGCGTGCAACGCAGCGATCACGAACAGCGGTGTCAATGCGGGTCGATGTACCGAAGGCACTGGCGCGGCGAGATCTGCATTCGCTCGCGCATGGAATTCCTTCAACACTTCCCGAACCGCTGGCGTGATTTCGCGGTCGCGCAGACGCTCGGGTTCGACGGAGTGACGCTGCAACTCATCGAGCGGCAAATAGATGCGACCTTCGTATGCGTCCTGGCGCAGGTCGCGCACGATCTCTGCTTTGCGCACGCCAATGCCGATGGTGTTTGCGAACGTTTGTACTTCGGAATCCAGCGTTTCGGTTCGCATCAGCACAGAGGCGATGAGCGTCTCGACCGCGCCGGTAGCGCGCGAGCAGTAAGCGCGTAGCTCTGGCTCGGTGGCGTACGTCATTCGCGCCAGATCCATATCTGCCGCCGCGAGTAGTTCATGCAGGCGAGCGAATGTCGAACGAGGGACGAAGGTCTGCTCACTCAGAATTTTCATCGCGGGATGTTGCGCGTTGGCGTTGATCAGGCGATCGACTTCAGCCCGCCACCATTGCAGGCGGGTGTGCGCGACGTCGTGGTTGACGCTCTGGGCGGACTCGCGAATTTCCGCGTCGATGGCGTAGAGCGCGAGCATTACATCGCGTACTTCTTCCGGCGCGTATAGACATGCGAAATACCGCATGGAGCCGGGCGGCGCCGCGCGGTTCACTGTGGAGGCGTCGAGTTGTGAGGGGTATGTGGTCACTGGATAAAGGGAGCCGGACGCAACACAAAGCACGCAAAGACAAAAATCAAGGCTGATCAAAAATGAACTCGAACACTTTCCGATACGGGTGCCTCTGGATCTGCACCCACTCGGTACGTTGGTTCGCATCTCATTGCTGGGCTTATCTATATCTCTCTTTGTGCGTTTTGTGTTGCGTCTTCTGCCTTCGATGCCTGCGGCTCGCGAGCAAGCTTGTCGATCGGGTCAATCACTTCGATCTGACGCTCAGGACGGACGCCGAGTTCGGTGAATTTGCGAGCGCCGGGTAGGACCTGACGTTCGAGCGAACCGACAGCACTGTTGAAAGATTCCACGCTGCTGCTCAAGTTGCGGCCGACTTTGCTCAAATGCCCGGCGAACACCGCCAAGCGCTTGTATAAATCCTCGGCCAATGTCCGGATCGTCTCCGCATTTTGCGCGAGCGCCATTTGCCGCCAGCCGTAGGCGACCGCCTTCAATAACGCCACGAAGCTCGACGGGGTGGCGATGATCACGTCTTGTCGGATCGCGTCTTCGAGCAAGTTCGGCGATTCCGCGAGTGCGGCCGATAAGAACTGATCGCCCGGTATGAACAGAATGACGAAGTCCGGACTTTTCTCGAACTGACTCCAGTAGCTCTTGGCGCCCAGTTGCTTTACTCGTTCGGCGATCGCATTCGCGTGACGCCGCAATGCGATTGCACGCTGCTCGTCCGTCGTTGCATCTACCGAATCCAAGTAAGCATCGAGCGGAGTCTTCACATCCACGATTAGATCGCGCCCGTCGGGCATGTGGACGATCATGTCGGGACGCAGATTGCCCTCGGCGACGCGCACATGAACTTGTTCGGCGAAATCGCAGTGCTCGACCATGCCGGCGAGTTCAGCGAGTCGACGCAACGTCATCTCGCCCCATTGGCCACGCACTTCCGGGCGTCGCAACGCATTCACGAGCGTGCGCGTTTCTCGCTGCAATGCCTGCTGGCCCAGTGCCACCGATTCCAACGACGCTTTCAAACTGCCGAACGTTTCGGCGCGTTCTTTTTCGATGCGCAACATCTGCTGTTCGGTCTTCGCGAGCGTCTCGCGAATCGGCATCAGCATCGCTTCGATTGCTTTCTCGCGTTCAGTGAGGGCGCCGACAGCGGATTGTTGATGTTGCGACAAGTGCTCGCGGGCAAGCTGCAGAAACAGCTCGCTATTGGTTCGCAACGATGCGCCCGCAACCGCGTCGAACGAACTTTGAATCCGCTGCATCGCGCGTTCTAGGGAATCTTGCCGCTCTCGCTCGAGTTGCTCTTCGGCTTTGACCTGCGCTCGCAATACGGCGAGTTCGACGTGCAGCTCCTGAGTGCGACGGCGCTGCTGAAAGGCAACGAACAGCCCGCCAATGATCAGACCCAATATCAGTCCGACAGCAGCAACGATAAGAAAGGATGAGCTCACGCTTAGCTCGCCGGGGTCAAATGCATCATGTAGTTCACACTGACGTCTGCACTTTGTTTCGCTGTCTGCGACAGTGCGTCATAGTGCAGGCCGGAGATATCCTGAACGTCGAGTTCAGCGGAGCGTGCCCATCGCGCGAGCTCCGCAGGTTTGATGAAGCGCTCGTACGTGTGGGTGCCTTTGGGTAGCAAATTCAGTACGTACTCCGCGCCGACGATCGCAAGCAGGAAAGATTTCAAGTTGCGATTCAACGTCGAGAGAAATGCATGTCCGGTGGGGCGCACCAAAGAACGCATCGCACGCAGCACGCTGATCGGCTCTGGGACGTGTTCGAGCATCTCCATGCACACGACGACGTCGTACGGTTCAGTCGTAACTGCGGCATGCGCCTCTGCGGACCGTCTGATGTAGTTGATCTTGTGATTCGTCGTTAGCGCGTGCAGCTGAGCGACCTCGATCGTCATGGGAGCCAGATCGATCCCTGTGACATCGGCACCCGCCTGAGCCATGGCTTCGCTGAGCAGGCCGCCGCCGCAGCCGATATCGAGGACGCGTTTGCCGCGCAATCCGCCGCTGCGTTCGATCACGTACGCGAGCCGCACGGGATTGAGTACGTGAAGCGGCCTGAATTCGCCGGCCGGGTCCCACCAACGCTGCGCAGTGCGGTCGAAGCGGGCGAGCTCTGCGGGGTCGTGATTCGCCGTATCAGTCATGCGGATTCGTTCCTGAAATGCGGGCCCGCCAGCGCTCCACGCGCGAAAGCACATCGGGTAGGTCGATGCGAGCAAGTTGACGGTCGCGGACCAAGCGGCGTCCGGCAATCCATACGTCGCTCACTTGATCGCGGTGTGCATAGTCCGTGACGTGGGTCGCGACGTCGTACATCGGCTGCGCATAGACGTCGCTCAAGTCGATGCAGCAAATGTCGGCCCATTTCCCAGGCATGAGTGATCCCGTCACGTCGTCCAGTCCGAGCGCGTGTGCGCCATTCAAGGTGATGATCCGCAGCCATTCGAGCGCGGGAACGCTCGCGACGCGCATCGAGCACCGAGGAGCGCGCGACATTTCCAGCACGTCCTGTCTAAATGTATTGCCCGCGCCGGCCGCGACATTCAGTCCGTGCGTGCGGAAATCGTGGATGAGTCGCTCCAATCCAGAACAGCACACGACGTTCGCGCCCACTCGTGCGAGCCGCTCGAGTTCGGTTCGATTCAGATCCTGCGGATTGACGGCAATCAACAGCGCGGAGAGAAGCCCAAGCCGCTCGAGCCGTGCTCCGGCGGTTTCGCCGTGTCCGGAATCCGTAAACCGAAACGCGACTGGAAGTTCCAGTTCGTCGGCGGCGCGACGAACGCGAGCGAGGGTCTCGTCGCACAGCTCGCTCGTCGGCGCAAAATGAGTGGTGATCAGGGGATCGCTGCGATATTCGTCGTGGAGCTCGAGTCCCTTGGTCAATGCGGTGTTTGCGGAATCGGCCCATGCATTCGGGCGATCGTGCACCGGCAGCCCGATGCAAGTGCGCATCGATGCGGACGATGCGGCTTCCGCGACAATCTCGGGAAATAACGAGCCGTCGGCGAAGCAAGTTACCCCGGCCATCAGCATGCGTGCGATCGACAGCTCTACGCTGTCGCGCACGAAGTCAGCGTCGGTCCAGAGATCTTCTCCTGTGCCCGCTGGCAGCAGGCTCCGCGATGTCTGGGCATCGGCGTTGACCAGGCCCGGCAATAGAATGTGATGAGATCGATCGACCCTTTCTGTCGGAGAAAAGCGCTCCTCGAGCTCGGTCGCAGGGCCCACAGCAAGGATTTGGCCTTGGTGGATCGCAATCGCGTGGTGCTCGAGGATGTGCTCGGCGGGTTCGATCGGGATGATCCAGCGAGCCGCGATGAGCGTGTCGATGTGTTGCATGAAATGGGGTGTCCAGCGCGGCGCGAAGTATAGCTTGTGGGCTGATCGGAAGGTTCGGTCGGGCGCTTCGCTGTGCTAGAATTTGCCACTTCACCGCCCAGCCATTCGCAAGAGTGCGCTGGCCAGAAAACGGCTGCAGACGCGAGCACCAAAGCCGCGTCGAAAGCCGCTCCCAAACACTCGGAACTCGAGTCGAAACGAACGCTGCATGGCTGAAATAGCGCGCGAAATTCTGCACGTCAATCTCGAAGACGAGATGCGCCAGTCGTATCTCGATTATGCGATGAGCGTGATCGTCGGCCGTGCACTGCCGGATGTCCGCGACGGCTTAAAGCCGGTTCACCGCCGCATCCTCTTCGCGATGCAGGAGAGCAATAACGTCTATTCGCGCCCCTATGTGAAGTGCGCGCGCGTCGTCGGTGACGTGATGGGTAAATACCATCCGCACGGCGACTCGGCGATTTACGACGCATTGGTGCGATTGGCCCAGCCGTTCTCGATGCGCTATCTGCTCGTCGACGGCCAAGGCAATTTCGGTTCGGTGGACGGCGATCCTCCTGCGGCTCAGCGTTACACCGAGTGCCGCATGACTGCGCTCGCTTCCGAGCTGCTCGCGGACATCGACAAAGAAACGGTCGATTTCGTCGACAACTACGACGGCAAGGAACAAGAGCCTGTCGTTCTACCGACTCGGGTTCCGAATCTGCTCGTCAACGGCGCTTCGGGCATCGCGGTGGGCATGGCGACGAATATCCCGCCGCATAACTTGAGCGAAGTCGTGACCGCCTGTATCGCGCTCATCGACGATCCCAACATCTCGATCGGCGGACTCATGCAGCACGTTCCGGGGCCGGACTTTCCGACCGCCGGCATTATCAACGGCTCGCAGGAAATCGCATCCGCTTATTTGACGGGCCGAGGCCGGCTCTATGTGCGCGCGCGCACCACGATCGAAGAGGACGACAAAGGCCGCCAGGCGATCATCATCACTGAGCTGCCGTACCAGGTGAACAAGGCGCGGTTGCTCGAGCGCATTGCCGAATTAGTTCGCGAAAAGATCGTCGAGGGCATCGCAAGCGATGGTCTGCGCGACGAATCCGACAAGGATGGAATGCGGGTCGTGATCGAGCTGAAGCGCGGCGAAGTCGCAGATATCGTGCTGAACAAGCTCTTCAAGCACACGCCCATGGAATCGGTGTTCGGCATCAACATGGTCGCTCTACACGAGGGCCAGCCGAAGCTGCTCAATCTGAAGGAGATGCTCGAGGCATTCCTGCGTCACCGTCGTGAGGTCGTCACTCGCCGCACGATTTTCGATCTGCGCAAGGCTCGCGAACGCGCTCACATTCTGGAAGGCCAGGCCGTTGCGCTCGCAAACATCGATGAGGTGATCGCGGTCATCAAAGCATCGCCCACCCCGGCCGAGGCGAAGGTTGCGTTGATGGGTCGCATGTGGCCATCCGGTGCGGTGCCCGAAATGTTGGCGCGCGCCGGCAATGTGGACGCAAGGCCCGATGGGTTGACCGATGAGTTTGGTCTTAAAGCCGATGGCTATCGGCTCTCCGAGGTTCAGGCGCAAGCGATCCTGGAACTACGTCTTCATCGACTCACGGGCCTTGAGCAAGACAAGATTTGGCAGGAGTTCCAAGAACTGCTCGTGCAGATCCAAGATCTCAGCGACATTCTCGCGCGCCCGGAGCGTCTGCTCAGCGTGATCCGTGCCGAGCTGGAAGATATCCGTGCCAAGTATGGCGATAAGCGCCGCACGGAGATCGTCCAAGATCACTCCGATCTGACCATTGAAGATCTAATCGAGCAGCAAGATGTCGTCGTGACGCTTTCGCACGGTGGGTATGCGAAGGCGCAGCCGGTGACTGCATATCAAGCGCAGCGTCGCGGCGGTCGCGGCAAAGCCGCCACGTCGGTTAAAGACGAAGACTTCATCGACAAGCTGTTCGTCGCGAACACCCACGACACACTCCTGTGCTTCTCCAGCGCCGGAAAGATGTACTGGCTCAAGGTTTATCAGCTTCCGCAAGCAAGCCGCGGTTCACGCGGCAAACCGATCGTGAATTTGCTACCGCTGCAAGAAGGCGAGCGCATCAATGCGGTCGTCCCGATTCACGAATTCGAAGAGAACAAATTCGTGTTCATGGCGACCGCGATGGGCACCGTGAAGAAGACTTCACTCGACGCGTTCTCGCGTCCGCGCACGGCCGGCATCATTGCTATTGAACTAGAAGCAGGCGATCGCCTCGTCGGTGTCGATATCACCGATGGCAGCAGGCAGATTCTGTTGTGCTCGAGCGAAGGCAAAGCGATCCGCTTCGACGAGAACGATGTGCGTCCTATGGGACGTACCGCTGCGGGTGTCCGCGGTATCCGTCTGCCTGAGGGCGAGGAAGTGATCTCGCTCATCACGTTGAACGAAAACGGGATGATTTTGACCGCGTCAGCAAATGGCTACGGCAAGCTGACTCCGGTCGAGGAATATCCAGTCCACGGGCGTGGCGGCCAAGGTGTCATTGCACTTCAGACCAGTGAACGCAATGGCAAGATGGTCGGTGCGCTGCAAATCAAGCCGGACGACGAGATCATGTTGATCAGCTCTAGCGGAACGCTCGTGCGGACGCCGGTTCATGACGTTTCCGTGCAAGGCCGGAACACGCAAGGGGTGCGATTGATTCGTCTCGACGAAGGCGACCGGTTGGTAGGACTGGAACGCATCGTCTCCGAAGGTGCGGAAGGCGCCGAGGGCTCAGATGGCGAAGCCGGCGAAGTATCAGTGTCGGATGATTCTGCCCCATCGGTCGAGTAGCGGCGCAGCTTCAACATTCGGCGTTAGCAACATTTTTCACTTTCTCACTGCATCACCTCATTACTGACTCAAATGCGCGTCTACAACTTTAGCCCCGGTCCTGCTGCCCTCCCGCAAGAGGTTCTCGAACAAGCTCGCGATGAGATGCTTGATTGGCATGGCGCGGGCATGTCGGTCATGGAGATGAGCCATCGCGGCAAGCAGTTCATCTCGATCGCCGAACAAGCTGAAGCGGATCTGAGGGAGTTACTCGCGATTCCTGCGAACTACAAGGTGTTGTTCCTTCAGGGCGGCGCTACCGCCCAATTCGCTGGCATCCCTATGAATCTCACGGCGCCTGAAAGCACCGTCGATTACATCAATACGGGTGCATGGTCGAAGAAGGCAATCGGCGAGGCCAAGAATTTCGCGAACGTGAACGTCGCTGCTGATGCCGGGGCTCCTTACACAAGCATTCCTGCCGAGTCTTCATGGAAGCTCACTCCGAATGCAGCGTATGTGCACTACACACCGAACGAAACCATCGGTGGCGTGGAATTCCATTTCGTGCCGAACGTCGGGAACGTGCCGCTCGTTGCAGATATGTCGTCGAACATTCTGTCTCGGCCCATCGACGTGTCGAAGTTTGCTTTGATTTACGCCGGGGCCCAGAAGAACATCGGCCCGTCGGGCCTAACCGTCGTCATCGTGCGCGATGATTTGCTGGGCAAGGCTCGCAAGGGCACGCCCGCATTCATGGACTTCACCGCGATGGCGAAGGACGGCTCGATGCTCAATACGCCGCCGACTTACGCGTGGTACATCGCAGGATTGGTATTCCAGTGGTTGAAGCGTCAGGGCGGATTGAAGGGCATGGAAGAGCGCAATCGTGCCAAGGCCGAGTTGCTGTATTCCGCCATCGACGGCTCGTCGTTCTATAAGAATCCGGTCGCGAAGGACGCGCGCTCTTGGATGAATGTGCCATTTACGTTGGCCAAGCCGGAGTTGGACAAGACCTTCCTTGAAGAAGCAAAGAAGGCCGGTCTTGTGACACTCGGCGGACACCGATCCGTCGGGGGCATGCGTGCGAGCTTGTACAACGCGATGGGACTTGATGGCGTGCAAGCGTTGGTGAGCTTCATGAGAGAGTTCGAGCGCACCAAGGCTTAAAGCCAAGCGTTCCGTCCAGTCACAATCCGCGAGTCACTAGTCACTACCTATGTTCAAAATTCTCACGCTCAATAACATCTCCGTTCGTGGGCTCGAGCGATTGCCACGCGATCGTTACGAGATCGCCTCCGAGATCGGCCACCCTGATGCCATCATGTTGCGTTCGGCCGATATGCACGAGATGGAGATTCCCGCGAGCGTGAGAGCGATCGGTCGCGCCGGAGCGGGCACCAACAACATACCGGTCAAGAAGATGTCGCAGCGCGGCGTGCCGGTGTTCAATGCGCCCGGCGCGAACGCGAACGCGGTCAAAGAGCTGGTGATCGCGAGCCTTTTCCTGGCCGCTCGCAATATCTGCCAGGCGTGGGAATACACCCGCGCGCTCGAGGGAACGGACGACGAGATCGAAGAGAAGGTCGAGAAGGGCAAGAAGAAGTACGTTGGATACGAACTCCCCGGTCGCACGCTCGGTGTGGTCGGCCTCGGCGCAATCGGCGTCGAGGTGGCGAACGCAGCGCACGCACTCGGGATGAAGGTGCTGGGTTTCGATCCGCAAATCACCGTGCAACGTGCGTGGCAGCTTTCATCAGGTGTCGAGCAGGCACTGTCGCTCGATGATTTGTTCTCCCGCAGCGATATGGTGACGGTGCATGTGCCATTGCTCGATGCGACCCGCAATCTGGTCAACGCCAACCGAGTCAAGCTACTCAAGCAGGGCGGAGTGGTGTTGAACTTCGCTCGCAGCGGCATCGTCGATGACACCGCAGTTCTCGAGGGATTGAACTCAAACAAGCTCGGCGCGTATGTGTGCGACTTTCCGACGCGCGAGTTGAAGAACCACCCGAAGGTGATCGCGTTGCCTCACCTCGGCGCGTCGACGAACGAGGCCGAAGAGAATTGCGCCATCATGGTGGCAGACACGCTGCGCGACTATCTCGAAAACGGGCACATTCGTAATTCGGTCAACTTCCCTGAAGCGATACTGCCGCGCACGGCTGGATCGACGCGCATTGCCATCGCAAACGAAAACGTGCCGAACATGGTTGGTCAAATCTCGACCGCATTGGCAGGGGCGAAGCTGAACATCGCGGATCTGCTGAACAAGTCGCGCGGGGAACTGGCGTACACCTTGATCGACGTTGAAGGCCCAGTCTCGCAGGCCGTCATCGACCAACTTCGCAGCATCCAAGGCGTGCTGGCTGTTCGAGCGCTCTAGAAGTCGCTCTGGGGATCTTTGTGCCGCGACCGTCCAAGAAGAAGGCTCCCAAAAAGAAGTCCGAAGCGAAGCAGACGCAAGCGAAGCCGCGAATTCAACTCGCGGAGATTCGCCAGCGCATCGATACGGTCGACGAACGCATTCAGGAACTGCTGAATGAACGCGCTCTGCTCGCGAAGCAGGTCGGCGAATCGAAGAACGCGGAGGGTATGTCGACCGCGGAATTTTATAAACCCGAGCGCGAGGCCCAGGTGCTTCGCAAGGCGTTGCAGCGCAATCGCGGTCCGTTGCGCAATGAAGAGATTGCGCGTTTGTTTCGCGAGATCATGTCCGCGTGTCTCGCCCAACAAGAGCCTTTGAAGATTGCCTTCCTCGGTCCTGAGGGCACGTTCTCTCAGCAGGCCGTGCTCAAGCATTTCGGTCATTCGGTGCGTGCCGTGCCGATGGGCACCATTAGCGAAGTGTTCGAAGAAGTGCAGGCCGCTCACGCGGACTTCGGTGTTGTGCCGGTCGAGAATTCCACGGAGGGCACAGTCAATAACACGCTCGACATGTTCATCACATCGCCGCTCAAGATCTGCGGCGAAATCGAGCTGCGCATCCATCAGCATCTGATGGGTCAGATGCACGGGCTCGAAAACATTAAACGGATCTGTTCGCATCAGCAGTCGCTGGCTCAATGCCGCCATTGGCTGGACGAGCATCTCGCTGGGATCGAGCGCATTCCTGTGACTAGCAATGCCGAAGCCGCTCGACGCGCCCGCGACGAGGTCGGTACAGCGGCAATCGCTGGGCAAGCTGCTGCGGACGTTTACGGTCTCAACGTCATCGTGCCCGAAATCGAAGACACCGACGACAACACGACGCGCTTCTTGGTGATCGGTCGCAAGTTGTTCAATCCCAGCGGCAACGATAAAACGACGTTGTTGTTGACCGCGGGCGATACGCAATCGCCGGGCACGCTCTATCGGCTGCTTGAACCACTTGCACGTAACAACATCAGCATGACCCGCATCGAGTCGCGCCCCTCGCGCAAGAAGAAGTGGGACTACCTCTTCTTCATCGATGTCTTTGGCCACGCCGACGAGCCGCCGCTGAAAAACGCGCTCGATGATTTGAAGAAGCAATCATCGCTGTTTCGGGTGCTCGGGTCGTATCCCTGTGCGGTTCTCTAGGCTCTGACCGTAGGCCTAAGTCATGTCTTTCGACGTCTCCAAACTCGCTGCGCAGCCCGTCCTCGGCATCGCCCCTTACGTCCCCGGAAAGCCACTCGAAGAGCTGGAACGCGAATACGGCATTCGCGACAGCATCAAGCTCGCCTCGAATGAAAATCCACTCGGTCCTGGACCGAAAGCGCGGGAGGCGATGCGGCAGGCCGTCGATGCGGTCGGACTTTATCCTGACGGCAACGGTTTCGCGTTGAAGCAAGCGCTGGCGAAAAAACACGGTTGCGATATCGCGTGCATCACGCTTGGCAACGGATCTAACGATGTTCTTGTGATGTTGGCGGAGGCGTTTCTAACTCCAGCAACCGAGGCGATCTATTCGCAGTATGGCTTTGCCGTATATCCGATTTCGATTCAGGCGACTGGCGCGACAGCTCGCATCTCGAATGCGTTGCCAGCGAACGATTCGATGCCGTTGGGTCACGATCTCGGTGCCATGCGAGCGTTGATCAACGAGCGCACTCGGTTGGTGTTCATCGCCAATCCGAACAATCCCACGGGCACATGGCTATCGGCTGATGCGTTGGAGCAATTCGTTCGATCGGCTCCGCGGCATGTCATCGTCGTCGTGGATGAGGCCTATATCGAATACGCCGGCGGTGAGTTCGCAGACGCTAGCAAGTGGCTCGGTCGTTATCCCAACTTGGTCGTGACCCGTACCTTTTCCAAAGCGTACGGGCTCGCGGGATTGCGGGTCGGCTATGCACTTTCGGATCCGCAGATCGCGAGCGTGCTGAATCGCGTGCGGCAAGCGTTCAATGTGAATTCACTTGCCCTGGCGGCCGCGCGCGCCGCGCTCGATGATTCAGAGCATTTGCAGAAGTCGGTTGCCGTGAACACCGCCGGGTTAGCTCAGCTTCGCAGCGCGCTCGCAAAGCTGCCGGTGAGCGTCCTGCCGTCCGCGGGCAATTTCTTGCTCATCGATTGCGGACGACCTGCGGCTCCGATTTACGAGGCAATGTTGCGGCAGGGTGTCATCGTGCGGCCGGTCGGAAACTACGGGCTGCCGAATCATTTGCGCGTCACGGTCGGTACGGCTGAGCAGAACGAGCGCATGGCGGCGGCGTTCGCCCATGCCTTGCGCGCGACTTGATATGCTTCGCGCCCTTCGTCAGCCGCAATCCCTGTCCATCCAGCCATCGATCCAGCGCAGTTGCTGCGCTTGAACATAACCATGCCCACGTATCTCGTTCAGCCCGTCAGCAGTGTCTCTGGCTCCATTCGCGTTCCAGGAGATAAATCCGTTTCGCATCGTGCATTGATGCTTGGAGGTATCGCAGAAGGGATCACGGAAGTTCGCGGCTTTCTGGAGAGCGAGGATTGCCTGTCGACGATGAAGGCGATGCAGGCGCTGGGCGTGAAAGTGGAGCGCACCGGTCAGCGTGAGGTTCGCGTTCATGGTGTCGGTATGCGAGGCCTCAAAGGTGCGTCGCATCCACTCGACATGGGCAACGCGGGCACGGCGATGCGACTCATGACCGGCCTGTTAGCAGGTCAAGCCTTCAATAGCGAACTGATCGGCGATTCATCGCTGATGAAGCGGCCCATGGAACGCGCCGCAACGCCGCTTCGGCAAATGGGCGCACGCATCGAAACGAATAATGGCAAGCCGCCCGTAAAGATCACCGGCGGGTCCGCGCTGAAAGGCATTCGTTACGAACTGCCCGTGGCCAGCGCTCAAGTCAAATCAGCCGTGCTGTTGGGCGGCTTATATGCGTCGGGTGAAACGACGGTGATTGAACCCGCGGTCACTCGCGATCACACCGAGCGCATGCTGCAGGCCTTTGGTTGCAGTGTGCACGCAGCGCATGGCGAAGTTCGTTTGACTCCGCCGACGCGCTTGGAAGCGTGTTCGTTGGAAGTGCCTGGCGACTTCTCGTCGTCGGCCTTCTTCTTAATCGCTGGCTCGATCAGCCGCGGCGAGGGCCTCACGATTACGGGCGTCGGGGTAAACCCGACGCGCACTGGTCTGCTCGACATCCTGGCGCTCATGGGCGCTGATTTGCGCGTCTTGAACCACCGCTCGGCGGGTGCTGAGCCGGTTGCAGACATCGAGGTCAGGCCGGCGAAGCTCAAAGGCATTCATGTCCCAGAAAACCTGGTCCCGCTCGCGATCGACGAGTTTCCCGCCTTGTTCATCGCTGCGGCGTGCGCTGAGGGCGAAACATTGGTCACTGGAGCCGAGGAACTGCGAGTCAAAGAGAGTGATCGCATCGCTGTCATGGCGGAGGGCCTGAAGGCGATGGGCGTGCAGTGCGAAGTGTTGCCGGACGGCATCCGTATTCAGGGGCGTGCGGACGGAGCCGTGTTTTCGGGTGGAACAGTCGATAGTCACGGCGACCATCGCATCGCGATGTCGTTCTCGATCGCCAGTTTGCGTGCTGCGGCTCCGATCAAAATCCTGGATGTTGCGAACGTCGCGACCTCGTTTCCCGATTTCCCCGGCGTTGCGGGTGCCGCTGGCCTGAACGTCAAGCTTCAGGACTAAGCTGGGACTCGGCCGTGGTCGCAGTGCCCATCCTCACCATTGACGGACCAAGCGGGTCCGGCAAGGGCACGATCTCACGCCGTGTGGCCGATCAGCTTGGATGGCGTTTGCTCGATAGCGGTGCACTGTACCGTCTGGTCGCTTTTGCGGGTCTCAAGCGCGGCACGCAGCCGGGTGCCGAAGACGAGTTTGCCGATATCGCGATGCATCTGAATGTCGTGTTCGGCATCGGAGCCAAGGGCGAGGAGCAGATTTGGCTCAACGGCGAAGAGGTCAGCCGGTCCATTAGGACGGAGCAGGCAGGCGAGGGCGCCTCGAAGGTGGCTGCCATGCCTAAGGTCCGTGAAGCTCTATTAGCGCGTCAGCGAGCGTTTGCCGCCCCGCCCGGGTTGGTGGCGGATGGCCGCGATATGGGGACTGTCATCTTCCCCGACGCAGGCCTCAAAATCTTCCTTACAGCGAGTCCCGAAGAAAGGGCCCAACGGCGTTATAAGCAGTTGAAAGACAAGGGTCTCGATGCTAACCTCGCCGCCCTTTCGCTGGAGATCGCCGAGCGCGACCGACGCGACGCGAGTCGCCCGATTGCCCCCCTCAAGCCTGCCGATGACGCCGTGATCGTGGATTCAACGTCCATGCCCATCGAGTCCGTCGTGGCCCGCGTGCTTGAACTCGCTGCGGCACGTTTCTAAGCAAAGAGCCGGCTACAGACTGGGGGCTGGCGGCTGGGGCCAGAGTGTAAGTCGCACGCGTGCGGTCTTTCTTCTTGCTCCAGCCTCCAGCCCATAGCCTCCAGCCATTTTCTCTGGTGCCGCGCGGATTGCGCGGTTGTTTGCAATCAACCCCTCGCGTGTCAGGACGGCCGCAAGGATTACGGGTCGCATCGACCCTGGAAGTACTCATGACCGAAAGTTTTGCCCAACTGTTCGAAGAAAGCCTGGCCTCTCAGAAGATCAAGCCAGGATCCATCATCACCGGACGAATCGTAAGCGTCGGTCCCGACGTTGTAGTCGTCAACGCAGGCCTGAAGAGCGAGGCCGTCATCTCCGTCGATCAGTTCAAGAACGATCGCGGCGAGATCGAAGTCAGCGTGGGTGATGACGTCGAGGTCGCACTCGACAGCGTAGAAGACGGCTCGGGCGAAACCCGCCTGTCTCGCGAGAAGGCCAAGCGTGCACGCACCTGGTCGCGTCTCGAAGATGCATTCAATAAGCAGGAAATCGTCAAAGGCGTGATCAACGGCCGCGTCAAAGGCGGCTTTACTGTCGAAATCGATTTCGTTCGCGCGTTCCTTCCAGGTTCGCTCGTCGATGTGCGTCCGGTGCGCGACCCCTCGTACCTCGAAGGTAAAACGCTCGAATTCAAAGTCATCAAGCTCGATCAGAAGCGCAACAACGTTGTCGTTTCGCGTCGTGCAGTGGTTGAGCAGGAATACAGCGCGGAGCGTTCGGAACTCCTCGAGAAGTTGCAGGAAGGCGCGGTCGTGCGCGGCACGGTCAAGAACCTCACCGACTACGGTGCGTTCGTCGACCTCGGCGGCATCGATGGTCTGTTGCACATCACGGATATGGCGTGGAAGCGCGTCAAGCATCCCTCTGAAGTCGTCAACGTGGGCGATGAGATCGATGTGCGCATCTTGAAGTTCGATCGCGAACGTCAACGCGTCAGCCTCGGTATCAAGCAACTCGGCAACGATCCATGGCAGAACATCGCTCGTCGTTATCCGACTGGCACACGTCTGTTCGGCAAGGTCACCAACATCGCCGACTATGGCTGCTTCGTTGAAATCGAAGAAGGCGTCGAAGGCTTGGTGCACGTTTCCGAAATGGATTGGACGAACAAGAACGTCAATCCGTCGAAGGTCGTGCACATCGGTCAGGAAGTCGAAGTCATGGTCCTCGATATCGACGAGGAGCGTCGTCGTATTTCGCTCGGCATCAAACAGTGCCAGGCGAATCCTTGGAAAGAATTCGGCGACAATTTCAATCGCGGCGACAAGGTTGCAGGTCAGATCAAGTCGATCACCGACTTCGGCATCTTCATCGGTCTCGCAGGCGGCATCGACGGCCTGGTACACCTCTCCGACATTTCGTGGGATGTGCCTGGCGAAGAAGCCGTGCGTAATTACCAGAAAGGCCAGACGGTCGAAGCGATGGTGCTGTCGATCGATCCAGAGCGTGAACGCATTTCTTTGGGCATCAAGCAGCTCGCGAAAGATCCGTTCTCGACTTGGATCGCCGAGCATCCAAAGGGCACGATCGTCAAAGGCAAGGTCCGCGAAGTCGACGCGAAGGGTGCAATCATTGATCTCGGCGGCGGCGTAGAAGGACATCTACGTGCATCTGAACTCGCTCGTGATCGCGTGGAAGATGCCCGTACGGTCCTCAAGGTTGACGACGAGGTGGAAGCCAAGTTCACCAACGTCGATCGCAAGAGCCGCACGATTGCTCTGTCGATCAAAGCGAAGGAAATTCACGAAGAAAACGAAGCGGTGCAGGGTTACCGCGCAGGTGAATCTTCTTCGTCCGGTACGAGCTTGGGCGATCTGCTCAAGGAACATATCGGCGGCCAGGAAGCCTCGTAATTGCCACTCCAGCTTGCGCGGCGGTGTTGATCACCGCCGCGTGTTAGCGGACGGCGAGTCCTCGCTTCTGTGCAATAACAACAACGGGCCCGAGCATGACGAAGTCGGAACTCATTGAACTCATTGCCGCGAAGCAAAAGCATCTACCGGCGAAGGACGTCGAACTCGCGGTAAAGCAGATTCTCGAGATCATGAGCGACGCCCTGGCTCAGGGCGGTCGCATCGAGATCCGTGGTTTCGGTAGCTTTTCGCTGCATTTCCGTCCACCCCGACAGGGGCGCAATCCCAAGACCGGCGAGACCGTCGCTTTGTCGGGAAAGTACGTCCCACACTTCAAACCCGGCAAAGATCTTCGCGAACGCGTCAATGAAGGGGCGGGCACGCCGATTCGGGATTGAGGAAAGGAATATCTCCACGGAGGTTACGGAGAACACGGAGCTAAACCGCCGGAATAAGAACTCCACAGGGGATACACGGGGAGCGCAGGATTTCGGAAAATGATCTCCTGCTCTGTACTAGTCAGAACGTGATCTGACACTCTTCCCTCTGTCCCGACGCCAACGCCACCCCACGCCCGTCGTTCTCGACTACGACGTAGTCCTTGCTGAAAATGGTTCCTCTTCTTGATCGCGCAGCGATCCCCTCCTGAGGATGAACCATGACTCGCTTCCTCTTTCGTGTCTCCCTCGTTATAGCGGCCTTGGTCGCGATTTCGGTGTCGGTGTTGAATCAGACCGAGGTTGGTGTCGAACTTGCCTTCGCGCGCCTCACATCGCCGCTGGGATTGGCGTTGGTGGTGTCGTTTGTGCTCGGTCTGGTGGCCGGCCTCTCCTGGCAGATGTTGTGGATTGGGAGGCTGCTGGAAGAGAGGAGTCGTCTGCGGCGGGCGCTCAAGGTGGCTGATGCAAATGCGCACGTGCAACAGGGTGCGCATTTCGGGCCAAACGCGGCGAAATAGAAACGAATGTGCCAGTGCGGAATAGGCACACTGCTCAGCACGGCAAAACGAGCCGTGTCGATCTTCAACAACGCAAGGAGAAGCGAATGTCTTACGTCACCGCAGGTGCGCGCGCTGCGCGTCGATCAATTCAGGTCTTGATTTGCAGCCTGATGCCGCTGATGGCGCTTGCAGGGCCAGTAGATATCAACAAAGCGGACGCCGGCACCATCGCCAAGGAGCTCAGCGGTATCGGCCTCAACCGTGCCCAGGCCATCGTTGCGTATCGAGAAAAGAACGGCGCGTTCAAAAGCGCTGACGATCTGCGCAAGGTGAAGGGCATTGGCGCAAAGACGCTGGAGCGTAATCGCGCCAACATCCGCCTCAGTTCCACCGGCGAGGGGAAGAGTGCCGGTTGATAGACGGTCCGAGCCACGACGATGGTGACAGGAGTCCCATCGTCGTTCCTAACAGCTGCACCGCGTGCAGCTGTTACATCTTTAGGCACATGGCCGCTTCTGGCGTCCTGCCTCTAGCGGCATTCGCACATCCATGTGCATCAGACGTGCCCGCCGCCGCAGGTGGCGAGCGAGAGGCAAAAGTCGCGTCTTTTGACGCGAGCCACGACGATGGTGACAGGAGTCCCATCGTCGTTCCTAACAGCTGCAACGCGTGCAGCTGTTACATCTAATTAGTTACGTAACTACCGAACGCGCCGCTTCCATCGGAGAGCGTTGCCTTCGGCTATCATCGACATCCTCGACTAACGGAGGTTGTGCGGTGAGTCAGACGAAAGAAATTCGAACAGCAGTTTTCCCTGTGGCAGGCCGCGGCACGCGATTCTTGCCGGCCACCAAAGCGAGCCCCAAGGAGATGCTGCCGATCGTCGACAAACCGCTGATCCAGTACGCCGCCGAGGAAGCGCTCGCATCCGGCGCACGCAAGCTGGTTTTCATCACTGGCAGCTCGAAACGAGCGATCGAAGATCATTTCGACACCGATCCAGAATTGGAAGAAGCACTCGAAGCGCAAGGCAAAGCGGATCTGCTCAAAGCGATTCGCGAAATCGTTCCTTCGTGGGCGACGTGCATCTACATACGCCAACCGTCTCCACTGGGCTTAGGCCATGCTGTGTGGTGCGCCAAGCCTGTCGTCGGCAATGAACCTTTCTATGTCCATCTTGCGGACGATCTGATCGACAGCACGACGCCATGTCTGCGCCAAATGGCTGACGTTTATGCGCAGCGCGGTGGCAGTGTGCTCGGAGTCGAACAAGTTCCGCGTTCTGAAACCGACAAGTACGGCATTGTTGCGACGGAAGAACGCGAAGGACGCATCAGTCGTGTGCGCCAGATCGTCGAGAAGCCGCGCCCGCAAAATGCGCCATCGACTTTGGCTGTCGTGGGGCGGTATCTGCTGTCTCCGGCGATCTTCGAAAAGCTGGAAAAAACCGAGCGCGGCGCTGGCGGTGAAATTCAGTTGACAGATGCGATAGCAGACTTGCTCGAGGACGAAGCCGTTTACGCCTATGAGTTCGAGGGAAAGCGCTACGACTGCGGCAGCAAGCTTGGTTATCTACAGGCGACCGTCGAGTTCGGCCTCAAACATGAGAGCCTCGGCGGAAAGTTCAGCGAATATCTAACCGCTCTCGTCGCGGCGAAAGGGTTGGCACAGTAGCCGGAACCGTCATGTCGAAGAATCAACAGCTTCACGAGCGGCGTATCTCTTCGATTTCGCGCGGCATGTCGACCATGCTGCCCGTCTACATCGAACGCGCGCAGAACGCGGAGTTGTGGGATGTCGACGGCAATCGCTACATCGACTTCGCAGGTGGCATCGCGGTTGTAAACACGGGCCACCTGCACCCGCGAGTCAAAGCGGCCGTTGCAGCTCAGCTTGAAGCGTTTACCCATACGTGCGTGATGATCACGCCGTATCGCGTCGCGGTGGAGTTGGCAGAGCGGTTAAACGCTATTGCTCCCGGTAGTTCTCCGAAGAAAACGATGTTCGTTACCACCGGCGCAGAAGCCGTGGAGAACGCGATCAAGATCGCCCGTGCACACACGGGTCGGCCCGCAGTGATCGCATTCGGGGGCGGTTTTCATGGCCGCACCTACATGGCAATGGCGCTCACCGGGAAGGTTGCGCCGTACAAGGTTGGCTTCGGGCCGTTTCCAGGCGATGTGTATCACGTGCCATTCCCAATGCCATTTCATGGCGGAAGCACCTCAGCGAGTCTGAGCGCGCTCGAGCAGTTGTTCAAAACCGACGTCGAGCCTACTCGCGTTGCGGCGATTATCGTGGAGCCAGTGCTGGGCGAAGGCGGCTTCTACGTCGCGCCTGCTGACTTTCTTCCCGCCTTGCGCGCCCTGTGCGATCGGCATGGGATCCTATTGATTTGCGACGAGATCCAAACTGGGTTTGCTAGAACGGGACGAATGTTTGCCGCCGAGCACTTCGGCATCGAACCTGATTTGATGACGCTGGCCAAGAGCCTTGCTGGCGGATTTCCGTTGGCCGCGATCGTGGGCAAGGCGGCGATCATGGATGCGCCCGTGGTCGGCGGACTTGGCGGGACATATGCCGGATCGCCAATCGCGTGTGCCGCTGCGTTGGCCGTCTTGGACGTGATGAAGGAAGAGGATTTGCTTGCGCGCTCCGAGAAGGTGGGTAGTCGCATTCGGAAACGAATGGAGTCGTTGCAGACCAAGTTGGCTTGCATCGGTGAAGTGCGCGGCCTAGGCGGAATGATCGCGATGGAGTTGGTGCGCAATCGCGATCCGAGTCAGCCGGATGCGGATCTCACGAAGGCGTTGGTACAGCGTTGCGCAGCGAACGGTTTGGTGCTTTTGAGCTGCGGCATTTATAGCAATGTGATTCGCTTCTTGCCGCCGCTGACGATCTCGGATGTAGTGCTTCAAGAAGGTCTGGATATCGTCGAGCGGGTTCTCACGGAACTCATGAGCGCGACGTAGCCAAAGCTCGCAAGCAACGCAAGCCAACCCATGTCGATTGTTCCGCCGCCGCCACCCGATTTCGTGCCATTGGAAGCACTTGCGATCGAGACTGTGCCGGAGTTCATATTAACGTCCGCAACGTCTTGTGCGCCTTGATCATCGGTCACCGTTAGCCGAAGCGTGAACTGGCTCCCGGCACCAACTTGGATCGAGGTCGTCGGCAGCGTCGCGTTCGCAATCGCAGGTGTCGCTCCCGATGCATTCGTTATGCTCCATTCATAGCCGACAATCTTGCGCTGATTGGAAGCAACGCTCGCGAGTGCATCGATGGCAACACTGACGCCCGCGATGAGGGTTGCTGGAGCATTGATCACAGCGAGAGGACGTTGCGCCGCCAGCACCGCTTCGTAGGTGTTCAGCATGCCCGCACCGCACGTTTGTGTCGTGCAGATGCATTCTCGATCCTGCTTCTCATCGGGCATCGGAGCGTGACATTGCGTGCTCGTGGTGGTCGACGAAGTTGGAAATGGAGTTGCCGTCTTTTGCAGGAGCGCTGTGAATTGTGCCGGAGAGAGTTGTTCGTTCACCGAACTCATGAGCGCCACCGCACCTGCTACTAGGGGCGCGGAGAAACTCGTTCCGACGTTGTAGTTGTAGACTCGATCGCTGTAGTCGGGGGACACAGGTGAGGTTAGCCCGCTATCCCTGGCAACCACGATCTGAAACTCGCACGGATGCTGTGCATCGATGAACGTATTGACGCAATTGCCGGCTGGTGCGGCGAGTGTCGCGCCAGGACCCAGATTGCTGTAACCGACTTTGGTGCCAACCTGACGGATGCCTGTGACTGCAATGACGCCTTTGCAACTGGCGGGCACGCTAACGGCGGTCCCTTCGTTCCCGGCAGACGCGACGACCACTGATCCAGCGGCGGTCACTTCATCGATCGCGGATTGATAGGCGGGCGTGCACGCACCTTCGCCGCCCAGACTAAGATTGATCACCTTCGCCGGCGTCGCGTTGAAAGGAGCGCCAGGAACAGGAAGGCCGGCGGCCCAGCGCATCGCGGCGATGATGTCCGAGTCGTACCCGCCGCACTTGCCCATCACGCGTACCGGCAAGATGAGAGTCGACCAGTTCGAACCCGCCATGCCGATTCCGTCATCGCTTGCCGCCGCAATCAAACTGGCAACGCGCGTTCCATGCCAAGAGCTGTTCGCGATGTCGCAGTTGGCGAACTCGGATTTCGATTGATCGCTGGTAGCAACCCAATCGCCAGGATCGCTGGCATCCGAGTCTCGGCCATTGCCATCGTTGGCAACTGAAGCGTTGGTGATGAAGTCGTATCCATCGAGTAGCTTTCCGCTTTGAGCGTAGCGACCCAGGTCGGGATGTTCGAAGCGAACGCCGGTGTCGAGGATCGCGACCACTGTCGAGCCGCTGCCAGTGGTGATATCCCAAGCTTGGTCAGTTTTGGTCGCGGCTGGCTGAATGCTTTGTAAATACCACTGCTCTGGGTAGAGCGGATCTGCAGGTACAGCTTGGATGTGTCGGCGCAAATCCGGACTCACACTCAACACGTCCGGTTCGCTTTCCAGTGCCGATATCGCATCCAGCAGTTCCTGGCCATGTAGCGAACGACCCAATTGCACAACGTCCATTTGCGCAGAGATTGGCGTGCCGAAACGCGCCGAGTTTCCGGACTTCTGCAGGAGCGTGGACGCCTTAGCTCGGTGCACGTTCGGTCGGCGCCACTCGATCAGCAGCCGATCAGTTTGCATTGAGCGTGAAGAGGGCGGGTCGATGGGAGGAGTGGCGCTTGGCGCTGCGAACGCAGAAAGCGTAAGCAAGGAGAGAACCGCCAGCGATGCGGATTTCATGCAGCCCCGGACTAGCTTTTTTATGTGGCAGCGAGTTTAGTGAACCGAGCGAACAGTGTATGGAAGCAGTTCACGCCAGAGCACAACAAATTGCCTGCTGGCCGTCGTCGCTTCGCGACAAAACGACCTTCTACTCAGAGTGAGTGCGCAAGGTCCAGATTCGGTTCAATGGAATTATCGTTCGTGCTAGTGCTGGGAGATTTCCGATCCAATCGGATACCACTATGATGCAGTTGGATGCGGCTGTGAGACTGCAGGCGCTGCAGTTCGCGTTGTGCCGATTTGGGGTGCACATCGAGCAGAGCGGCGATTTCCTCGTGCGACAGAGGCAGAAGTCGGCTCTTGGGAATGCCGTGCGATTCGAGGCGTCGCCTGAGATCGTTCAAATACCAATTCACCCGGTCCGCAACCTTGCCGGTAAGTTGCGTCGGCCTGATCTCCAAGGAACTCGCGAGCAGACGAATGATTGCCGAATCGAGTATCTCGCGATCAGCTTGCGTTTCATCCAGGATCGAGATCGGCAATTCGCAGCAAATCGTTGGAGTTAATGCGATGGCGTCATCGGCATAACTTCCGCCTCCAAACGCCTCCAACCCCAACGTCTCACCTGGCAACTTCAAAGTTGCAGTTTCAGTAACGGCCGTCTCGCCGCGGTGCGACAGCTTGATAAGTCCCTTGCGAACCGCAAAAAATGCGGACGCCGGATCGCCGCTTCGGTAGAGGTGCTCGCCCGCGCGCACTGAACGAAGCACGCTGCATGGTCGGCTGCCTTCGCGAGAAGTGCGCGCATTCGCCAGAGCCGAACAAATGTGCGCAAGATCGCAGTTTTCGCAGGCGACGGGGCCGAGTGGCTCGATGGCTTCTGCAGTTTGGGGCCTGGACATGCGGGCGTTCCTCCACTATCTGCTCGAGCAGTTGAGCAGGTCGGGAAGCGAGAGTCATTGACTCAGATCAGTTCCAAGCATGTTCTCCGCTTTGCATACGCTCCACCGGTGGTTTCGGCTAGGCAGTACGGCCAATCCGCAGCGAACACGAATGCGGCGAAGTTATCGCGTCTCTATGCCTTACGCTGACGCGCGAACTGCCTCGATGAGGCGCGTGGCCGCCGCGGGTGCACGCTCCTTTGCACCGCTTATGAAAAATGCAAATACATCTCGCGGTTTCGCCTTGACCGGTTTCTTTTCGACGTGAGGTAGGTCCGTTGGCGTGGAGCCCGCACTCCACTCCGAAACGCGGCGAGCCCACTTCGAAAGTGCCGGTTTGGTGTAACCGGTAGGTTGTGTGGAGACGGTCTTCATGAGGCGCGCGTAGACGAAGTCGCCAGTAACGTCCGCAAAGCTCGGATATTCGTCGGAGTCGGCGAATACCGTTGCTGCACCGAGTTTCCTGGCTACAGCCAAATACTCGGGGCACATGAATGACTCGTGTCGGACTTCAAGTGCATGCCGTAGTGCGACGCCGTCTTGTTCCCGAGGAAGCAAGCGCAAGAACGCGTCGATCTCTTCGGGGTCGAATTTCTTCGTGGTAGCCAACTGCCACAGAATTGGGCCGAGCTTCTCACCCAATTCAGTAATGCCGCTCGAAAGGAATTTCTGCACTGACTCGCCGGCCTCGCGCAGATCGCGTCGATTTGTTGTGAAGCGCGACGCCTTCAACGAGAAGATAAATCCAGCCGGAGTCTCATCGCGCCACTTCGCAAACACGGCGGGCGATTGAAGGCGATAGAAGGTCCCATTGACTTCGATCGCTGTGAGCTTGCGACTCGCGTAGTGAAGCTGCGCACGCTTCGGAACGTCCGGCGGATAGAACGTCTCGCGCCATGGATCGTAGTCCCAGCCGCCAATGCCAACGTATATCTGCGCCATAAGTCCTCCAGCAACTAGGCATGCAACTTCTCACGCTAATGGGAGCGCATCCATACGAGAAGAACGTGGATGAGATGTTAGCTGGGCGGCGGATCTAGAAAATCGATGAAGCAGTTGATCGAAAGCCGACCCGTAGCGGGATTGAGATCAGGAACGAAGTCCTTACCGATGCAGCCGGAGTGGAGTGAGTTGCGGCGATAAACGAGCATGCGATTGAAGACGCCGTCCTGCTTCGCGATTTGCTCGAACAAAGGTGTGTTGCCGTTGATGTATTCGGCACCGGGGCTATCTTCGCTCTGCCGTTCGTCTTCGAGCACCTTGAAGTACTCATCGCGGCGCGATTCGTCGATGTACTCGAACCCTGTTTTGCGATGGCGATAGAACGCCGTGCCGCCCAGATCACGTTTGAACAGATAGTGGACTGTCGCCAATCCGTTTGCACCCAACGAATCGAAGTGCGGAATACGCTGTAGAAACTCTAGTTTTGCCGCTGGAGTCGTGACGAGGGAGTAGTGCCGCATCGGGAACTTGATGGTTTGCGACGTCAGTCCGAAATGCTGAGCGAATAGCGGTCGCAGCGTGCGTATCAAGAATTCTTCGTAGGAGGGTGGTGCCTCGGTGCGGATGCCAGGATAGAAGCGCGAGAAGACAGTGAACTGCCGGTTCGCCGCGCGTCGAATCAAGCGTTCCGGCTCTGCGACAAAGTTGTCGATCACCAGTAGCGTGGCTTTCTCTGCGCCAAATTCCAACTTTTGAATTCGGATGTCCCGATGCAGATTAAGAATCATAGGCTCGGATGACCCAACGAAACGGCATCAGCTCGCACGCTGCGAGCCCCAAACGTCCACGCCGGCCTTGCAGTATCGATCGATGAAGTCCTGATGCGTGGGCATTCGTTCGACGGCATTCGCAATCGGGTTCCTAATCCCGTCGAGCAGGCCTTTCAGTTGCTCATCCGAAAGTGCGCGCGTTAGCTGATGGTAGTGTGCCGGCTTGATTCCTTGGCCGAGCATGACATGCGTCCACGAATCCAATTTGAATAGTTCTCCGTCGGCTTGCCACGCATGCGCGCGCTCTTTGAACATGTCGATGCGACGAGATAGCGACTCGGGTACTTCCATGTCGCGGCAATGTGCCCAGAAGGCCTCAGGGCGCTCATTGACCTTGTAGTGCAGGATGATGAAATCGCGAATACGCTCCATCTCGGTACGTGCTTGATCGTTGTATTCATCTGCAAACGATTGAGTTACTCCGCCAAAAGGAAAGAGCTGGATCAGCCGTATTACGCCAGTCATCACTACGTGGATGCTGGTTGATTCGAGCGGCTCAACAAATCCGCTCGCCAGACCAAGCGCCAACACGTTCTTGTTCCACACTCGCAGACGTCGGCCCGGACGGAACCTAATCACGCGCGGATCGGCGATGTTTCTGCCTTCGATGGATTTCATCAACTCGTCGGTTGCCTGCTCGTCGGATTCGAATCGGCTGCTGTAGACAAGGCCGTTTCCAACGCGATGCTGCAGTGGAATACGCCAGCGCCAGCCGGCCTGATGCGCGATGACTCGTGTGTATGGAACTGCTGGACCGACGGATTCGGTCTGGACTGCTGCCGCGCGGTCACACAGGAGCCACTGATTCCAGTCTTCGTAACCGGTCTTCAAAGTCTGCTCGATCAACAAGCCGCGGAAGCCGGTGCAGTCGATGAAGAAGTCACCCTCGACCGTCTGGCCGGACTCTAGAGTGAGTGCTTCGATGAAGCCTGTCTCAGCATTCTGCTTTACTTCTTTGATCTTGCCTTCGATGCGTTTCGCACCGAAGCCTTCGGAAAATTTGCGCAGGAATTTCGCATAAATGCCAGCGTCGAGGTGATACGCATAGTTGATTTCGGATTGCGGCGATGTAAAAAACTTCTTCGCCTTTGCGGCCTGCAACTCGATGCAGTAGTCGCCGAGCTCCGATTGAATTCCTTTCGCGAGGCTATGCAGCCAAAAGTGGTGGAAGTCGCATGCCCACGTGGACTTGCCGGTGATGCCGAAAGGATGGATGTAGTGATCGGTACCGGTGCGCCAACCTTCGAATGAGATGCCTAGCTTGAACGTGGCGGCCGTTGCACGCATGAAGTCCTGTTCGCCGATGCCGAGTAAGCGATGAAATGTCCGAATCGGCGGAATCGTTGATTCGCCCACGCCGATGGTGCCGATCTCTTCGGACTCGATCAGCACGATTTCCAAGAGATCGCGAAACTGATGCGACAATGCAGCCGCAGCCACCCATCCGGCGGTCCCGCCGCCAGCGATTACAACCTTGCGTACTTCGCGCGTGCTCACGATTTCCTCGGCTAAATCCAGCGAAAATAAACACGCGCAACACTAATGCGCGCGAGTGTTGGTATCAACGATTCAATTTGTTCAGCAGCATCGCCCGCAGCGTCCGAGCACTGTCATCATCGATTCGGCCCAGAATACCTCGCGCCTGCTGCGGAAGATGCTGGCCAGCGCGTTGCGCCTCGCCAAAGACGTAATACTCGAAGACGTCTTTCCAAGCCTGCTTTTCGCGCTCCGGACGATCCCGAATCGTCCACAGGGCGTGATAGAGCGCGTTCATGGGTGAGGGAATGTACGAGGGCGAAGAACTCCACCAATAGTTCACCAGCGTGTTAAACGCGCTCAAGCCTTGTACGTGATGCCACCACATGCTCGGGACGAAGATCGCATCTCCGGGTTCCAGCAATGCGGTTTGTCCCGCGGCGAGCGCCTCGCGAAAGCGCGGATACGTTTCAAAATCCGGGTAGTCGAAATCGACAACACTGATGGCTTGCCCACCCGGCGTGGGTTCGAGCGGGCCGGGATAAAGGTTGAAAATCTGTTCAGGTGGGAACAGCGTGAAACGTCGTTTGCCCACTGCACAGCATGCGATGTTATTCGGCGCGTCGTAGTGGCAAGAAGCGGTCGTACGATTGCCGATCCAGATGGTGGGGGCGGCGTCCTTGATCGCGTCCGGGAAGGTGATGTCGTTCGCCGCGCGAAGGCCTGGTAAACAACTGTCTACCAGGAGGGATGCAACGTAGTAGGTCGGCGGCTGATCGTCGCTAAGGTGAGACTCGATTTGATTTAGAACCTCATCGAGCCGATCTCTGCGTACGACACAATTCAACTCGGTGAAGTCTGATGTATAGAACGGACGGCCTTTGATCGCTGGTTCGCCATAGGAATACTGCACGGGTTTGCCGTTATAGAACGAACGCAGATAGGCAATTGCCGCGGAATCCGATCGCGATCCGGCGCTAACGATCTCCCATTCTCTGGCGAGACCCTTCAACACCGCCGGCTGCCCGGACTCCGTGAGCTCGTCGATGGGAAGGCGATCGGGTCGAACGTCGTTCAAAACCCTCACGGTGTGGGCGACTTCAATCATCTTTATCTGAATACTTCGCGCGGCGCTGCAGCAGTATAAGGGAAACGGCTTAGCCAGCACGTGATGCACACGCTGCAACTTGCGATTCGCTCTGAACCAATCCAATTACTTTGTGATATTCGTACGCGGATGAACATTAACGACTACTTGATCGCCCAGGATGGCAAAGACTGGAGTCGCCTCCTTAGCTACTGGATTCCACCTTTGCCGGCGCAATTCGGATTGTGGTTGGTGAATCGCCTCGGCGACGTCTTCGTCGTCGCGGAAAACGAATCCATTCGGCATTTGAATGTCGGAACCGGTGAGTGCACTCAAGTTGCACGCAATCGAGAGCATTTCGCTCAAATCTTGGACATGGGGAATAACGCGGAACAGTGGCTCCGTTTTTCCGTTGTGGATGCGTGCCGGAGGGCAGGGATGCAGCTCGGCCCTTTCGAGTGCTACGGATTCAAGATTCCGCCCACCCTCGGAGGCGACTATGAGGTGGCGAATCTCGCCCCGACCAACCTCGCCGTTCATTATTCGTATCAAGCCTACATCTGCAAGCAGACGGAGGTGTATTGGGTGCCGCCAGCCTAGGCTGCGGACCTCACGGTCAAGAAAGTGTTCAACGTCAAACGTCCGGTACGGGGATTCGGATCGGGCACAAAACCTGGTGGCACGTTGACCGAATGCAGCATATTGCCGCGATAGATCAGCGCTCGGTTGAATGCCGCATCGTACTTTGCGATTCGCTCGAACAGATCTGTATCGCCTTCCACGTACTGATGGGGAGGCAAGCCACTCGCGCGAACCTCTTCATTCACTGTGCGGATATACCGTTCCTGAACGTCCGCTGTGATGATCTCAAGCCCAGTGCTTCGGTGGCGGTAGAACGATGTGCCGCCCAGATCGGAAATGTAGTGCAGGAGAGCGATGCGGTTCGGGTCCACGGAGTCAAAGTGAGGTACGCGCTGGAAGGGGACCAACTTCTCTGGCGGCGTCGTAACCAACGAGAACGTCGAGTCCGTGATGACGAGATTGTCGGGCAGGTCGAATGTCGAGCAAATCAGCTTGGTGAACTTCTGAACGATGCCAAGCGCATAGTCGGGCGGAGCGCTCGAACGCAAGCCCGGGTAATACAGTGAGCGCGGACGATAGTCTTGCCGTTGAGCCGCAGCGTCGACAAGCTTTTGCGCATCGGGCCATGCATTTTCGATGACGAGCACAGGGGCGCGTTCCTTGCCCACATAGTCGACTCTAGGTCCCATTGCTTCTACGCAGCCTTGTGCTCAGGCTGAATGGCGTTTGCGCTGCTTAATGGCCATTAGGCGCTGAACGTTGCTCAGTGAGGCCGCTACCAGGAATGCGCCCTGCAAAAAGCCGGCCCTGTTCAGCTTCTCCAAGGCTGCGCCTTCGAGAGATGCGAGCTTGGTCTGATTGATCGTCTGGAGACCCACAAGGCTGTATGCCTCGTTCTCATTCAATTTGATCTCTACGTTCACAGGCTCGATGAGATCGAATTCGAGGAATGCAGCGAACATGGCCTTGCTGACATCGAAGCCGTCGCGAATACCCCGCAACACGTTGGCGATGTAATCGAGATAGGGGCTGTTACCACCTTGCGGTAGGAACACGGGTTCACCCTCCGTGCGGCTCACTCGTGGGTGCTCCAAATCCACGTGGATCACGGGTTCTTTGCGGATCTCGCCATCGATCTCCTGATCTTGGAACCCGATCAGAAAGGGCCCACGAGCTACGACTCCCGGAATGTAATTGGCGCGCCACATGTCGCCTTCTAAGAAAAGATTTTCGTTCTTCTCGAAGCCGAGTAGTGCAACCGACTGGTATTCGTTCGTCGCCGGATCTTTGCGAAAGAAGATTGGGTATTCACGCTGCACATCAGCGAATTCGGTTGGGAAGGTGAGGACAGTCGGAACGTTATCCCCGAACTGAGCACCAAAGCGTCGAATCACCCGCAGGTCCTTGTGGGCGACGTTGTTGAGCATTACGTGTTTCGGCATGTCGTTGATCTTGCGTGACTGAGAGCACCGGCGCAGCGGCACTGCAATTGGGTTCGGAAGGATATTTCACATCCCTGAAAAGAAGAAGGCCGCTGTTGCCAGCGGCCTTCTTCGGTCCTTAGCCGTTAGGCTCTGAACCGTTACACCGAAGTGTAGCGATTAGAACTTGTAACGGGCGCCGATCGCATAGCGTGGGGATTGGTCTTCCAGTCTCCACAGTTGCTTCGTCGAACGGCCGTGCCAACGCACATCTTCACCCGTGAGATTAATCGCTTCCAACGACAGCGAGAGGTGCTCGTTGAAGTTGTAGCCCACGCTCAAGTCGTATTGGTCATACGCCTCGACGTAGATCGGGTTGTTGAAGCTGCCGAAGTTGCCGTTCGACAGGAACTCATCGCGCCAGTTGTAGGCGAGACGAGCCGAAATGCCGAACTTTTCATACATCAGCACAACGTTCGCGGAGTCGCTAAGGCCGACCAGCGCGAATTGGCTGCTGTTTGGGCTGTTCGCATTTTCATACTTCGTGCTGCCGTCGACCAAGGTGTAGTTCGCCAAGATACCCAACCCGGTTTCACCCAAGAAGTACTGGCCGCCAAATTCCCAACCATGGATCGTCGCTTCCTTGTTGTTGACCGGACGGCCAACGCGGAAGACGTAGTCCGGGTCATCCGCACGCGGAATCAGATCGAACTGGGTAGCCCATGCGATGTGCTGGTCGTTGGTCGCGTTGTAAGAGGTCGCGCCACCTGCCCAGAACACTCCGTTCTTATCCGTAAAGCCTTCCGGATGTTCCATCATCGCCATCATCGTGAACAGAGCGGTGTCATCCGTCTTCGCGCCCGGAATTGCCTGCAACGCAGCCAATGCCGCTTGAGCGCGCGGACCACCCGTCTGGTTCTTGATGTTCTTGCCACCCAAACCGACGATCGTTTCGTCGAAGTTCGCGTTGCCGATGAAGTTCACGATGTCCTTCGTGAAGTAACCTACCGAGAGGTAGCCCGTGTCAGAGAAGTACCACTCCAAGGACAAATCGACGTTGGTCGATTCGAGCGGGAGCAGTGCCGGGTTCTGAGCGCCGCCGGTGGCCTGGAAGCCATTCAACGATGAGCCGCCAGGGCCGTTCGGGTTCACTGCATTGGTCAGGTTGCCGTAATTCGCACGAGCAATCGTCTTGCTGTACGAAGCGCGAGCCTTCAGGGAATCCAACAGGCCGATGTCGAAATCGATGCTCGGCAACACGTTGGTGTAATGGCCCGATCCAGTCGTGGTGACAGATTCAGCCGGGTTGCCCGTACGATTGACCTGGAAGTCGTTATCGTCTTGCCACAACAGATAGCGTACGGGGAGAATGGTCGAAGTCGACGTGACGTCAGTCGACTCGTAGCGCGCACCCGCAACGATGTTTGCAGGCATACTGCCGACATCTGCGTGCAGGGCGTACTGCAGGTAGAAGGCCGTCGTCTTTTCTTGAACGTCGTTGTTGTTGTTATATCCCGGGTTGTAGCGCAGCTTGCCGTCTGGCGCCGCATCTTCGCTCCAGTTTGTATAGCCATGGCTCATCGCCCAGAGGCCGAGCTGGTCAGCGTTGCCGCGCCAGCCGCCGGTGGGAGCGCCGGCAGCGCTGAAGTCGTCGAACTGGCCAGTGATGCTGAACGGCGTCAGCAGCGCGACCATGTCAGGAACTGTCCCTAGGTCGCCTACGCCCCAGTCACCCAGGGCCAAGTAACCGCCGGAAGTTCTCTGCTTCATGTCCATGTCGCGGGTTTCGACGCCGAACTGCAAACGGCCTTCGTCGAACTTAATGGCGTTATCCAAACGCACCTGCTTCACTTCGGTGGTCTGTTCCTGCACGGAGGTGCGGAGGACTTGCGACCCGAAGGTGCTTGCATCGAAGGTGACATCCGGATTGCCGCCAGTGCGCGACACCAGCGCGTTCGTATCCGCATACAGAGAGCGTCCAGCAATCGGCAAGCCGTTGTTGAACTGGAACGTCTGGCTCCATGCGTTCGTCGAATTTACGCAGATATCAGCACCGCCGTTCGGGTTCGGGACGAACTGCAAGCACTGAGAAGGGTACTTGCCTGCCACGCTGACAGCCGTCTGGCTGGCGCCGGTAATACCATCGTTCGGAAGTGTCTTTGCCTTCGAATCATGAACGTCTAGGCCGATGTTGAAGCGATCGCTCACATCCCAGTTCATGTTAAAGCCAAGCGAGTTCAGCTGATTGCGCTGGTCGTTATGCTGCTGCTCGTAACCGAAATCCTTACCGGAGCCGGTGTTCTCGTCGAGAAGGACTGGGGTTGCTACCTCTTCACCCGTATCAAATACGACATGCGTGAAGCCATTTCGCTGCATCCACACCGTCTGTTCGCTGCGATCTTCAGTGATGTCGTTGCGAGCAAAGGTGTAGTCGAGAGTCAACGTCATGGCGTCTGACGGCGCGAACTGAACCACGGCTTGAGCATTCGTGCGCTCGCGTGTCAGGTCGGAGAAGGCATATCGGATGTCGTTAGGAATGCCGTACAGCTGACCGACGGCCGGCGCATTCTCGATGTTCGCATTGGCAGCGAACGGCCCGAGCTGATTGTTGCCGTTGTTGCCGTTGGCGTCCTTATCCATGTGCGATTGCCAGGCTTGAATGTTCCAGTTGTTCACTGTCGCTTGGATCGAGCCTGCATTGCGCTTCTGATAGCTGGCATTCAAGCCGATACCCCAGGTCTTGTCCGGATTCGCATAGCTGAAAATGCCGGACACTTCAGGAGTGATGTCGCTGCCGATCTTGTTGCTGGTGTCGTCGACGGCTTTGACGCCGAGGTTCAGCACCAAACCGTCATTGTCGAACGGACGTGCCGTCTTGATGTTGACCGTTGCACCGATACCGCCCGAAGAAATGTCGGCACGGCCGGTTTTGTAGACTTCAACGCCGCTGATTGCTTCAGCCGCGAGTTGGGCGAAGTTGAACGAGCGGCTACCAGAGCCTTGACCGCCGGTGATTACGTCGCCGCTGCCGAAACCTTCAGCACCAGGCATCTGGCGGCCGTTCAGCGTCACAAGGTTGAACTGAGGACCGAAGCCGCGGGCCGTAACGAGTGCGCCTTCGCCGTTACGACGGTCGATGGACACACCGGTGATACGTTGCAGTGCTTCTGCCAGGTTGGTGTCAGGGAACTTACCGATGTCTTCGGCATTGATCGCGTCCACCACGCCGACTGCATCGCGCTTAATTTCCATCGCGGCTTTCAAGCTGCCGCGCAAGCCAGTAACCACAATCTCTTCCAGCTCGTCACCAGACTGTGCGTCTTGTGCGAAAGCTGGGTTGATCAAAACCGCGCCACCAACGATGGTGAACAGGGCTTTGGACTTAAAGGGAAACCCCTTAAGGTTTGCTTTCTTCGATTTCATACGGATTGGTTCTCCCGGTCTATCATCTCTATTAGACGACCATCGCTATTCGCTTCCGCACTCGCACTCGCTGTTGCCAGAAATCTGCGAGAGCATCCCCGAGCGACTTTTCACCTCTTTCCCCCTGATCAGGAAAGAGGCGCCCGTGTTGGGCGGCGCCGACTGCCAAACCGTTGCCGGATGGCCACCGGAACCCCCCGCCCATTACGGAAGTGGCGACGCTACCACTACTTAATTCCGGTTGCGAGAGGAATTTTTCAGCGAAGCCACAGATTTTCGAGATTTGTGTTGTTTTCGCAACGGCTGGGTTAGGGTGACCGAAAAGGGGCGACGAGACAGAAGAGTATCGGTCCGGTTAATGTGACCCGGCGCTGATTCCCGGAGATTGACAGATTGATCTGTCGGTGCTCGTAGCAGCACCTGACGAGCCATATCGAAGACGGTGTTACCGCTAGCGCGCAACTCGTCTCTGATCGGGCAGAGCGTGACTTGAAAGGATGGCTCCCCGGGCCGGACTCGAACCAGCGACCAACGGATTAACAGTCCGTCGCTCTACCACTGAGCTACCGGGGAACAGTAGGGGTCAATCGAAGGCGCGCGATTTTGCGGAATCGTAAGGCGAGGGTCAAGAAATGATCGCGATGATTTCTCTTTCTTCGCGCACTCGGCAGCTCGGTCTCTATATATATGAGGCGAAGATGACGCGGCCGACGTCACTTCGACTGTTTAGCTCAGTCCCACTTGTGGACGTTGCGGCGACTCACTCCCACCAAGATTCGTTCGATCCGCCAGGTACTCGTATCGAGCTGCTTCGCGGCAAGTGCTGGGGTCAAGCCGCGACGAGCGACGAGGGTCCACACTTTGACGGCGTAATCTGATGGGGGGCGATGCGTGCGTTGCATGATTCATTAACGTGGCGTCATGTCGCAGGAACCATACGTTCGCGACGAGCGGTATGCCGCCAGTTAATGGACGGAGTAGGGAGTAGACGAACCCTTAACCTCCGCTGCGACCGCCAATTACCGCCTCAATTCTACGCAGCGCCTCCTGTAGCGTCTGAAGGCTGCATGCGAATGAAAGCCGCACGTGTCCGGATGCGCCGAATCCGCTACCTGGAACCACGGCAACACCGCCCTCATCGAGAAGCCGTTCGGCAAACCCATTATCGTCCGTAATCTGTAAGGTCTCCATCGCGCGCTCAACGTTGGCGAACGCATAAAAGGTGCCGGCCCCTGGAAGACACGCGACGCCGGGGATGCGGTTTAAAGCGTCGACCAGGTAATCGTGTCGCTGTTTGAAGTGACGATTCATTTCACGTACGCATTCTTGATCGCCGTTTAGGGCTGCGACCGCCGCCATCTGCGCAAGCGAGGAGGGATTCGATGTGCTCTGGCCCTGAATCGTAGCCATTGCTGCTATGAGTGGGGCCGGGCCTGCGCAGTAGCCAATCCGCCATCCGGTCATTGCGTATGCCTTCGATACTCCGTTGACCGTCACGGTGCGGTCATACAGCTCCGGGCATACCGAAGCGAAGCTTGCGAACGGTTCCTGCCCCCAGTAGACGTGTTCGTAGATCTCGTCGGTGCAGATCACGACGCGTGGATGTTTCATTAGAACTTCACCGAGTGCTCGGATTTCCGCCCGCGTGTACGCAGCGCCCGTGGGATTGTTCGGGCTGTTCAAGATGATCAGCTTGGTCTTATTGGTGATGGCTGCCGCGAGTTGCGACGGGGAGATCTTGTAGCTCTGCTCTTTTCCAGCGAGTACGGTCACTGGTTTGCCGTCTGCAAGTAGAACCATGTCCGGATAGGACACCCAATAGGGCGCCGGGATGATGACCTCGTCGCCCGGATCGATGAGCGCGAGGATCAAATTGAAAATGCATTGCTTCGCGCCGTTCGAGACAAGAATCTGCTTGCGCTCGTAAGTCAGGCTATTCTCGCGTTTGAATTTCGCCACGACTGCGTCCTTCAGCTCGGCAATGCCTTCCACGGGTGTGTAGCGTGTGAACCCGGTGCGAATTGCCTCGATGCCTGCAGCCCCAACGTGTGCTGGTGTGTCGAAATCGGGCTCGCCGGCACCCAAAGTGATGACGTCGCGACCCTCTGCTTTGAGCTGTGCCACCCGACCCGTTAACGCGATGGTGGGAGACGGCTTAACGCGTTGGACGCGAAGGGAAGTAGTAGGTGTCACGGCAAATCCACACAATTTGGGAAGATCCGATTGTAGGCTGGGCATGCATCTCGCAGTATGTTCACTTGAAAGCTGACAGACACTGCCCACATTCAGCTGCAGACTTTCTCGCCGTATTCCAGAGTGCTGCTGATCATGTCCGACGAATCCAAACTGCACGGTCAGTTCACGCTTGGTGGCGACTTCAAGCCTTCGGGCGATCAGCCTACTGCCATCGAGAACCTTGTGGATGGCATCGAATCGGGCCTATCCCATCAAACACTGCTCGGTGTAACCGGCTCAGGAAAAACCTTCACGATTGCCAACGTGATACAGCGTGTGCAGCGCCCGACGATGGTTCTAGCTCATAACAAGACACTCGCTGCGCAGTTGTATGGAGAATTCAAAGAATTCTTCCCGAATAATGCGGTTGAGTATTTCGTTTCGTATTACGACTACTACCAGCCTGAGGCGTACGTTCCCTCATCGGACACGTACATCGAGAAAGATTCTTCGATCAACGAACATATCGAGCAAATGCGATTATCCGCGACTAAGGCGCTGCTCGAGCGCGATGACGCGATCATCGTAGCAACGGTCTCTGCGATCTACGGTTTGGGCGATCCGCAAGCTTACTTATCGATGGTGCTGCATTTGTCGCGCGGCGATCGTATCGATCAGCGTCAGTTGCTACGTCGGCTCACCGACATGCAGTACACGCGCAACGAGCTTGACCTCACGCAAGGCACTTATCGTGTGCGTGGCGATGTGATCGACATCTTCCCCGCAGAATCGGAGCGCGAAGCACTGCGCGTCGAATTGTTCGACGATGAGGTCGATTCGCTGGTGCTGTTCGATCCGTTAACTGGCGAGATTCGGCGCAAGGTGCCGCGTTACACAGTGTTTCCCTCCACTCACTACGTGACGCCGCGCGATCGACTGGTGAACGCGGTCGATCAGATTCGCGATGAGTTGCACGGACGTTTGAATGAATTGAAGAACGCGGGAAAGTTGGTTGAGGCGCAGCGATTGGAACAGCGCACGCGCTTCGATATCGAGATGATGCGGGAGGTCGGCTATTGCAACGGCATCGAAAACTACTCGCGCTATCTGTCCGGACGAGCACCAGGCGAGCCGCCACCTTGCTTGTTCGATTATCTGCCGGCGAATGCGTTGCTCGTTGTCGACGAGAGCCATCAAACGATTCCGCAACTCGGTGCCATGTACCGAGGCGATCGCTCGCGCAAAGAGACGCTCGTCGAATACGGCTTCCGTCTTCCTTCTGCCTTGGATAATCGTCCTTTGCGCTTTGATGAGTGGGAGAAGCTGGCGCCGCAGGCGATCTTTGTTTCCGCGACACCGGGACAGTACGAAATCCAAAAGTCGGGGCAGGTGGTTGAGCAACTCGTTCGCCCGACGGGCCTGGTAGACCCTGAAGTCGAGATCCGTCCAGTGCGCTCGCAAGTGGATGACGTGCTCTCAGAAATCAAGATCTGTGTCGGACGCGATGAGCGCGTATTGATCACGACACTGACCAAACGCATGGCGGAGGATCTCACCGAGTACTTGGACGAGCATGGCGTCAAGGTTCGCTATTTGCACTCGGACATCGACACCGTCGAGCGCATGGAAATCATTCGCGATTTACGACTGGGCAAGTTCGACGTGCTGGTCGGTATCAACTTGCTTCGTGAAGGCTTGGACATGCCTGAGGTGTCTTTGGTCGCGATTCTCGACGCAGACAAGGAGGGCTTTTTGCGCTCGGAGAACTCGCTCATTCAGACGATCGGGCGTGCAGCGCGGAATTTGCATGGGCGCGCCATTCTGTACGCAGATCAGATCACGGGTTCGATTCAGCGCGCTTTAGACGAAACGAGTCGACGTCGCGCGAAGCAGATCGAATTCAATGAGACGCATGGCATCACGCCTCGCGGTATCAAGAAGAGCGTCGCGGACATCATGGAAGGCGCTTACTCGGAAGACTCGCGCTCGGGCTCCAAGAAAGTTGCTGAGCCACAAGACGACTATTCCACGCTCACGCCCGACCAAGTTATGCGTCGCGTCAAGAAGTTGGAGCAAGAGATGTTCAAGCACGCGCGTAATCTTGAATTCGAAGAGGCTGCTCGTATACGTGACGAAGTGCAGCGTTTGAGGAATGCGGGACTGGGGTTACCAGTGGAGAAAGCGGGGTGAAGTAGTGAGGACTTGACGCCGTGCTCGCCTTTCTTTGCATCCCGTTCCTTAGAGTCTCGATTGCATCACAGGGCTGAGGGCTGGAAGTCCCGGTGGGCTACGTCGCTCACATTCTCACCTCCCTCAGTTTCCTACCTCGCTTCGCTGCCGCTTGCCGGCAGCGATTGCCGCCGCTATCCTTGCCGCCCTTTTCGCGCGCGTAGCTCAGCGGTAGAGCACTACCTTGACATGGTAGGGGTCACAGGTTCGA
>JAEWBG010000074.1 GCA_023391335.1 Pseudomonadota bacterium | reverse complement strand
AGTGACTTCTCGTTATAGATGGGCACCTGCGTGTTCGGTCGAATATGCGCGCAGGAGGCCAAACCTGTGGCAGCAATCGCTAAGAAAGACTTGATGAGGCGTACGCGCATCCGATGATCGCCTAACGCTGCGGCTGTGCCGCGAGCAACGGCGCTCCGCCGTTGCGAGTCGGAACCAGCCGCTTGTTGGATTGCACGCGGCTAGAGCAAAGCCTGCACGCGTTCACATTGCTCATACGCAACCCGGCAAACCCCTAACCACGAGGCACCTAAGAACTGCTCGAGAGAACCACCGGCCAGAAGAATGGCTTGCTTGCCTTCCCGCGCAGAGATGAGAAAGGTCTGAGCATTTTCAAGAACACGCGCACCTTCAGCAACGATCCATTGCGGACCCATGGGTGTGTCGTGTTCAAGCTCCGCTCTGACGATATCCACGAGCCGCTGAGCTTCCTGCTCGATCTCTGAGTTCATCTTCATGCAATCCAACGTCCCGCGTGAGCCGCGAGCAAACGGCGAAGCCGTTTGCGAGTCGGGCGCGCAATGCGCGCGGACTCCACGCGGTTGTTAGCTTGCATGCGACACCAAGCCCTTCAGTGTTGAAGGGGCTACCAGTTTCACTTTGCACGCGGACTCAACCTTGGCCGCATGTTTAAGCATGGTGCTTCTATCCACGGTGACGAAGTACTGCACACCATTCTGCGCTGCCTGAAACACATGCTCGGCGTCCTGTGGGTCCGGCAGCAAGCATTTCAGACTCTCAAACATTGGGTCATCACGTCCTGAGCCGGGGGTGCCCATCAACGACAACGACGTGGTGCTGCCGAGCAACACGGTCGGCACATCGGAAAGCAACGAATAGACGACTGAATGAGCTCGCCGAAACTCCTCGGGAATCTGACTGATCTCTCTCGCAGTGACCGCTGATGTGACGAGCTTCAGTTCGCCCTGCTTGTGTGCCTGAAGGAGATACATCACGGCGTCCTGTTCCACAGGAGCCAAGTCTGCTTTCGCAAGTCCGCTCACGATGCATGTGTCGAGATACGCTCTGGCACGCGTCACTTCTCTTCTCCTGCAAGCTAACGGCAACGCTGTGCCGCGAGCAACGGCGCTGCGCCGTTGCGAGTCGGAACCAGCGTTTTGTTGGGCTGCAAGTGCGTGATCACACCTCTACCTCCATCCCTTGGAACTCCATCGCCGCCCGAAAATTCCGAAGCAAGCGCGCCTGTTCCGCCGGGCTATTCGGCACGGAGGAGTTGTCCCAACGCTCAAATGTGCTGGCCTTGATACCGACGCCAGGTTTGCCTGCGACAAGAACTCGCTCAACGTCAATGACTTTGAGGCGCCGACCTTCGCGATATTCAATGGTGAAGCGGCTGGTGCACTGAACCTCGAACCCCTCGCTGCTTCGAACGCCTTGCTTGTTGAGCCAGGTGAAAGTCATCTTATTGCAACCCAACAGTTAACTAGACGGATGCAGAGATATTGATTTAGGCGGCTGCCGTCTATTCTATTTATCATTGCAAGAGGCTAACCCCGCGCGGGAATTTTGCAAAGTCTCGGAGATGCCATGGAGTCGGCGGAAGAACGAGGGATTTGGGACGAGTTCATCGCTGTGTGTCGGCGGGCGGGCGTTCCGGACAAGGCATTGCGCTGGTATGTCGTTCGCATCGAGCGTTATCTACGAGCGCACCCGGACACCTCACCGCACGACCACTCTGCGAAGTTAGTCCTTGATTATGTCGAGCAAGCGGGGCGAGAGCCTGGCGTGCCCGCCTGGATATTCCGGCAGCTCATCCATGCCTTACAGCTGTATTTCGTCGAGACCCTTCGTGTTGCTTGGTCAAGCCAGGTCGACTGGGGCTATCTGCAAGATGCATCGATTGAGCTTGGAAAGGTTCATCCCACCCTTGCACGGCACCTTGATCCCATAAAAGCACCTGCACCGTCAACGAACCCCCCGCAACTTTCGGTGCAAGAAACGTTGCAAAGGATGGTCGCTGAAATCAGACGGCGTAACTATTCGATTCGAACCGAACAAACGTACTTGGGCTGGGCGAATCGCTATTTGGCGCATCACGGCGCCGTCCAACTGTGCGAACTCGCGCCTGAGCATGCGGCGCAGTACCTGAATCACCTGGCACTCAATCGCGAAGTTTCGGCGAGCACGCAATCTCAGGCGCTCAGTGCAATCGTGTTTTTGCACGAACAGATCCTGCAACGACCGCTCGGAACCATTCCCGGTTTGACACCCGCAAAACGCCCGCAACGCCTACCCACCGTTCTCACGCGAGCTGAAGTTCGTGCCGTGCTGGCGCGCATCGAAGAGCCGCAATTCGCATTGATGTCCGCTCTGCTATACGGGACAGGAATGCGTTTGCTGGAATGCATCCGGCTACGCGTAAAGGATGTCGACTTCGGATACGAGCAGATCATCGTTCGAGATGGGAAAGGCCAGAAAGATCGCGTCGTACCATTACCGCGCAAGTATGCCGCTCAACTCAAAGCCCAGATCAAATCTGCTTTGGATCTGCACCAGCGAGATCTAGCGCAGGGATTCGGAGAAGTGTTTCTTCCCGAAGCACTCGCACGCAAATATCCGAACGCGTCCCGAGAACCACAATGGCAATACATCTTTCCCGCCAGCAGAATGTCAGTAGACCCGCGATCCCAGAAAGTACGACGGCACCATCAACATGAATCGAGTCTGCAGCGTGCCATTAAACGCGGGGCAACACTCTCGGGAATTCGAAAACGCATCAGTAGCCACACGATGCGACATTGCTTCGCAACGCACCTGCTGGAGTCAGGCTACGACATCCGAACGGTGCAAGAACTGCTCGGACATTCCGAGGTATCCACGACGATGATTTACACCCATGTACTGAACCGTGGCGGCCGGGGAGTTGTTAGTCCTGCGGATGTGGATTGAACTAAGAGGACACTCTGACCAGAGACGCGTCATGGGAAGCCCCTTCCTGACCAGTAAACCCAGTGCTCTTCGACCGGAAGGATAGCCTCGCCGGCCGCGATCGCAACACGCGCGCAGAGTTCCCTCTCCCGCGCTTCGCGCGACCTCTCCCACAGCGCTGCGGGGAGAGGTGAAGATGCTTCGCGTGAGCTAGGCAGCTGCTCCGACATCGTCACGGGTTAATGGTCACGAGTCACAGGCCATAGGCGGAGCGAAGAGGGAAGCGCTCACGCGCAAGGTAGCCGTCGGCATGGAAGCCACTGGCAAGGTAGCGCTGCGCGCAAGCCAGAATTGTCTATTGCCGATGTTCCCCGTGCACCCGTGGCGAAGTAGTGCGCAAAGCGGAATTGAGAGATAGCCACCCGCCTTCACGGGTGCGACGGCATAAAAACTCCGTGTGCTCTGTGTCCTCCGTGGAACATTTCCGTTCCGCTTCTTACCCGATATCTCCGCGGAGTTCCCGAACCAGTGCGCGAAGCGAAACAGTAGCATGCCGCTCGCCCGCTTGAGTGCGATGGTGCTTGAACGCGGGGATCTCCTTTGTTGAGTTCATCTTGCCTCCGTGTTCTCCGTGTCCTCCATGGAAATGTCTTCTTGTGATGAGTGACGGGTGACGGGTGACTGGCTAGAGCGTCACGGGTCAATGGTCACGAGTCACAGGTCAGAACACGGCGAGCGTTGGCACTCACCTACACTTCACGCGTTCATACGACTCCGTGTTCTCCGTGTCCTCCGTGTGAAATTCTTCTAGTGACGGACTCGAAGATGGCCACCCGCCCGCGCGGGTGCGACGGTGTTTTAAGACTCCGTCTGCTCTGTGATCTCTTGTGATGTTCTGAATCCGAACGCGCAAAGCGCCTTCACTCCATCACCACATCACTTCTTCCCTTGCAGCATCGCATCAGCCGCCGGATCGCCCGCATAGATCGCATCGCGGAACGCCTTGTGCAGAGGCACTCTGCCGAAGGGGTGATATTGAGTGAACAGCACCGCAGCGATTTCATTCTTCGGATCGACCCAGAACAGCGTGTCGTTCAATCCATCCCAGAAGAACTCGCCCACGGCGCCGGATGCCTCTTCGGGTCCCTTCGGCGGAGCGATGCGCACCGCGAAGTTGAATCCAAACCCAACTTGGCCTTTGCTCGGCAGCCAATCGGTGTCGGTGACGCCCGGCGGCAATGCATTCGTTGACATCAATTTCACGGTCTCACTCTTCAAGATGCGAGCGCCATCGAGTTCGCCACCGTTCAGCAGCATGCGAGCGAAGCGCATGTAGTCATCGAGTGTCGAAACCAATCCCCAGCTACCGGGTTTCATCGGCCAGTCCTTGGTATTGAGCTTGAATGCGTCCTCGTCGGGCTGCCGCGTGAAGCTGCCATCTTCGTGCCACTCGTATAGAGCGGCGAGTCGAGCGCGATCCTTCTGTGGCACGAGGTAATGCGTCTCCTTCATGTGTAGCGGCTCGATGATGTGCTTGCGCACGTAGACATCGAAGGGCTGTCCGGAAAGTTTTTCTACGAGCAGCGCCTGAATCTCGACCTGCTCGCCATAACGCCACTTGGTACCCGGCTGATATTCCAGCGGCAGCTTGCTGAGTTTCTCGCCCAGCTGTGCGTGGGTTTGCTCGATGCTTTGCACATCGGCCTTCTTGTACAGATCGACGACAGGATTCTTTTCCTGCAACGAGGGTAGGCCGGTTGTGTAGCGGCCCAGATCGCGAATCGTGATGGGCCGATTGGCCGGAACCAGTTTCAGATGCTCCGCATCGCTCTTGCCGTCCCACACCTGCATGTTTGCAAACTCAGGCAAGTATTTGCTGACTGGATCATCGAGCTTGAATTTTCCTTGCTCGTACAGCGTCATCAATGCCACGCCCGAGATGGGCTTCGTCATTGAAAATAATTGCGCGAGTGTGTCGCGGCGCATCGGCTTATTCGCTTCGCGATCAGCGAGACCGAACGCCCCGAAGTACGCCTCGTGTCCGTGCTCATACACGAGCGCTGAAACGCCGATGATCCGATGCGAGTCGACGAACGACTTGAGTGCGGCGTCGATGCGGGGAGGATCGACGTGATTGACAGGCTTGCTGTTTGCCGCGAACCCGAAGCACAAACTGGCCAGCAGCAGCGCAAGTCGGATGTGATTGACACGGGGTGTGACCATTGTGGGTTCTGCCTAGTTGTTGATTGACGAACAAGAGGCAACACAAAGCGCACAAAGAATCACAAAGAATCACAAAGAGCACAAAGTAAAAGGGAAGAAAATCTCTCTCCTTGTGATCTCTGTGTGCCTATGTGCTCTCTGTGTTACGTCTCGGAATCAGCAACTTAAGCTGCCGCGAGCGCCCGATCGAGATCCGCCATTAAATCTTCACAGTTCTCCAGCCCCACCGACACTCGCAGCAGCGTATCTGGCGTCACGGTGTGCGGACCTTCAACCGATTGGCGATGCTCGATCAGCGATTCCACGCCCCCCAAGCTCGTCGCGCGTATGAACAGTTTCGTGCGCGCCGCAACGTCGAATGCCTTTTGCCGGCCGCCGCGGACGCAAAACGACAGCATGGCGCCGAAGCCGCTCATTTGGCGCGCGGCAAGCGCGTGTCCAGGATGGTTTTGCAGTCCCGGATAGAACACGCGTTCGACTTGTGGGTGCTCGTTCAAGAATTCGGCGATGCGCTGTGCCGAGCTGGTTTGTGCCTTCACCCGGCAACTCAGCGTCGTGACGCTGCGGCGGATCAGCCAGCAATCGAAAGGCGAGGGCACGCTGCCTGCGGTTGCTTGATAGTCGCGCAGGCGATCTGCGAGTTCCCCGCGCTCTCGCGTGATGACGACGCCACTCATTAAATCGCTGTGGCCGCCGAAGTACTTGGTACTCGAGTGCATGATCAAATCCGCACCCAACTCGAATGGACGCTGCCAAACGGGCGTGGCGAACGTGTTATCGCAACACACGAGCGCTTTCTGCCTGTGTGCGAGATCGCAGATCGATTCAATGTCGCTGACGTTCAGCATGGGATTCGATGGCGTCTCGACCCAAACGAGTTTCGTGGAAGGTCGAAGTGCCTCTTTGACGCGGTCGAGGTCGGTCAGATCGACAAAGGAAAACTCGACGCCCATGGGGCCAATGAGATCGCGAAGCTGCTTGGCAGTGCCGTGATATGCCTCGATCGGCGCAATGACGTGATCGCCCGGTCGAAGCAAGCTGAATGCTGCAAGAGAAGCGGCAGAGCCTGAGCCGTAGCAGGTTGCGTCGGCGCCGCCTTCGAGGGCGGCAAGACACTGCTCGAGTGCCGCGCGGGTTGGATTGGTGGGACGGCTGTAGGAATAGCCGCGGGAGAAATCCCCGTTCGCGTCACGTTCGAACGTCGTGCTCATGTGCAGGGGCGGTGCCACTGCACCTGTTCCCGGATCGACGTCCCGACCGACGTGAATTGAGATCGTTTCGAATTTCATTGCTGCGCCCTCAAGAAGAGGACGCAGTTTAGGAATGATTCACTTCTTCGTCACTACGGAAGACGACGGAGCAGGACGCAACAACAAGAACGCATAGATAAACGTCAATTAACAGGAATCCGCAGCTGCTATCTGTTGCTATCACGTACGCGTGCCAGACAAACAGATGCAGAGCCTCTACTTGGTCTTTGTGCCCTTTGTATTGCGTCCGGTTCTGCTAAACAGCTGATAGGGCAGGGGTGCCGCGATCATCCCCCAGTTCTTGCAGGCTGCCGCTAGGTTGAATCGCTGGCGGCATCAGCTTGTACATCACCGGCGTGACTAAGCGAGACATAAGTGTTGATGAAAGCAATCCGCCGATGATCACCCACGCCATGGGCGAGTACAGGCCGATGTTCTGAACGGCCAAAGGCATCAGGCCACCGATTGCAGTGGCGGAGGTCAGCAAGATGGGCAGGAAGCGGATCTCGCCCGCTTGCTCGATCGCTTCGTCCAACGGCACACCTTCGCGGCGTAACTGGTTCGTGAAGTCGACCATCAGAATCGAATTTTTGATTTCGATACCGATGAGGGCGATGAACCCGATGCTCGCGGTGAACGAAAGCGAGTTGCCCGTCACGAGCAACATCAAGAATCCGCCGAGGACGCCAAGTGGAACAACCGTTAGTACGATCAACGTCGATTTGAAGTTGCCGAACTCCAGCACCAGCACCGCGAAGATGCCGAACAGCGCGACGATGATCGCGGTGCCGATGCCGCCGAAGGACTCGGCGCTCGATTGGGCTTCGCCGCCCAGTACGTATCGATAGCCTCGCGGCCATTCCATCGCGTTCAGCCGTTTAACGACTTCTGCTGTGACTTTCGCGGTGTTGAAGTCGCGTTGCACTTCGGAATTGATCATGACCGCACGTTCGCGGTTGTATCGTTGAATCTGCGTCGGCGCTTTCTCGAACTGTAATTTGGCGACCTGTGAAATCGGAATGGTCGCGCCAGCCAATGCCGGAATGCGCACTTCGCCGAGCGTGTTCAGAGCTGCACGCGTGCCGACCGGCGTGCGAACGACGATGTCGTACTGCTCGCCGCTCGGATCCTTGAACGTACCCGCAGGAATGCCAGCGACCGACAAACGAACCGCTCGATCGAAGTCGACTGTGGGTACACCCAGCAAGCTGGCCTTTTGTGAATCCACCGCGAGTCGCAGATTCGTGCGTGCAACTTTCAACGGATTCTGTACATCGCGAGTGCCGGGCGTGGCCTTGATGAGCTGCTCGACCTTGCCAGCGAGCTGTTCGATCGTCTCGAGATCTCTGCCGATGACGCGAACGGCGATCGGCGCAGTAATGGGTGGGCCGTTTACGAACTCTTTGACGTAGATGCGCGCGCTAGGATACCCATCGAGTTGGCGGCGTAGATCGTCCAGTCGCTGCGGCGTTTTACGCGTGTCGTATTCTTTTAGCTGCACGAACACTTCCGCGTAATTCGGCGAGTCGTTGCGCACGATGTGGTTGTAATAAATCTGCGGATTGCCATGGCCCAAGTTCGCGAACCAGCTTTTCACTTCGGGCATCTTCGCAAGCTTATCTTCGACAAAACGCAAAGCCTCGTCGGTTTCCTTAAGGCTCGTCCCATTCGGTGCTTCCACCGCAATCAAAAACTGTGGTGTATCGGCTTTTGGAAACAGACTGCTGCCGACGATCGGAATCAGAATCGCAGAGATCGCTAGAGATCCGCCGATCGCAACCAAAGCGGTCATCTTCGGCCGGGCCAAACAGTAGTGCAGAGCCGGACGATAATAGCGATGTATCGCGCCCATCACTTTTTGCAGAACGCGATTGCCGTGTGGATCGTCGTGTTCCTTCAGAACGCGGCTTGCCAAGAACGGAATGATGAAGAGGGCAATGAGCAATGAACCGAGGATCGTCATCACGACCGTCATCGGCAGCACGCGAATGAACTTTCCCGGTGTGCCCGGCAGCGCCATCAACGGCAGAAACGCAAAGATGAGTGTGGCCGTGCAGCCTAGAATGGCCACGAAGATTTGTTTGGTGCCCGCGAGCGCAGCTTGGATGCGCGACTTCCCCTCGCGCAGATGCCGCGCAATGTTTTCGGTCACAACGATCGAGTCGTCTACCAATAATCCCAGCGCCACGACGAAGCCGGCGATGGACAATTGATTGAGCGAGTAGTCGAGGAAGTAGAGCATCGCCAGTCCGAATGCCAGCGACAGCGGTATCGACACCATCACGATGCTTGCCGCGCGCCAACCGAGCGGCAGCAGCGTTAGCAAGACGAGTCCGATCGCGATGCCGAAGTCTTTGTATAGCCGCGACAGCCTGTTGCCCACATTGCGCGACTGATCGAAGCCGCGCTCCATGTGAATCCGCTTCGGCAACGAAGCTTCGTAGCGATCGAGAGCTTGATTGATGCGCTCGCGAACCTTGAGGATGTTGTAACCCTCCTTCTGATTTGCAGTGACGAAGACGGCGCGCTTGCCGTTGTACCGGCCGACGTAGCTCCAAGGTTGCGACTTCCAATCGACCTGGGCTACGTCCCGCACTCGAACTATTCGTCCGTTCGCGGATGCAACGACTGTGTCGCGTACTTGATCGAGCGAGGTGTAATTGCCGGACGTCTTCAGACTGAAGCTGCGTGCGCCCAGATCGATGGCGCCTGCGGGGATATTGGCGTTCTCGCTTTGCACCGCCTGGATGACCTGCCCGGGGGTAATGCCGAGCTCCGCCATGCGTTTCAAATCGACTTCCACGCGCAGCTCGCGACGTGGATAGGCCCACGTCTCGGACGTTCGAATGCCATCGACCGTCTTAAGTGTGTCCTTCAGATCGCGCGCGTAGTCTTCGAGCTCGCGATAGGTCGCATCTTCAGACACCAACGCCAATTCGACGATATTGACGAGTCCGGGACTCAGTTTGCGAATTTCGAGTTTGGCAATGTCGCTCGGCAATTCCGGCCGGAGCGCATTCACTTCCCGCGTGACTTCGTCGTACTTCTTGTCCGCATCCGCCTTGGCAAGAAACTCGATCGCGATGACTGCAACGCCATCGTTAATCGTCGTTTCGATCTGCTTTACGTCATCCAGTTCTGCTAGCCGATCCTCGATCGGTTTGACGACCAACCGCTCCAAGTCTTTTGGATCCGCACCTGGATAGATGGTCGAGATGAAGAACCCTGGAATTTTGAAGAACGGGTCTTCTTCGCGCGGCACAGACGTGAACGCAAACCAGCCCATCACGATCAGCAGCAGAAACGCGACGAGTGTGAACTGGTAACGTCGAACGGGAAATTCCAGTAGTCCCATGGCCTGACTCCCTCAGCGCTGCGCAATACTGTTGTTGCTCACGCGTGTGTCGTCTGCGATGGCCACCTTTTCGCCGTCCTCCAAGTACAGCGATCCGTCAGTGACGACTTGATCACCCGCTTTCACTCCGGAGTTGAGCGCAATGGATTCGTTCTCGATGAAGGCGACTTCAACTTCATGGCGACGCACGTGATCTTGCTCGAGCACGTAGACGCTTGCGCGCGATCCATCGCCTTCCACGACACTACTCACAGGCACGTAAACACGTTTCGATGCGAGCGCCGTTGAGGGTGTGATGCTCACTTTGGTGACGAGCCCGCTCTTGAGCGGCACGCCGGCAGCATCGAGCGCAGCTTCGATGACGAACATGCCGGTTGCTGGATCTGCTGCGCTGCCTACTTCGGTGACCTTCGCCTGGATCACCTGATCGGGAAGCGCATCCAATCTGATTTGGGCGCGATCGCCAATTTTGATCTGCACGATCTCGCGATCCGACACCCCCGCGCGAACAACGAAGCCCTGATCCTGGGCTCCCAATACGATCACAGGCGAGCCAGCGCTGACGAGTTCGCGTGCCTCGGCGAGCTTGCGCAGCACGACGCCGTCGCGCGGGGCAACGATGGCCGCGTAGCTGCGATTGAATTGCGCGGACTTGAGTGCAGCCGTTGCGACGGCAAGTTGCGTGCGCAAATCCTGCAGCTGTTCGAGGCTAATCACCTTATCGCCATACAGTCGCTCGCCGCGCTGCACGTCTCGTTGCGCTTTCTCTTGTGCTTCGCGCGCTTGCTCCACTTGCGCGTTGATTTCGGTCTGTTCGATGTCCGCGAGCGTTTGCCCTTTGCGGACATGTTCGCCTTCTGACACGTTGATGCTGCGAATGACCCCGCCGACTTTGAATGCCATGCGGATCTCATCTTTGTTCGCAAGCAGCCCGTTGGTGCGAATGGCCGGCGCACCCGGGCCTTCCACCGCCGTGGCGATTCGAACCGGCGTCAACTCGATGGCCGATTCCTTTGCGGCGCTCTTGCAGCCGGCTGCAGCCAACGCGGCGATGACGATGAATAGTCCTTGTGCCAGACGCATGATCGACTCCAATGCCGCGTTCAGTCGTTTGCGATTGCGGCTTAGTTTCTTGAGGTGTGCTAACCGGGATCCAAAGGCAGATCGCCCGTGGACGTCGCGTATTCCAGTTCGGCGCGGCGTGCGAGCACGTCGAACCGTGTGATGTTGTGATTCAGTTCGGCACTCGTGAGTGCGTTGCGAGCGTCCATGAATTCGACTTGGCTGATCACGCCCTCATCGCGCTTGCGGCTCGCAATGCGAAACGCTGCTCGAGCGGCGTCGACGCGTGCGGCTGCTGTTGCGAGCGAGTCGCGCGCAGTGACTAAGCGGTCGTAGGCCTGTTGGACTTCGAGTCGAATCTGCTGTGCGACTTCTTCCTGGCGTAAGACGAGCTGTCGTTCCGATGCGCGCGCTTGCCGAACTCGCGCCGCATCTGCGCCCGCATCGAAGAGCTTCCAAGTGAACAACAGCGATCCGGTTGCAAAGTTGTAACCGCGGCCGAATCGATACTCTTCGCCTTGAGTGCCACCATCGATGCCGAGAGACAACGTCGGCCAACGATTCTTTCTAGCGACGCGCAATTGCTCTTCGCTCGCTTTGCGCAGTTGCTCGACTTGCGCGATCTCTGGCCGGCGATCGAGCGCAGCACTCCATTGCACCTCGAGCGCCGAGGGGCTTTGCGTCTCGGTTGCCGGCGGATCGGTTGGCTCGATCGGGGCGAGCAGATCGCGGTTCAGCAAGAAGTTGAAGTAGCTGCGCGCTTGATCGGAGAGATTCGAGGCTTCGCGCTTTTGCTGCTCGACTGCGAGCAGTTCCGAACGCGCACGCAGCACCTGATCTTCGGTGATCTTGCCGTTGTCGAAGAGCGATTGATTGACACGCAAATTCTCACGCAGCAGATCTTCGCTCGAGGCGACGATGCCGACGGAGTTGCGCGCTTTGAGCCAGTCGACGTACGCCAGCGTGATATCGCGACGTAGCCCGCGCGCGATGGCCATGCGCCGGTAATTACTCGAATTCAGTAGTGCTCGTTGTGCACGTACGGCCGCGGGAATCGCTGGCGCAAAGATCGGTTGGCGGAACACCAAGCGCGTGTCTTGTTCGCGCGGCCTCAAGAATGGAACCGTCTCATCCGTGAGTTGCGGAAATTGCGCCGGCTGTCCTTGCGCTTCGAGCATCTGATTGAGCGTGGAGTAAACCGGATTGAGCGCAGAGCCGAGGGGAATCGCAATTTCGCGTCCGCCTTCAGCGCGTGTGTAACGGGCTTCGAGACTGAGTTCCGGGAAGAACCGCGCACGTGCTTCGCTCAATGCGGCGGTGGCTTTCTCGACTTCGAGTGTTTCCGTGCGCAGGGCCAAATTGCTGCGCAAACCTTCAGCAACGTATTCGTCGACGATGTCGTCGAATGTTTTCGTTGTCTGCGCAGACGCGTGCGACGCAACCAAGATTGCAATGATCGTCAGCGGCCAGCATCGCCGCAGGTGCTCCCTTCTTGTCATGGTCGCTCTCTTTGCTTCTTGGTTGTTGCCAGATTGTCAGTCGTATAGCGATTAGACAGGTGTCAAAATTCGGACGAAAAAAGACACACTTCGATGGATCACCGCTCAGTGGTCCGGCGCTGCGAGCATGTGCCGCATTAGATCGATCGCTTGCTGAGTCAGTTGGGGCACGCTGATGCCAGCTTGCGCCAATGGCTCAGACTTCGTGATTGCGATTTGAATCAATCCGTGTGTGAACCCCCACAGCACCCGCGAGGTGATGTGCAGTTCCCCAAGATCTCGGCGAATGCTGCCGTCTTGTTGCCCAAGCATCAGCGCTTCGACGACCACCGCGTGAACGCGGAGACCCGCTTCCATGCAAGGTAGGAGCTGCGGATTGGGTTCAGTGGTTTCCACTGCCTGCATCTCAAGGCGAGCGCAGGCGTCGAAGTAGTGCGGAAATTCTTGGGCGTAAGCCATGTAGGCGCGACCCATCGCGACAATCTTTTCGAGTCCATCGTTGGAACGCGCGCTGGCTTCTTGGAAGCGGGCCAACAAGGTTTCCATCGCCCGCACCGCAATCCCCAGATGCAGATCGCGCTTGTCCTTGAAGTAGATGTAGACGAGTGCGCGACTCAAGCGAGCTCGCTTCGCTACACCGTCGACGGTGACCGCATCCCAGCCGACCTCGCGATATAAGTCCTCAGCCGCTTCGATGATTTCAGTGCGGCGGCGATCCTTCTCTTCCTGGCGGCGTTCGGCGATGTACGACATAGGGCCGCGACTCTAGACCTGTCATTGACATTGTGTCAATGACTAGACGAGTGCCTATGTCGCTTGGCAGCCCGTCACAACTGTGGGCTATGTCTAATCGGCCGCGAAATGCCGGGCGTAGAGTCCTGCGGTCGGAATCCCCATGGCGTACCAACCCGAGATCATCCCGGAGCAGCAGGACCCGCGCGATGCCGAATGGCTGCGCGCAACGCTGCCTATTTTTCGCGATCTGGAGCCCGCCCTGCTCGAAGCGATTCTCGAGCAGATGGAATGGTTCGCACTGCCTGGCGGGACGACGTTGTTCGAAGCCGGCGAGATGCCGGATGCGCTCTACTGCGTCTTGAGCGGAGCGTTGGGCGCCTTCGTCAAAGGCTCCGATCATCGCCCCGCGCTCGTCGGCCGAATATTTGCCGGAGAAACCGTGGGCGAAATGGCGCTCATGTCAGGCAATCCGCGCAGTGCCACGGTCATCGCGCTGCGCGATACCGAGCTGGCCCGACTGCCACGGGCCGGATTCGAAAAGCTCATGCTGAGTCATCCGCGGGGTCTTCTGAATCTGTCGCAACTCATCATGCGCAGATTCGAAACCCAGCAACGCGCGAACACACATCGAGCGATTCCGAAAACCTTCGCGATCGTGCCGGCCGATGCGAGCGTGAGCGCCACGACCTTCGCCGCCCAGTTGGCGACTGAATTGGAACGCATCGGGGCCACTGAATGGGTTTGGAATCGCCGCGGTGCGACTCACACGACGGCGTGGTTTCATGAGATCGAGCGAGCCAACGAATTCGTCGTTTACGTATGCGATGCGGAACCGACGACTTGGAGCAAGTTGTGCCTGCGTCAAGCGGATGCCGTGCTGATCGTCGCGAACGCCCATCGCGAAGTTCGTCAGCCAGAGGTGCTGCAACTAAATTCGGAGCGCACCGCACCGGGACGTCGCAGCGAAGTGGTGCTGTTGCATGAACAACAGATCGAACGCGGACATGCCGCTCGTTGGCTGGCGCAGGATCCGCACCGTGCCGTGCATCACGTGCGAAATCCCGCTGATGTCGGACGACTCGCGCGCGTGTTGACCGGTCGTGCAGTCGGCGTCGTGCTCTCAGGCGGCGGTGCCAGAGGGTTTGCGCATATCGGTGTACTGAAGGCGCTTCGTGAAGCAAAGATCGCGATCGACGCGATCGGCGGAACAAGCATCGGCGCGGTGATCGCTGCGAGCCACGCGTGCGAATGGTCCATCGAAGAAATCAGCCAACGCATTCACCGCAGCTTCGTCGAAACCAATCCATTGAACGACTACACCATTCCGTTCATCGCGCTTGCGTCAGGAAGAAAGGTGAGCCGACTACTGCGACGCGAGTTCGAAGATCGCGCCATCGAAGATCTCGCGATTAACTACTTTTGCGTATCGACCAACCTGAGTTCCGGCCAGATATCCGTGCACCGCCAGGGAAGTCTGTGGCGCTGGCTGCGGGCTGCGGTTGCCATTCCGGGGGTGCTGCCTCCCGTCGTGGTGAAAGGAGAGCTCTTCGTCGACGGTGCGACGATCAACAATCTACCCGTCGATGTGATGCGTGCTTCCGGTATCGGACGAGTGATCGGCGTCGATGTGGGTGCCGATCGTGTGTTTACGACGGATAGCGATGACTCGGACGCACCGCCGTTCTGGAAGCTGTTCAAGTGGTTTCGCGGCCGCAAGCACCGCATCAACATTCTGCAAATCTTGTGGCGCGCAGGAATGGTCAACAGCGCAGCGAATACCGTCGCGCGCCGCGAACTTTCTCATGTTCTGCTGCAGCCGCCGCTCGAGCAGATCGACATGTTGAACTGGAAGTCGTTCGATCGCGCAGTGCAAGCGGGCTACGCGTACACCATGAAGCGCTTAGAAGATGGCGCGCTGCTCGAAATCACTCAGGTGCAATCTAACCAACGTTAAAGAGCGGTGCCCGCGGCGGAACGGCTCGGTGCCTCGCCAGGCGAATTTATCGTCCGCGTCTTGTGGGAGCGATGCTGCGGGAACATGCGCAGGAAGCGCTCGCGAAAGTCCCGTTCGAGCACCATCGGAATGCCGCCTTCCCAATCATCGTTACCTTCGATGATTGTCGGCCCCTCCGGTGTGATTGCCACGTCCCATCCGATCGAGTGCACGCCGCGCAGATGCCGATGCAATTGCGCGACGAGTTCGACAGCTTCTGCGAAATAGGGGATCTCAAATCCGTCGAACACAACGCCGCTATCCGGATGTTTGATCGCACGACCGCCGTAACCCGGTTTGAAATAACCCTCACCGCGCAACGTGCCTCGAGCCGAATCCACGCCAACGATCAAGCCGCCAGCCGCCCAATTGTCCACGCTCTTCCCCAGCGTGCCGATGCGCATGGCCGCAGAGAAGAGGGTGACTTTGCCGGCGCTGCAAAATGTGATGAGCCGGATTGTGTTGATGGATGTCGGGTTCAGTGCGCTGATTTTTGGATGCTGCTGAATGCGTTCTTGCAGCAGATATTCGTCGTCCAATCTGCTGCGCAGCGCATCGATGGAGACTGGCTTGTTCTTGATGCGCAGTTGACCGTTCTCGAGTGTCAGGGGAAAGGCACCGTCCCCTTGGATTCCGCCGACTTGCTTGCAAAATCCGTCGAACGATCGAGCTCGATCAGCTAGCGATTCGAGCGGCAGGGCGGTGTTCTCATCGAGCCAGGTGATGGTGTCGCGATTGAGGAGCGCAAAGCAACGCGGTGTCGCCAATCCCAAGCTGCTCGCGAATTGTGCGAATAGGAATTTGTCGCGTAGCACGCACACGTAGTTGTACGGTGCACTGCCCGTGCGCAAGTTGGCGCGGTTACGAATGCGCCGAAAACTTCCGTAAGGGATCACGTCGGGGCGCACGCTGCCGCGCCGGTCCAGTCCGTAAACGTAGTAGTAAGCATTCACTTCGCCGAAACGAAGAAACCACCACAGCAAATCAAAGAATATCCGGGGGCGTGACTTGCGCGGCGACTCGGGCCAATACGGTGCCGTGAGTTTCGGATCGGTCGTGAGTTTCCAAATCTGGCGCGGAGCTTGAGCGAAGATCTGTTGGATCCGCCGCACTTTGTGCGGGATAACATGCAGAGACATGCAGGCCCTTCATGGCAGCGACGCAGCGTTGCGTCATTTGTACAGATAGACCGGACATGGACGCACTCGATGCGAGCGTCTCCGGCGTCGATGCACAATGAACGTTGCGAGAACTTCGTTCCCTGAATGTGCGCTATTGGCGCGGCAGTAAAAAGCGCAAGCCGTTTTGGTTCAGGATCACACCCTCGGGAGTGATGCGCTCGACGGTGGGGCCTTCGCTGAGCGTCTGACCTTCAACATATTTGTGCATGTTGACGAAGACGAATCTTTCAGCGGGATTCGGCGAATGCACATGGATGTCCAGGTGCAATTCCGGAAGCTGCTTGCCGCTGGCGATCAAGTCGGATGCCGTCGGTAGAATCTCGTCCGGCTGTTTCGATTCTTGCGTGCGGCTCGCAAATGTTGGCGTCGTATTCGCGGGTGCAACACTGGGCGCCTCGATGGGGCGCACCATCGGCGGACCTTCAGGCGGCAGTGCGGCAGCCGCCAACGACGGATTCGGCGCGTCGTTGGGCTCAGTCATTTCGTTCGCCGGGACGCCCGCTTCCTCTGCAAGAGGATGGACGGCCGCATTGGTGCTCGGTGGCGCTCGCTCCGGTGCTGCAGGAGCCGGCGCTAGCGATGCACCTTGCGACTGCGATGCGGAGTCGACCGGCATAGCCGTTTGGCGCTGTCCGTTCGCAATCGAACTAGACGGTGCACTGGCAGCAACGGGTGTTTGCGGCTGAACGGCGGCGTGATTGCGGGTGAGTGCAACGATCAGCACGCCTAGGTTGATCAACAGAAGCGCTGCAATCGCATATGCCCACCAAGGGCGGTTGTTGTCGGCGGGCCGAACGTGAACATCCGCGAGCGATGGCCCAACTTTCCTTTGGCGCTCGTTCTCCGATTTTTTCAATGCGTCGAGAATGAAGCTCATGATGAGGTTCCCGCGGTCGTTTCGGGTTCGACCAGCAAAGGCGCGCCGGCGGGATTCACCAATGTGTCGAGCACGATCTGGGTTTGCACGCCTGCGATTCCATCGACGTGCAACCGATAACGACGCTGGAAGTCCTCGACCATGTGCACGAGCTCTTCGTCGTAAACATCGCTCGATGACGCATTCGGTTCGCCGTGCACGGTGTTGAGTGTGTGTCGCAGCCAGCGCACGCCATCGCCTTGCATGCCCGCCGATAAGGGCCGCGCTGTGGAAACTTGCGGACGCCACATCACCAAATAGTCGCCGTACCAAAGCCGGGACAAGGATTCGAGCGACACATCCTGCTTCTGCTCGGGAAGACTGATTCGAGCAGCGCTGCCATTGAGGCCGGCGACGACGATTTGATGTGCATTCCCGGCATCGTCGATGAGCGTCAAGATGGCCGGACGATTCAATGTTCTGAGCTGTCCCCACGATCCTTGCTGATACACGCATTCCAAGCCTTGTTGCAGTGCCTGGTCGCAGGGCCGCCCCGCGGAGGGATCGAACTTCCCGCCCCATAGCGCAAACAATTGGCCGAACGCGGCTTCGGTGTTGGTTTGATCGGGATGTGCGTGCAGCAAATCTGCGACGTCAGAGAGCGCGGGCTTCGCTGGCTCGACTTCCGATTGAGGCGCCGCAGCGGGGGTTGGCGCGGCAGCCTGTTGCGATTCGACGGGTTGAGTTGATGCCTGTGCCTGCGCGAGCGGCGCAGGATTTCTGACCAGCAGCCAGATGCCGATTGTTAATACCGCGACTGCCGCCACTGCTGCAGCGCCGATGAGAAATTTGGTCCAAGGCGGATTGAACGATCGGCCATAGACTTCGCTTGCGGCGGCGCGCACCAGCGGCGGACCGATTCGATGCTGCTCGCGCGTAAATGCTCCGAGGAGCGCGCGATCGCAGATCACGTTGATGATGCGGGGAATTCCATTGCTGAGCCGATGCACCTCGCGCAGCGCAGGCGGCGAAAAAACCTCGCCATTCGCTCCCGCAACGCGCAATCGATGATTGACGTACGCCGCGGTTTCGGACTTCGACAATGGATTCAAGTGATAGCGCCCGGTGATGCGTTGGGCCAGCTGACGCAGGTCGATGCGCTCCAAGAGCGAACGGAGCTCCGGTTGACCGATCAAGATAATTTGCAGCAGCTTGTGGGAAGCGGTTTCCAGGTTGGTCAGCAGCCGCACCTGTTCCAGCGTTTCGGGCGAGAGGTTCTGCGCTTCATCGACTATCACGACGACACGCCGCCCCTTCGCGTGTGCTTCCAGCAGGCGTTTATTGAGGATGTCGACCAAGTCTTTGAGGCTGGTCGTGTCCTCGTCGCGCACGAAAATGCCGAGTTCCTCGCAAATGGTGAGGACAAACTGCAACGGCGATAGCTGCGGATTCAAAATGACGGCGACGTCGGCATGGCCGGGCATGCGCTCCAGAAGCGAACGCACAACCGTCGTCTTGCCCGTGCCGACTTCACCGGTCAGCTGGATAAACCCGCCGGCCTCGCTGATCCCGTACAACAGGTGCGCGAGCGCCTCTGCATGGCGTTCGCTCATGAAGAGATAGCGCGGATCTGGAGTGATGGCGAAGGGCTTCTCGCCCAAGCCGAAAAAGCTCGTGTACATGTCGAGTGCTGAAAACGCCGAGCTCGCTGAACGGCGGTCAATGATGCCCGCTCGGGCTCCACGGTGCAAAGTTGGGGTGCAACGTCGGACCCCATTCAGTTGCACGAAGTTCATTAATCTCATTCCGCAAACCGGCTTGTGAGCCCGCATGGCGACCTATAGGCTTGCCGCCGCTTCAACGAGGTCGCGATCTACGCACACATGAAAGCCCTTTCTTTCCGGCAGCTCACCAAGACTTACAAGAACGGCGTGCAGGCGCTGAAAGGCATCGATTTGGATGTAGAGGAGGGCGATTTTTTCGCGCTCCTCGGGCCGAACGGAGCAGGAAAAACGACCGCAATCGGGATCGTGACCTCGCTGGTGAACAAGACGTCGGGAACGGTCGAAGTGTTCGGGCACGACATCGACACCGATCTGGCCAATGCGAAGTCCTGCATCGGTCTCGTGCCTCAGGAAATCAACTTCAACCAATTCGAGACGGTTACCACGATCCTGGTGAATCAGGCTGGCTTCTATGGACTGCCGCGACGGATCGCCCACGAGCGGCTGGAGAAGTACCTCACCGCTCTGCAGCTTTGGGATAAGCGCAATTCCGTTTCCCGCACGCTATCCGGCGGCATGAAGCGACGGCTCATGATTGCTCGGGCGCTGATGCATCAGCCCAAGCTCGTGATTCTGGATGAACCGACTGCGGGTGTGGACATCGAGGTGAGACGCTCGATGTGGACATTCATGCGCGACATCAACGCCGCCGGCACCACGATCATTCTGACGACGCACTATTTGGAAGAAGCGGAGAATCTGTGTCGCAACGTCGCGATCATCGATAAGGGTCGCATCATCGAGAACGATCGCATGAGCCGCGTGCTGCGCAAACTTCAAACTGAGGTGTTCGTGTTCAACCTGCGCAACCCAATCGATGCCGCACCCGAGTTGCCCGGCTACAAAGTGACTATGCCCGACGATCACACTCTCGAGATTGAAGTATCGAAAGAGCAGAACCTGAACGACATCTTTTCGCGCCTAAGCGGGGCAGGAATCGAGGTGCTCTCGATGCGCAACAAGACCAACCGGCTCGAAGAGTTGTTCATGCGGCTCGTGGGGCCGGAAGCGGGGCAGCGATTGGCGGTGAGCGGATAGGTAAGCGCGCCGCCGTACTTCTCCCTCTTCTAGTCACAACCCGCTATCCGCTAGTCACTATATCGAGTATGAATTCTTCTTCCGACCTGCAGCCTACAGCCTATAGCCTAGAGTCTGCTGAGCGTGCCATGCGACGCACTCAGCTCGTCGGTTTCCAAACCATCGTCATTCGCGAGTTCAATCGCATCCTGCGCATTTGGGGACAGACCATCGTCCCGCCTGCGATCACGGCGACCCTGTACTTTTTGATCTTCGGCAGCTTGATCGGCCAACGCATCGGCGCAATGGGCGGCTACACGTACATTCAATACATCGCGCCCGGTTTGATCATGATGTCGGTGATCACGAACTCGTACGGCAACGTAGTCTCGTCGTTCTTCGGCGCGAAGTTCGGCAAGCACATCGAAGAATTACTCGTCGCGCCATTGCCGAATTGGTTGATCGTCGCTGGTTACGTGTGTGGCGGATTGGCTCGCGGCTTGCTCGTCGGTGCGGTGGTGACGATCATCACGCTGTTATTTACCCGCCTACATATCTACAACATCTGGGTGGTCATCTCCGCAGTGTTCTTGAGCTCCGCGGTGTTCTCGCTTGCAGGCATGATCAATGCGGTATTCGCGAAGAACTTCGATCAGATTTCGTTCATCCCGACGTTCGTGCTTACGCCGCTTACGTATCTCGGCGGTGTGTTCTACACGATCAAGTTATTGCCGGGCTGGGCGCAAGGCATGTCCCATGCGAATCCGATTCTCTACATGGTGAATGCGTTCCGCTACGGATTCTTGGGCGTATCCGACGTGAATGTCGGCGTGGCGTACACGATCATGATCGCGTCCGCGATCATTCTGTATGTCTCGTGCGTGTGGCTGCTGACTCGCGGCGTGGGCACTCGGGATTGAAGACGAATTGGCCGCAGAGAACGCAAAAAAGAAGTGAGGGAGTGAGGACTAGCTGGGCTCGCGTGAGAGGCTTCGCGCATTCCCGATGACCTGCACCGTTCACGCGCGAAGCGCTTTCACTCCATCACCTCATCACGCTGCCTTCAAGGCAGCTCAGTCGTCCCCATCAAGTACCGATCGCACTCGCGAGCAGCACCGCGGCCTTCATTGATCGCCCACACGATCAAGCTCTGGCCCCGACGGCAATCGCCAGCGGCGAACACGCCCTTGATGCTCGTCGAGAACTGGCCATGCTCCGCTTTCACATTGCTGCGCGGGTCGGTCTCGACGGTCAGATCTTTCAGTAGCGCCTGTTCTGGGCCCAAGAAGCCCATCGCGAGCAGCACGAGTTCGGCCGGATAGACCTTTTCGGTGCCGGGCACTTCGACCGGAATGAACTGGCCCTTTTCGTTCTTCTGCCAGCCGACTTGCACAGTGACAAGTTCCTTCACTCCGCCATTGGCATCGGCATTGAAGCGCTTCACCGTCGTCAGATACGTACGAGGATCGGCGCCGAATTTCGCAGCCGCTTCTTCCTGGCCGTAGTCCATCTTGTAGACCTTCGGCCATTCCGGCCATGGATTGTCCGCCGCGCGGTCCATCGGCGGCTGCGCCATGATTTCGATCTGCACGACGTTCTTGCAGCCCTGACGCATCGCGGTGCCGACGCAGTCCGTGCCGGTGTCGCCGCCGCCGATGACGACGACGTTCTTGCCGCGCGCATGGATCGGGGTTTGATCCGGTCCGCCATCCAACAACGCCTTGGTGCTGGCGGTGAGATATTCCATCGCGAAGTGCACGCCTTTTAGATTGCGGCCTTCAACGGGTAGATCACGAGGCTGAGTCGCGCCGGTGCAGATCACGATCGCGTCGAAATCCTTGCGCAGCAATTGCGGCTCGACGTTCTCGCCGACATTCGCATTGCACACGAATTTCACGCCTTCTTGTTCCATGAGCTTCAGGCGTCGTTCGACGACTTCGCGCTTCTCGAGCTTCATGTTCGGAATGCCGTACATGAGCAGGCCGCCGGGACGATCGGCACGCTCGAGCACCGTCACGGTGTGACCCGCGCGATTCAGTTGTGCTGCGGCCGCAAGACCGGCAGGACCCGAGCCGATCACAGCGACTTTCTTGCCGGTGCGATTCTTCGGCGGCTCAGGTATGACCCAGCCTTCTTCCCAGCCTTTGTCGATGATGGCCGCCTCGATGGTTTTGATCGTCACCGGAGGATTCGAAATGCCCAACACACACGAGCCTTCGCACGGAGCGGGGCACACGCGGCCAGTGAACTCCGGGAAGTTGTTGGTCATATGCAAGCGTTCGAGCGCTTCGCGCCACAGACCGCGATAGACCAAGTCGTTCCACTCCGGGATCACGTTGTTCACCGGGCAGCCCGAGGCCATGCCGCTGATGAGTTTGCCGGTGTGACAGAACGGAACGCCGCAATCCATGCAGCGAGCTGCTTGATGGCGCAGCCGTTTCTCTTCCATGTGATGATGGAATTCGTTCCAGTCGCGAACGCGTTCTTGCGGTGTGCGATCGACCGGAAGCTCGCGCAGGTATTCGATAAAGCCAGTTGGTTTGCCCATGTCTAATCTTTCTTGAAGTGACTAGCGGATAGCGGATGGCGGATGGCCAGAGCTAGTGTTTCGCACTCGCTTCGAGTGCTGCACTTGCTAAGGCAGGCGAAGCGGGGATTCGATGTTCTGCGATCCCCGATCCGCTATCCGCAATCCGCTCCTTCATTAGTTGCCGCCGACGCGCGAGAGGTCGCGAGCGTTTTCTTCGAACGCCGCCATAATGGCCTCTTCACCGGTCAAGCCTTGCTCGTGTGCACGTTTGATGCACTGGAGCATGCGGTTGTAGTCGCGCGGCATCACACGGATGAATTGCGACACCGACTTGTCCCAGTTGTCGAGGACTGAGCGAGCGCGAGCACTGTTCGTGTACTTCGCATGTCGCTCGATCATCGCGCGCACGGCTGCGATCTCTTCCGGCTCCTCGAGCTTGGTGACATCGACCATTTCGCGGTTGATGTTCAGATCGAGATTGCCGACTTGATCCAGTACGTACGCCACGCCGCCTGACATGCCGGCGCCGAAGTTGCGCCCGATTGCGCCGAGTACGATCACTCGACCGCCAGTCATGTATTCGCAACCGTGATCGCCAACCGCTTCAACGACAGCATGCACGCCGCTGTTGCGCACGCAGAAGCGTTCGCCCGCCATGCCGCTGATGTACGCCTCGCCGCTGGTTGCGCCGTAGAACGCAACGTTGCCGACGATGATGTTTTCCCAAGGATTGAACTTGGCATTCGCGTGCGGACGGATGATCAGTTTGCCGCCCGACAATCCCTTGCCCACGTAGTCGTTCGCATCGCCTTCGAGCCACAGCGACATGCCGCGAGGTACGAACGCGCCGAAGCTTTGGCCCGCCGAGCCCTTGAAATGCAGCTCGATGGTGTCTTCGGGCAGTCCCGCCGCACCGTGTTTGCGAGTGACTTCGCTGCCGGTGATCGTGCCGACCACGCGGTTGACGTTGCGAATCGGAATCTCGGCACGCACTTTCTCGCCGCGCTCGATCGCGGGTTTGCAGATATCGAGCAGCTTCGTGACATCGAGCGACTTCTCGAGTCCATGGTCCTGCGCCATCTTGCAGACGCGGCCGACTTCGGGGCCCGCATCCGGCTGATAGAGCAGATTGCTGAAATCCAGACCGCGCGCCTTCCAATGGTTGATTGCCTTGCGGGGCTCCAATCGATCGACGCGGCCGACCATTTCTTCGATGGAACGGAAACCCAATTGCGCCATGAGTTCGCGCATCTCCATCGCGATGAAACGCATGAAGTTCACGACGTGCTCGGGCTTGCCGGTGTACTTCTCGCGCAAGCGCGGATCTTGTGTCGCGACACCGGTGGGGCAGGTATTCAAGTGACAGACACGCATCATGATGCAGCCCGTTGCGACCAGCGGCGCTGTCGCGAAGCCGAACTCTTCGGCACCGAGCAATGCCGCAATCACGACGTCGCGCCCGGTCTTCAACTGGCCGTCGGTTTCCACCGCGATGCGGCTCCGCAGATTGTTCATCACCAATGTCTGGTGAGTTTCTGCGAGGCCCAATTCCCACGGCAGACCGGCGTGAATGATGGAGGTTTGCGGTGAGGCACCCGTACCGCCGTCATAGCCGCTGATCAGCACGACGTCCGCGTGCGCTTTCGCGACGCCCGCAGCCACCGTGCCTACACCTACTTCTGCGACCAATTTGACGCTGATGCGAGCACGACGATTCGCGTTTTTCAGATCGTGAATCAACTCGGCGAGATCTTCGATCGAGTAAATGTCGTGGTGCGGCGGCGGAGAAATCAGACCGACACCGGCAGTTGTGTGACGAGTCTTCGCGACCCACGGATACACTTTGGCACCCGGCAACTGACCGCCTTCGCCCGGCTTCGCGCCTTGCGCCATCTTGATTTGAATCTCGTTGGCGCTGACCAAGTATTCGCTCGTCACGCCGAAGCGTCCCGACGCAACTTGCTTGATCGCGGAGTTCTTCGAATCGCCATTTGCCAGCGGCTTGAAGCGTTCCGGATCCTCACCACCTTCGCCGGTGTTGCTCTTGCCGCCGATGCGATTCATGGCAATCGCAAGGGTCTCGTGCGCTTCTTTGCTGATCGAGCCGTATGACATCGCGCCCGTCTTGAAGCGCTTCATGATGCTCTCGATCGGTTCGACTTCTTCGAGCGGAATCGCATTGCCTGGCTTGAATTCGAGCAGACCGCGCAGCGTGCAAAGGTTGGTCGCCTGATCGTTGATCAAGCGGGAATAATCTTTGAACGTGTTGTAGTTGTCGTTGCGCACCGCCTTCTGCAAGCGATGAATCGACTCAGGATTGAACAGGTGATATTCGCCGTTCGAGCGCCATTGATACTGGCCGCCGACCGGCAGCGTGTGATTGTCCACGCGGCGTTCTGGAAATGCTGCGCGATGACGCACGAGCACTTCTTGTGCGATCACATCCATGCCGATGCCGCCGACACGTGATGCAGTCCACGTGAAGTATTCGTCGATGACGTCTTGGCGCAAGCCGACGGCTTCGAACACCTGAGCGCCGCGATAGCTTTGGATCGCGGAAATGCCCATCTTGGCCATGACCTTGATGACGCCCTTGGTCGCGGCCTTCACCATGTTCTGGCAGGCCTTCTTGTGATCGATATTGAGCAGGCGCTCATCGCGAATCATGCCGTCGATGGTTTCGAATGCGACGTATGGGTTGATGGCGCTTGCGCCGTAGCCGATCAGCAATGCGAAGTGATGGACTTCGCGCGCTTCGCCGGTTTCGACGACCAAGCTGACGCGCGTGCGCAGACCTTCACGAATCAGGTAGTGATGCAATCCAGCAACCGCGAGCAGCGTCGGGATCGGCGCAAATTCGCGATTCACGCCGCGATCGGAGAGCAGCAGGACATTCACTTCCTCTTCTTCGATCAGTCGGCGCGCCATGAGACGAATTTCTTCCATCGATTTCACGAGGCCTTTCTCGCCGCGCGTCACGCGGAAGAGCGTCGGCAGCACGCCCACCTTCAGGCCCGGCAAATCCATGCGACGGATCTTGGCGAGTTCTTCGTTCGTGAGCACCGGCCACTTCAATTCCAAGCGGCGACAGTCCGCGGGTTGGGGATTGAGCAGGTTGCCCTCCGAACCCAGGCGCGTCTCGGCTGAAGTGATGATCTCTTCGCGAATGCAATCGATCGGCGGATTCGTCACCTGCGCGAACAATTGCTTGAAATAGTCATAGAGCAGACGTGGCTTGTTCGACAGCACCGCGAGCGGCGTGTCGTTGCCCATCGAGCCGATCGCTTCAACGCCGTTCTGTGCCATCGGCGCGAGGATGATGCGCTCGTCTTCGAAGGTGTAGCCGAACGCGATCTGACGTTGCAGCAACGTATCGTGGTCTGGTGCCGGCACTTCAGGCGCGGCAGGCAGATCATTCAGGTGAACCTGATGATCGCGGAGCCATTGGCGATAGGGACGCTCGGTGCAAATCGCGCGCTTGATCTCTTCGTCGTCGATGATGCGGCCCTGCTCGGTGTCGACGAGGAACATGCGACCCGGCTGCAAGCGGCCTTTGGTGACGACGTCTTCGGGCGGAATGTCGAGCACACCGGCTTCGGAAGCCATCACGACGAGATCGTCCTTCGTCACGTAGTAACGCGAAGGACGCAGACCGTTGCGATCGAGCACGGCGCCGATTTGCTTGCCGTCGGTAAATGCGATCGAGGCAGGACCGTCCCAGGGTTCCATCAGGGAGGAGTGGTACTGATAGAAAGCGCGCTTGGCATCGTCCATCGTTTGATGGTTCGACCACGGCTCGGGAATCATCATCATCATTGCGTGCGGCAGCGAGCGGCCTGCCAGCACCAAGAGTTCGAGCGTGTTGTCGAACATCGCCGAATCGGAACCGTTCGGGTTGATGATCGGCAGAATTTTTTTAATGTCCTCGAAGGCTTCGGATTCGAACAGCGCCTCACGAGCGTGCATCCAATTCGCATTGCCGCGCACGGTGTTGATTTCGCCGTTATGCGCGACATAGCGGTAAGGGTGCGCACGGTCCCAGCTCGGGAACGTGTTGGTGCTGAAGCGCGAGTGCACCAGCGCAAGCGCGGTTTCCATCGTCGGATCGGAGAGATCCGGGAAGTACTGGGCGAGCTGCTCGGTGAGCAACATGCCTTTGTAGACGAGCGTCTTGTGAGAGAGGCTCGCGACGTACCATGACGCGGCACCCTCAAGGGTGGAGGCGCGGATTTCGCTATATGCGCGCTTGCGAATCACGTACAGCTTGCGCTCGAACGCGAGTTCACTCTTGAGCTCGGGATTGCGACCGACGAACACCTGACGCATGAACGGTTCGCACGACTTCGCCGTTTCGCCGAGCATGCTGTTGTTGGTGGGAACGGTGCGCCAGCCGAGAATCGTCAGGCCTTCGGACTGAACGATTTGCTCGAAGCGCTCTTCGATGCGACGACGCAGCGTCGCATTGCGCGGCAGAAACACGATGCCGCAGCCGTATTCGCCCACGTTGGGCAAATCGACGCCGATCTTCTTCGCCGCGCCCGTCAAAAACTTGTGCGGCATCTGCATCAGCACGCCGGCGCCGTCGCCCGTGTTGGTTTCGGCACCGCAGGCGCCGCGATGATCCAGGTTCGTCAGGACCTGCAATCCCTGCTGCAAAATCTTGTGGGATTTGCGGCCTTTGATATCCACCACGAAGCCGACGCCGCAGGCATCGTGTTCGTAGGCTGGATCGTACAAACCCTGCTTTTCAGGCCGGGTGGTACGCAGAAGGCGCCCTTCGGAATTGCTAGTGCTCATAGTGTCTCGTCCGTCTTTCAAACTTGAATCCGGTGAGGCAGCCGCTCCGTCGGCGTGCCTGATTAATCTGGCCGTCGAGTGCGACGACCGATGCTCCGCAGCTTGGGCGGATCGCCGCGCGGTTTCGCGCAGACGTGCCTGCAGCCGTGGATGCAGGATCCGACCGCAGCGACCTGGCGCCAAATAGTGGCGGCGGCAGAGCAGTCCGCGCGATCGACGTGGATCGGCAGCTCTAAGTCGCTGATTCAGCTAGGTTGTTTCGCGCAGGTGGCCACTGCGCACACGGCCAGCTTTGGCCGCGTCGCCGCGAACTCGTTGAATACAACCCGAAGGAGTGTTAGCCATCTTACAGAGGCGGGCTCATGCGTCAATGCAACCCGGGAATCACGTCATAAGCTGCCGGATCCATTGGCCTTCTGGTCATGCGCGGCTTGCTTGACCCCCATTTAGAGGCCGTGCTCAGATCGCGCCACTTTTTAAGCGCAGCGTGTAGCGGAGCTGCGATCCCGGCGAGCTTCAGGAGCCTCAACTATGAAATCGGCGAATGCCCTGCGTGGCGCGGTCGCGTTGGCGACTTCCCTTTTGTGTCTGTCCGTCGCCGCCGGGCCGTTGGACGTCAAAAAGGGTTCCGGCGGTTCGGAGGTTCAAGGTTCCGCAGGGCCCGGCGGATCGCAGAACGACAACGGGCTCGAACACTGCGATAAGCCGATGGGCGCGCTGGCCGTCGTCGAGCCGCAGAATCAGGTGACGCAGTCGCTTGCCCACTATGGCTTGCAATCTCCAAGCGGGCTGATTCGCATGATGGTCCAGCAATCGAACTGTTTCCTGGTCGTCGAACGCGGCATGGCCATGCAGAACATGATGCAAGAGCGCGCGTTGGCCGAATCGGGTGAGCTGCGTTCCGGATCGAACATGGGCGGCGGCCAGATGATCAGCGCCGATTTCGTTCTCACCCCGTCGGTCGTGTTTTCTGAGAACGATGCAGGAGGACTGGGCGGCGCGATCGGTGGACTGGTCGGAGGAACCAAGGGACGCGTGATCGGTGCGGTCGCAGGTGGCGTGAAGTTCAAGGAAGCCCAAACCAGCATGCTGGTCACCGATTCGCGGTCGGGACTACAGGTCGCGGCAGCCGAAGGCAGCGCCAGAAAGGCGGATCTGCGGCTTGGCGTCGGCTTACTGCATGGCAGTCATGCCGGCGGTCTGGGCGGCTACGTCAACACGAACGAAGGCAAGATGCTTTCTGCCAGCTTCATGGACAACTACAACAACATCGTCCGTGCAGTGCGCAACCAGCCGAGCTTGCAGCGCGATGTTGGTTCGCTCGCCGAGGAGTCGAGCAAGAAGACCAAGTCCGGTGCCGTATTCAATGAAGGCGATACCGTCGTGCCGAAAATCGCGAACGTGAAGATCTACGCCGAGCCTAGTGACGGCGCAAAAGTCGTTACCACCCTTAGCAAGGGTGACGAAATGATCGTCGTTGGCGAAGAGAAGAACGGCTACTTGAACGTCGAGTCCGGCAGTGGCGGCGGATGGGTGAGGAAAGTCTTGGTTACCAAGTAACCAAGACAGGTGATGAGGTGATGGAGTGATGAGGTGAACGGTGTCGCGAAGTGACCGGTCACAACGTGATGAGGTGATGAAGTGATGAGGTGAACGGTGGTGCGTAGGTAGAGCAGCTACTCTTGTAGCTCCTGGGCACAACGCGGACAAGATCGTCCCTAGTCGGAGCTCTGATGAGTTGCGCTTTTCACCCCATCACTTCATCACCTCATCACCGCTCGCGCCCGGCATAACTCCTATTCCCCGCACCCCGCAGATCGAAGCTGATGCCGGTCGTATCATCACCTCCAACCTAGGAGGTCGTAATGATCAATGTTCGTTCAGCCAAAGAGCGCGGTCACAGCAATTTGGGCTGGCTCGATAGCTGGCACACCTTCAGCTTCTCGGATTACTACGATCCCGCGCACATGGGATTTCGTGCCTTGCGCGTGATCAACGATGACACCGTTGCTCCTTCGGGCGGCTTCGGAACTCACGGTCATCGCGATATGGAGATCGTCACGTATGTGCTCGAGGGTGCGCTTGAGCACAAGGACAGCCTGGGCACAGGCTCAGTGATTCGTCCGGGCGATGTGCAGAAGATGAGTGCCGGCACCGGGATTCGTCACAGCGAGTTCAATCATTCACCTGCCGAGCCGGTTCACTTCTTGCAGATCTGGATCGTTCCAGAGCGCGCCGGCATCACGCCGAAATACGAACAGCTGCATTTCTCGCGCGAAGCGAAGCTTGGCAAGTTGCTACTCGTTGCAGCGAATGAAGAACGCGACGACATCATTCGCATTCATCAAGACGCGAAGATGTACGTGACTGTGCTGGATTCGGCGGAGCAGCGCGTCGTCCACGAACTCGCACCGGGACGCCACGCGTGGGTACATGTGGCTCGCGGGTCGATTCAGCTCAACGGAAAAACATTGAGTGCGGGAGATGGCGCTGCGATCACGAACGAGACGCGTCTCGAACTTGCGGGCTCACCGTCCGGTGAGGCGATCTTGTTTGATCTAGGGTGATGAAGTGATGCGGTGATGGGGTGAAAGGTGCAGATGAGCACCAATATTCACTCCATCACTTTTCTCACCCCATCACGATCGCAGCTAGGCTGCGAGACCTAGCTGCTTTAGCAGCGGCTCGATCTGCGGCTTGCGACCGCGGAATTCGACGAACGCATCCATCGCATCGCGGCTGCCGCCCTTTTCGAGGATCGCCGATAAGAATCGCTGCGAGACTTGCGGATTGAACACGCCTTCTTCTTCGAACGCGCTAAACGCATCTGCCGCGAGGACTTCAGCCCACTTGTAGCTGTAATAGCCCGCTGCATACCCGCCCGAGAAGATGTGCTGGAAGCTGTGTGCGAAACGATTGAACGCAGGCGGATGGATGACCGCCACTTGAGCGCGCACTTCATTCAAGATATTCATGATGGCGGCGCCGTTCGAGGGTGCTTCGCTGTGGATACGCAGATCGAACAACGCGAACTCGAGTTGCCGTACCGTCTGCATGCCCGCCTGGAACGTCCGCGACCCGAGCAGTCGTTGCAGTTCCTGCTCAGGTAATGGCTCGCCGGTATCGACGTGGCCAGAGATCAGCGGCAGCACTTCCGGCCGCCACGCGAAGTTCTCCATGAACTGACTCGGAAGTTCTACAGCATCCCATGCGACGCCATTGATCCCAGCGATGCTCGGGTAATCCACGCGCGTGAGCATGTGGTGCAGTCCGTGCCCGAACTCGTGGAACATCGTCACGACTTCCGAATGCGTGAGCAGCGCAGGCTTGCCTCCCACGGGCGGCATGAAGTTGCAAACTAAATATGCGACGGGCAACGAGCTCGATGCTCCCAACTCCTTGCGTCCGACGCATTCGTCCATCCAAGCGCCACCGCGTTTTTTTGCGCGCGCATAGAGATCGACGAAGAAGCTGCCGCGGCGCGAGCCATCGGCATTCAGAATGTCGTAGAACTGTGCATCCTGATGAAACAAATCGATGCCTTTGCGTTCAACGATGCGCACGCCGTACAACTTCTCCGCGACTGCGAACATTCCTTTCAGAACGCGAGGCAAGGGGAAATAAGGCCGCAGTGCCTCTTCCGATAGCTGAAAGCGTTCGCGCTTCATTCGCTCTGCGTAGTACGCGACATCCCAAGGCTTCAGGTCTCGTTGCGCAAACTGCCGCAACTCATCCAGTTCACGCTGTGCGACGGGCTTGCTCTTTTGCGCTAGTTCTTCAAGGAACGTGCGGACTTCGCTCACGGACGTCGCCATCTTGCTGGCGAGCGAATACTCCGCATAGTTGGTGTAGCCGACGAGCTGGGCGAGCTGTTGCCGAAGCGAGAGAATTTGCGCCATGAGATCGGTGTTGTCCCACTTCTCTGGCTGGGCTCCCTGATCCGATGCGCGTGTTACCCATGCGCGGTAGAACTCTTCTCTGAGTGGCTGATGATCGGCATGCATCAACACTGCCTGGTAGTTCGGCGCATCGAGCGTGAAGTACCAACCTTCCAAGTCGCGAGACTGAGCAGCCGCGCGAGCTCGATCGACGATCGAAGGCGGCAAGCCGGCCAGTTCGGACTGATTCGTCACATGACGCGACCACGCGTTCGTTGCATCCAGCACGTGCTCGTCGAACTTGGATTTGAGCGTGGCAAGCTGCTCCATCAGTCCTTTGAATTCTTGTTTGCTCTGGGCGGGCAGCGCGACGCCGGCAAGCCGGAAATCCCGCAGGGCATTTTCGAGCAATTTGCGCTGACCGGCACTGAGCTTCGAGCCTTCATGGCTCAATATGTGTTCGTAGGCGCGATAGAGCTGTTCGTTCTGCCCGAGGTCGGTGTGCCACGCGGTTAACAACGGCAAGCATGCGTTGTACGCAGCGCGCAATTCGTCCGAATTCACGACGGCGTTCATGTGACCGATCGGAGACCACGTCCGCGACAGCTCGTGCTGCATCTCCTCAAGCGGCACGACCAGCGAGTCCCACGTGTTCGCGCCCGAAGCCAGCAACGCGTTCAACCGATCGCGGTGTGAGTCGAGCAACGTTCGAATTGCCGGCTCTACTTCAGTCGGCTTAACAGCGGAAAAGGCGGGCAGCTCGTTTTGGGACCAGGCAGTGCTCATGTAGGAAGTGCTCGTGCTGTGCGGAAAAGCCAAGGATGCGTCCGGACGATTCTAGTTCAAGAGCCACCAGGTCGAGCGGGGGTCGATCGAGAGGTTTCCCTTCCCTTGACACGTCCTCGCACCGTTCGCCACGCTGCGCAGTACTTCAACGGAAAGTGGCTATGAGCATCGAAAACTATCTTGAGTACGCGCCTGTCCTGGGTCAGCGGGTTTACGTTGCACCGTCTGCCGTGGTCATTGGACGCACGACGCTCGCGGATGACGTGTCTGTTTGGCCCACTGCGGTCGTCAGGGGCGATGTGTTTTCGATCCAGATCGGCGCACGCACGAACATCCAGGATGGGAGCGTTATGCATGTGACGCACGACGGTCCGTTCACGCCAGGCGGACGCGCGCTGATCATCGGTTCGGATGTCACGGTTGGACATCGCGTTGTGCTGCACGCGTGCACCGTCGGGAATTCATGCCTGATTGGTATGGGCTCGGTCGTACTCGACGACGCGATCATCGAAGATGAAGTCATCGTCGGCGCCGGAAGCGTGATCTCTCCCGGCAAACGTCTGGAAGCTCGCGGTTTATATGTCGGAAGTCCAGCCCGCCGCGTTCGCGATCTGCGTGCAGAGGAAATCGAATTCCTTTCTTACTCGGCTCATCACTATGTGAAGCTCAAGGATGACTATCTGGGTCAGAAAAAGTGATGAGATGATGAAGTGAAGGCGCGGAACGCGTGAAGGGTGGAGCTCATCTCGCGAATTCGCGGCGTGGGTCACATGGTCGTTGCTGAGAGCCGGACGCAACACAAAGCGCGCAAAAAGTACTGCGGTCTGAGAAGAAGAAAGAGAATTTGGCCACAGAGAACGCAAAAAAGAACTGATGAAGTGATGGGGTAAAAGTGCGTTCAACGTGAATTGCGATTCACTGACCGGCAAGTGAGCTCATATCGCGGAACTCGAGCTCGACCATCCTGTCAATCCAGTTCATCCTGTCCAAGTCTTTGCTTCTGCCTGAGGATGGAGAGAGAAGAATTTCTAGATAGGATTAACAAGATGAACAGGATGTGTCAGGGCAGGATCTGGAGCGCTGAGCCTGTCCGAAATTCTGTGTGTGAGGTCGGTTTCAAAAACTGATTCTCACATCCCAACAGCGGCAAAGCGATCTGCGAATAGGATTGCGAATTGGGTCAGTGCAGCTTTCCACTCTCGCCCGGCG